>NZ_CAKZHY010000077.1 GCF_936928535.1 uncultured Bradyrhizobium sp. | reverse complement strand
GCGGTTCCGCAAAACGTCAAGCCAGCTTCAATAGGGTCGCGGCTAAGCGCTTACGTCCTTCTCGGCATCCTTGCTGATGAACTGCGCGCCGCGAGTGCCCGGAATCGCCCACCAGTGCTCGTTACCGAAGAAGCCAAATTGGGCACTGACCAGTCTTCCAATCAAACTAAGCGCCTCCAGCGCTAACGCACGTTCGTTGTCGAAGATGGTTGCATCAAAATGAATCAATATGTTTCTGAGGGCGTTCAGCTGCCGAAATGTCTGCGGCGTGTCGCCCCGGAGCGCAGACCAATTGGATAGGACTTCGATCGCTAGCGACCAATTGTCGAACGATTGTTTGCGATAGACCCGCTTGTAGTCAGGTGTGTCTCTGAACTCCTCGCGAAGATCAATCACTAGATGGTTGAGAATTCTCTCACCGAGGGCGCACGCACCTGTTGCGGCAGGATAATAAGTGCCAGCCACGAAGGCGTCCCGCGACTGCTGGTAGTATCTGTTGTGATACGACACGATTGAGAACGGCAAGGTCCTGCACTCGCGAAAATCAACAACCTTCTGTTCAAGATCGCGGCTACCAAATTGTTGTTCGATTCCTTCGACTACCCGTCGTCGATTTTCGCGATGCAGTACCTTGGCCTCTTCGGTCCAAGTGGATTGTTCGTCCTCTAAGACGCGGCTTCGCGTGTCGAAATGGATCGGATAGACCAAATGACGTTTCATTATGGGCGCTTGCTCCGATTCGCCATCGCAACGCTAATAATCTCGGGCCGATCCGCAAAGGGGTAAGCGCGCCGGTAGTCGGTCTCTGTCATGGAATGTCAGAAACCTGCCGCGATAACGCGGGGCGGTGGTCATGCTGTTTAAATGCGCTGACGCGTGGTGCGTCTGAGGGCTTGCCGGTGCTCGGTAGCGACGGTCACCATCTCGCGATAGAACTCATTGTTGACCACTATCTTCGCTAGAAGGTATAAATTTGATTGGAGAACGTCACATGAAGTTCTTGCGCTCACTCTACGATTTGGTGGTCAGTCGGGATACTGCAAAAGAATTGTTAAAACTGGCAATCGGCGGGCTCATTGCCGCCGCTGGCGCCGTTATTGCGTTTCAATTTAGTGTTGGTGACCAGGACGTGCATGCCGACATGCGGCAGGCCTATGAATCTCATGCTGACATGCGGCAGGCCTTTGAAACTATCGTCGCTCCCTACGATAAAGACGTTGGAGATGTTCAGGCCGATATTGCTTGGACGGATGCAAATTACATAGAAACGGAGAACCCAAGCTTAACGGCTCTGACCGGAAGGGGCACGGTTTGGAGAAACCCGACAAAAAAATATCCGATATCGTTCTTCGCTTTATACAGCATGCATCGCGCTGGGCTTTTCGATCACTATCTTCGCGGCAAAGACAGGATTCCTACCATCGAAATGACGGGAATGTTTGTCTCTCCCGATTACTCGCTCAATGTCGAGTACCAAAACATTGATAAGCGCGAACTGTTGTTCGTGACTGCCTTTGGCTCGTATCGCTCGGCAATTGGTGTGTTTCAGACTTCAGGTGGCCTCGTCATATTTACCCGTAGGGATGGAAAGTGGCTGCCGTCAGTTTGCCCCCGTGGGGATGAGGATTTTGCTTTACGTTCTTACACGCCTGCCCGGTTCTATTGGGCAGATCAAACTAGCCACGACCTAATAAATTTTACGTTGAAGTATGATGCCGAGTATCAATTCAAGAAGTCTGAGCATCGGTTGTTCGAGTTTGCGATAAAGGATAAGGAGACCGCCCCTCTTCGTCCTTCGGGTGCAGAATTTGAAGGGACGGTGTGGTCGCTGTGGGACGGTACTTGCGCAACTGATCCTGACTGGAATCAGGGGGAAGTGCTCCGTGTGAAGGGACGCGAACTCTTTCCGACCGGCACTCCTACCTTCCAAGAAATGATGGATCGCGCATATCAGCGAGGCCTAGACGCAAATGCGAATAAACTCCTTGGCAAAGGTCATTGACTGTTTTTGCTAGCCGCTTTGCCAGGTGAAGTCTTTTCTGCGAGAATTCCCCCCAGATTGGCTCGCCTGGCAAGGGGTAGGGGGCGCGTCATCCCTACCACTTTAAGAGGCGTACTCGGCCCATGGGAAAACTTTTACGGACGGTGACCCCGTTCAAATCAATTTTTTTCAGAAAGGAAAATAATGACTACACAGACTTACAAACCACCCAAGCACCTTAGCAAAGACGCCGCAGCGTTCTTCACCGGCTCTGTTGCGGAATACGAGTTTGAACCGCACCACATTATTTTGCTGACCAAAGCGTGTGAGGCTTACGACCGGGCGGAAGATGCGCGGAAGGTGATTGCGAAGGAAGGTATGACGTATCAAGATCGGTTCGGAAGCCCCCGAGCCCACCCGGCCGTTGCCATCGAGCGCGACAGCCGGATTGGTATGGCCCGTCTATTCCGTGAACTTGCCCTAGATATCGGTGAAGCCGCTTCCGGCCGTCCGCCCGCACTTCCAGCCAACCGGCGGTGACGCATGGCGCCACGGAAAAGAACGCTGAATAGGCGGCAAGCGTTGTCAGTATCTGCCCAAGCTTGGCTACGCGGCGAGCCCTGCGGGTTCTTCAAGTTCAAATCACAGGAAGAGCTAGCCGCGCTATGGGAGCAGTATGGCGATCATGACAATATGGTCTGGAACAATCGATGTTCATTGCCACGTAAACGGAATGAGTAGCGTGTTCGCGGTTGGTTCGACTCGGAAAAGTCTTTCCAGAAACGGGCAAGAAGTTTCCGAGTCAAGAGAACGAACCGAGACGCGTCAACGCTGGTGACCGAGTCCAATTCCGAGTTTGATTGCCTTCTGGCGAAGCGAACCTTCGGTGCGCTTCATTTGTTTGGCGATCTTCACAATTGGCGTGCGTGCCTTTGAGTGCGCGCGCAATTCCTTCACGTCCGCCGCTGTGTAAGTGCGGCGGGCAATTTTCTTCGTCTTCTTTGGCATGGAATTCCTAACCCACTATTGAGCATGGGTCTTCTAGCGAAGTGATTCAGAATATCAACATCGCACCAGTTGCAACTCGTTCAATCACGCTTGACCGAGACTTTATCCCGCCATTCAAGGTGCAACGGAAATACGATTGCATGAATCGATGCAAAGATCGTCAACGCAAAACAGACTATTGCCACATACATAATACGTCGGTCTACTCGTTCGCCCCGATATTTCAAGATCAACTCCTTGGCGGCTTCCTCCCGCGTAAGCGGACGGGAAGCAGCTTGGGTGCGTTTCCATGTAGAGCGGGGCAAAGCAACCTCTCCAACCTCGATACAACATTGCCGACTTAGACGGAATGACGTCACTTGGACGCTAGCAGGAATTGTTTAGCCAGCTTCGGGGGAATGGTTGTGGCCAACGCCTCGGGTGGAAAAAACAAAAAGTCACGGTGACCTTCAAGACCGAACTTGTAGTGCCGCTTCCGCATCAAAGTAGTGTAGTCGTGATATTCATTTCCTAGAAGCATGACGCCTTGGTAGCCCAACGAGCGGAAGAAATCAAAAATACGAAATGTATTGTCGTCGCCCACCGTACTTTCAAACTGCACGATAGGGCGATGCTGTCGAATAGTTCGCTCTCCGCCTAAGAACACCTTTAGCTCGTGTCCTTCAACATCGCACTTGATGTATTTGAGATTCGAGAGAGCGTGCGATATATCGTCCAAGCGAATTGTCTTCACCACGAGTTTTTCGTCTTCGCCCCGATGTCGCATTTGTTCCAGAGAAGCGCTTCCATCGCCGACTCTTTCTCGCGAAAGTATGCTGGTTCCTTCTGTGTCTGACAAACAAAAGTTCAGCGCTTGTAAGTTGGTCCAGCCGAATCTGCGTGTCAGTTGCTCGATACCGGCAAACATTTCTGGCTGCGGTTCAACTGCTAACACGCGCCCGGTGCCACCAACGGCTTGCGTCAACCAATAGCAGTAGATTCCTTTGTTTGCGCCGACGTCGAGAACTGAAGCCCCGGACAGTCTTAGCTTCATAAGTGTCTTAATTTGCAGTTTTTCGGTGCGAAGACGATAACGATAGCAGCGCGCTAAAAAGTGGGCGTTATCCACGCTTCGTGAAAACATGACCGGCAACTTCATTATTTGACCTCGTTTCGGACGAAGAGACGTGCTAACAAGCGTTCCGCTGGCTCTGAAGACGTGAACGGGCTTGATCGTGCCAAGCAGCAAGCAGACGGAGAGTTGCTAGCGCTGTAGCAAATCGACTCTTCTTTCTTGGAAGCAGGAGAGCTGCTATCTGCGCCCGCTGCTGCGTAGCGCCTGTCTCTTAAGACACATAAATGGCCCAGTACAAAAGAATATGTTTCCTTGCTCTGCTCGAGGCTCTTGAGACTGGTCGGGATTGAATGTCGAGGGAATGGTCAGCAACGTATTAGCGGCACACCTACAGCGCAAGCTGACGCACTAGACATCGCAATGCCAGAGTTCAGCAACAGATTGCGGACTTGAAGGCATCGCTGCCGGGCACAATCTTTAAAACGGTCATGCAAGCCAAGAAGATGCGAGCGTTTCAAGTAGCGGAGGAGCGGCCTGCGGGCCGCTCTTCTCATTTCCTGCCGACAGTTGTCTTAGCTCGCTTAGCTGGACCAAATCCTGCCGCGGTTAGTTTGATTCCCGAATCCTTGTAGCGTTGGCCGAGTTCTAAAATCCACGTTTCTTCAACTTGGGCAAAAAGGAAACGGTCGGCGTGAATCGCGCGAAGCTCATTGAGCTTGTCCACGTTAGTCGCCGCTCCAAGAACTCGTTCGCGACGATCAACGCTTTGACAGCTTCGCGCGCGTCCCCGCCGCAAGCCTCAATGGCCTGATCAGCCGCAGCTTCGAGACGGTCAGGATCAGGCTGGCGTGGACCGGGAGCTGGCATCCCCAAAGTGTACCAACTTTGTTCTTGTTCGCAATATGTTCTTATGGGCTGCCGGGCGCTGGCCTGTTTTAACCCCTAGTGGCCTAGGTTGAATTTGGGAGTGGCCTGATTTGTTCTCGGTAACCCTGACCCCATGACTTGGGTCAAGGTATTCATGCCCCGCGGGACCAAAGTGGTTGGATGGACCGCAACACCCTCTTGTTTGGCTCGCTGATCTGGCTGGCAGTCATCGGTGGCGTAGCGCTCTACATGCTGATGCGTTGATGAATTCTCTTTTGCAGCGCGGAAATATTGACCCGCGTCAGATTGCCATCCCGCAAATATCGCCATGTTTCCGCCCATGGCCAATATCGTTTTCAAATGCCCAAGCACGTCATTCAACGTCCAGCATTGGATCGACGACAAGGACGACGATGAGTCTGATGGCTGCTACGAAAGCGTGGCCTGCCCAGCATGCATGAAGGTGCATTTTATCAATCGAAAGACCGGGAAGCTATTGGGCGAAAAGTAAGGCCGCCTCAGTTGGCGGCCTCCTTCACCTTGCGCCGCGCAAAAGAAAGGCCCCGGTACTCGCGATAGCCGGGGCCTTATCCGCGAGTAGGGCTTGAAAACCCACCCGTCCCCGGACCACTCGACGCTAGCTGTCGTCTCCTAATTTCCGGTTACGCCTTGTTGTGTGAATGGCCGGATCAGCCGGACCGGATCTGACGTGCAATCTGAGGAAATACAACCGCTAAGAATGACGGAAATTTGTGCGCCGGTGCTGTGAATTGGTTCATAGTGCTTTCGCAAGCCAAGCCTAAGATGATCGCGCGCAACGAAGGGCCATTCTGAATAGGGAATTGGTCATGGCGATTTCACACACCATGCCGTCTTCTGTTCGCAGTTATGACGGCTTGATTATTTTCGGCTACGTAGCGTTTTCTATTGTGATGCTTGCCGCGATCTACTTTGCATCGGGCGGGCCAGGCTTTACTGATTTATCAGCTATGGCGGCGATGCCGTGATGCGTTTGGCGGTGTGGACGTTTAATAGCGCTCTCGTCGTGGCCGTTCTCATTTGGGCTACACTCGGGCCGCCAGAGGTGAACGCGACAAGCGTGCTTCCTGTCATCGCAAAATTGCGCTGAGCAACCGCAAATTTCTGCGTAGGTCGCGTCTACTAGCGCCAAAGCTCTATAATCCAATTGTGCGCTGTAGATGGCGAAGCAACGATAACGTGCTATCGGTGTAATGGCTATCATTCCAACGCGCATCTGCCGCGTACGCAGCAAGTGCGGCGATGATGATGGCGAATCCGATCCTGCCCATGAAACTATCCGTCGCGGTCTGAAATGCGTCGGGGGACTAAGCGTGGGAAAGAAGACGAGGGAACGTATCAGGCGTGGTTGCGAGAGGCGCTGTCGAAATTCGGCAGCATCACACTGGATACCGCCCGGCTTGGTTAGCGCCTCCAAGTCAGTTTTGTTTTCTTGAAATGAAGCGAACACCAATCTGATCACCGTTGACCCAAGCGAGTTCGCACCGCCGATAGGCAGCACCGGTGGTCGATAGGAGCAAGAAGAATTCTTTCGAGAGTCCAACTATTGACCCATCTACGTTGAGCTTGGCTCCGCCGTTCGATGCGTCTGTCATCCTGCAATCGCGAAACCACGTTCCGTCGATTGCTACTATCTGGACGTCTACGCCACGCGAAAAATCAACGCGCTGCGATTTTCGATTATTCGGTGCTGACGAGGCGGACATAGGACTAACTACATATTCGACGAGCAATACGGGCAGAGTATCGGAAAAGTATTTCGCACTACTTAGCGTGCTTCCACGCTGGCTCCCCGGGCTGGATTCGAACCAGCGACCATTCGATTAACAGTCGAATGCTCTACCGCTGAGCTACCGAGGAATGCGCAGGCAAAAAGTAACAGAACCCCGCCAGTCCGGCTGAGCGGGGTTCTCGACCGTGCATACAACTTGGAGGTCGTGCAGTCGCGCGGTGTACAGTAAACCTAATACTCTGTTCACCACCAAGGCAAGTGGAATCTAGCCTTGGCGGGATTCTAAAGGAAGTGAGCAGTATCACCATCGCCCGGCCGGGAATTCAGCCTAACCCCTCGGCCGGCGTTGAACGAAGGCCCCGGGCTCCTCTCCCGGGGCCTTTTCGTTTTGGCAGACGCCAACATCGCGCTGTGGCGCTTCAATCACGCCACTCAATACTCTTCGCCAAGCCATTGCACCCAATTCCAGACTCAGGCTTCTTTATCTAGCCGGAATTGCGATGGGGGCTAGCGTGCACGGCGAAGCCGGATGCATCGTTTGCTGCCAAGCCAGAGCGCTGATCGCGCTTTTTCCGGTCGCCGAAGGCTGCGAGCTGAAGCTCTATGAATGTTCTGGCTGCAGTAGCAGCATGTGGCTGGTCACCAAAGTATCAAGGTCGTTCACGCCGAAGGGCGCGAACGAAAAAGCGCAGTTTACGACCATCGATGCTGCAGTAGAAGCGGTCGCACTGGGGGTGCGCAGATGGTCAGGTTAAGCTGCTAGGCCGGGATAGGGATCGTGTCGACCCTCCGACACGGCAAGCAGCGATACGCGTATACGGCGGGCAGGTTTGCGATGCGGGGCAGCATCCCTAGGTAATCCATGGGCCTCCTGCATTGCTTGCAGATTAGTATTGGGGGTTCTCCTGCGCCATCGCGGCAGGGTAGGTGTCGTACCTGCCGGGCGCACCTCCGGCGACTATCGAAAATCGGCAGGATCGAAAAGGCCCGGCTGGAAAATGGAGGCGAAGCCATCTTCAGATTCACCCTGCCACATTCGCGCGGCGAGTGTCGTCAACGCTAAATTAGAAGTTCTCTGGCGAAGATTGGGGCGTCCGGGGTCGGGGATGTTACCTTTCTGGCTAGGACAAGGCCCCGGCTATCGCGAGTACCGGCGCCTTCTCTTGTCTGGAAGCAAAAACGCCGCCCGCTTGAAAACTGTCGCGAGCGGCGGCCTTTCCAGCCCCGGGTGGGAATCGGCAATTCCCCGGTATCGGTTAGTCGGGATGGGCTAGCCAAGGGTTCAACAAACCGCGCCAATCAATAGCGAAACCGCGATCACTTATTCCGTCTCTTGATGCCGGTCGGTACGTACGCCTTCGGTGGCCATTTCCTGAAGGCGACACCGGTCTCTGTAAAAATGATGCCCGCGTTGGATAGCTCGTTCAGCAGCACGAAGAGCGTCCCTTCGTGGGGTTCAGTCTTACATGCTTCGAAATCAGCGATAGTTGCCCGGCGCACCTTTATTCCTTCTGCCAAATAGGCTTGGGACCAGCCAAGGAGGGCACGGGCTGCGCGGACTTGGGCGGCGAGTAAGGCGAAATCGCGTTCCGGAGACTTTATTTCATGAGCCATCTTGACAACCGTACATAATGTACGCTATAAGGGCAAGCTAAATTTGGGGGATTCTTTGACTGAAAACCATCTGCCAGTCGCAGCCAACGACAACATTGGGCCAGACACGCCTCTAAGGCTTAAGGACGCCGTCACGTACGCGTTTCCATTGGGAGGAATGACCGAAAGTGGCCTTCGTCGTGAGGCCCGCGCCGGTCGACTGGCTATCGAGAAGATCGCCAACAAGAATTTTACTACGCTTCGTGATATTGAGGAAATGAGGAAGCTATGCCGCGTCAAGGTAGAGGGCCACGCTTGTGGTGGCGCAAGGAACGTCGCGACAAAGCCGGAAAAATTGTCGCGAGAGGAACGTGGCTTATTGTCGACGGTCGCAAGCATATCGCCACGGGATGCTTTGCAGGCGAGGATAGACAAGCGCAGGAGCGCCTAGCCGCCTACATTGCGGAGAAATATGCTCCGGCGCGTCGCCTAAAAGACATCGAGGATATCGACGTGGCAGATGTGCTTTCGGTCTATTACGAGGACCGACGAGAGACACAGGCCAACAAAGCGAAGTTTGATGAAAGGATTGCGCGCCTCAACCAATGGTGGGGCGGCAAGGTGCTGTCTGACGTTAGTGGTGCGAATTGTCGTGCCTACACGAAGTGGCGCGGTAACAACGGTGGGTCGCGTCGCGACTTAGAAGACCTCCGCGCCGCCATCAATCATCACGCTAAGGAAGGATTCCATCGGGGCGTTGTCCGCGTCGTATTGCCAGAGAAGGGGTTGCCGCGCGAGCGATGGCTAACGCGAGACGAGGCCGCGAAGCTTCTTTGGACGTGCTGGCGATATCGAGAGACGCAGACGGTCCATGTGGGACCTTTGAAGGGACAGAAGGTCGAAACGGACAAACGGCCGCTGCGCCACGTAGCCCGGTTCATCCTGATTGGTCTTTACACCGGAACCAGGGCCGGTGCGATTGCAAGTGCGTCTCCCTTCCGCGAGCCCGGAAAGTCGTTCGTCGACTTGGATAGCGGTATCTTCTACCGCCTGGCTATTGGCAAGCGCGCCACTACCAAACGTCAAACACCTGTACCGTTACCAAGCCGATTGTTGGCGCACCTACGGCGATGGTCGCGGCTGGGCATCGCTGAGAGCCATTTTGTCGAGTGGAACGGCAAGCCCGTTGCGTCGGTGAAGACCGGCTTTGCTTCGGCTGTCAATCTTGCCAAGCTGGACGTTTCCATAGGCAACGTGACGCCGCAAACACTGCGGCATACGGCGGCAACGTGGTTGATGCAGCGGGCCGCGCCGATGTGGGAAGCCGCTGGGTTCCTTGGTATGAGTGAGAAGACGCTACGAGAAACTTACGGCCATCACCATCCTGACCACTTGCGGGTTGCTGCGAACGCTATCGGAACGCACTCGGCACCGAGCAAGAACGTAGGGTTGGTTGTTTCGTTGGTCGACGAAAAGGCAAGGCGTGAGAAGCCGGGCCAAACCCTTGAAAATACTGGTGGGCCCGGCAGGACTCGAACCTGCAACCAGACCGTTATGAGCGGCCGGCTCTAACCATTGAGCTACAGGCCCCGCCGCGAGACGGCCCCGCGGGAACGCGCGGCCGGCAACGGTAGCGCGGTTCGTTTACAGGGATGGGGGCGGGGGTGCAATGCCGGGCGGATGACGCGAAAATGTCAGCGCGGCATTGGCGGTGATTTTCTAAAATACCGAATTTTGGATGATGCCCTTATACGCCTGTTTTGCCCGACGGAACAACCGTTTTTCGGGTGGTTCTCTTTTTGCTTGCGTAACCCTTTGTAATCGCCTCACTTTCTACTGTGAATGGGGTTGTTCTGATGTTTTCTGGCGGGAGGGGCCCCGAGTCTCTCCTGCCGGCGCACTAACGGCGTGTCGGCCTGCCGCTCAGTCCACCGAGACCCCGGCGAACTCCACGACCTTCTTCCACTTCGCGGTCTCGTCCGTGACGAGCTTGCCGAACTCGGCCGGCGTCATCGGCCTTGGGATGCCGCCATTCTCGGTCAGGCGCGCCGCCACCTTGGGGTCGGCCAGCGCCTCGTTGACCGTCTTGTTGAGGAGATCGACGATCTCAGCTGGCGTGCCCTTCGGCGCCGAGATGCCGTAGAAGCCGACCGATTCGAAGCCCGGCACGGTCTCGGCGATCGCGGGCACGTCGGGCAGGGAGGGCCAGCGCTGCGGCGAGGTCACGCCGAGTGCGCGGACGTTGCCGCCGCGCGACTGCTCGAGCGCGGAAGGAAGGTTGTCGAAGATCAGCTGCACCTTGTTGGAGATGATGTCGGGGAAGGCGATCGCCGATCCGCGATAGGGCACGTGCACCATGTCGCACTTGGTCATCGCCTTGAACAGCTCCGCCGACATGTGCACCGAGGTGCCGTTGCCTGACGAGGCGAACGAGATCTTGCCGGGATTGGCCTTGCAATAGTCGATGAACTCCTGGACCGTCTTCACCGGCATCGCGTTGGCGACGACCAGCATGTTGGTGAGCTGCATGATGCTGGCGACCGGCGTGGTGTCGCGCAGGAAGTCGAACGGCAGCTTCTTGTAGAGCGAGGTCGAGATCGCATTGTTGGGCGCGACGAACAGCAGCGTGTAGCCGTCGGGGGCTGCATTGATTGCAGCAGCGGCCGCGATGTTGCCGCCGGAGCCGGCGCGGTTCTCGACGATGAATTGCTGGCCGAGCCTGTCGGAGAGCGCCTGCGCCATGATGCGCGCGACGATGTCGACCGGGCCGCCGGCGGCAAAGCCGATCAGCCAGTGCACGGGGCGGTCGGGGTAGGCGGCGGCGGCGGGAGGCGCGGCGCTGAGGAGACCCGACAGAAAGACCAGCCCGAACACAGCGCTCCGCAAAATTCGCAACATGTCGCCTCCCATTGCTTTATTGTCGTTGCGGGCATGCTTTCACAAAAACCGCCCGCTGCCTACATCGCCTCGCGTCGATGTTGACGCAGGCGCAGCCGGACCGACCATGACATTTGCTTTTCGTATCCTTCTCGGCGCGGCGCTGCTGCTCAGCCCCGCTGCTGCTCAAACCGGAGGCAACGCCATTTCCACCACCATGATCAGCTTGGGCACCGCGACGCCCGGCGGCGGCTTCCCGCTTTACGGCAACACCTTTGCGGAGGTGATGAATGCGGCGGATAGCTCGCTCACCATCGCCCCGCGCAACACCAAGGGCAGCAACGAGAACATTCCGCTGCTGGAGAAGGGCGAGCTCGATCTCGCGCTGGTCGCGGGCGAGCCGGCCTACGAGGCCTTCGCCGGCATCGCCCGCGCGCCCGTACGGTTGAAGATCCTGACCGCGATCTATTCCAACCCCGGCATGTTCGTGGTGCGCGCGGACAGTCCCTACAAGACGATCCATGACCTCGTCGGCCAGCCGGTCGCGTTCGGTGCCAAAGGCTCCGGCCTGCCGATCCTTTCGCGCTATTTGCTCGATGGCCTCGGCCTGAAGCAGGACGAGGACTTCAAGGCCATCTATCTCGATCGCGCCGGCGACGGCCCTGCCATGGTCGAGGATGGCCGCGTCGCAGCCCTGTGGGGCGCCGGCATCGGCTGGCCCGGATTTGCAGCGGTCGCCTCGAGCACGGCGGGCGCGCGCTTCATTGCGCCCGATGCGGAGCAGATCACGCGGATCCGCGCCAAGCATGCGTTTCTAAAACCGCTGACCGTGCCGGCAGGCTCCTATCCAAAGCAGAGCGAGCCGATCGCCTCGCTCGGCTCCTGGAGCTTCGTGCTGACGCGCGAAGACCTGCCCGACGACGTCGCCTATCGTCTCGCCAGGACGCTGCATGGCGTGGAGGCGACCTTCTGCAAGAAGCTCGCGCAGGCCTGCGAAACGACGGCGATGAACACCGTCGCCGCCGCACCGAGCGTGGGGCTCATTCATCCCGGCGTGATGAAATATTATCGCGAGATTGGCGTGGTGAAGTGAGCGTCGCTTGTGGCGACGGTCATTCCGGGGCGGTGCGCAGCACCGAACCCGGAATCTCGAGATTCCGGGTTCGCGCTTTGCGCGCCCCGGAATGACGATCGCTTTAAGCGATCGTCACTTCTTCAGCATCGCACACGCCGGGTCGGGCGGGCCGAAGGCCTTGTCGCCGGGAATCGTCGCGAGGATCTTGTAATAGTCCCACGGATATTTGCTCTCCTCCGGCGTCTTCACCTGCACCAGCCAGAGGTCGTGCACCATCAGATTGTCATCGCGAAGCTTGCCGTGGCGGGCGAAGAAATCCTCGACAGGCGTCTCGCGCATTTTCGCGGCGACCTTGAGCGGATCGTCGGTGCCAGCAGCCTTGATGGCGTTGAGATAGTGCATCACTGATGAATAGACGCCGGCCTGCCACATCGTCGGCATCTTGTTCATCTTGGCGAAATAGCGCTTCGACCATTCACGGGTCTTGTCGTCCATGTCCCAATAGAACGAGGTCGTCAGCAACAGGCCCTGCGCGGCTTGCAGGCCGAGACCGTGGATATCAGTGATCAGCGCCAGCAGCGCCGCCATCTGCTGTCCGCCCTTGAACACGCCGAACTCCGAGCCCGTCTTGATCTCGTTCATGTTGTTGGGGGGGCCGGCGGCAATGCCGATGATCTTGGCCTTGGAGGCCTGCGCCTGCAGCACGAAGGAGGAGAGGTCGGGCGTTGCCAGCGGCGGTCGCACCGAGCCCAGCACCTTGCCGCCATTGGCGGTGATGACGCTGGAGGCGTCGCGTTCGAGCGAGTGGCCGAAGGCGTAATCGTCGGTGATGAAGAACCAGCTGTCACCGCCACGCTTGACCACGGCGTCCGCCGTGCCGACGGCGAGCGCGCGGGTGTCGAACACCCATTGCATCGCGTAGGGCGAGCAGAACTTGCCATGGAAATCGGCAGTGCCGGTCGAATGCGTGATGAACAGCCGCTTCTTCTCGTTGGCGATGTTCTGCACCGCAAGGCCAACGGCCGAGACGGGCACGTCGACGATCAGGTCGACCTGGTCGACGTCGTACCAACGCCGCGCGATCGCCGCGCCGATATCGGCCTTGAGCTGGTGGTCGCCGATCACGATGCTGATCGGCTTGCCGAGCACCGTGCCGCCGAAATCGTCGATCGCCATCTGCGCCGCCGTCACCGAGCCCTGGCCGGTCGGCGCGGAGGCCGGGCCGTTCATGTCGGTGAGCACGCCGATCTTGACGACGTCGTCGGACACTTGCGCCGTCGCGGCGCCCGATAGCAACGCCGCCGTCAAGGCAGCCGCAACCGGCAGTCCAAATTTCATTGGATTCACGCTTGTCCTCCCCTGATCCGGCACGTTGGCCGAAAGTTGCCTGCGTCGGGTACGGCCCGGCTGAATTGGTTTCTTTTGCAACTATTTTGGGGTGGGCGTCAATCTCAGGCGGCGAAGCGGATTTGGCCTGCGGGCGAGGGATCGTAGCCGGTCAGCTCCTCGGCGCGCTGGCGCAGCCGCCGTTCGGCCAGGAACCGGATCAGGACCTGCATGGCGGGACGGAAATAGCTGCGTTGCCGCATCGCGAGGTCAAAATTCTCCCAGACCAGCGGCACGAAATCGAGCCCGGCCGAGCGCGCCGCCGCGCGCGTCGCGACGCCGCAATCGGCCTGTCCGGCGCGGACCATTTCGGCGAGGTCGGGCCCGGTGAGCGCCGGCGTCTCCACCCGGCGCAGATCGCGCGTCGAGGCGCCGGCGCGCGTCAGCAGTACGTCGAGAAGCATTTGCGCGCCGGTGCCTTGCTGCCGCATCGCCATCCGCGCGCCGAGCGCGAGCACGTCGGAGAGCCCGTGCAGCCGCTTCGGATTGCCTGTGGGCAGCACGAGACCCTGCTCGCGGCGCACGAAGGCGACCAGCAGCGCATCATGCAGATCCGGCGCGTCCCGCAGCGCCGCCACGCTGGCGTCGGAGGCAACGTTGCCGTCGGAATCGAGGCTGTGGAAATGCACGGCGACCGCCATCACCTCGTTACGTTGCAGTCGCTCAAGCCCGCGCGCGCTGCCTTCGGCCATCGATCCCAGACCGGAGCCGGATTCGCGAAGGCTCCAATCCAGCAGTTCGTCCTGGCTGCCTCCCACCACCGGCGGCGGCTCCGCCGTCAGCATGCCGGCCGGACGCGCCATGCCCGACAGCACCCAGAGGTCGAGCTCGTGTCGCGGGAAGAGCCATTTGCCTGTCACCTTGGTGCAGGGGATCGCGCCGTTGGTAACGAGTTCGTAGAGCTTGCGCTCGCCCAGACGTAGATAGTCCGCGGCTTCACTGGTCGTCAGGAATTCCATCCTGCATTCCTATGCAAATTCTTGCTTCTTTTTGGCGTTCAACGCAGGTGGAATTCTGCACTTCGATTTTTGTCCGCGCGAACCATGCCCGATGATCTCGATGATTTGCAACACATCCTGACAGGTGTTTTGGTCTTGGTTGACGATCTTGAGCGGCACTGATCGTGCGGAGCTTCCCGCCGATGCGCGCATGACTGCAATCAACGTGCCGGTTGATTCATTGCCGAAATTTCCCGACTGATTCATCTCACGCGGTCGCTTGGCATGTCATGAGCTTGCCTTTCGGTAGGTGCCCTGGCCTGAGCTCTACCTCATGTTGCCGTCGCTACAGCCATCTCCGTCACGAGTGCGGCGTAATCGCTCATCATGATCGCGTCGTTTTCAATGGGAACCCGTCATGGCCGTTCGCCGACTGACCGTTGCATTTTCGCTGCTCTGCGGCCTCGTCGGGGCCGTCGCGACGACATCGTCTGCCGAGGAGCGCGCGATTGTCCTGGCCGCGACGACATCGACACAGGAATCGGGTCTGCTCGATTATTTGCTGCCTGTCGTCCGCGACAAGACTGGCATCGAGGTGACGGTGATCGCACGCCGCAGCGACGAGGTGCTCGACGGCGCGCGCCGGGGTGAGGCCGACGTGGTGTTGATGCATGCCCGGCCGCAGGAGGAGAAATTCGTCGCCGACGGTTTTGCCACCAAGCGCTACGACGTGATGTACAACGATTTCGTGCTGATCGGGCCGAAGAGCGATCCCGCGGGCGTGAAAGGCAAGGACATTGCGACGGCGCTGAAGGCGATCGAGGCCAAGGGTGCGCCATTCGTGACGCGCGGCGACCGCTCCGGCACCCACGCGGCCGAACTCGCGCTCTGGATCGTCGCCGGCATCGATATTTCCAGCGCCAAGGGTGCCTGGTATCGCGAAAGCGGGCAGGGCATGACTGCGGCGCTCGACGCCGCGCGCAAGGCGAATGCCTATATGCTTGCAGATCGCGCCAGCTGGATCTCGCTCAGGGATCGCGGTGATCTCGACATCATCGTCGAGGGCGACAAGCGGTTGCTCAACCAATATGGCGTGATGCTGGTGAACCCGGAGAAATTTCCGGACGTGAAGAAGGATCTGGGCCAGACCTTCATCAATTGGCTGATCTCTTCAGAGGGGCAAGCGGCGATCGCCGGCTACAAGGTCGACGGGCAACAGGTGTTCTTTCCGAACGCGAATAAGTCGGGCGGCTGACGGCCGAGCTGGCAGCGGTTGCCAAACCGCGCGATGCGTGGTCCATCATGAGGCATGACCCAGCGCTTGCCGCCCTCGCTGACGCCGCTCGATACCTTGCTCGCTGCACTGCTGCGCGATATTGACCCGGTCGCAGCGGAGCAATTGCCGCTGATCGAAGCGGCCGGCTGTGTTTCCGCGGGCATGCCATTGCTGCCGCCCCATCCATCGCGCGACGTCGCTGCAGTGGACGGCTGGGCGCTCAGCGCCGTCGATCTCGTCGGCGCGTCCTCCTATTCGCCGCTCCCTCTGGCCGGGCTTCCAGTGTGGGTCGAGGCCGGCGACGCGATGCCGGCCGGATGTGATTGCATGCTCGATGTTGACGCAGTCGAGGTGTCGGGCCCGCTTGCCCAGGTGTTGGCGGAAGGCGTTCCAGGACAAGGTGTCGCCCGTGCTGGCAGCGATATCGCAGAAAACGCGCCCGCGGCGGCGACGGGATGTCTCGTCGATGCGGCGGCTCTGTTGCTCGCGCGCGTTGCCGATGTGGACAAGCTGAGCGTCAGGCGGCCGCGGCTGCGCATCGTCAATGTGCCGGGCGCAACCGTGACGCTGCAGATGATCGCCGACCTCGCAAGCGCGGCAGGGTTGGATGTGAGCGCGCATCAAGCCGCTTCGCGCGATGCGGCGTCGATCGCGGCTGGGCTCGATGTCTCCGACTGCGATCTCCTGCTGACCATCGGCGGCAGCGGCGTCGGTCGCGCCGATGCCACGGTGACGGCATTGATTGAACGCGGGGCGAAGCTCGCCCACGGTCTTGCGCTGCAGCCTGGACGGACCGCAGCCGCCGGTCGGCTCGGAAACGTTCCCATCGTCGCCTTGCCCGGTTCGCCCGGCCAAGCACTCGCGGTTTGGCTCGCGCTGGTGCTTCCGCTCATCGACAGAATGTCGGCGCGGCGGCCACGTCGCGCGGTGACCTTGCCGCTGGCGCGCAAGATCGCTTCCAGCGTCGGCATTGCCGAGATCGCGCTCCTGGCGGAGGAACATAACACCTGGATGCCGCTTGCCATGGGCGAATGGCCGCTCTACGCGATCGGCCGGTCCGATGCGTGGTTGCTTGTTTCCGCCAGCGACGAAGGATTTGCGGCAGGCGAGCCGGTCGGTGCTTATTTGATGCGGGAATGATATGGGTTCCGGCATGACGATGATCCCAAAACCGCCAGATCGCAGCGCGCTCGAGCAGGAGCAGTTCCTCAAAATCCTCTCGCGCGAGGACGCGCTGGCGCGCTTCGACGCTGCGCTGTTTCCGCGTCCGATCCCGAATGAGGCCCGCAAGCTTGCCGATGCGCTCGGTGCGGCCCTCGCTGAAGATATCGCGGCACCGATCGACGTGCCGCCGTTCGATCGCTCCAATGTCGACGGCTTTGCCGTACGCTCGATGGATCTTTCAGCCGCTGGCGAGGGCGCGCCCGTGCGGCTGGCGCTGAACGGCGAGACCATTCACTGCGGCACCGCACCGGCGCTGCAAGTGACGACAGGAACCGCAACGTCGATTGCCACCGGCGGCCCGCTGCCGCGCGGCGCCGATGCCGTCGTCATGGTCGAGCACACCCAGCCGTCCGGCCTCGATGCGATCGATGTCCGTCGCGCAGTGTCGCCTGGGCAGTTCGTCTCGTACGCCGGCTCCGACATCGCGCGCGGCGAAGCGCTGCTGCGCGCCGGCACGATCATCGGCTCGCGCGAGATCGGCATGCTGGCGGCCTGCGGCATCGCTGAGGTGAAGGTTGCGCGGAAGCCGCGGGTTGCTGTGATCTCCACCGGCGACGAACTCGTGCAGCCCGGCGAGGCGCTTGCGCCGGCCGCGATCTACGACACCAATGGTGCGATCGTCGCGGCCGCGATCAACGAGAATGGCGGCGAGGCGGTCTTCCTCGGTGAGATTCCCGACGACGAAGTCAGGCTCGATACGGCGATGCGACAGGCGCTGGTGGACGCTGACATGCTGGTGCTGTCAGGCGGCACATCGAAAGGTGCGGGCGATCTCTCCCATCGCATCATCGGCCGGCTCGGCCCGCCCGGCGTCATCGCACATGGCGTGGCGCTGAAGCCCGGCAAGCCGCTCTGCCTTGCGGTCTGCGGCGGCAAGCCGGTGGTGATCCTGCCGGGCTTTCCGACCTCGGCAATGTTCACCTTCCACGACATGATCGTGCCGGCGCTGCGCAAAATGGCCGGACTGCCGCCGCGCTCCGACGCCAAGGTGAGTGCAACCGTGCCGGTGCGTATTGCGTCCGAGCTTGGCCGTACTGAATTCGTGATGGTCTCGCTGGTCGAGGGCAAGGACGGCCTGATCGCCTATCCCTCCGGCAAGGGCTCCGGTGCGATCACCTCGTTCGCACAGGCCGATGGCTTTCTGCGGATCGATGCGCTCGCCGACCAGATGCCGGCGGGGACGAGCGCCGAGGTGACGCTGTTTACGCCGCATGTGCGCGTGCCCGATCTTGTCATTGTCGGCAGCCACTGCACCGGCCTCGATCTCGTGACTGCGCCGCTCGCCCATGCGGGCCTCACGGTGCGCTCGATTGCCGTCGGCAGTCTCGGGGGCCTGGCGGCGGCCAAGCGCGGCGAATGCGATCTCGCGCCGATCCACCTATTCGACGACAAGAGCGAGACCTACAACGTGCCGTATCTCGTCGAGGGGCTCGAACTCGTGCCGGGATGGCGACGGATGCAAGGCATTGTCTTCCGCAAGGGCGACAAGCGTTTTGAGGGGCGTGGTCCAGAGGAGGCCGTTGCGGCCGCGGTCGCCGACCCTGCCTGCATCATGGTCAACCGCAACCCGGGCGCCGGCACGCGTATTCTGATCGACCGGCTGCTCGGCGGCGCGCGCCCGGAAGGCTACTGGAACCAGCCGCGCTCGCACAACGCGGTTGCCGCGGCGGTCGCGCAGCACCGTGCGGATTGGGGCATGACCATTGCGCCGGTCGCCCATGCGGCCAATCTCGGTTTCATTCCGTTCGCGGAAGAGCATTATGACTTTGCGTTGGTGACGTCGCGCAAGCAGCGTCCCGCGGTGCAGGCCTTCCTCGACGCGCTTGGCTCGGACGAGGCGCGCACGGCACTTGAGCGAGCGGGCTTCCGGCCCGCATAAAGGACGCGGCATCCAAGCCGCGCGAGACAGAGGGTGGGGACGCGATGGCAAGGCCGCTTTCGGTTGCGATCGTCGGCGCGGGCATGGGTGGGCTGGCTGCCGCCGCGGCGCTCAGGCGCGTCGGCATCGACGTGATGGTCTACGAACAGGCCTCTCAATTCGCTCGCATCGGTGCCGGCATCCAGATCGGCTGCAACGCGATGAAGGTGCTGCGTGCACTGGGACTGGAAGCGCGAATGCGCAGCCAATCATTCTATCCGCGCTCCTGGAATAATCGCGACTGGAAGAGCGGCGACATCAAGTTCGATATGATCTTTGGCGAGAGCGCGGAGGAGACGTTCGGAGCACCCTATCTGCTCGCCCATCGTGGCGATCTTCACGCTGCGCTGGCGAGTGTGATGCCCGATGAATTCGTGAGGCTCAACCACAAGCTCGTCGGACTTGACGAGACAGGCGAGGGCGTCCGGCTCAGCTTTGCCGATGACACGAGCGCTATAGCCGATGCCGTGGTTGGCGCGGATGGCGTTCATTCGGCAGTGCGCGATATCCTCTTTGACACCGCGCCGGTGAGGTTCACCGGCCGCATCGCCTATCGCACCACTTATCCGGCCGCGCTGCTCGGCGAGAAGATCGACGACTGCACCAAATGGTGGGGCGAGGACCGTCACATCGTGATCTATTACGTCAAGCCTGACCGTAGCGAGGTCTATCTCGTCACCAGCCAGCCCGAGCCGGATTTCCGCATCGAGTCCTGGTCGGCGAAGGGTGATGTGCGCGATCTGCGCGCCTCTTTCGAAGGCTTTCATCCGCAAGTCGGCAAGGTGCTGGCGGCGTGCCCCGACGTGCACAAATGGGCGATCATGGATCGCGATGCGCTGGAGCATTGGGCTGACGGCAAGGTGACGCTGCTTGGCGATGCCTGCCATCCGATGACGCCTTACATGGCGCAAGGCGCGGCCATGGCGATCGAGGATGCCGCCGTGCTGTCGCGCTGCCTCGATGGTGTTGACCGCGGCGGCGTTGCAGACGCCTTCCGCCGCTTCGAGGCGACGCGCAAGGAGCGGACGACAAGGGTACAGGAGACCTCGCGCGCCAATATCTGGCTGAAGCAGCGCACCGATGCGAGTTGGGTCTACGGTTACGATGCCTGGTCGGTGCCGCTGGCGGCTTGAGCAGCGCGCTCACGCGCGCACTCTCGTTCCTCGGCTTCCGCGAGCGCACGCTGCGCGGCAGGCGGCAGCGGCTTCGGATCCGCAGGGACCTCGACGATCTTGTCGCTGCCCGTGGCCAGTTGGCTCAGCCGTTTGGTGCTGTCGATCGCTTTCGAGAGATCGAACACGAAATCGACGGCTGCGAGTATGGCATTCAGAAAAGAGTCGGCCATGGCTGATCCGGAGTGCGTCCCGATCAGTAGTCGCAGCTCGTTTCGATCCGGTTCGATGTCCCCGTTAAACGTTACGATGCCGCATCCAGCGCGGCGAGGCGCTCGGCTTCGGCGATGTCCTCGACCGTATTGGCATTGAAGAACGGATCGAGCGGCTCGGCCGGCCAACTCACCGTCGCGAGCGGATAGCGCGCGGTCCAGCGGTCGATCTTGCGGAGATCCTCGACGACCAGGGCGTGACGCAGTTCGTCGCGCAAGGCGACGCGCCACAGGCCGATCACCGGATGCGACTGGCTGCCGGAGGCGGCGACCGCAAGCTGCGCGTTCTCTCGCTCGCGCGCCTCATGCAGCCGCGCGACGAGGTCGCGTGGCAGGAACGGGCAGTCACCTGCGGCACTGAGCACCCATTCGATCTCCGGCCGGTTCGTCGCCGTCCAGTCGAGCGCAGCGAGGATGCCCGCGAGCGGCCCTGGAAAGCCGGGCACGTCGTCAGCAATAACCTGCAGGCCGAACGAAGCAAAGCGCGCCGGATCGCCGTTGGCATTGAGAATCAGCCCGTCGCACTGCGGGTTGAGGCGCGCGATCACGCGTTCCAGGATGGTGCGGCCGCCGATGGTTCGCATCGGCTTGTCGCCGCCGCCCATGCGGCGAGCGAGGCCGCCGGCGAGCAACACGCCTTGGGTGGGTGGAATGTCAGTCGTCACCACCTTCACCCTTGCGCTTGTGCTTCGCCGATTCCTCCTCGACGTATTCGAGGTTTTGGTCGTAGACGATCCGCTCCTCGCCGGCGAGCGCGATGAAACGCTTTCCGCGGGTGCGGCCAACCAGCGTCAGGCCGACCTGCCTCGCGAGATCGACGCCCCAAGCGGTGAAGCCCGAGCGCGACACCAGGATCGGAATGCCCATGCGTACGGTCTTGATGACCATCTCCGAGGTGAGACGCCCGGTGGTGTAGAGGATCTTGTCGGAGGGATCGACGCCGTGGCGGTACATCCAGCCCGCGATCTTGTCGACGGCGTTGTGGCGGCCGACGTCCTCGGTGTAGCAGAGCGGCTCGCCCTCCTTGCACAGCACGCAGCCGTGGATCGCGCCGGCCTCCAGATACAGCGATGGCATGGTGTTGATGGTCTGCGTCATCTGGTAGAGCCAGGAGGTGCGCAGCTCCGCCTTCGGCAGTGCGACGCTCTCGACTGCCTCAAGCAGGTCGCCGAAGGCGGTGCCTTGCGCGCAGCCTGATGTTTGCGTCCGCTTCTTGAGCTTCGCCTCGAAATTGGTGTGATGTGAGGTGCGCACCACAACCACCTGGAGGTCGTCGTCGTATTCGACCTCGGTCACAGCGTCGTTATATTTCAGCATGTTCTGGTTCAGCAAATAGCCGAGCGCCAGATATTCCGGATAATCGCCGATCGTCATCATGGTGACGATCTCCTGCGCATTCAAATAGAGCGTCAGCGGCCGCTCCATCGGCACCCTGATCTCGACCCTGGCGCCGGTCTGGTCGGTCCCGGTCACGCTCTCGGTCAGGCGCGGATCGTCGGGATGGGGGACTATCAGGGGCACCGGAGCTTTGTCGATCTTCATCATGGCTGCGACGTTAGCATGACATTCGCCTCAAGCCGATATAAGCATGGCCGGGAATGGGCGGAATGCCTCCGCTCGTCATTGCGAGCGCAATCCAGACTGCCAACGCGGAAAGATTCTGGATTGCTTCGCTGCGCTCGTAATGACGGGGAGAGGCCTGAGGTTCCATCGGCGGGCGAGCCGTTGGCGGAGATCGAACGGTTATGAAAGTCATCGGCCTTGCAGGCTGGAGCGGTGCGGGCAAGACCACGCTGTTGACGCGGCTGATCCCGCATTTCAACGCGATAGGCCTGCGCGTCTCCGTCATCAAGCATGCGCATCATCAGTTCGACGTTGACGTGCCCGGCAAGGATTCCTGGCGTCATCGCGAGGCCGGCGCGGCCGAGGTGCTGGTGGCCTCGTCCAACCGCTGGGCCTTGATGCATGAGCTGCGCGGCGCAGCCGAGCCGCGGCTGCCGGAACTCCTGAGCAAGCTGTCCGCGGTCGATCTTGTCGTGGTCGAGGGCTTCAAGCGCGAGCCGCATCGCAAGATCGAGGTGCATCGCGCCGCCAACGGCAAGCCGCTGCTGTTTCCCGATGATCCCGGGATTGCCGGAATTGCGACCGACATTGCGGTTGAAACCCGGCTGCCGACCGTCCATCTCGATGATATCGAGGCCGCGGCGGCCCTGATGCTCCGTGCGGCGATGCCGGTCGAGGACGCGGTGGCAAAAAGCGCGGCGATGCGCTGACGAGGCACCATGGCGCAACTGTCGGACGATTGCTTTGCTTTCGGCGGACCGATGATGTCGGTGGACGAGGCCGTTGGCCTGATCACGGCCCGCGTGAGCGCGATTGCCGATCTCGAGACGGTCGCGCTGGTCGACGCCGATGGACGCGTGCTGGCGCGCAATCTCGCTGCGCCCTTGCCGTTGCCGCC
Source organism: uncultured Bradyrhizobium sp. (assembly GCF_936928535.1). Lineage (GTDB taxonomy): Bacteria > Pseudomonadota > Alphaproteobacteria > Rhizobiales > Xanthobacteraceae > Bradyrhizobium. The sequence goes on along the minus strand of NZ_CAKZHY010000077.1, from coordinate 27,477 downwards.
CTTCACCAACTCGGCCGTCGACGGTTACGCCGTCGGCAATGCCGATCTTCCGCAAGACAGGGAACAGGTATTCCCGCTCGACGGCCGCATCCAGGCCGGCGGTTTTGCGCAGGTGCCGATCAAGCCCGGCCACACTGCGCGCATCTTCACGGGCGCGCCGATGCCGCCGGGTGCCGAGACCGTCTTCATGCAGGAGGATGTCCGCATCGATGACGCCGGAAGGATCGTGCTGCCACCCGGGCTGAAGTCGGGTGCGAATGTCCGGCCGGCAGGCGAGGACATTCCTGTTGGCCATGTCGCGCTGCGGGCAGGCCAGCGGCTGCGGCCGCAGCATGTTGCCCTTGCCGCCGCGTTTGGCCTGCAGCAACTCGACGTGATCAGGCGCATTCGTGTCGCGGTGTTCTCCACCGGGGACGAACTCGCCTCGCCGGGCGAGCCGCGCGCGGCTTCGCAGTTGTTCGATTCCAACCGTTTCATGCTGATGGCGATGCTGCGCCGTCTTGGCTGCGAGGTCTCTGACCTCGGCATTTTGCGCGACGAGCGTGCTTCGCTGGCCACCGGATTGAAACAGGTTGCGGGCCATCATGATCTGATCCTCACCACCGGCGGCGTCTCGACCGGCGAGGAGGATCACGTCAAGGCGGCGGTCGAGAGCGTCGGCTCGCTCGTGCTGTGGCGGATGGCGATCAAGCCCGGCCGGCCTGTGGCGATGGGTATCATCGGCGGCACGCCGTTGATCGGGCTGCCGGGCAATCCCGTCGCAAGTTTTGTGACATTCGTCCACGTGGTGCGGCCAACCGTGCTCGCACTCGCCGGCGGCCTGTCGGAGCCGCTGTTGCCGATCCCGCTGCGTGCGGCGTTCACCTACAGGAAGAAGCTGGGCCGCCGCGAATATGTTCGCGCCTCCTTGCGCCGTGCACAGGATGGCGCGCTGGAGGCGATCAAATTCCCGCGCGAAGGGGCGGGCCTGCTGTCGTCATTGGTCGAGACCGATGGCCTCATTGAACTCGGCGAAGATATCACCCGCATCGAACCGGGCGACCGCGTAGGTTTCCTGTCCTACGCCGACCTGCTCTGAGGTCCTCGCGTTGACGCGATCGATCCCTCCCGCCATGTTGCGCTGATGACCAGAACGACACTTGATCTCACCGGGCTCAAATGCCCGTTGCCAGCCCTAAAAACGCGCAAGGCGCTGAAACCATTGCAGCCGGGCGATCAGCTCGAAGTCCACTGCACCGACCCCTTGTCGGTGATTGACATCCCCAACCTGATCCGCGAGACGGGCGACACGGTGGAGATCACCGAGCGCAACGAGGCGCGCATCGTGTTCTTGATAGAAAAGGCGAATGGCTCGATAGCAAGTGTCAATGGTGCGCTGCGTTCTTAGGCGCGTGACCACGCTGATACCGACCTTTTATCTATCGACATCGATCACGGCTTCTGCCCCAATTGACTTTGTCCGCGCGGGCGCGGAGGTTGAGTCTTGTCCGCGATGCGCGGAGCAGCGGGCCACGCACGAAGCCCGCAAACCGTATCGGGCATAGAGCCCCGGTCGAGGGGTTAACTTTCAGACGCGCGTGACGGTCCTGGCGCGTGTCGGGTGATTGTGCGGAGCAGCAGGGGCAACGGCTGCGCCGCAATGGGCTGAGGAACAGGATCGTAGCGGCAGTTTCGCTCAGAAGGGCGGCTGCAGGGGAGGTATGGATGACGACAATTGAGAGCGCTGGGAAACTTTCGGGCGCAGGCGCGGGAATTCTCGATCGCGAGCATACAGTGGCGAAGGCAGGCTTCAACCGCTGGCTCGTGCCGCCGGCGGCACTCTGCATCCATCTCTGCATCGGCATGGCCTATGGCTTCTCGGTGTTCTGGCTGCCGCTTTCGCGCGCGATCGGATTGACCGCGCCAAAGGCCTGCCCCGATATGTCGCTGTGGTCGGAACTGTTCACCACCACCTGCGACTGGAAGGTCGCAAGCCTTGGGTGGATGTTCACGCTGTTCTTCGTCCTGCTCGGCGTCTCCGCCGCGATCTGGGGCGGCTGGCTTGAGCGGGCTGGTCCGCGCAAGGCCGGCTTCGTTGCCGCGCTGTGCTGGGGCGGCGGGCTCCTGATCGGCGCGCTCGGCATCTACGTCCATCAACTCTGGATCATGTGGCTCGGAGCCGGCGTCATCGGCGGCGTCGGGCTCGGCCTCGGCTACATCTCCCCGGTGTCGACACTGATCAAATGGTTCCCCGACCGCCGCGGCATGGCGACCGGCATGGCGATCATGGGCTTCGGTGGCGGCGCCATGATCGGCGCGCCATTCGCCAATCTGCTGATCAACTACTTCAAGTCGTCGACTGACGTCGGTGTGTGGCAGACCTTCGTCGTCATGGGCGTCGTCTATTTCATCTTCATGACTATCGGTGCCTTCGCCTATCGCGTGACGCCGGCTGGCTGGAAGCCTGAGGGCTGGACGCCGCCGAGCGAAAAGAAGTCGATGATCACAGAGCATCATGTCCACCTGGACAACGCGCACAAGACGCCGCAATTCTGGTTGATCTGGTGGGTGCTCTGCTTGAACGTGTCCGCCGGTATCGGCGTCATCGGCATGGCTTCGCCGATGCTGCAGGAAATCTTCGCCGGCAAGCTGATCGGTCATCCCGAGCTCACCTTCAGTCAGCTCTCGGCTGACCAGAAGACCGTCATCGCCGGCATCGCGGCGGGCTTTGCCGGCCTGCTCTCGCTATTCAACATTGGCGGCCGGTTCTTCTGGGCGTCGCTGTCCGACTATATGGGCCGCAAGAACACCTATTATACGTTCTTCATCCTCGGCATCGCGCTCTACGCGTTGGCGCCGACCTTTGCGGCGATGGGCTCGAAGCTGCTCTTCGTGCTTGGCTTCGGCGTCATCCTCTCAATGTACGGCGGCGGCTTCGCGACTGTGCCGGCCTACCTTGCCGACATGTTCGGAACGCAGTTCGTCGGCGCCATCCACGGCCGTCTGCTCACGGCATGGTCCACGGCGGGCATCATCGGACCCGTTGTGGTGAACTACATCCGCGAGTTCCAGCTCGCGGCGGGCGTGCCGCGTGACCAGCTCTACAACACGACCATGTACATTCTCTGTGCAATGCTGATCGCCGGCATCATCTGCAACTATCTGGTCAAGCCGGTCGACTCGAAATGGTACATGAGCGAGGCCGAAGTCGCGAAGCTGCAGGCGGCAAACGCCGGCGCGGGTTCGATTCAGACGGGCTCGTTCGGGATCGGCACGGGCGGCCTGGATGCCAAGGCTGCACTGTTCTGGCTCTTCGTCGGCATTCCGCTGGCCTGGGGCGTGTACAAGACGCTCGAGAGCGCGGTGAAGATCCTCTGATCGAACCCACCACCGCGGGATGCTGACGCCGGCACCCGCGGTGCTCATCCGGCAAATATTCAAGAATGGGACCTAGGGGGATTCCTATGCTTCGTACACGTATCTGCCTTGCCGCCATGTTGCTGGCAGCAGGCCTTCACACCGCGTCCGCGCAGACCGCAGCGACACCGGCGCCTGCCGCGACCGCTACCGACGCCAAGCCGCCGGGCAAGGTCAAGCTCACCATGCAGAAGCTGAAAGAGATGAAGGCCACTTGGGCGGCCAACAAGCCGAAGCTGAAGGCGTGTCGTGCCGAGGTGAAGTCCAAAGGGCTCGTCGGCGATGATCGCTGGTTCTACATTCAGGATTGCATGAGCAAGACTTGAGGCGGAGTTCCGCAAGCACTTGACGTTTGGGGGCGTGGCAGGGCGGCTGCCCGCCCCCTAAATGATTATAGAGACGTTCTAAATTTACTTGGCCTCTGGTATACCAGAGGCTAGAGTCGCCTGGAATGAGGCCTGATCCGCGGGGATATCGCGATGCGGTTCCCGATTGTCAGGTCTTGAAATAAGGGCGGATCGCGATGGCGAACCAGCTCCTGATCATCGCGCTTTTGAGGAGAACGCGACGTTTCCATGAGCAGCAACGACGACGTTCACAAGGTCAGAGAATTCGAGCATCCGGGCGAGGGGCGCCGCCGCGCCAAGGCCACGCCCAAGGGGCGGCAGGTCGATCCGACCGCCTCGCATGAGATCGAGCAATTGCTCGGTGACAGACCGCGGCGGCGCGATCTCCTGATCGAATATCTGCACCTGATCCAGGACAAATATCATCAGATCTCGGCCGCGCATCTTGCCGCGCTCGCGGACGAGATGAAGCTCGCCTTCGCCGAAGTGTTCGAGACCGCGACCTTCTACGCGCATTTCGACGTGGTGAAGGAAGGCGAGCCTGACATCGCGCGACTGACGATCCGCGTCTGCGATTCGCTCACCTGCGCGATGCTCGGCGGCGAAAAGCTGCTCGAGGATCTCCAGAGTGCATCGGGCCCCGGCATCCGCGTCGTGCGCGCGCCCTGTGTCGGTCGCTGCGATACGGCGCCTGCGGCCGAAGTCGGCCACAACTTCGTCGACCATGCGACTGTCGCCAACGTCATAGCCGCCGCGAAAGCCGGCGACACCCACGCGCATCTGCCGAAATATGTCGACTACGACGCCTATGTCGCAGGTGGCGGCTACAAGCTGCTGGGTCGCGTGCGCTCCGGCGAGATGTCGACGGACGATCTGCTGAAAGCGCTCGACGATGCTTCGCTGCGCGGCCTCGGCGGCGCCGGCTTCCCGACGGGGCGCAAATGGCGCGCTGTGTTGGGCGAGCCCGGTCCGCGGCTGATGGCGATCAACGGCGATGAGGGCGAGCCGGGCACGTTCAAGGATCGCTATTATCTTGAAACCGATCCGCATCGCTTCATCGAGGGCATGCTGATCGGCGCGCATGTGGTGCAGGCCTCCGACGTCTACATTTACTTGCGCGACGAATATCCGGCCTCGCGCGAGATCCTGGAGCGCGAGATCGCCAAGCTCCCTGCTGGCGGTCCGACGCTGCACATGCGCCGTGGCGCGGGCGCCTATATCTGCGGCGAGGAATCCTCGCTGCTCGAGAGCATCGAGGGCAAGCGCGGCCTGCCCCGGCACAAGCCGCCTTATCCGTTCCAGGTCGGCCTGTTCGGCCTGCCGACGCTGATCAACAACATCGAGACGCTGTGGTGGGTGCGCGACATCGTCGAGAAGGGCGCCGATTGGTGGAAGGGCAATGGCCGCCATGAGCGCCATGGCTTGCGCAGCTTCTCGGTCTCCGGCCGCGTCAAGACTCCCGGCATGAAGCTCGCGCCGGCGGGCATCACCGTGCGCGAACTGATCGATGAATATTGCGGCGGCATGGCCGACGGTCATCAGTTCTACGCGTATCTTCCCGGTGGCGCGTCCGGCGGTATCCTTCCGGCGTCGATGGACGACATCCCGCTCGATTTCGGCACGCTGGAGAAATACGGCTGCTTCATCGGCTCGGCGGCGATCGTGATCCTGTCGCAGAAGGACAGCGTGCGCGCGGCGGCGCTGAACCTGATGAAGTTCTTTGGGGACGAGAGTTGCGGCCAGTGCACGCCGTGCCGCGTCGGAACCCAGAAGGCGGCGCAGCTGATGCAGAAGCCGGTCTGGAACCGCGCATTGCTGGAAGAATTGAGCCAGGCGATGCGCGATGCCTCGATCTGCGGGCTCGGACAGGCGGCATCGAATCCGCTGTCCTCCGTGATCAAATATTTCCCTGACGAGTTCAAGGAAGCGGCCGAATGACCAAGATTACGTTCGAGCTCGACGGCAAGCAGGTCGAAGCAAAACCCGGCGAGACGATCTGGCAGGTCGCCAAACGCCAGGGCCGCGAGATCCCGCATCTGTGCTATTCGCCCGCGCCAGACTATCGCCCCGACGGCAATTGCCGCGCCTGCATGGTCGAGATCGAGGGCGAGCGCGTGCTGGCGGCATCCTGCAAGCGGACGCCGTCGGTCGGCATGAAGGTGAAGACGGAGTCCGCGCGCGCTGTCTCGGCACAGAAGATGGTGATGGAGCTGCTGGTCGCCGACCAGCCGGCGCGCGAGACCAGCCACGATCCGGATTCGAAATTCTGGCACTGGGCCGAAACCACCGGCGTCACGGAGAGCCGCTTCCCCGCCGCCGAGCGCTGGGACACCGACGCCAGTCATCCGGCGATGCGGGTCAATCTCGACGCCTGCATCCAATGCGGCCTCTGCGTGCGCGCTTGCCGCGAGGTCCAGGTCAACGACGTCATCGGCATGGCATATCGGAGCCATGGTTCGAAGATCGTGTTCGACTTCGACGACCCCATGGGCGAGTCGACCTGCGTTGCCTGCGGCGAATGTGTGCAGGCCTGCCCGACCGGCGCGCTGATGCCATCAGTGATGCTGGACGACAAGCAGACCCGCGTGACCTACGCGGACAGGAAGGTGGATTCGCTCTGCCCGTTCTGCGGCGTCGGCTGCCAGGTCACCTATGAGGTCAAGGACGAGAAGGTGATTTATGCGGAAGGGCGCGACGGCCCGGCCAATCACAACCGTCTTTGCGTCAAGGGCCGCTTCGGCTTCGACTACATCCACCATCCGCATCGCCTGACAAAACCGCTGGTGCGGCTGCCGAATGCGAAGAAGGATTCCAACGACCAGGTCGATCCGGCCAATCCGTTCACGCATTTCCGTGAGGCGAGCTGGGACGAAGCGCTCGACATCGCCGCCAAAGGCCTCGTCAAGATCCGCGACGAGAAGGGCGTGAAGGCGCTCGCCGGCTTCGGCTCGGCCAAGGGCTCGAACGAAGAGGCCTACCTGTTCCAGAAGCTGGTGCGCACCGGCTTTGGATCGAACAATGTCGACCACTGCACCCGGCTGTGCCACGCCTCGTCGGTGGCGGCGCTGTTCGAAGGCCTGAGCTCGGGCGCGGTGTCCGCGCCGTTCTCCGCCGCGATGGACGCGGAAGTGATCTGGGTGATCGGCGCCAACCCGACGGTCAACCACCCGGTCGCCGCGACCTTCATCAAGAATGCGGTCAAGCAGAACGGCGCCAAGCTGTTCGTGATGGATCCGCGCCGGCAGACGCTGTCGCGTCACGCCAGCAAGCACCTGCAGTTCAAGCCGGGCTCCGACGTCGCCATGCTGAACGCGATGATCAACACGATCATCACAGAAGGCCTGACCGACGACCAGTACATCGCCGGCTACACCGAGGGGTTCGAGGACCTCAAGGAGAAGATCAAGGAGTTCACGCCGGAAAAGATGGAGCCGATCTGCGGCATCCCGGCGCAGACGCTGCGCGAGGTGGCGCGCACCTACGCACGCGCCAAATCGTCGATCATCTTCTGGGGCATGGGCATCAGCCAGCACGTCCATGGCACCGACAATGCGCGCTGCCTGATTGCGCTGGCGCTGATCACCGGCCAGGTGGGCCGGCCCGGCACGGGCCTGCATCCGCTGCGCGGCCAGAACAACGTGCAGGGCGCCTCCGACGCCGGTTTGATCCCGATGTTCCTGCCTGACTATCAGCCGGTCGGCCGCGACGACATGCGCGGAGCGTTCGAAAAGCTCTGGCAGCAGGAGCTCGATCCGGTCCGTGGTCTCACGGTCGTCGAGATCATGAACGCGATCCACGCCGGCGAGATCAAGGGCATGTATATCGAGGGCGAGAACCCCGCGATGTCCGACCCCGATTTGCAGCACGCGCGCCAGGCGCTGGCGATGCTCGATCATCTCGTGGTGCAGGATCTCTTCGTCACAGAGACTGCGTTCCACGCCGACGTCATCCTGCCGGCCTCGGCGTTTGCCGAGAAGGATGGCTCCTTCACCAACACCGATCGCCGCGTGCAGCTCGCGCGCCAGGTGATCAAGCCACCGGGCGATGCGCGGCAGGATCTCTGGATCATCCAGGAGATCGGCAAGCGCATGGGCTTGCCGTGGAATTATGCCGGGCCCGGGGAGGTCTACACCGAGATGGCGGAACTGATGCCGTCGCTCAAGAACATCAGCTGGGAGCGGCTGGTGCGCGAAGGCGCCGTCACCTATCCGGCCGATGATCCGAACAAGCCCGGCAACGAGATCATCTTCACCACGGGCTTCCCGACCGCGAGCGGCCGCGGCAAGATCGTGCCGGCCAAGGTCATTCCGCCGGATGAGCTGCCCGACGCCGAATATCCGATGGTGCTCTCGACCGGCCGTGTGCTCGAACATTGGCACACCGGCTCGATGACTCGGCGCGCGCAGGTGCTCGACCAGATCGAACCCGAGGCGGTCGCGTTCATGTCGCCGAAGGACATGCGCAAGAAGAAGCTGGTGCCCGGCGATTTCATCCGCCTCGAGACCCGCCGCGGTGCGGTGGAGGTTAAAGTGCGGTCGGATCGCGACGTGCCTGAAAACATGGTGTTCATGCCGTTCTGCTACGCGGAAGCGGCGGCGAACCTGCTCACCAACCCGGCGCTCGACCCGTTCGGCAAGATCCCGGAGTTCAAGTTCTGCGCAGCCAGGGCCGAGCGGGCGGAGATGCGGGACGCGGCGGAGTAGGGGCTCGCCGTTTTTTGGCGGCTGCGCGCCGCCAACGCCACCACCACCGTCGTCCAGCGAATGCTGAACGTTTGGGCACACCTGTTCCCACAGCCGTCATTGCGAGCGCAGCGAAGCAATCCAGCATCTCTCCGCGGAGACAGCTGGATTGCTTCGTCGCTTCGCTCCTCGCAATGACGGTGATAAACATGGCGCATGTCCAAAGTCACCCCGGCCACCCGTACGCTTGAAGCTGCCCGCATTGCCTTCACCGTCCACACCTACGACTACGATCCTGACGCCGAGAGCATCGGCCTGCAGGCGGCGGCCGCGCTCGGCGAGGATCCCGCGCGGGTGCTGAAGACGCTAATGGCGCTGGTGGACGGCAAGCCGGTTTGCGTCATCGTCCCCTCCAACCAGGAAGTCTCGATGAAGAAGCTCGCCGCGGCCGCGGGCGGCAAGTCGGCGCAGATGATGAAGCCGCCGGAGGCCGAACGCGTCACCGGCTACAAGGTCGGCGGCATCAGCCCATTCGGGCAGCGCAAGCCGGTCCGCACCGTGATCGAGAGAAGCGCGCTCACGCATGAGCTGGTCTATCTCAATGGCGGTCAGCGCGGCTTGCAGGTGCGGATGAAGCCGACCGATGTGCGGGACGCCGTGAAGGCGGTCGTGGCCGACGTGCTGGCATGAGCATCCGCTACTGCCTCTGCAGCAGCTTGAGACGACAGCGCAGCGCCTCGCGGATATGCGCACGGGCGAGCTGCTCGGCATTGTTGCCGTCACGCGCGGCGATGGCGTCGATGATGGCCAGGTGCTCGCTATGGCTGGTCGAGGGACGCCCCGTCACGGTGAAGGTGGTCGGACCGAGCAGGGCGATCCAGTCCTGCAATTCGCGCGAGGCGTTGTCGAGATAGCGGTTGCGCGCTGCGCGGCAGATCGCCTCGTGGAAGGCCCGGTTGAGCCTTGCCCTTTCCCTTGCCATCTCGGCGGCGTCCGTTTCGGAGGCTTCGACAAAGGCCTGCTCGATATCCCTGAGCGCATCCACCTCGGGTGCAGAGGCATGCTCGGCGGCAAGGCGCGCGGCGGCGCCTTCCATGATCTCGCGCATGGCGTAGAGCTCGAGCACCTCCGAGATGTCGAGGTTGCGCACGATCAGCCCGCGGCCGCCGGCGGGCTCGACGAAGCCGCGCGCGGCGAGCCGGCCCAGCGCTTCCCGCACCGGCGTGCGGCTGACTTTCAGCCGCTGGGCGACCTCCTCCTCGCGCAGGCGATCGCCGGCGCGGTAGCTGCCGGCCTGGAGCGCCTCGCAGAGCGAACGGAACACGGCTTCGCCGAGCGCGACACTACCATCGCGTGCAATCGATCCGCCTGCCTTTGCCGGACGTCTGGCCATGGCCCTCAACTCGCATCCTGCCCATGCAGAGATGTTGCTTGCGCCGCTTCTGTATATCTTTGTATACAAAAGTACGCAACAGCGAAGCCGGTTGACCGGAGCTGTTGGCGGGCAGAATGTCTCTAACTTCGTCGCATCGGACGGACGCGCATGGGCAGCAAATACGACGTGCTGGTGATCGGCGGCGGCAACGCGGCGCTGTGCGCGGCGATCGCAGCACGGCGTGGCGGCGCTTCGGTCCTCGTGCTCGAAGGGGCGCCAAAGTTCTATCGTGGTGGCAACACCCGTCACACCCGCAACATGCGCTGCGCCCATGACGCCGCGACCGAAATCCTGACCGGGCCCTACACAGAAGATGAATTCTGGGAGGATCTGCTGCGCGTGACCGGCGGGCAGACCGATGAGGTGCTCGCCCGCCACATGATCCGGGAGTCCAAGGACATCCTGAACTGGATCGTGGAGCAGGGCGTGCGCTGGCAGCCCTCGCTCGGCGGCACGCTGAGCCTCGGCCGCACCAACTCTTTCTTCCTCGGCGGTGGCCGCGCCATGCTGAACGCGCTGTATCTGACGGCCGAGCGGCTCGGCGTCGACGTCGAATACGATGCGGAGGTCACCGACCTCGTGATCGAGGACGGCATGTTCCTCGCCGCGCGTCTGAAGCGGCCGATCAAGGGCGAGAGCGAGATCCGCGCGACCTCGCTGGTGGCGGCTGCCGGTGGCTTCGAGGCCAACATCGAATGGCTGAAGCAATACTGGGGCGAGGCCGCCGACAATTTCCTGATCCGCGGCACGCCCTATAATCGCGGCTCGATCCTGAAGATGCTGCTCGCCAAGGGCGTGCAGGAGGTCGGCGATCCCACCCAGTGTCATGCGGTCGCGATCGACGCCCGCGCGCCGAAATTCGACGGCGGCATCATCACGCGCCATGACTCGGTCGTGTTCGGCATCGTCGTGAACAAGCATTCGCAGCGCTTCTACGACGAAGGCGAAGACATCTGGCCGAAGCGCTACGCGATCTGGGGGCGGGTGGTCGCGGCGCAGCCCGACCAGATTGCCTACATCATCTTTGATTCCACCGTCGTCACCAGTTTCATGCCGACGCTGTTTCCGCCGATCGCCGGACAAACCATCGCCGAGCTCGCGGGCAAGCTGGAGCTCGATCCGGCCGCGCTGGAAAAGACCATCACCGAGTTCAATGCCGCTGTGCGGCCCGGGACGTTCGATCATACGATCCTCGACGATTGCGTGACCGAAGGCATCACGCCGCCCAAGACCCACTGGGCGCGCAAGATCGAGACGCCGCCCTATCTTGCCTATCCGGTGCGGCCCGGCATCACCTTCACCTATCTCGGCACGCGCGTGAACAAGGACGCGCGGATGCTGATGGCTGACGGCAAGCCGTCCGCAAACATGTTCGCAGCCGGCGAGATCATGGCGGGCAATGTGCTCGGCAAGGGCTATGCGGCCGGCATGGGCATGACCATCGGCAGCGTGTTCGGGCGGATCGCAGGACGGGAAGCGGCGAAACATGCACGGAACTAGAATCCTTGATGAAGCCGACCGTCTGATGACGGTCTGCAATTCCTGCCGCTATTGCGAGGGCCTGTGTGCGGTGTTTCCGGCCATGGAGATGCGGCGTGCGTTCTCCGACGGCGACCTCAACTATCTCGCCAACCTCTGCCATTCCTGCGGCGCCTGCTACGTCGACTGCCAGTTCTCGCCGCCGCACGAATTCAACGTCAACGTTCCCAAAACGCTGGCGGTTGCACGCGCGGAATCCTATGCGGCCTATGCCTGGCCGCAGGCGCTGTCCGGCACCTTCGCGCGCAACGGGCTCGTCATCAGCATCGTTGCCGCGCTGAGCATGGCCGCCTTCATTCTCGGTTTCGCCGTGCTGAACGACCGCGGCGTGCTGTTTGGCGTGCACACCGGCCCCGGCGCGTTCTACAAGCTCATGCCACACAACGCGATGGCCGCGCTGTTCAGCGCCGCGTTTCTCTACGCGATCCTCGCGCTGGTCATGAGCGTGCGCGCGTTCTGGCGCGATATCGGCACACCGATCGGTGGCCGCGTCGATGGCGGCTCGATTTTCCAGGCGATCCGCGATGCCGGCGAGCTGCGTTATCTCCATGGCGGCGGTGTCGGCTGTTACAACGAGGACGACAAGCCGACCGACCGGCGCAAGCTTTTTCACCACCTCACGTTCTACGGCTTCCTGCTGTGCTTCGCCGCGACCTCGGTCGCCACGCTCTATCATTATCTGCTCGGCCGCGAGGCGCCGTATCCGTGGTGGGATCTGCCTGTCGTGTTGGGTACGCTCGGTGGCATTGGCCTCATCGCCGGTCCGATCGGGCTGCTCGTCGCGAAGTCGCGCCGTGCACCGGAGCTGGTCGACGAGCAACGTTACGGCATGGATGTCGGCTTCATCGCCATGCTGTTCCTGACCGGGCTCACCGGCATGCTGCTGCTGGTCCTGCGCGAGACCGCCATGATGGGGCCGCTGCTGGCGCTGCATCTCGGCGCGGTGTTCGCGCTGTTCATCACCATGCCCTACGGCAAATTCGTGCACGGCATCTACCGCTTCGCGGCGCTGGTGCGCTATGCGCAGGAGCGGCGAACGGAGGCTTAAATCGTCACGTCGGACTGAAGCGACCGTCGCGCAGGAAAGCGATGGTCTGGGAGATTGCGGTGGTATGCCGCGGAAGGCCGGTATGCGACGCCTTCACGACGACGGCGTCAGCCATGCCTGATAGCATCGCGCTTTGCACCGACACCCGTCCATCGTTGGGCTTCGGGAGAACGAACAGGCCTGCGACCGGATCGATGAAGCGGTTTCCCGCGATCACGCCGATGGGATAGTCCACTTCAGGCAAAGCGTCCCGCCGGGTCGCGGTCGTGAGCTCAAGCCCGGCGGGCCCGTAGAAGGCGCGGTAGAGACGCGAGCCGCTCAAGAGATCGGCGACCTCGCTGCCGCCGTTCGGCGTGCCAAGCATCACCACGCCGGCAAGCCGGGTCGGTCGATATTTCGCGATATAGGTACGAGCCACGAGGCCGCCCATCGAATACGCAACGAAGTGAAGCGGCGTATCGCGCCCGGCAAACTCCGAGATCGCCGGATGGATGTCGTCCGCAAGCGCCGCGATCGGCCTGCTACGGCTGGAATAGTCGAGGTTGAGCGTCGCAAACCCGGCCGCCTGGAGCGCCCGCTCCAGCTTTTTCAGGGATGCCGAGGTGCGCGCGATGCCGTGAAGCAGAACCACTCCCGGGCACCGCGCATCGCCTTTCAAGGCCACCTCGTGCATGTCTTTCAGGCGACCTCGCGTTCCGGCGCGGACGCTTGTTCGCGGGCCATGGTCGTTGCCGTGACATAGTCGGTCTTGCCGGTGCCGAGCAGTGGCACCTTGTCGACCACCATGATCGTGGCGGGCACGGTCAGCTCGGAAGCGCCGATTGCTTTGGCCCGGGCCTGCATCGCGCTGCGCTCGGCATTCTTCTCCGTCGTCAGCAGGACGATACGCTCGCCCTTGCGCTGGTCCGGGATAGACACGGCGACCGAGCCGGCCTGCGGCCACAGCGTCGTCGCGATGCTTTCGACCGCCGACAGCGAGACCATTTCGCCGGCGATCTTGGCAAAGCGCTTGGCACGGCCCTTGATGGTGATGAAGCCGGCGGCGTCGATTGCGACGATGTCGCCGGTGTCGTGCCAGCCTTCGGGCAGCACTTCGAGCACGCCGGGGTTTTCGGCCCTGAGATAGCCGAGCATCACGTTCGGCCCGCGAACCGAGAGACGACCACCTTCCTCGATGCCGGGGACCGGATCGAGCTTGCTCTCCATCAGCGGCGAGAGGCGGCCGACGGTGCCGGGGCGGTTGGCCATCGGCGTATTCATCGCCAGCACCGGCGCCGTCTCGGTGACGCCATAGCCCTCGAGGATGCGGATGCCGTAGCGTTCCATGAACACCTGGCGCGTGCGGTCCTTGACCGCCTCCGCGCCTGCGATCACGAGGCGCAGGGTACGGAAGTCGTAGACATGTGCCGAGCGGGCATAGCCGGTGAGGAACGTGTCGGTGCCGAACAGGATCGTGGCGCCGGTCTGGTAGATCAGCTCGGGCACGATGCGATAGTGCAGCGGCGAGGGGTACATGTAGATAGGGATGCCCGCGAGCATTGGCATCATCATTCCGCCTGTCAGGCCGAAGGAGTGGAACACCGGCAGCACGTTGAACACCTTGTCATCGGCGTTGGCATCGACCCGCGCCAGCGCCTGCGCCGCGTTGGCGAGGATGTTGCGGTGGGACAGCACCACGCCCTTGGGCGTGCCTTCCGAGCCCGACGTGAACAGCACGACGGCCGGATCGTTGGCCTGGCGGGTAACGCGCGGGGCGGTGCCGGCCAATAGGCCCTTGATCTTGTCGGCGGTGCCGATGGAAGCACGAACATCCTCGAGATAGACGATTCGTGCCTCAGCCGAGATCGCGGCTACCAGCTTGTCGAGCTTGCCCTTCTCGATGAACGCCTTTGACGTCAGCACGGTCCTGACCTGCGCAGCCTTCATGGCAGCGAGAACGTTGACCGGGCCGGCCGAGAAGTTGAGCATGGCCGGAACGCGGCCGATGCCTTGCAGCGCCATGAAGACGACCGCGACGCCTGCGGAGTTCGGGAGTAGCACGCCGACATTCTCGCCGGCCATGGTGCCGGCCTCTAACTTGCGGCTCAGGACCTGCGCGCCAAGGATCAGCTTGCGATAGGTCAGCTTGGTGCCGAGCGCGTCCTCGATGATCACCTTGCCGGTGTCGCGGTCGCGATAGGCGTGTCCGAGCGCTTCGAACAGCGTGTGATCGAGCATGGCATTCTTGACCATCGCGTCGATCATGACGTCCTGGAGCGCAGCGCCCGCGGCGTTGCGGCGTGCCTTGCCCTTCAGCTCCGAAGCGACCGGCAGCTTGACCGGCGGCAGGATCGTGACCGTCACCCGCGGAAACCATGAGCGCTTGATCTGGCTGGAGTTGAGGTAGCTCAGATGCGAACGCTGGGCGCCTTCGATGCGAACAGGCACGACGACGGCGTCGGCCTTGTCCGCGATCATCGCGGTGCCGTCATAGACCTTCATCAGCGAGCCGGAGACGGTGATGCGTCCTTCCGGGAAGATCACAACGGGCTCGCCCGCGGCGACGAGCTTGATCAGGTCGCGCGCCGCCAGCGGCTTGGTCGGGTCCATGGTGTAGTGCTTGACCACGCGCAGGAACGGCTTGGCCCACCAGGCTTTGGAGATGCCGGTGTCGACCGCGAAGCTGGCGTCGATCGGCAGCACGGCGTGCAGCAGCGGGCCGTCGATCAGGCTGACGTGATTGGGCGCGATCAGCATGCGCGTGCCTGATGGCGGCAGGTTCTCGAGCCCGCGCACTTCGGTGCGGAACAGCGCGCGGAACAGCAGCGCGCCGAAATCGCGCACGCCTTCCTTGCCCCATTTGGTCAGCACGAACCACACCGCGCCGAAGCTGGCGACGCCAAGGCCGAGGAAGATCCAGCCGACATGCAAGCCAGCTCCCTGCAGCAGCGCGACGAACAGCGAGCCTGATACCATGAAGGCAGCCTGCAGCACGTTGCCGGCGGCGATGATGCGGGCGCGCTCGTTCGGCTCCGACCAGGCCTGCACCGCTGCGAAGGAGGGAACGACGAACAGGCCACCACCGAACGCGAAGACGACGAAGTCGATCAGCATGCGCAGACCGCCAAACGAGGTCGCGAAATCGATCGCGGCGATGTCGTTGCCTTTAACTGCGACGCTGATGGCCCAGGCAAGGTCGATGCCGGCAAATCCCATCATGATGGCGCCGATCGGCACCAGCGCGAGGTTCGGACGAACGTGGCTCAGGCTGGCCGCAAACAACGAGCCGATGGCAATGCCGATCGCGAAGATCGCAAGGCACAGCGTCACCACGCCTTCGCTGCCGCCGACAACGTCCTTGACCAGCGCCGGCAGCAGCGACAGCACGATCGCGCCGACCAGCCAGAACCAGGAGACGATCACGGTGCCGTCCCAGAGACGGTGATCGGCATACAGCGTCTTGAGCAGGCCGAGCGTCGAGGTCCAGGGATTGGCATCGACGGGCAGATCAGGTGCGGAGGGCGTTGTCTGCGGAATGCGCGAGGCAAAGGCCCAGGACAGCAGGGCCAGCACGACCACGGCCGATGCGACCCAACCCATATGAGCGGAGCCCGCGACGAATTGGCCGCCGGCGACAGTGCCGACCAGGATCGCCATGAAGGTCGCGCCTTCGACCAGCGCGTTGCCGGTAGCGAGCTCGCCGAGCCCGAGCTGGTCCGGCAGCATGGAGTATTTCACGGGGCCGAACAGCGCGGCGATGATGCCGAACAGCGCAAGCGCGGTGAACAGCAACGGCACCGAGTGCATGAAGAAACCGGCAGCGGCGAAGCCCGCTGCGAAGATCTCGGCAAACTTCAATCGCCTAGCGACAACCGATTTGACGTATTTGTCGGCGAGCTGGCCGCCGAGACCCGACAAGATGAAGTAGGGGAAGATGAAGACGGCACCTGCCACCGTCACCAGGGCATCGCCGTGGCCCGTTGCGGCGCTGTAAAGCAGGATGATGACGAGTGCGTTCTTGAGCACGTTGTCATTGAGCGCCGAGAAAAATTGCGCCCAGAACAGCGGCGCAAATCGGCGTGACGACATCAATTCCCTGATCATGACGAGTCCTGTTTTGGAAAGGCAGCCTGAGGTTGTTACGTTGTGGGTGAAACATCACGACCGGAAGGGTGTGGGGGAGCGAATGCAGGCGAGGATGCTTGCCGGCCTGTTGTGTCCCCCTCGGTCCCTCCGATCCTGTTGGTCTCCAGTCTGTCTCGTTAGGTTCGCAAATATCCGGTCGCGGCCGCAGCTTCGGGCGGAAATGCCGCGATTATGGGGATATCGCCGGGCCCGATAAGGAAAAGCTGAACGGCATCCCTGACTTTCGCCGGGTCGGCCGGCATTGTCCGGACATAGTAAGTCCTTTGTTGCGATGGGCGCTCGCATTCGAGTGGACCTGCATGCGCATCGGCCTCTCCTTCAGGTGAGATGAGCCAGATGGCGAAACGGGTTGAGGCGGCCAAGCAGGCTGACGCGGCGGCCGTAGCGGGCGCGGTTGGTCCGCCACATCAGGAAGGTCGCGCGGCGCTCGGCGAGCACGCCGGCGATGTCGCAAGCATTTGCAATCCGATCGATCGGCGCCATTGCGAGCCGCAGGGCAGCACGGCCGAAGCCGCTGACCAGGGCTGCGGCGTCATCGACGAAGGAGGAGGCAATATCAACAGCGAGGGTTTGCATTTTGCAGGTCTCCGGGTTAAATTGAACATTGTTCACATGAGTAGCTTGAAAATGAACATTGTTCAAGAAGAATCGCTGCGAGATCAGAAAAAAAATCGCCGGCGGCTCCAGATCCTGGAGATCGCCCGCGGCATTATTGCCTCTAAAGGTCTGAGATCGTTGAAGGTTCGGGACGTTGCGGACGCCGTCGGCTGCTCCGTCGGCAGTGTTTATAACGAGTTCGACGACTTCGACGGGGTCATCCTGACCGTCAACCGGGAGACGGTTCAGGCGCTTACGGCGCGGCTTGTCTCGGTTCCCTCCGGGGATCCGGTGCGCCAACTCTATGGATTGGCCGAGACCTATCTCGATTTCTTCACTGAAAACGCCAATCTGCTGCGCTCGCTGTTCGAGCATCGCATGGAGGACGACCGTCCGTATCCCGATGACATCCTTCAGATGGTGATGGACGCCTTCGCGCTGATGCATTCACCTCTGGTGCGTGTGCTGCCGAATGCGGACGACGTGAAGATCGCGCTACTGTCGCGCACGCTGTTTTCGGCCGTCCACGGCATCATCTCGCTCGGCCTCGAAGAGCGTATGGTCGCTGTGCCGCCGCAGCTGCTGCGCCAGCAGGTCACACAGTTCCTCGACGCGCATCTTGTGGGTCTTGGAGTCTTGCCGGCACGATAGGGCGATCGTCACGCGCGTGCCGCTTCACGTGGCCGCGCGGCGACGAGGACGACATCCGCCTTCCCATTGTCAAACTGAACCCGATTGCGTCCCTTGTCCTTGGCGCGATAGCAGGCGGCATCGGCCCGACGCATCGCCTCTTCGAGCGTCGTGTCGCGTTCGGTGATGCAGGTGACGCCAATGCTGCCGGTCACCGCGAAGCAGCGATCCTCCCAGGAGAAGTTGAACAGCTCGAGCGACCGCCGCAGCCGCTCGGCGATGTCGACCGCGTCATAGGGCGCACATCGCGGCAGGATCAGAGCGAATTCATCGCCGCCGAGTCGGGCGACCAGATCGCGCGGCCGCCGATCCTGCTGCAACAGGTGCGCGACCTGACACAGCAGCCGGTCGCCGGCGAGGTGGCCGCAGCTGTCGTTGACGCTCTTGAACTGATCGAGGTCGAGCAGGATCAGACTGAGCAGACCCGCCGCGTTGTCGTCGAGTTCGCGTTGCAGCCGTGCCTCGAAGGCGCGGCGGTTGGAGAGGCCCGTGAGCCAGTCATGCGACGCCTGATAGGCCAGGCGTTCCTTCTCCGCGTGCAAGGCATCCTCGAATGCCTGCCGTTGCAACACCAGTCGCCGCGTATGCCAGATCAGAAGCAGGATCAGTGCTGCGGCGGTGATGATATTGACGCCGGTCAGCGTCACCTTGATGGTGCGAGAGCCTTCGCCGAGGGCGGTCGAGAACCGCTCGGCATGTCCGGTGAACTGCCTGTTCAGTTCCGAAAGCCGCGACGACAGGAATTGCAGGCGATCGGGGCTGCGGACAGGGCCGTCCTTCAGGTCGTTCCGGATCACTTCACTGAAGATGCTAAGCTCCAGCAGCATCGGATCGGTGGCAGCCCACTCCCGGATCGCCTCCTGAAAGAAGTTGATGCCGCTGAAATTACGGAACAACCAGATCATGCCCGGAACGTCGTCCGGATGGTTGCCGCCCTGCAGAAGGCCGATACGGGCGGTCTCGACGTCGACCGGATCGCGTTCGAGGGCCCACCTTGCATATTCGTCGCCGATCGGGACGGCGATCGAGGACTGATACCGCGCAAACTGGCTGGCTTCGCCCGAATGCAGATAAAGAGTGAGGAAATAGACGGCGTTCTTCTGCGAGCGCGACCACACCGCCTCACCCGCGACATAGGCGCGAACCGACGACATCACCTCCAAACTGAATCCGGCAATGGTCGCCTGGAGCACGACGACCATGACGAATGGCGAGACGAGCTTGATGACGTGAAGGAAGCTGCGTTCCTTCGCCGACGTTGCGGTTCTGCGAAACACCCTGCGTTCCCCAAATCACTCAACGACCCCAGCGGAGCGTTCCGCCGACAACGCCGATTACGCGAGAACGCTGCCTAGTGCACCCCGAAAAAGTCCCAAGACCATCTCGCAGGGTGAAGGCGTTGTGAAACCGATATGGCAAATGCGACGGAGCCGGAACCTCGCGGCATCGGCGCAGCCGATCCCGCCGAATCCGGCCTTTGCGATTTACTCGCTTGAGAGATTTGGCCGATCGCTAGACCAGCACCGGCTGACGCACGCGCCCGGCATCGCCGAACACGCGCAAATAGCGCTCGATCTCGGAGGGCATTCCGGTCGCCTTCTCCGGATTGTCGGAGAGCTTGACGGCCGGACGCCCGTCGACCGACGACACCTTGCAGACCAGCGAAATCGGATCGAGGTTGAACGAGCCGTCCGGCGCACAGCCGACGAAGTCGTTGGTGAGGTTGGTGCCCCAGCCGAACGAGAGCCGCACGCGACCGGCGAAGTGGTGATAGGTCTCCTCGATCGAGCCGACGTCCATCGCATCGGAGAAGACGAGTAGCTTGTCCTTGGGATTGCGGCCCTTCTTCTGCCACCACGCGACGATCTCCTCGCCGGCCTGGATCGGCGGCGCACTGTCGGGGCGGAAGCCGGTCCAGTCGGCAACCCATTCCGGCGCATCGCGCAGGAAGGCTTTGGTGCCGAAAGCGTCCGGCAGGGCGATCAGGAGATTGCCGCCATAGGTCTGGCGCCACTGATCGAGGATGCGATAGGGCGCCCAGCGCAATTCCTCGTCGTCCTTGGCGAGCGCGGCCGCGACCATCGGCAGCTCGTGTGCATTGGTGCCGATCGCTTCGAGATCGTTGTCCATCGCCAGCAGGACGTTGGACGTACCGATGAAGGACGGTCCCAGCCCTTCCTTCACCGCTTCCACGCACCAGCGCTGCCAGAGAAAACCGTGGCGGCGGCGGGTGCCGAAGTCGGACAGCCGCAAATTCTCCAGCTTGCGCAGCCGCTCCACCTTGGTCCACAGCTTGGCCTTGGCGCGGGCATAGAGCACGTCGAGCTCGAAGCGGCCGCGGCCCTTCATCGCAGCCCGCGAGCGCAATTCGTTGAGGATGGCGAGGGCCGGAATCTCCCACATCGAGGTGTGGGTCCACGGGCCGTGGAAGTGCAGCTCGTACTGGCCCTCGACCTTGCGCAGCTCGTATTCGGGAAGGCGAAATTCGGCGAGCCAGCGGATGAAATCCGCCGAGAACATGTGGGTCTTGCCATAGAAGGTGTTACCGGCAAGCCAGATCAGCTCCTTCTTGGTGAAGCGGATGGTGCGGGCATGGTCGAGCTGGGCGCGCAGCTCGCTCTCATCGATGGTCTCGGCAAGCCGCACATGGCGCGAACGGTTGATGACCGAGAACGTGACTTGCTGATCCGGATAGGATTCCCGAATCATTTGTAACATCAACAGCTTATAGAAATCGGTATCCAGCAGGCTGCGGATGATGGGATCCAGCCGCCAGCTGTGATTGTAGGTTCGGCTTGCAATATCGGTCACTGTCATGACCGAATTCTAGCGTGGCCGCTCGCGCGCAACCAGTGGGTTTGCTGAGGGATAGGCCCTCACCGCCGCAGCAGCAGAGAATTAGCCGCCGCCGGCGGTCGTGGCTGCGACGATCTCGAGCTGGCTCCTGACCCAGCGATGCGCCGGGTCTTTCTGGTAGCGCTGGTGCCAGACCATGAACATCGGAAGCTCGGCCAGCGTGCGCGTGCGTGAGGCCAGCGGAATCCGCGTCTGCGCGAAGCCGCGCATCACGCCGGATGCCAGCAGGCTCGGCATGCTCGCCAGCATCTGCGTCCCGCGCAGGAACGACGGCACGCCGGAGAAGCTCGGCACCGAGATGGCGATGTCGCGGTGGAAGCCGTTCGCGGCGAGCCGGCGGTCGAAGTCGAGCCGCTCATTGTCGGTATAGACCACGGTGATGTGTCGCGCCGCGAGATAGGCGCTTCGGTCCGACGGTGCGGCGCGCGCCTTGGGATCGAAGTAGCAGACGTAGTGATCGCTCAAGAGCCGCTTCTGCACGATGTCGATGCCGGACGGCGGCAGTGGGGTAATCAACAGGTCGCAGCGATTTTCGCGCAGCATCGCGGGTGAGGGCGATTGCGACGGGATCACGCGCAGGTTCAGATTCTTCACCTGCGCGGCAACATGGTCGAAGAAGCGTGGCAGCAGTAGGTCGCGCTGGAAATCATTGGCGGCGATCGTCAGCGAAAGCTGCGCGCTTGCCGGCTCGAAGGTGACGCCGCCGGCGAAGCTGCGCATTTCGTCGATCAGCGCGCGCGCCTTGACGGCCAGGGCTTGGGCATGGGCGGTGGCGACGATGCCGCGGCCGGATTTTGCGAACAAGGGATCGCCGACGATCCGCCGCAGCTTGTTCAGGCCGTGACTGACGGCCGATTGCGTCAGGCCGAGGCGTGTCGCGGCTGCTGTCACCGAACCCTCTTCCAGCACCGCGAGGAAAAGTTCGAGGGCGTGACCGTCGAGGGCCAAATGATCGATTTTGTTCATGTAATTCATTATAACCGATCTATTTATCTTGAGAATGGGGGACGGCATTATCGTTCAATAAGCCGCGCCCCCGGTCCCCGGGGCGCCCCCAGGGAGAGACAACGCCGATGAATGTCCAGGCGCCAGCCTTGCAGGATCCCCGCCTCAACCGACCCGAGCCGTTCACGCCACGCGATGGCGGCTTCTTTCAGCGCGACCGCACCATCCATCCCCCGGCCTACGCACCCGGCTATAAATCCTCGGTGCTGCGCTCGCCGCGCCAGTCACTGCTGTCGATCGAGAACTCGGTTTCGGAGATCACGGGGCCGGTGTTCGGCCACAACGATCTCGGGCCGCTCGACAACGATCTGATCCGCAACTACGCCAAGGACGGCGATCCTGTCGGCGAGCGCATCGTCGTTCACGGCCGCGTGCTCGATGAGACCGGCCGCGGCGTTCCCAACACGCTGGTAGAGTTCTGGCAGGCCAATGCCGGCGGCCGTTACAGGCACAAGAAGGACACGTATCTGGCGCCGATCGATCCGAACTTCGGCGGCTGCGGCCGTGCGCTGACCGACGACACCGGCTACTATTATTTCCGCACCGTGAAGCCCGGTCCTTACCCCTGGCGCAACTTCGTCAACAGCTGGCGCCCCGCCCATATCCACTTCTCGGTGTTCGGCTCCGGCTTTGCGCAGCGGCTGATCACGCAGATGTACTTCGAGGGCGATCCCCTGATCCCGATCTGCCCGATCCTGACGACGATCCCGGACAAGGACGCGCTCGACCGTCTGGTCGCGCCGCTCGACCTCAATGCCGCGACGCCGTTCGACTCGCTCGCCTACCGCTTCGACATCGTGCTGCGCGGCCAGCGCTCCACCTATTTCGAAAATCGCCCCGAAGGGAACTGAGCACATGCCGCAGCCGCTCAACTATCTCAAGGAAACCGCCTCGCAGACCGCAGGGCCCTACGTCCATATCGGCCTGATCCCGGCCATGGCGGGCTTCGATATCTTCGAGAAGAACTTTTCCAACGTGCTGGTGACGCCGAACACCAAGGGCGACCGCATCGTGCTGGAAGGCAAGGTGCTCGACGGCAGCGGCTCGCCGCTGCGCGACGTGCTGCTCGAGATCTGGCAGGCCAACGCGGCCGGCTGCTATAATCACCCGGCCGATCGCTCCGCCGGCGCGCGGGACCAGGATTTCCGCGGCTGGGGCCGCGGCGGCTCCGATTTCGAGAGTGGGCTGGTGACCTTCGAGACCATCAAGCCGGGCGCGATCGTCGACGGGGCAGGGCGCAAATGCGCGCCGCATGTCAATGTCTGGATCGTCGCGCGCGGCATCAATATCGGCCTCAACACGCGGCTCTATTTCTCCGACGAGGAAGCCGCCAACACCGCCGATCCCGTGCTCACCCTGGTCGAGCCGCCGGTGCGTCGCAAGACCCTGATCGCCACGCGCAGCGAGCGCGCCGGCAAGACCGTCTATTCCTTCACGATCAATTTGCAGGGCCCGGACGAGACGGTGTTCTTCGACGTCTGATTGATCCTGTTCAAAGGTGGAGCGGCCCCATCCGAAGGTGGGGCCGTTTCTGTTGTTGCGATCCCTAGAAGCCGGTCGGTCCCACCGCGCCGATCCAGTGCTTGACCTTGGTGCGATCGTTTTCGTCCATATAAAAGAAATGGACCATCGTGGGCCGCACCGGCGCGATACCGGGATCGTCGAAGCGCATCGCGACCTTGCCGTGGAAGACCTTCAACTCGGGACTATCCCAGAACTCGACGACGTCGTGGAGCGCCGTAAAACCGCGATCGATGAACTGCCGAAGGTTGTTGCGGATCGCCTCGCGGCCGTGCCAGTCCGCGACGCCGAGATTGCAGACGGCATCTTCGGCGAAACAGTCAAAACCCTTGCCAAAGGTCTTGTCGTCGATTTCCTTCCACATGGCGAGCAGCCATGCCGGCGGCGCAGTCTTGGTGAAGGTTTTGGTGGTCATGGTCTCTCCTTGCAGTGCCGTCGAATGGAGAACCTCGCCATTCGAGGCTGGACAGCGGCAACATAACCGGGCACGCTTTGGCGCAAATGCCAAAGACCCCTCTGATCTCGCCAAGTTCGATGTCACGTGCTGGGCGGGGTTCTGCACGCGTAATCGAGGTGCTGGCCTATCCAGCGGTACAGCTCCTCGACGTGACAGGGCCTCTCCAGGTGTTCGCGACTGCCAATGAGCAGATCGTGGAGGCGGGCGGAGCGCCGCCCTATATCCTCCGCGTGGTCGCGAAAGATCGCGCGCGCGTGACGGCATCGTCAGGACTCGAGATCGCGACGGGGCCGCTGTCGCGGAGCAGCGGGCCGGATACATTGGTTGTCGCAGGTGGTCCGGGCGTCGATGCCGCCGCCTCCGATCCGGCGCTGCTGGACTGGCTGCGGCAACGCGTGAAGAAGGCGCGGCGCGTGGCATCGGTCTGCACCGGCGCATTTCTGCTGGGTGCGTCGGGCGCACTCGACGGACGGCGCGCGGTCACCCATTGGTCATATTGCGCCGAACTCGCGAAGCGCTTTCCCGCCGTGCGTGTCGAGCCCGATCCGATCTTCGTGCGCGATGGCGCGATCTGGACCTCGGCAGGCGTGACCGCCGGAATCGATCTGGCACTGGCCCTGGTGGAGGAGGATCTCGGTCGCACCATTGCGCTCGCGGTGGCACGTTATCTCGTTGTCTTTCTCAAGCGGCCGGGCGGGCAGGCGCAGTTCAGCGAGGCGCTGTCGCTGCAATCGGCCGAGGACGAGTTCGGCGCGCTGCATCAATGGATCTGCAAGCATCTCACCGGCGACCTTTCGCTGTCCAGCCTGGCGCGCGAGGCCGGCATGAGCGAGCGCAGCTTCAGCCGACATTATGCCAAGGCCACCGGACTGACGCCGCTTCGCGCGATCGAGCGGCTGCGGGTGGAGGCTGCGCGGCGAATGCTCTCGGAGACACGCTTGCCCGTGAAGCGGATATCCAAGCGTTGCGGCTTCGGCTCCGAGGAGACCATGCGCCGCAGCTTTTTGCGCGTGCTGGCCACCGCGCCGCAGGACTATCGTCGTCGCTTCGGTTCGTGATCAGGACTAAAGTCTAGCCGAACGAACTCTTCTGAATAGGAACTATATCGTCTGACGATGTTTTCTTCGGCAGGTCCCTCGCGGAGGGTTTGCCATGAGCAAGCTGCAAGAACGCGAAACTGCCCCTGACGTCTATAATCTGTTTCTCGCCGCCGTCCTCTTCTTATCACCGTGGCTGTTCAAGCTGACCAACAGCCAGGGCAAGATCGACCTGTGGATCACCAGCGCGATCATTGTCGTGCTTTCGCTGGCAGCCATCATCGCTTACAGGGATTGGGAGGAATGGATCAACGTCCTGATGGGCGTCTGGCTCATCGCCTCGCCCTGGCTGCTCGGATTCCCGCACACGCGGGCGATGCATCTGAGCATCGGCTTCGGGATCGCCATCGTGCTTCTGGCACTGCTGGATCTCTTCCTTCACTACGAAAGGAGGCACCCGGAGGATATGCCCGCGGAGCCCGGGCGGGAGACGGCGCATCAGTAACGGGGTGCTTCTTGGTTGAATGGTTTGCAAGAGGGCGCGCTATTCGCCGCCATGGAGCTGTGCGCGAAAGGTGCGCGGGGACAGGCCGGTGGCCGCGGCATAGACCCGGCTGAAATAGGCAGGGTCCTCGAAGCCGAGCGCGTAGGCGATCGTCGAGACCGGCAGGTTGGTGTAGACGAGGTTGCGGCGGGCTTCGCGGATCAGCCGGTTCAGGATCAGGTGCGAGGCGGTGTCGCCGGTCGCCGCGCGCGTGACCCGATTGAGGTGGGTCGGTGTGATCGCCAGCGCCTTCGCATAGTCCGCCACCGTCCAGCGCTCCAGATGATGCTGTTCGAGCAAGGCCTCGAAACGACGGAACAGATCTGTCTCTGCATTGCCGCCGGCGCCGCTCTCGCCGGTGAGCGCACGGGCCACGAGGCCGACCATGGCCGCCGATAATGCGCGCAGCACATGAGCGCGGCCGAAATCGCGTGCAGCATGTTCGGCAAAGATCTGCTTCATGGTCGCGCGGATCTGGGGTGTGCCGCGAACCACGGCGGATCGCGACAGCACGCCGCGCAGACCCTCGGTGGCGAGCAGCGCCTCGTCCATGATCTCCGCGGCGATGGTCAGCACCCACCCCTGTGTTCCCGGAATGAAGCGGAAGCCATGGACGTGCCCGACCGGCACGTTGACGATCTGCGTCGGTTTCAATGGCACCACGCGTCCGTCGAGCGTCGCTTCGCCGCCGCCGCGCTCGATCAGCAGCACCTGGTGCAGCCTTGCGTGCCGGTGCACGGCGAGGGTCCAGTCATGCAGCACCGAGCGGGACGCAATCGTCTCGCAATGGACGACGTCCGGCAAATCTCCGGCTTCGCCGAACAGATTGTAGACCCGGATCGCCGGGGCGGGGGCTGTGGTCCTCATGTTCGAATAGTACAAGACATTGGCAAAACCCTCCATCGGTCCGGGCCTCGGAATCTGCAAAAAAGTACCGACGGGAGGACGGAAAAATGAAAGTTCAGGTCTGCATCATCGGCGGTGGGCCGTCCGGATTATTGCTGTCCCAGCTCCTGCACCTGAAGGGCATCGACACCATCGTGCTGGAGAAATACAGCCGCGAGCACGTGCTGGCCCGCATCCGCGCCGGCGTGCTCGAGCACGGTTTCGCTAGGCTGATGCGCGAGGCGCAATGCGGCGAGCGGATGGACCGCGAGGGTGAGATCCACAACGGCTTCGAGATCGCTCATGACGGCGTGCTCTCCCACATCGATCTGCACAAGCATTCCGGCGGCAATTCGGTGCTGGTCTACGGCCAGACCGAGCTGACCCGCGATCTCTACGAGGCGCGCGATCGGCACGGTGGCAAGGTGGTGCACAATGCCGAGGACGTGATGCCGCATGATCTGACCTCGGACCGGCCCTACGTGACGTATCGCGTCAACGGCCAAGCCGTGCGGGTCGATTGCGACTACATCGTCGGCGCCGACGGTTTTCACGGCGTCAGCCGCAAATCGATCCCGAGGGACGTGTTGCGCGAATATGAGAAGATCTATCCGTTCGGCTGGCTGGGCGTGCTGTCGCGCACCAAGCCGGTGTCGCCGGAGCTGATCTATGTGAAGCACGAACGCGGTTTCGCGCTCTGCTCGCTCCGCTCACAGGTGCTGAGCCGTTATTACGTCCAGGTGCCGCTAACCGACAAGGTGGAGGATTGGAGCGACGATGCGTTCTGGGCCGAGCTGAAGCGTCGCCTCCCTGATGACGTCGCCGCGCGACTGATCACCGGCCAATCGATCGAGAAGAGCATTGCGCCGCTGCGCAGCTTCGTCGCCGAGCCGATGAGTTATGGTCGCCTGTTCCTCGCCGGCGATGCCGCCCATATCGTGCCGCCGACCGGCGCGCGTGGGCTGAACAGCGCCGCCTCGGATATCTATTATCTCTACCACGCGATGCTCTCGCATTATCAGCATGGTGACGATTCCGGACTGAAGGGCTATTCCGCCAAGGCGCTCGCGCGGATATGGAAGGCGCAACGCTTCTCGTGGTGGATGACGATGATGCTGCACCGTTTCCCCGATCGCTCCGAGTATGAAGACCGGCTCCAGCAGACCGAGCTGGACTATCTGCTCTCGTCCGAGACAGCACAGCGGTTGCTCGCGGAGAATTATGTAGGGCTGCCGTTCTAGATCGGAAAACGTCGATCTCTTTCCTTCTCCCCTTGTGGGAGAAGGTGGCGCGAAGCGCCGGATGAGGGGTTC
>NZ_CAKZHY010000076.1 GCF_936928535.1 uncultured Bradyrhizobium sp. | reverse complement strand
GAGGTGCCCAGGATGAATTTGTTCTAGCGGCCATCGCCCAGAATCTGAGGCGGTTTGCATCACTGGTTGCCCGACCGCCTCCCGCTCAGGCTCTGCGCGTCGCGTAGCGTCGAAGTTGCGTAAAATGCGTCAGAGCCAGCGCTTTTGGAGCGCGGCTCTCAAGGAAGAGACTAACACCTAAATCTGCTACAGCCGACTTTTGCAACACAATCGACCCAAAGCCGCCGGCAACGCTGGCGGCCAGCTTCACGCCACGATCGGTGGTGATCGTGCGGGTCACGCCGGCCCACAGCAACTCGGCCCCCGCGTCAGCGCGGCGTGAACTGGTTCAGGTCATGAATGCCCATCTGCTGCTCCAGCTGGGCGACGCGGGCCGCCATCTTCTCGAAGCCGTCCTCGCCGAACAGCTGGTGCTCCTTCTTCTCGAAGTCCTCGGCCATCGCATCGTACTCGTTCGAGGAGACGACGTCCTTCAGCTTCGGAAAGAGGTCCGTGTCTTCGCGGGCCGCGTGCGGCCGATACATCGTGATGAAGGATTGCATCGCGCCGACGAGCTGCTTGCGGTCGTCGGTATTGCCTCGGCCAGTCGGTGCGAGCCTCAGGATATTGTCCGTCACCTTCCGGCCTGCTTCATGCTGGCGCAGCAGGACGTCAACCAGATCGGTCATCCGGCCCGCCTTCCTGAAGCGCGGGAAAACGTGCTCCTCCTCCGATTTCTCATGGTAGTTGTTGATGAAGTCCCGGATGATCCCGGCGGATTGCGTGATCATTTCGGGATCGAAATCGTCGTTCGACGCGAACTTCCGGATACCGGCTTCGTAGAGCAATAACACCCGATCGAGCACGCCGTGCTCGCGCATCAGATCCTCAGGCGGACTGACGTCCTCGTCCTTCTTCTCCGCGCCCTTCCGCTTCCCGCCGCCGCCCTTCCGTTCAGCAAGGGCCGGCAGGGTGATGAGGGCGGGCGCGGCGACCGCCGCCAGCGCTCCGCCCAGCACGAGCAAGCGACGCTTGCTTTGCATGACGACCATGTCGGCGCTCCCGTGGATCTGTGAGCCCAATTTGTCGCGGCGCCGCGCGCGCTCAGCGCCAGGCGACGGCGCTTCAACGGATGACCGCAGACCTCGTTCCAGCGGCGAAATCCGATAGCCGACCCCGGCAATATCCTTTATCGAAACCCGATATGCGCGTACCGGAACCCGATCCCATGCCCGCGAGCAAATTCGACCGATCGACCGAGACCTCAGCCGGTCAAACATCCCTTGCCAGCTCGCCGCTGGAAGTCCTGCGCATCTTCCTAAAGCTGGGGCTGACCTGTTTCGGCGGTCCGATTGCCCATATCGGCTACTTCCGCGACGAGTTCGTGGTGCGGCGGAAATGGATCGACGAGCATGCCTACGCCGATCTGGTCGGGCTGTGCCAGTTCCTGCCCGGTCCCGCCAGCAGCCAGGTCGGCTTCTCGATCGGCCTGATGCGATCAGGCTATCCCGGCGCGCTCGCGGCCTGGACCGGCTTCACTCTGCCGTCTGCCCTGATCCTCGTCCTGTTCGCCTACGGCGCCGGCGCGCTCGGCGGACCTGTTGGCGCCGGCCTGCTGCACGGACTGAAGCTCACTGCAGTCGCCATCGTGGCGCAGGCCGTCTGGGGCATGGCGCGCAACCTCTGCCCGGATCGCGAACGTGCTTCGATCGCCGTCGTGGCCGCGCTGATCATCCTGTTCTCCACGGCGTCGATTGCCCAGATCGGTGCAATCGTCCTCGGCGCGCTCGCCGGTCTGTGGCTGTGC
The DNA here is from genome assembly GCF_936928535.1 of uncultured Bradyrhizobium sp. Lineage (GTDB taxonomy): Bacteria > Pseudomonadota > Alphaproteobacteria > Rhizobiales > Xanthobacteraceae > Bradyrhizobium. Next base: position 48,463 of record NZ_CAKZHY010000076.1, on the reverse strand, counting down.
CGTAGCGATGCAGCGGCGCCGTCCGGACATGTGGAGATGCCGGTATCGCGCACCGTGGGGATGATGACCCTCGGGATATTCTTCGTTCTCCTGGCAGGTCTGCCCGCACTTCACGCCCTGACCGGCTCCACGGGCATCGCCCTGTTCGACGCCTTCTACCGCTCCGGCGCGCTCGTGTTCGGCGGCGGCCATGTCGTGCTCCCGCTGCTGCGGGAAGCGTTCGTCACCCCGGGCTGGCTGACCGACGACGCCTTTCTCGCCGGCTATGGGGCGGCCCAGGCCGTGCCCGGCCCGCTCTTCACCTTCGCGGCTTACCTCGGCACCGTGGTCTCACCGGAGCCGCATGGCGTGGCCGGAGCCGTGCTCGGCCTGGTCGGCATCTTCCTGCCGGGAATCCTGATCCTGCTCGGCGCGCTGCCGTTCTGGGATTCATTCCGGAAGCGTGCCGGCGCGCAGGCCATGATGCGCGGCGTCAACGCCGCGGTGGTCGGCGTGCTCGGCGCTGCGCTCTACAATCCGGTCTGGACCACCAGCGTGCATTCGCCGCGGGATTTTGGCATCGCCCTTGTCGGCTTTGTCCTGCTGGTCGCCTGGCGTGCGCCACCACTGGTCGTCGTCGCCTTCAGCGCGGCCGCGGGAGCGGCGATGGCGCTGGTTTGAGAGATCCACAAGTTTTGCGAACAGTGTGAAATCGCGCTGCGACTCTCATGCCGGCAACAGCGGAACACGCCGCTTCATGAGTCCCGATGTTCGAGGAATTCCTTCACCGGCCCGACGAAGGGGTGCACGAACTGGCCGAGCATGCCGCCGGGGATCGGCTTCACCGTACCGTATTTGACCGGCCAGCGGTCTTTGGGCAGGTGCCAGGTTCTGCCCAGCATATCGAACAGCGGCGTGTGTGCCGCGTAGTTCTTGTCGATGGCCTCGGCGTCCGACGCGTGGTGCCAGTGATGGAATTGCGGCGTGACGATCACGTATCGCAGCCAGCCGACATCCATCTTGATGTTTGAATGGATCAGCACCGATTGCACAGAGATGAAAATGAGATAGGCGAAGATCGTGTCCTGCGGGAAGCCGAGCAGGAAGATCGGCACCAGCACCAGGGCGCGCGTTGCCAATGGCTCGAAGAAATGCAGGCGCGATCCCGAGAGCCAGTCCATGTGTTCGGGCGAATGATGGATCGCATGGATTCGCCACAGCCACGGCACCTCGTGATAGGCGCGGTGGGAGACGTATTCGACTGCATCGGCCGCCAGGATCACCAGCACGAAGCGGACGATCGCCGGCAGGGCCACGACATGCGCCTGCAGCGACGGGCTGATCGCCCAGGCGAAATAGTCATGGGCAAAATGTGTCGAGACCACCAGGAAGATGCCGATCAGCAAATGGTTGACGCCGAAATAGGCGAGATCGAGCCTCCAGCCGGGGCTGAGCGGCCCTTGCTCCGGCCGCACCCGTGGGAATATCCACTCGAGCAGCACGAATGCTGCGCCGGTGAAGAAGAGATCGAGCACCAGCCAGTCGAGGCCGAGATAGACGCGCGGCTGGAGAAAATCCGGTGTCGGCACGTAGGGCCCGCCAAGCAGCGTGGCGAGGAAAAGCGCGCTGAGGCCAATCGTGGCTTGCACCCGCGGGCCGCCAAGCACGATCCCGATGACGCCGAGCCAGGCACCGACGACCATGGCGATCGCGAGGGTGAGGCGGAGCAGCTCGACGTCGTAATGGACGCGCAGCTCAGGTGTCGTCAGAAAGGCGGGGTAGCGCAGGCATAGCACCGCAGCGACGCTGAGCACGCCGATCGCGGCGCAGAGAGAACTGCCGATGCGTCCTTCGCCGATGCGCGGCCTCGAACTTTCTTGAGCCATCAACGGTCTCCCGGGAAAAATTCTGAAGCGCGTCGGCACGGGCGCGCGAGAGCTTACGCAAATTCAACGTCCAGGATACATAGTTCGCCGATAAGAGTTAAAATTGCCAGAAGTCGAAGTGCGCTTTGGGCCGTAGCAGACGAAACAGGATCGGCAATCCAGGTCCGCTAGGGGTTTATAAGCGACATCCCCCTGAACACGAAACGGCTGCTTCCGGGCCAAGGGCGGGCACCGCCCAAACCCGCTCCCTTTGGTCTAGGGATGAGCACTTTCGGTCGAGGTTGAGGCCATGCGTCCCGCAATCTCCTCGCTCCGCCAGCACCTCACCGCATGCCCGTCGGGCCGCGTCTCCAGCGCCGGCCCCGGCTCGTGGCGACACACATCCTCCGCGTAGCGGCAGCGCGGGCTGAAGGCACATCCGTTCGGCGGGTTGAGCGGATTGGGAAGATCGCCGCCTGTCGTCGCCAGCGGCGCATGGTGCAAGGGATCGGGGATCGCTGATATCAGGGCCTGCGTATAGGGATGCGCGGGCCGTTCAAAGATCTCGCGCCAGTCGCCATTCTCGACGATGCGGCCCAGATACATCACGGCGACGCGGTCGCTCATGTGCTCGACGACGCCGAGGTCGTGGCTGATCATGATGTAGGACAGACCGAGCGTGTCCTTCAATTCCAGCAGCAGATTGATGATCTGGGCGCGGATCGAGACGTCGAGCGCGGAGACGGGCTCGTCGCAGATGACGATCTTGGGGTTGAGGATCAGCGCGCGCGCAATGCCGATGCGCTGGCGCTGGCCGCCGGAGAATTCGTGGGGGTAACGGCCGGCCTGCTCGGGCCGCAGGCCGACATGCCGCAGCATGGTCGCGACGCGGTCCTCGATTTCGCTTTTTGACGCGACGCCGTGAACGCGCAGCGGATCTTCCAGCGTGCGGCGAACGGTCTGGCGCGGATTGAGCGAGGCGTAAGGATCCTGAAATACTATCTGCACGATGCGCGCGAGCGCCTTGCGATCGACTGCCGGCCTTGATGTCACCACCTGCCCGTCCAGCACGATGCGGCCGCGCGTCGGCGCCAGCAGGCCCAGGATCGACAAGGCGACTGTCGACTTGCCGGAGCCGGATTCGCCGACAAGGCCAAGGCATTCGCCCCGCTTCAGCTCGAGATCGACGCCATCGACGGCGCGGAGCACGCGCCGGTTGCCGCCCAGCAGGCCACCTCCGACAGGGAAATGAACCGCGAGATCCTCGACGCTGAGAATGAGATCGTCGTTTCCCCTCGCCTCACCCGATTTGCTTTTGGGCTCATGCATGGTGGTGGCACCGCACCAAGCCGCCGGCTTCCAGGAAATCCGCCGTCGGCACGACGCTCCGGCAAATGTCCGTCGCACTGGCGCAACGCGGATTGAACCGGCAGCCATCGGGGAAATTCGCGATCGCCGGGACGACGCCTGCAATTTCCTTGAGCCTGCTACGGCCGAGCGCAGCGCGGCTGCCGAGCCGCGGCAGCGAGTCGACCAGGCCCTTCGTATAGGGGTGCGATGGGGCGCGAAAGATATCGGTAGAGCCGCGCTCCTCGACGATGCGACCGGCATACATCACGGCGACGCGGCGGCAGACATTGGCGACCAGGCCGAGATCGTGGCTGATCATCAGGATCGCGGTGCCGCGCTCGGCGCAGAGATTGCGCATCAGCTCGATGATCTCGGCCTGCACGGTAACGTCGAGCGCGGTGGTCGGCTCGTCCGCGATGAGAAGGTCTGGACCGCAGGCAAGCGCAATGGCGATCATGACGCGCTGACGCATTCCGCCGGAGAGCTGATGCGGGTAATCGTTCACGCGCCGCTCCGGCGCGGGCACACGGACGCTTGCCAGCGCCTCGACCGCCAGCTTGTTGGCCTCGCGCCAGCTCTTGCCCTTGTGCAGCACGAACATCTCGGCAATCTGCCGGCCCACGGGCGAGACCGGATTGAGCGCGGTCATCGGCTCCTGGAAGATCATGGCGATGCGATTGCCGCGCAGGTCGCGCTGGGCCGCCGCGGACAGATGCTGGATTTCGTGCCCGTCAAATCGGATGACACCGCTGCCGATCGACAGCGGCGGCCGCAGCAGGCCGATCAGCGCGAGCGCCGTGATGCTCTTGCCGCAGCCGGACTCACCGACGAGGCCAAAGGTCTCGCCGCGATCGATGCGGAACGAAACGCCCTCGGCCGCCGCGACGCGGCTGCGACCATCGCCGATATCGATGCGCAGATCCTCGACCTCGATCAGCGGTGCGCCCGTCATGTCCGGCGGCTCCGCGACTGGGGATCGAGAATGTCGCGCAGGCCGTCGCCGAGCAGATTGAGTCCGAGCACGGTCAGGAAGATGGCGAGCCCCGGGAACACCGAAAGCCAGGGCGCCGTCGTGATCTGGTCGCGGGCGTCCGACAGCATGCTCCCCCAGCTCGGAAACGGCGGGCGGACGCCGAGGCCGATGAACGACAACGCGGCCTCGGAGAGCACGGCGCTGCCCATGCCGAGCGTGGCAATGACGACGATCGGGCCCAGCATGTTTGGCAAGAGCTGCGTCATCATGATGCGCAAATCGCCATAGCCGAGCACCGTGGCGGCCTGCACATAGCCCTGGCTCCGCAGCGACAACGCCGAAGCTCGCGCGATCCGGCAGGTAAAGGACCAGTTGGTCAATCCGAGGGCGATCAACAGGCTGGTCAGACCGGGGCCAAGCACCGACATGATGGCGAGCGCGAAGATCAGCGAGGGGATCGCGAGCATGACATTGGTTAGCGCGTTGACGACATCGTCCCACCAGCCGCCCCAATAGCCGGCACTGAGGCCCAGCGCGACGCCGATGACGCTGTTGATGAGCTGCGAGACGATGCCGACCGTCAGCGAGACCTGCGCACCGTAGACCACGCGGGAATAGATATCGCGGCCCTGGTCGTCCGTGCCGAACCACCAGGTCCAGCTCGGCGGCTCTTCCGCGTTCATGAGGTTGGCATCCATCACGGGATCGGTATGCGCCAGCCAGGGCGCAAGCACGCCGACCAGGATGGCGAGCGCGAACAAGGCGCCACCGATGATGAGATTGGCGCGGAGCTTCATGCGTATCTGATCCTGGGATCGATCACGCCGTAGAGCAAATCGATCAGCAAATTGATCGCGAGAAAGGCCAGCACGACGACCAGAATGGAGCCCTGAACCGCCGGAATATCGCGCTGCAGGACGCTGTCGACCAGCAGCGAGCCGATGCCCGGCCAGGAGAACAGTTTTTCGACCACGACCGCCTGCCCCATCAGCCCGCCGAATTGCAGGCCGACGGTGGTGAGGATGATGACGAGCGCGTTGCGCATCACGTGCCACTTCACCACCCTGACCTCGCTCATGCCCTTGGAACGCGCGGTGCGGACGAAATCCGCCGACATGATCTCGAGCACCGCGGCGCGCGTCGTCCGGGCAAACAGCGCCATCGGCGAGACGCCGAGCGTCACGGCCGGCAGCAGCAGATATTTCAGGCCGCCATCGCCATAGCCGAAACTCGGCAGCCAGCCGAGCTTCAACGCAAAGACGTACATGATCATCAATCCGAGCCAGAATTTGGCAATGGACAGGCCGGACACCGCCACGACCATTGCGAGCGTGTCAACGAGCCCGCCCGGTCGCAACGCGGCGATGAAGCCGAGCGGCACGCCGACCACGACGGAAAACGCCATCGCCGTGAAGATCAGCTGCAGCGTCGGCCATGCCCGCTTGGCGATCATGCTGGTGACGGGCTCGCGGGTTCGGAACGAGGTGCCAAAGTCACCGGTCGCTAGCTTGGCGATGTAATTGCCGAAGCGCACATAAAGGGGGTCGTCGAGACCGAGCTGCTGTTTCAGGCGCAGCTCGACCTGGGGATCGACGTCGTCGCTCATGGTCGAGGCGATGCTGCCGGGAACGACGCTGAACAGCACGAAGACCAGCATCACGACGGCGAGCACGGTCGGGATGGTCTGCAGCAGGCGGCGGATCAGGAACGAGAGCATCGGCACTTTCTTCCCTCCCTCCGTCGCTTCAATCGCGACGGAGGGAGCACGAGAAGGCGTGTCATTTCGCGGGCGAAGTCTCGTCGACCCAGAGCTCCTCGGCGTTCTGGTGGGTCAGCTCCGTCGGGTTCTGCTGGATCCCGTGGAGCCAGGGCTGCACGGCCATGACCGCCTTGTTGTAATTGAAGAACCAAACCGGCGCCTCCTCGTAGAGGAACGCATTGGCGTTCTGCAGCAATTGGGTGCGCTTGCCGACGTCGGAGGTCTGCCCTGCCTCATCGAGGATCTTGTCGAAGTCGGGGTTCCTGAAGTTCATGTAGTTGCAGGCCGGCTGCGGCGTCGACGAATGGAAGCATTTCAGCGCGGCCAGCGGATCCGGGCCGCTCTGCTGGGAATAGATGAAGGCCTGGTAGTCGCCGGTGCGAACCACCTCCGCCAGCACCGCGGTCTCGACCTGCTTGACCTTCACCTTGATACCGACCTTGTCCAGCATCGGGATGACGGCCGAGACGATCGGCAGGCCCCAGCTTTCATTCTGGCTCGTGGTCCATTCGAACTCGAAGCCGTTTGGATAGCCGGCGTCAGCGAGCAATTGCTTGGCCTTGGCGGGATCGTAGGGGTACGGCTTCATCGCCTTGTCGTAGGCGGGCGAAGTCAGCGGCAGCCAGCTGGTGGCGCGGTAGGCCTTGCCCTTGACCAGCTTGTTGATGATCAGATCGCTGTCGATCGCATAGTTGATGGCCTGCCGCACGCGCTTGTCGGCGAACGGCTTGAATGCGGGATTCATCCCCATGTAACGGGTGAAGACCTCGGCGACCTCGACAATGGTGCCCTTGAGATTGGGGTCGGCCTGATAGGCGACATATTGGGCCGGCCCGAGCACGGAGGTGTCGATCTCCTTGTTGCGGAAGGCGACGTCGCGCGCGGCAGCCTCACCCATGATCGAGACGATGAGCTTGTCGGCGTAGGGCTTGCCGGGCTTGTAGAACTTGTCCCAACGCTCCAGCACGATGCGCGAGCCCGGCACGTGCTCGACGAACTTGAACGGCCCAAGACCGATCGGATGCTGGATGAAGCTCTCCTTGCCGCCTTCGTCGGCGGGATAGATCGAGGTCAGCGCGGTGAAGAAATAGAAGCCGGGATCGACTTTCTCGGTCAGCTTCATCTCGAGGGTGAAGTCGTCGATTTTCTTCAGGCCGGAGATCTCCTTGGCCTGCCCCTTCTCGACCGCGGCCGCGCCCTCGATGATGCGAACAAAGCGCGCGCCGGGATAGGCCTTGGTGCCGTCCATGATGCGGTTGAAGGACCAGATGATGTCGTCGGCCGTCATCTTGCGGCCGTTGTGGAAATAGGCGTCATCGCGGAGCTTGAAGGTGTAGACGAGACCACCGCCGGAGACGACGACCTCCTTCGCAAGCTCGGGAACCGGTTTTCCTTCCGCCGAATCCCAGATGTAGAGCGAACGATGCAGCGCCTTGGCGTAGATCTCGTCCTGGGCGCGCTGGGTGGTGTGGATGTCGAGGCTGGTGAAACTCGAACCGTAAGGCGCGGTCATGCGGATGGTTCCGCCCTTGCGGGGGGTCTGGGCCTCTGCCGGGGCGGTGAGCGCCAGAGCCAAACCCGCGACGATTACAGTCATCCTGAACATCATGTGTCCCCCAATAACGCAGGTATTCCGATCAGGGATTTGATCATCCGTCGCCCGTCCAATGCAAGCTTCGTTTTCGTGGTGACCCATACCAGTTGGACACAGGTTGCAGGCTTCAATCATGAAAGCGGCCTGATGACGCGGTGCGTCATCGCGCGACCCGCCCCGTGAACATTTTTCGCGATCGAGGCGACCAAGCTCAGGATCGTTGTCCGAGCTGCAGGGAAAAGCGAAAAAATGATGCGCCGAGCATTAGGTATCTTGGTCGCGGCCTGCCTTATGGCTGCGACGGCTGCCTTGGCGATCCCGGTCACGCCGGATCCGGCCAAGGGCAGCGCCGCTGACGGCATCCACGTCGGCTGGTATCGCAGCACGGGCTTCGACGCGGCCGTCGACCAAACCTGGTGGGCGACCAGGAACCGTTGCGTCCCGGACTATCTGGGCGAACGGCTGATCTGCGGCGCTCTCGGAATTCTGGCGCGGGCCGCAGGCCGCACCTTCGAAGCCAAAATGTCGGATGCCGGTCTGCCGCTGCCAGCCGGCTGGGAGCTGATGACCGCGAAGAACGCGTCCTTCATCAGGTCTGCTCATGTCGAGACGCCGCTCGATCTCGCGGCCGTACTCGGCTTCTATCGCGCCGCGCTCGAACAGCGCGGCTGGACCGAGACCGATAGCGCGGTGATCGCGCCCGACAGGGCCGAGGTCGCCTTCACGACGTCAGACGGACCGGCGACGCTCCGGCTCCTCCGCCAGGACAACAAGACGATCGTGGACCTGTCGCTGCGCAAGCCTTGGCCCGTGGCGGCGGGCATCCAGCCCAATCAGGGGCAAGTGAAACTGATGCTCGGCAACGAGACGGATGATGCGGCCGATGTCACCGTCGATGAGCAAACCATCAGCCTCGCTGCGCATGCGGGCGAAAAGCTGATCTACAGCGACGATGCTGCGAGCGAAAAGTCAGACATCCCAAAGATCGCCCTGCCGCCGGGCAAGCACACGATCACGATCATGACCGAGAGCAGCGCAACCCAGAGCCGGGAGCTCGAGGTCGCCGCCAATGAGACCTGGGGCCTGCTGGTCGGCCCGGACGGCGCTCCGCTCCCGATAGGGCTGTATTGAACGCGACGCTCTCTCCCCTCGTCATTGCGAGCGCAATGACGGAGTGTGGAGCGCGCTGCTCGCTATGACGGCGCGCAAAGAAGCGCTCCGTCAGCCGGACAGCTCGGGCTGCCAGTCCCGCAGCTTTCGCGCAGCACCGGTGACGTCGGCGATGGTCCGGAACGCCGCTGCCTCCACCATCATCCCGCGCGCGAGCCTGACGGCGCGGGCTTCGCTGATCGCTCGCTTCCTGGGATCCTCGATCAGCTCGAAATCGATGTTGTGGGCGAGGCCGAAGATGCGGCGGATGGTTTTGGCCGCGGCGAAACCAACGGTGTCGGTGAACAGGCGTTGCATGTAGGCCTGCCGCTCGGCCTCGAGGCGCATCGCGCCCTTTTGGCCGGTAAACAGCGAGACCGGATAGGCATCGCCGCTGGCCTCGGAACGCCAGAGGTCGAGGAATTTTCGCGAAAACTCGTTCCAGACCTGGTCGACCGTCTCCAGCACCCAGGTCTCGAATTCGCGTCGCTCGCCCGGCGCGCGCTCATGACCGGCGGAGGCGAAATAGCCCATCAGCAGGTTGGCCAGCACGGCACCAACGTCAAACCCCATCGGACCGTAGAAGGCGAATTCCGGGTCGATCACCCGCGTCTCCGACGCTGTTGCCATGATCGAGCCGGTGTGGAGATCGCCATGCAGCAGTGCTTCAGGGCTCGCCATGAATTTCAGCTTCAGCCTGCTGATCGCGACATGCAGCTCCATGTCCTCGCGCAAGGCCGCCGCAAGGCCGTCGAGATAAGGCGCGGTCCAGCGGTTCTGCTCTGCGGTCCGGTAGGGATCGGTGAAGATCAGATCCTCCGTGATCTTGCACAGCGCATGATTGCCGGCGAAGGCAGCAATGGCTTCCTTCTTTTCGGCAGCGGTGAGCGCCAGATCGGAGGTGAAGAACAGCGTCCGCGCCATGAAGGTGGTGATGTCGTCGACGAAACGCGGGTAACGCGTGCCAGCGACCAGACCCTTGCGCATGATGATGTGCGGCTCGAGCAGCTCCATCACGGTGAGCGCGAGCGTTTCGTTGTGGTGCAGCAAGGCCGGCACAAGTCCGGGCGCCAGGGCGGCCTGCCGGGACAAAGCGAGATATTCGTAATGCGCCCGCGACAGCGGCAGCGGCCAGCTCTCGCCGACGAGGCGGACGTAAGGCAGCGCCTGCTTCACGGCGATGCCGCCGCTTGCCCCCTTCACGATGAAGACAAGATTGAGATTGCCGTCGCCGACCTCGGTGATCGCCCAGGAAGCCGGCTCGCCGCCGAGCAGCGCCTTGAGGTCAGGCAGACCCGCGAGATAATCCCGCAGGGCTGCTTCCTGAAGAATCCTGTAATCCCCCTGCCCGTGCGCCATGACAATCCAATCCGATGAATGGGCCGGATCGTTACTCCCGCTCCAGGAAGCTCGAGCCGATCTCGGCCTTTCTTTTGATGGGATCGTAATCACAATAAACGTTGTCCGCTACCAGCGTGTAGCTGGCACTGACGGTGTATTTATCGAGCTTGACCGAGTTCAGGCCGATCACCGAGGTGCTCTTTCCGCCGTTCCATTTGAATGGAGTCGAGCTCTTGGCCTGCTCGCAGGCCATCACGGCGTCATTGAAGACGTAGCCCTCGACGAACGCTTTGAGCGTTCGCACCTGCACAGCCATCTTCCATTCGAAATAACCGATGGCCCCGAGACCGGCGACAACAAGCACCAGAAGCGCGACGATAATCCTCTGAAAAGTCATTCATCCCCCAATATACGAACTATCTCCGCCGTCATTGCGAGCGCAGCGAAGCAATCCAGAGTCTTGCCGCGGCGGGATTCTGGATTGCTTCGCTGCGCTCGCAATGACGAGCTTGGTTGACATCCCTGGTCCCTTACTCTCCTAAAACGGCATTCCCATCAATCTCGAGAGACGGTCGAGCGAGAGATAGCCGGCGTGATAGGCGGCAACGCCGAGACCATAGATGATCGCAGAGATGATCGTGGTCCAGATCAGCTTGCGCTTCATGCCGGTCAGAACGGGTGCGCCGGGGTCGGTGCCGGGCGCGCCGCCGCCGTCCTCGTGCTGGCTGCGCACGCCGAACGGCAGCGTCAAAAACAGCGCGATCCACCAGATGACAAAGTAGATCGCGAGCGCGGTTGAAATCTGGGCGGCCATGATCTGGACTTATGCCTGCTCGATTTCGACCAGCGCGCCGGAAAAATCCTTCGGGTGCAGGAACAGCACCGGCTTGCCGTGGGCGCCGAACTTCGGCACGCCGTCGCCGAGCACGCGCGCGCCCTCCTTCACCAGCGTGTCGCGCGAGGCGATGATGTCGACGACCTCGTAACAGACGTGGTGGATGCCGCCATCGGGATTGCGCTCAACGAATTTTGCGATCGGGGACGCTTCGCCGAGCGGCTCGATGAACTCTATCTTGGTGTTGGGAAGCGTCGCGAACACCGTGATGACGCCATGCTCGGGCAGCGGCACGGCCTCGGAGATCTGGGCACCGAACGCCGTCCCGTAGATCCTCGCGGCCTTGACGGCATCCTTGGTCGCGATCGCGACGTGATTGAGGCGACCCAGCATGTTTGTTCTCCCTCAGGGCATGATCCGAAAGACCACGCCCAACCTACACTGTCAGGACGTGAACCAGACAGGGGGGCTTTTTGCCCCAATGTTCATTGATGACGGCCCGGACAGCGCGCCGTACCGATTCCGCCAGCGCGTCCGGATCCCTGCGGCGCGCCTTTGGCAGGCCTTCGACTGTGGACATCACGGCATCGAAGACGATGTCGTCGAACAGCTCGCCCGCCCTGTTCTTCTCGGGGATGCCGACCAGATCGACCTCGGGCTCGTCGGCCAGCTCGCCCTGCGCGGTCATGGCGATGGCGACGAAGGCGCAGCCGGAGAACGCCATGCGGCGGCGCTCGACCACCGCGCGGGATTTTGCGTCTTCCAGGATGGTGCCGTCCTTGTAGAGCCGACCCGACGGCACCTCGCCGACTACGCCGGGATCGCCGGGGCCGAGCTTGACGAGGTCGCCGTTGCGGATGACCAGCACGCGCGGCACGCCGGCCGCGCGCGCGAGTTTTGCGTGCTCGTTCAGGTGCAGGGCTTCGCCATGGACCGGGATCAGCAGCTGCGGCTTCACCCAGGAAATCAGATCGCGCAATTCGTCGCGGCGGGGATGGCCCGACACGTGAACCAGAGCGTCGCGGTCGGTAATGATCTCGACGCCCTGGAGCACGAGATTGTTGACGATCGAGCTGACCGCCTTCTCGTTGCCTGGAATGGTGCGCGAGGAGAAGATCACGCTGTCGCCGCGGTTGAGCGTGATCTCGGGATGATCGTCATTGGCGATGCGGGCGAGCGCAGCGCGCGGTTCGCCCTGGCTGCCGGTGCACAGCGCCAGCACCTTGTCCTGCGGCAGATGGCCGTAGACCTCGGGCGAGCGGAAATTCTGCACGCCGTCGAGATAGCCGGTCTCGCGCGCGACCTGCACCACGCGCTCCATGGCGCGGCCGACCACCACGACCTCGCGGTCCGCCGCCTTTGCCGCGTCAGCCACGGCCTTGATGCGCGCCACGTTGGAGGCGAACGTCGTGACCGCCACACGGCCTTTCGCTGATTTGACGAGATCGATGATCGTGCGGGCGACTTCGGCCTCGGACGGCGAACGACCGTCGCGCACCGCGTTGGTGGAATCGCCGATCAAAGCGAGCACGCCCTCCTCGCCGAGCTCGCGCAGCCGCTTCTCGTCGGTCGGACGTCCCAGCGTCGGGGTCGGGTCGATCTTCCAGTCGCCGGTGTGCAGCACCACGCCGGCGTCGGTGTGGATCGCCAGCGCATGCGCTTCCGGAATCGAATGTGCGACCGGGATGAACTCGATGTTGAATGGGCCGACATCGATGCGACCGCCTGACGGAACCACCGTAACCGGGATGACGGGCGCATTGCGCTCGGCGGCGCATTTGGCCTCGAACAGCGCCGCGCTGAACTGCGTCGCGTAGATCGGGCATTTCAGCTTCGGCCAGAGGTCGATGATGGCGCCGAAATGATCCTCATGGGCATGGGTCAGCACCAGGCCCATCAGGTTCTTGCGTTCCTTCTCCAGGAAGGAGATGTCCGGCATGATCAGATCGATGCCGGGCAGATGCTCCTCGTCGCCGAAGGAGACGCCGAGATCGACCGCGAGCCAGGCGCGTTGGTGGCGGTTGCCAAGGCCGTAGATCGACAGGTTCATGCCGATCTCGCCGACACCGCCGAGGGGCGCAAACACCAGTTCGTCAGGCCTCGCCATCACGCAGCTCCCACCGAACGGACCGGGCCGAAGAAGACCTCGCCGGCCGCGATCGGCACGCGGCGGCCCTCGGAGGTGCGGACGATCAGGCAGCCGGTCTCGTCGATCGTATCGAAAATGCCTTCAATCACCATGATTCCCGTGTGGATCGCGATCGGCTCGCCAAGTCGGGCCGCCCGCTCCAGCCACAGCTTACGGATTTCGGCAAAGCCGCGGCCATTGTCCCAAATGCCACGGAATTCGACCCAGGCGTCCGAGAGGGCCGAGAACAGCTCCTCCGCGCTGATCTGGACGCCGAGGGCGGCCAGCGACACGGCCGGTGTCGGCGTGCCCTCCGGCGCCGCCACGATGTTGGTGCCGATGCCCACGACGATGGCGAGGCGATCGCCGACGGCTTCGGCCTCAAGGCCAATGCCGACCAGCTTCTTGCCGTTGGCCAGGACGTCGTTCGGCCATTTCAGGGCGTAGCGCGGCCTCCCCTCGCCGAGCCGCAGCACGGCCTCGAGGCTGACCTTCTCGAGGGCAGCCTCCTCGGCGAGCCCGGCCGCAAAGCCGATCGTGGCCGCAACCGCCGGGGCGATGTCGAGGACTTCGAGGACGCTGGCGGCCAGATTGCCCTTGGGTGCGATCCAGGGACGCTGGCGGCGGCCGCGGCCGGCCGTCTGCTCTGAGGTGACGAACCAGATCGGGCCGCGCTCGCCTGCGCGGGCGGCTTCGATGGCGTCAGCATTGGTCGAGCCGGTCCGTTCAAGGGCGGCGAGCTTGTAGCCTGCGGCCAATGCGCGAGGACCGAGCGCGAATCCCATCCTAGAACAGCGATTTGGCTGCGGCGGAGGCGACGCTCACCACCGGGCCCGCGAACAGCGCGAAAAGGATGTTGAACAGGCCCGCAACCGCCAGCACCGACTTGACCTCGAACCGGACAGGATCGACCTGACCGGCCGGCTCGTCGAAATACATCGTCTTGACGATGGTCAGATAGTAGTAGGCGCCCACCACACTGGAGAGCACGCCGATCACGGCGAGCGTGAACAAATTCGCCTTGATGGCGGCGACGAAGACGTACCATTTGGCGAAGAAGCCGGCGAGCGGCGGAATGCCCGCGAGCGAGAACAGCAGCATCGCGAACATGAAGGCGAGCAGCGGATTGGTGCGGGAGAGACCTGCGAAATCGCTGATCTGCTCGACGGCCTGACCGTTGCGCTTCATGGCGAGGATGATCGAGAACGAGCCGAGCGTCATCGCGACATAGATCACGATGTACATCAAGACGCCCTGCGCGCCCTCGACCGTGCCGGAGGCAAGGCCGACCAGGGCAAAGCCCATGTGGCCGATCGAGGAATACGCCATCAGGCGCTTGATGTTGCTCTGGCCGATCGCGGCGAACGAGCCGAGCACCATCGAGGCGATCGCCACGAACACCAGGATCTGCTGCCACTGCGAGACGATGCCGGGGAATGCAGTCAGCGTGACTCGGGTGAAGACGGCGAGCGCTGCGACCTTCGGCGCCGAGGCGAAGAACGCGGTCACCGGGGTCGGTGCGCCCTCGTACACGTCCGGCGTCCACATGTGGAAGGGCACGGCCGAGACCTTGAAGCAAAGGCCGGCGAGCAGGAACACCAGGCCAAACACCAGGCCGACATTCGCAGCGGTCGCGGCCGTTGCGATGCCGGCGAAGCTGACCGTACCGGTGAAGCCGTAAACCAGCGAGGCGCCGTACAGCAGCATGCCTGACGACAGCGCGCCCAGCACGAAATACTTCAGCCCGGCTTCGGTCGACTTGGCATTGTCGCGGTTTGAGGCCGCCACGACATAGAGCGCGAGCGACATCAATTCGAGGCCGAGATAGAGCGAGATCAAATCGCCGGCCGAGATCAGCACCATCATGCCGAGCGTCGAAAGCAGCACCAGGATCGCATATTCGAAGATGCGCCGCGAGGCGTCCGCCAGGAACTCGGTCGACAGGATCAGCGTCACCGTCGAGCCGATCAGCGCCAGGATCTTCATGAAGCGGGCGAAGTCATCGACGATGAAGCTGCCGCCGAAGGTCACCTGCTTGCCCGCGGGCACCATGTATTCGAGCACGCCGACCACGATCAGCAGCAGCACGGCGAGCGTCGTGACCGTGCCGGTGGTCCCCTGCCCGCGATAAGCGCCGAGCATCAGAAGCGCCATGGCGCCGATTGCGAGCACGAGCTCGGGCAGCACCGGCGCCAGTTGATAACCTGCAGTCGTAATGCTCATGGCGATATCCTGACCTGCCCGATCACTGGAGCAGTGCGGCGGCCTTCACGGCCGTCACAGCGGTGTTGTAATTATTGACGAGTTGCTGGACCGACGCGGCCGACATGTCGAGCACCGGCTTCGGATAGACGCCGAACAGGATCGTCAGCGCGATCATCGGGAACAGGATCACGCATTCACGCAAGGTGAGATCCTTCATGCTCGTCAGCGTCGGCTTGACCAGCGCACCGAACACGACCTTGCGGTAGAGCCACAGCGCGTAGGCGGCCGAAAGGATCACGCCTGTCGTGGCAAAGAACGCGGTCGGGATCGAGACCTTGAAGGTGCCAAGCAGGGTCATGAACTCGCCGACGAAGCCTGACGTGCCGGGCAGACCGACATTGGCCATGGTGAAGACCATGAAGGTCAGCGCGTAGAGCGGCATCCGGTTGACGAGGCCGCCATAGGCCGCGATCTCGCGGGTGTGCAGGCGGTCGTAGACGACACCGACGCAGAGGAACAGCGCGCCGGAGACGATGCCGTGCGAGATCATCTGGAACATGCCGCCGGCGACACCCTGCATGGTGCCGGCGAAGATGCCCATGGTGACGAAGCCCATGTGCGCGACCGAGGAGTACGCGATCAGCTTCTTCATGTCCTCCTGCATCAAGGCCACCAGCGAGGTGTAGATGATGGCGATCGCGGACATGGTGAAGATCAGCGGCGCGAAGTCATGCGAAGCCAGCGGGAACATCGGCAGCGAGAAGCGCAGGAAGCCGTAGCCGCCCATCTTCAGGAGGATCGCGGCGAGC
This sequence comes from uncultured Bradyrhizobium sp., assembly GCF_936928535.1. GTDB lineage: Bacteria > Pseudomonadota > Alphaproteobacteria > Rhizobiales > Xanthobacteraceae > Bradyrhizobium. The sequence continues at coordinate 32,476 of NZ_CAKZHY010000076.1, read as the reverse complement.
ACCACGGAGCCCGCGGTCGGCGCCTCGACGTGCGCATCGGGAAGCCAGGTGTGCACCGGCCACATCGGCATCTTCACCGCGAAGGAGGCGAAGAAGGCGAGCCAGGCCCAGGTCTGCAACGACCGCGGCACGGCGGTGTGCATCAGGGTCGGGATGTCGGTGGTGCCGCCGTTCCAGTACAGCGCCATGATGGCGAGCAGCATCAAGACCGAGCCGAGCAGCGTGTAGAGGAAGAACTTGAACGACGCATAGACCCGGCGCGGACCGCCCCAGACGCCGATGATCAGGAACATCGGGATCAGGCCGCCTTCGAAGAACAGATAGAACAGCACGAGATCGAGCGCCGAGAAGGTGCCGATCATCAGCGTTTCCAGGATCAGGAACGCCATCATGTATTCGCGGACGCGGTTCGTGATCGCCTTCCAGCTCGCGATGATGCAGAACGGCATGATTGCGGTGGTCAGGATCACCAGCGGCAGCGAGATGCCGTCGACGCCCATGTGGTAGGTGATGCCGGTGGCGAGCCAGGCCGACTTTTCCACGAACTGGAAGTCGGCATTGCCGGGATCGAAACGCATGACCAGGATCACCGACACCGCGAAGGTGATCAGCGTGGTCCACAGCGCGATCCAGCGCGAATTGCGCTTGCTCGCCTCGTCATCACCGCGGCTCAGGTAAACGATCAGCGCGCCGACCAGCGGCAGGAACGTCGTGACCGAAAGGATGGGCCAGGTTGTCATTTACTGGCCTCCAAAGCCGAACATGAACCAGGTGATCAGGCCGGCGGCGCCGATCAGCATGGCGAATGCGTAGTGATAGAGATAGCCGGTCTGGATCTTCACGACGTTGCGGGTGACATCCAGCACGCGGGCCGAAATGCCGTCGGGGCCGAAGCCGTCGATGATGAAGCCGTCGCCCTTCTTCCAGAGCTGGTAGCCGATCCACTTCGCCGGACGGACGAAGATGAGGTCGTAGAGCTCGTCGAAGTACCATTTGTTGAGCAGGAACTTGTAGAGCATCGGCTGCGTGTTCGCGAGCTCGACCGGGAGGTAGGGCTTGCGGATGTAGAAGGTGTAGGACACCAGGAACCCACCGACCATCATCACGAAGGGCAGCCAGCCGAGCAGATGCGGCATGTGCTCCATATCCTCGAGGATGTGCGGGTTCATCTTCACGGAGTCGCGGAAGAACTCCTCCACGCCGTGCGGTCCGGTGAACAGCTCCTTGAACGGGAAGCCGGCAAGAACCGAGCCGACGGCCAGCACGCCGATCGGGATCAGCATCCAGATCGGGCTCTCATGCGCGGCCTCGTAATGCTCCTGGTCGTGCGGTTCGCCGAAGAAGGTCTTGAACACCAGACGCCAGGAATAGAACGAGGTCAGGCCGGCGGCCACGATCGTCAGCAGGTAGGCATAGGTCGAGAACGGATTATGCGAGGCATAGGCCGCTTCGATGATCGCGTCCTTGGAGAAGTAGCCGGCGAACAGCGGGAAGCCGGTCAGCGCCAGCGTGCCGACGGTCATTACCGCGAACGTATACGGGATCTTCTTCCAGAGGCCGCCCATGTTGCGGATGTCCTGCTCGTGGTGCATCGCGTAGATCACCGAGCCGGAGCCCAAGAACAGCAGCGCCTTGAAGAAGGCGTGCGTGAACAGATGGAACATGCCGACCGAATAGGCCCCTGCTCCCATCGCCACGAACATGTAACCAAGCTGCGAACAGGTCGAATAGGCGACGATGCGCTTGATGTCGTTCTGGACGAGACCGATGGTCGCGGCGAAGAACGCCGTGGTGGCGCCGAAGAACATCACGACGGCCTGGGCATTCGGGGCGAGTTCGAACAATGGCGACAGGCGCGCCACCATGAACACGCCCGCGGTGACCATGGTCGCGGCGTGGATCAGCGCCGACACGGGCGTCGGGCCTTCCATCGCGTCCGGCAACCAGGTGTGCAGCAGGAACTGCGCCGACTTGCCCATCGCGCCCATGAACAGCAGCAGGCAGGTCAGCGTCAGCGCATCGGCATGCCAGCCGAGGAAGTCGATGGTCTTGCCGGTGAGGCCGGGCGCGGCATGGAAGATGGTCTCGAAATCGGTCGAGCTCGTCAGCATGAAGATCGCGAAGATGCCGAGCGCGAAGCCAAAATCGCCGACGCGGTTGACCACGAAGGCCTTGATCGCGGCGGCGTTCGCCGACGGCTTCTGGTACCAGAAGCCGATCAGGAGATAGCTCGCCAGACCCACGCCTTCCCAGCCGAAGAACATCTGCACGAGGTTGTCGGCCGTCACCAGCATCAGCATGGCGAAGGTGAAGAGCGAGAGATAACCGAAGAAGCGCGGCCGGTTCGGATCCTCGTCCATGTAGCCGATGGAATAGAGGTGCACGAGCGAGGACACGGTCGTGACCACCACCAGCATCACGGCGGTGAGCGTGTCGACGCGCAAGCTCCACCAGACCTCGAGCTCGCCGGAGAAGATCCAAGGCAAGAGCTGATACCGGGCGTCGTGGCCGTTGAAGCCGACATCGACCAGCGTCATCCAGGACAGCGCGGCCGAGACGAACAGCAGTGCCGTGGTGATCAGCTCGGCGCCGCGCGAGCCCGCGGCCGCCGGTTCGACCGGGCCGTGGTCGTCGTGGGCGTGATCGTCGTGCCCATGATCGTCATGAGCCGCGGATGCATGCGCATCGCCATGGCCGTGATCGCCGTGATGCTCGACCTCGTCGCCCGAGGGATTGCGGCCATGTGCGCCGACGAGCGCGATCAGGCCGGCCAGAATGGCGCCCAGCAGCGGCAGGAAAACGATTGCCTGAACCATTTGAGAGCTCAGCCCTTCATCAGATTGACGTCCTCAACCGCGATCGAGCCGCGGTTGCGGAAATAGACCACCAGGATGGCGAGACCGATCGCGGCTTCGGCAGCCGCAACGGTCAGGACCAGCAGCGCGAAGACCTGACCGACGATGTCGCCGAGGAAGGTCGAGAATGCCACCAGGTTGATGTTGACCGAGAGCAGGATCAGCTCGATCGACATCAGGATGACGATGATGTTCTTGCGGTTCAGGAAGATGCCGAGGATCCCGAGCGTGAACAGGATCGCGCCGACCGCCAGATAGTGTCCGAGCCCGATCGTCATTTCACCCACTCCGACGCATCGGCGTCCGAGAGCCCCTGCCCCGGTGCCACCTTGCGCATCGCCATCGCCATGTCGGGCGTACGTGCGTTCTGAACGTTGATGTCCTGCCGCTTCACGCTCGCCTTGTGGCGCAGCGTCAGCACGATGGCGCCGATCATGGCGACCAGCAGCACCATGCCAGCGAGCTGGAAGTAGTGGATGTACTTCGTATAGAGCACGAGTCCGAGCGCCTCGGTGTTCGAGACGTTGGTCGGGATCGGTGCCGTGATGGTCTTGCTCACGGTCGGGTTGATGACCCAGGCGCCGACGGTCAGGAGCAGCTCGAACAGAAAGATGCCGCCGATCACCACGCCGACCGGCAGGTACTGGATGAAGCCTTCGCGCAGCTCGAGGAAGTCGACGTCGAGCATCATGATCACGAACAGGAACAGCACCGCGACCGCGCCGACATAGACGACGATCAGCATCATGCCGAGGAATTCGGCGCCCATCAGCACGAACAGGCCCGATGCGTTGACGAAGGCCAGGATCAGGTACAGCACGGAGTGTACGGGATTGCGCGAGACAATCACCATCACGGCCGAGGCGACGCAGACGGCGGCGAAGAGATAGAAGAACAGCGCGGGAAGGATCATCGAGAAACTCCCGTCATTCCGGGGCGCGCGCCAGCGCGAACCCGGAATCCAGAGATTGTAGCGCGAGATTCCGGGTTCGCGCTTCGCGCGCCCCGGAATGACGAAAGGATGGCGGGAAGGATCATGCCCTCACCTCACCGGTACGGCGCGTCGAGCTCGATCGCTTTCGCGATCTCGCGTTCCCAGCGATCGCCGTTGGCGAGCAGCTTGGCCTTGTCATAGAACAGTTCCTCGCGGGTCTCGGTCGCGAACTCGAAGTTCGGACCTTCGACGATGGCGTCGACCGGACAGGCCTCCTGGCAGAGGCCGCAATAGATGCACTTCACCATGTCGATGTCGTAGCGCACGGTGCGGCGGGTGCCGTCGTTGCGGCGCGGGCCGGCCTCGATGGTGATGGCCTGAGCCGGGCAGATCGCCTCGCACAGCTTGCAGGCGATGCAGCGCTCTTCGCCGTTCGGATAGCGGCGCAGCGCATGCTCACCGCGGAAGCGCGGCGAGATCGGGCCCTTCTCGAACGGATAGTTCAGCGTCGGCTTCGGCTGGAAGAAATAGCGCATGGCGAGGAAGAACGCCGAGACGAATTCCGACAGCAGGAGCGAGCGTGCAGTGGCGTTGATGTTGATACCCATGACGGCCCTCACTTCGGCGCGATGCCGGCGAACTGCAGCACGCCGGCCACCACGACCACCATCGCCAGCGACAGCGGCAGGAAGACCTTCCAGCCGAGGCGCATCAGTTGGTCGTAGCGGTAGCGCGGCACGATCGCCTTTGCCATCGCGAACAGGAAGAACATGAAGAACAGTTTCAGCGAGAACCAGATGATCCCCGGCACCCAGTTGAAGGGCGGCAGGTCCACCGGCGGCAACCAGCCTCCGAGGAACAGGATGGTCGCCATCGCGCACATCGTGACGATCGCGACGTACTCGCCAAGCATAAACAAGAGGTAAGGCGTCGAGCCGTATTCGACCATGAAGCCGGCGACCAGCTCGGATTCCGCTTCGACCAGGTCGAACGGCGGACGGTTGGTTTCCGCCAGCGCCGAGACGTAGAACACCACGAACATCGGGAACAGCGGCCAGACGTACCAATTCAGGATCGTGAGCTGCGGCAGCCCGATCAGGCTGGCCAGGCCGCGGACATGCTGGGCCTCAACCACGGCCGACAGGTTCAGCGTGCCCGCGCAGAGCAGCACCGTGATGATGACGAAGCCGATCGAGACTTCGTAGGACACCATCTGCGCCGCCGAACGCAGCGCCGCAAGGAACGGGTATTTCGAGTTCGACGACCAGCCGGCCATGATGATGCCGTAGATCGACAGCGACGAGATCGCGAAGATGAAGAGGATGCCGACATTGATGTCGGAGATCACCCAGCCGAGATTGGTCGGGATCACCGCCCAGGCCGCGAGCGCAAGCACGCAGGAGACCAGGGGCGCGAGCAGGAACACGCCCTTGTTGGCGCCGGCCGGAATGATCGGCTCCTTCAGCACGAACTTCAGCAGATCGGCGAAGGACTGGAACAAGCCCCACGGCCCGACCACGTTCGGGCCGCGGCGGATCTGCACCGCCGCCCAGATCTTGCGGTCGGCGAGCAGAATATAGGCGATCGCCACCAGCAGGACGACGAGCACCAGCACGCTCTCCGCGATCATGATGATCAGCGGCCAGAGGAAGCCGGTCCAGAATGCGCTTTCGAAGAATTCCATCGGCTCACTCCGCTGCGGTCAGCATCTGCCCGGAGGCAAGCCGCGAGCATTCCGCCATCACGGCGGACGCACGCGCGATTGGGTTGGTCAAATAGAAGTCCTCGACGACGGCCTTGAACGGTGCCTTCTCCGGTGAGCCGCCCTTCCCCGCCAGTTTCTTGATCTGGTCGGCGGAGCCGGCCTCGATCTGGTCGAGGCGGATCAGATGCGGCACGGCCTTGAAGATCGCCTGGCGCAACGCGGCAAGCGAGTCATAGCCGAGCTTCTTGCCGAGCGCTTCGGAGAGCGCACGGATGATCGCCCAGTCCTCGCGGGCTTCGCCCGGCGGGAACGCGGCGCGACCGGTCATCTGCACGCGGCCTTCGGTATTGACGTAGATCGCGGATTTCTCGGTATAGGCGGCCGCCGGCAGGATCACGTCGGCACGATGCGCGCCGCGGTCACCATGGGTGCCGATGTAGACGACGAAGGTGCCGTCCGGCGCCTTGATCTCGTCGGCGCCGAGCAGGAACAGCAGGTCCAGCGTGCCGAAGGTCGTCATCTGCGCAGCGTTCAGCCCGCCCTGACCGGCGACGAAGCCGATGTCGAGTGCGCCGACGCGCGAAGCGGTCTCGTGCAGCACGCCGAAGCCGTTCCAGCCGTCCTTCACCGCGCCGACGTCGAGCGCGAGCTTGGCGGCGGCGGCGAGAATGGCAGCGCCGTCGTGGCGCGAGGCCGCGCCCGCGCCGACCAGGATGATCGGGCTCTTGGCGTTCTTCAGCACGTCCATGAAGGAATGCTTGCCGGCAGCGAGCTCACCGAGCGTCTCGGTGCCTGCGCCGAGATGATCGTAGTCGTAAGTGAGATCGGCCTTGGCGCCGATCACACCGACCTTGAAGCCGCCGGCGCGCCAGCGCTTGCGGATGCGGGCGTTGAACACCGCCGCCTCTTTCCGCGGATTGGCGCCGACGATGAGCAGCGCATCGGCCTGCTCGACACCAGCCAGCGTCGGATTGAAGATGTAGGAGCCGCGGCCGAGCGCGGGATCGAAGGCGTCGCCGCCCTGCACCGCCAGATTGGCCGAGCCGAATTTCGCCAGCAGATCCTTGATCGCGAACATCTCTTCGACGCCGGAAAGGTCGCCCGCGATCGCGCCGATGCGCTTGCCGTCGGTGCGGGCCGCCTTGGCCGCGATCGCAGCAAAGGCTTCGTGCCAGCTCGCCGCGCGCAGCTTGCCGGCTTCACGGATATAGGGCCGGTCGAGGCGCTGGGTGCGCAGGCCGTCGACGATGTGGCGGGTCTTGTCGGAGATCCACTCCTCGTTCACGGCCTCGTTGATGCGCGGCAGCACGCGCATCACTTCGCGGCCGCGGGTGTCGACGCGAATGGCCGAGCCGACGCCGTCCATGACGTCGATCGACTGGGTCTTGCCGAGCTCCCACGGACGCGCCGCGAATGCATAAGGCTTCGAGGTCAGCGCGCCGACCGGGCAGATGTCGACGAGGTTGCCCTGCAGTTCCGAGGTCAGCGCGTGCTGGAGATAGGTCGTGATCTCCATGTCTTCGCCGCGACCGGTCGCACCCATCTCGGGCGCACCGGCGACTTCCGCCGAGAAGCGGACGCAGCGCGTGCACTGGATGCAGCGGTTCATCGAGGTCTTGACAAGCGCGCCGAGATATTTGTCCTCGACCGCGCGCTTGTTCTCGGCGAAGCGGCTGGTGTCGACACCATAGCCCATCGCCTGGTCCTGCAGATCGCACTCGCCGCCCTGGTCGCAGATCGGGCAGTCCAGCGGATGGTTGATCAGAAGGAATTCCATCACGCCTTCGCGTGCCTTCTTCACCATCGGCGAACGCGTCGAAATCTCCGGCGGCTCGCCTTTCGGGCCGGGACGGCAATCGCGCACGCCCCAGGCGCAGGATGCGACCGGCTTGGGGCCGCCCTTCACCTCGACGAGGCACATCCGGCAATTGCCGGCGATCGACAGGCGCTCGTGATAGCAGAAGCGCGGAATCTCGGCACCGGCCGCCTCGCACGCCTGAAGCAGCGTGTACTCGGCGGGGACATCGATCTCTTTGCCGTCGATGATGAGCTTGGTCATTCTCTCTACTCCGCCGCGACCATGTTCACGGGATCGCGGACGCCGGCATCGTCGATGTCGGCCTTGTGCGAATACTGGTCGATGCGCGCTTCGATCTCATGACGGAAATGCGCGATCAGGCCCTGGATCGGCCAGGCGGCTGCGTCGCCGAGCGCGCAGATGGTGTGGCCTTCGACCTGTTTTGTCACCTCGAGCAGCATGTCGATCTCGCGCTTGTGGGCGCGGCCTTCGGCCATGCGGGTCAGCACGCGCCACATCCAGCCCGTGCCTTCGCGGCACGGCGTGCACTGGCCGCAGCTCTCGTGCTTGTAGAAATAGGAGATGCGGGCGATCGAGCGGATCAGATCGGTCGACTTGTCCATCACGATCACGGCCGCGGTGCCGAGGCCCGAGCGCACCTTGCTGAGACTGTCGAAATCCATCGGCGTGTCGATGATCTGCTCGGCCGGCACCATGCGCACGGAGGAGCCGCCGGGGATCACGGCCTTGAGGTTGTCCCAGCCGCCGCGGATGCCGCCGCAATGCTTGTCGATCAGCTCACGGAACGGAATGCCCATGGCCTCTTCGACGTTGCAGGGCCGCTCGACGTGACCGGAGATGCAGAAGAGTTTCGTGCCGACATTGTTCGGACGGCCGATGCCGGCGAACCAGGCGGCGCCACGACGCAGGATGTCGGGCGCAACTGCGATGGACTCGACGTTGTTCACGGTGGTCGGGCAGCCGAACAGGCCGACATTGGCCGGGAACGGCGGTTTCAGGCGCGGCTGGCCCTTCTTGCCTTCGAGGCTTTCGAGCAGCGCAGTCTCTTCACCGCAGATGTAAGCGCCGGCGCCGTGCGCAACGTAGATGTCGAACGGCCAGCCGTTGACGTTGTCCTTGCCGACGAGCTTGGCGTCATAGGCCTGGTCGATCGCGGCCTGCAGATGCTCGCGCTCGCGAATGAACTCGCCGCGGACATAGATGTAGCAGGTGTGCGCGTTCATCGCACAGCTGGCGATCAGGCAGCCCTCGATCAAGAGATGCGGATCGTGCCGCATGATCTCGCGATCCTTGCAGGTGCCCGGCTCGGACTCGTCGGCGTTGACGACGAGATAGCTCGGCCGTCCGTCGGTCGATTCCTTCGGCATGAAGGACCATTTCAAACCGGTCGGGAAGCCGGCGCCGCCGCGGCCGCGCAGGCCCGAGGCCTTCATCTCGTTGATGATCCAGTCGCGGCCCTTGTCGATGATGGTCTTGGTACCATCCCAGGCGCCGCGGCGCCGCGCACCCTCGAGCCCCCAATCATGGAGGCCGTAGAGGTTCTTGAAGATGCGGTCCTTGTCCTCGAGCATGTCAGTGCTTTCCGATCAACGATTGGCCTGCTTGTAGGCAAGCCCGGCGGCGCAGACGGCGAAGGTCAGCGCCCAGAGCAGACTGGATTCCTGCGTCGCGTTCAGCACGAAGCGCTGCAGCAGGAACATGAAGGTGGCAGCGAGCGCGGAGTGCATGGCGACGAAGCCCCATTTGTTCATGGCTTCGCTCCTCCGGTTTGCTTTGGGCGGAAGACCCATCAGGAGGTCTCCTTCAGCGTGGTCGGCCCACCCATCGGTGCGGAGAACTGGCGGCCGTTCTGCGGACCGGGCTTCGGCGGATTGCCCGAAGCAAAACCGTCGAGCACCTTGCCGAAGCTCTCCGCGGTCAGGTCCTCATAGGTGTCCTTGCCGATCAGCACCATCGGCGCGTTCACGCAGGCGCCCAGACACTCCACCTCTTCCCAGCTGAAATTGCCGTCCTTGGAGAGATGGAAGGGATCGTGATGGATGCGGCTCTCGCAGACATGGATGAGGTCTTCGGCGCCGCGCAGCCGGCACGGCGTGGTGCCGCAGACCTGGACGTGGGCCTTCTTGCCGACGGGAGCGAGCTGGAACATCGTGTAGAAGGTCGCGACTTCGAGCACGCGGATATAGGGCATCTCGAGCAGGTCGGCGACGGCGCGGATCGCGGCTTCCGACACCCAGCCCTCGTGCTGCTCCTGGACCCGCCAAAGAATGGCGATCACAGCCGAGGCTTGCCGACCGGCCGGATATTTCGCGATCTGCTGCTTGGCGAACGCGAGGTTCTCCTCCGTGAACGCGAAGCTCGCGGGCTGGACTTCCTTCGGTGCTAATCGGCGAACGGACATGTCTTATCTCTCACTGCATACGGCGCGCGGTTTTGGCATTCAGGGCGTTGATCCTGTCCTGCCAGAACGCGCTTGCGGTGCCGAAAACGTTGTAGCCGACATGGGTCGAGACCTTGATGCGGTCGAGGATCGACAGCTCGGTCACGGTCTCCAGCCGGTTAGTGCTCGGATCGAGCACGATCAGCTTTAGGGGGGTCTGTTCGAGGATGTAGCGCGACACCGCGTGCGAGCGGTCGCTGCCGTGCTCCTCGCACATGATGACGCTGTCGGTTTCGAGCAGCCGGGCGCCGCCCTTGATCGCCTCGATCTCGACGCCCTCGACGTCGAGCTTGATCAGGTATTTGCCCGATGCCGCGATCTTGCCGTCGTCGATGAGGTTATCCAGCGCGAGGACAGGCACTTCCTCACCACCAGCCGATGCATCGCCGGCGATGCTGAAGGCTTCGTGCTTGGTGCCTGACAGACGCGCGGTGCCGCGGGCGGCGCCGATCGCGCATTTCATGGTCTCGAAGCGATTGCCGTTGATATCAGCATTGTTGGCAAGCTTCGGATAGTTCTGGCCCGACGGTTCGATCGCGATCGACTTGTGCGCGCCGAACGGCTTGCTCGACACCAGCACAGACCAGTAGCCGTAATTGGCGCCGCAATCGAGCAGCGTGTAGTCGACGTCGATGGAGTCCGTGAACAACAGCTCCAGCTCGTCCTCGTAATTGTACGAGCGGTTGAGCAGCTTGCTCCAATAGCCGTCGCCGTAGGGGAATTCGAACACGGCGTCCGGGTTCAGCTTGATCGCGATGTTGCGCTCGGGCAGCGTTTTCCGCAGCAAATTCGCGCAGGCGATGTAGCCCATATGCGAGAAGTGCGACGAGATCTTCGATCCCGTCACCAGCGCCAAGGCAGCCGTCCGCTCCCACAGGTTGGCCCCTTCAAGGGCCCCCGAGGCGCGGTCAAACTGGATTGGCGCCTGCGCCATCACCGATCGACCTCTCCGAACACGATGTCGAGCGAGCCGAGAATGGCCGAGACGTCGGCGAGCAGATGGCCGCGGCAGATGTGGTCCATCGCCTGCAGATGGGCAAAGCCCGGCGCTCGGATCTTGCACTTGTAGGGCTTGTTGGTGCCGTCGGAGATCAGATACACGCCGAACTCGCCCTTGGGCGCCTCGACCGCGGCGTAGATCTCGCCTTCCGGCACATGCACGCCTTCGGTGTAGAGCTTGAAATGGTGGATCAGCGCTTCCATCGAGCGCTTCATCTCGCCACGACGGGGCGGCGCGACCTTGTTATCCTCGACGACAACGGGCCCCTTCCCGTCAGGCGCGTTCAGCTTCTGGATGCACTGCCGCATGATGCGCACGGACTGGCGCATCTCTTCCATGCGGATCAGATAGCGGTCGTAGCAGTCGCCGTTCTTGCCGATCGGAATGTCGAAATCCATTTCGGCGTAGCACTCATAGGGCTGCGACTTGCGCAGGTCCCAGGCCGCGCCCGAGCCGCGCACCATCACGCCCGAGAAACCCCACTCCCAGGCTTCCTTCAGCGGCACCACGCCGATGTCGACGTTGCGTTGCTTGAAGATGCGGTTGGCGGTGAGCAGACGATCGAGATCGTCCACGACCTTGAGGAACGGATCGCACCAGGCCTCGATGTCGTCGACCAGCTTCTGCGGCAGGTCCTGATGCACGCCACCGACGCGGAAGAAGGCCGCATGCATGCGGCTGCCCGAGGCGCGCTCGTAGAACACCATCAGCTTCTCGCGCTCTTCGAAGCCCCACAGCGGCGGGGTCAGCGCGCCGACGTCCATCGCCTGCGTGGTGACGTTGAGAAGGTGCGAGAGAATGCGGCCGATCTCGCAATAGAGCACGCGGATCAACTGGCCGCGGCGCGGCACTTCGATGCCGAGCAGCCTTTCGGCGGCGAGGCAGAAGGCGTGCTCCTGGTTCATCGGCGCGACGTAGTCGAGCCGGTCGAAATAAGGGATCGCCTGCAGATAGGTCTTCTGCTCGATCAGTTTTTCGGTGCCGCGATGCAAGAGACCAATGTGCGGGTCGACGCGCGCAACGACCTCACCATCCAATTCAAGCACAAGACGAAGAACGCCGTGCGCCGCCGGATGCTGCGGTCCGAAGTTGATCGTAAAGTTGCGAAGCTGTTCAGGTTGCTCGTTCATGATCAGACCTTCGGTCCTGCTTTTTCATCGCCCGGAAGCACCGGATAGTCAGCGCCTTCCCAGGGAGACAAAAAGTCGAACTTGCGGAATTCCTGGTTGAGCCGGACGGGCTCGTACACCACCCGCTTCTCCTGGTCGTCGTAGCGGACCTCGAGGAAGCCGGTGAGCGGGAAATCCTTGCGCAACGGATGCCCCTCGAAACCGTAATCGGTGAGGATGCGGCGCATGTCGGGATGACCGACGAAGAACACGCCGTAGAGGTCATAGGCCTCGCGCTCGAACCAGTCGGCGCCGGGGAACACCTCGATTAGCGACGGCACCTGCGTGGTCTCGTCGGCCTGGGCTTTGAGGCGAATGCGCGTGTTCAGGGTCGGTGACAGGAAGTGATAGATCACGTCGAAGCGCTTTTCGCGCGACGGATAGTCGGCCGCCGTGATGTCGGTGAAGTTGACGAAACGGCAGTTCGGATCGTCGCGGAGGTACTTGACCACCTCGACGATCTTGCTGGCCTCGACATCAACCGTGAGCTGGTTGAAGACCACATGATAACCGGTGGCAGCGCCCGGAAGCGCGCTCACGATCGTCTGGCCGAGGGCGTCGAGCTTGGCGTCGTCCATGACGTAAAACCTTAGCGTTCGATGGTGCCGATGCGGCGGATCTTCTTCTGCAGCAGCAGCACGCCGTAGAGCAGCGCTTCCGCGGTCGGCGGGCAACCCGGCACGTAGATGTCGATCGGCACGATACGGTCGCAGCCGCGCACGACCGAGTAGGAATAGTGATAGTAGCCGCCGCCATTGGCGCAGGAGCCCATCGAGATGACGTAGCGCGGCTCCGGCATCTGGTCGTAGACCTTGCGCAGCGCCGGCGCCATCTTGTTGGTCAGGGTGCCCGCGACGATCATCACGTCGGACTGGCGCGGCGAGGCACGCGGGGCAAAGCCGAAGCGCTCGACGTCGTAGCGCGGCATCGACACCTGCATCATCTCGACCGCGCAGCAGGCGAGACCGAAGGTCATCCACATCAGCGAGCCGGTACGCGCCCAGGTGATGAGGTCGTCGGTTGCAGCCGTGAAGAAGCCCTTGTCCGACAGCTCGGAATTGACCTCGAGGAAGAACGGATCATTGGCCCCGACCGGCTTGCCGGTCGACGGGTCCAGGATGCCCTTCGGGGCCGGTGCGACGACCGGACCGGAGGACGATACAGGGTTCAATCCCATTCGAGTGCGCCTTTCTTCCATTCATAGGCGAAGCCCACCGTCAGCACGGCGAGGAACACCAGCATGGACCAGAAGCCGGTCGCGCCGAGCTTGCCGAACGCCACCGCCCACGGAAACAGGAACGCCACTTCGAGGTCGAAGATGATGAAGAGGATGGCGACCAGATAGAAGCGGACGTCGAACTTCATGCGGGCATCGTCGAAGGCGTTGAAACCGCACTCATACGCCGACAGCTTTTCCGGATCCGGCTGCTGGAACGCCACGATGAAGGGCGCGATCAGGAGCACGAGGCCGATGATGGCCGCTACCCCTATGAATACGACGAGTGGAAGATAGTTCTGTAGAATGCCGCTCATTGACGAGCCCTTTTTCCCGCAGCCTCGGGACAGCCACGGATTCGTCCGATTTGGAATTATTCTGAGCCTTAGCGCAGTGCACCAATGGGCGCAAGACACGCTCTTTTCAGGCCCTTTGCTGCTCCCAAACCGGCGGAAATCCCGGAATCACCCCGCGCTGGTATGGAGCAGATCGCAGGACCCAGCAAGGCCGGCCACAATTTTGCAGGGCAGCAGTTCTGAGACTGCGGCGCAGAGGCCACGCCGCCTATCCGTCGGTGAAAATGACTAGGTTTTTTGGGTAAGGTGGCTCACCCAAACCCCGGCAACGACCGCCACCGGCGCCCCCACCGTCACCCAGGCGACATACTGGCCAACCGTTCCCCACAGCAACGCAGCCAAGAGACCTGTCACGGTCGCGGCAGCGAGCAGGATAGGTGCCGCAAAGACACGTATCCACAGGCGCGCGCGGTCAGAGGAGCCATGCATCATGACGAGGCCGGGGCTCGCCTGGCGAATGAGTCACTCCCGGCCGGCGCCCTCTTCCGCCGCCGCGCCAGCCAGAGATAGAGCCCGCTGCCGATCACAATGATGGTGAGCCCGTCGAGCGCGGCCCAGATCAGCTTGAGCGGCGTGCCGCCATAATCGCCGAAATGCAGCGGCTGCGAGATCAGCAGCGCCTGGAGATAGAAAGGGAGCGCCCTGGCATCGGCGACCTCCCCGGTTTCACCATCGAGCAGGACCGGCTTGAGCAGCCGAGCCGTCAGGGCCGTGTCACCGCGCATAAAGGCGGCGAAATGGTGTGAGGAGGTGAACGGCGTTCCCGGGAACGCGATGAAAGCGACCTCCATGCCCGGAGCGGCTTGCTTCGCGCACGCCACCACATGGTCGAGCGAGGCGAGATGCACAGGGGGCGGCTTGCCGGCATAGGGCGCTACCATGCTGGCGAGCTCGGTCGCCTTCCACTGGCTGAGCATCAGTTCGGCCCAGGTATTGACGACGCCGGTCAGGCCCACCACCAGCGCCCAGGCCACCGTCACCACGCCGATCAGATTGTGCCAGTCGAGCCAGCGAACCCGGCGCGAGGGACGATCGCGGATGGTGGCAAAGCGCAGACGACGGGTGAACGGCCAGTACAGCACCACGCCGGAGACGATCGCGACGGCAAACAGCATTCCCATCGCGCCGAGGAACAGCTTTCCGGCTTGTCCTGCAAACATGTCGGTGTGGAGCTTGAGCACGATCAGCATCGGCCCGACGCCGACCGGACCGAGCAACCTGGACGAGACAGCGTCGAAAGCTCGTACAGTCGCGTTGTCGGGCGCACCATCAGGTGCGCTGTTGGTGAAGGCCATCACGATCCCGGGCTCGTCCTTGTCCCAGGAAACATACTGCAACACGCGGCCTGGATCGGCGGCGAGCGCGGCGTCGGCGACGACTTGGAGCGTCGCGGGCGCCGCGCTCGCATGAGCTTCGGGCCGGGGGGCGTAGCCCAGGAGCTCATCGATCTCGTGATGAAAGATCAGCGGCAAGCCGGTCAGGCAGAGCAACAGCAGGAACAATGTCGAGGTCAGGCTGGTCCAGGTGTGGATCACGGACCAGAGCCTGACCGTGCGCGCCTTCACAAATCCCTCCCCTCGCCCGATCCTACCATTTGTAGGAGACACTGGCGGTGATGCGGCGACGGTCGCCGTAGAAGCAGGACGAGGCCGAAGCACAGCTCGCAACGTAGATCTTGTCGGTCAGGTTGATCACGTTGAGCGCGGTGCGCCAGTTCCGCCATTCGTAGTGAGCGGCAAGGTCGCCGAGCACGACGGCGGGAACCTCGAGCGTGTTGGCGGCGTCGGCCCAGGACGAGCCGACGTAGCGCACGCCGCCGCCGAAACCGAAGCCCTCCAGTGGTCCGTCCCTGAACGTGTAGTCCGCCCAGCCCGAGACCAGCATCTCGGGCGTGTTGGTCGGCGTCTTGCCGATCAGCGTCGGATCGAGGTCCTTGCTGGTGAACAGATGGTAGGAAGTGAAGGAGCCGATCAGCTTCAGCTCCTTCGTCGCGTTGGCCACCGCTTCAAGCTCGATCCCGCGCGAGGTCACCTCGCCGGTCTGGTTCTGCAGCAGCACATTCGTGGGATCGGTGGTCGCCACGTTCTGCCGCTTCAGGTCGAACACCGACGCCGTGAAATAGCCGTCAAACCCCTTGGGTGCGATCTTTACGCCGATCTCGGCCTGCTTGCCGGTCTCGGGCAGGAACAGCTGGTTCTGCGCGTTGAGGCCGATGATCGGATTGTAGCTCGTCGCATAGGAGACGTAGGGCGCGATGCCGTTGTCGAAATTGTAAATCAGCCCGGCGCGCCCGCTGAATTTGCTGTCGTCGCGTTGGGCCATGTTTGCGCCGGTGTCGCGCGCCGCCTGCGTCGTCTCGACCCAATCATTGCGGCCGCTCAACACCAGCGTGAAGTTGCCAAGATTCATCTGGTCCTGGACGTAGGTGCCGGCCTGCTTCTGTGTGATCAGGAAGTTGCGGAATGGTGCGCCCGTGAGCGGAATGTCCAGGCCATAGGCGGGATTCAAGACGTTGATGGACGGCACGGTGCCGAAGTTGAACGCCTGATAGTCGTCGATCTGATAACCCTTCAGATCAACCCTTCACCGGACCGGTGCCGAAGCGGTACTCCAGCTGGTTGTCGAGATTGGCTTGGTTGGCGGTGTTCTTTGCGTACCAATTGTAGCGGCCCATCGTGGCCGTGTTGATGTTGTCCCAACCGTTGCCGATGAAACCGCGATAGGTCAGGTCGACATGGGCAAAGCGCGCATTCTGCCGGAACGTGAGGTCGTCGGTGAGATTGCGTTCGAACTGGTAGCCGAGCATCTCCTGCTCGCGCGTGAACTTGTCGACGCCGGGATCGCCGGCGAAGAAGCTGGTGGGGATCTTGCCGAACGGCGCGCTTGTCACCGTGCCCTGATAGGGCAGGAAATTGATGCCGCGGGTGTCCTGCTTCGAGGCCGAAGCCAGCACCGTGAACGTGGTGTCGGCATCCGGCTTCCAGGTGAACGACGGCGCGATGAAGTAGTTGTTGTCGGGCGTGAAGTTGACCTGCGTGCCGCCGTTCTGGACCTGGCCGACGATACGGTAGAACAGCTTGCCGTCCTGCTTACCGTCCTGGGCTTGCGTGGCGACGGGGCCGCCGACATCGAAGCCGACATAGGCATTGCCGAAATTGTTGACGCCGGTCTCGACGGTGCGGACCGGCTCGGTCGGCGGCGTCTTGCTGATGACGTTGACGATGCCGCTCGGGCTCGATCCGCCATAGAGCACGGCCGAGGGACCGCGGAGCACCTCGACCCGTTCCATGTTGGAGGGCTGGAGCTTCCAGCTCGCATAGGACGTGTAGAACAGCTGCATGCCGTCGAGGAACAGACCGATATCATCGGACTTGAAGCCACGGATCAGCCACCAGTCGTTGCGGGTATCGGCGCCGAACGTGCCGGCGCGCACGCCGGCGGTGTAGCGCAGCACCTCGTCGAGCTTGTTCGGCTTCTGGTCGCGGATCTGATCGGCGCCGATCACCGACACCGCCTGCGGCGTTTCCATGATCGGCGTGTTGGTCTTGGTGCTGGACGAACTGCGCCTTGCGACGTAGCCCTGCACCGGGCCGCGCGGGTTCTCGACGACACCAACATTGCGTTGCGGCTGTGGCTTGCGGCTATTGGCGACCTGCACCTGGCTCTGCGCGCGGCGCGGCGAAGATGCGGCCGGGCGGCGGCGCTGCTCCGGTGCAGCCACGTTCACCGGCGGCAGGCTTTGCGCGCCTGATGGTGCCGATGATTGTGCAAGCGATGCCTGCGGCATCAAAACCCAAGCGGATGCGGACGCCAATACGGCGGACCGCAGCATTCCAAGACTGTCCAACGCGCCACCCCGATGTGCAACTGCTCGTCATGCCGCCTGTCGCCAGGACGGCATGCGTTGCGGTGACGCTTAGGGGAGCGCGTGCAGTTCCCCTAATTGAAAGCCTCTTAGAGGCTCTCTTAGAAGCGATCCAACATGTCCGGAGATTGCCGAGAGATCAGCGCGAAATCTTCTCGGCTTCGAGCATCGCCTCTGCAGTCGCGGTGAGACGATCGATCTGCGCGAGCAATTTCTCGAGCTCATCGCTGCTCAATTGCGCAAGCAGCATCCTGTTGCGTTCCTGCGCGCCTTCGACGATCACGTCATGCGCGGCGAGACCGGCCGCCGTCAGCGACACCAGCACCTCGCGACTGTCTTTCGGATTTGCCGACTTCGCGATCAGCTTGCGCGCGACGAGTTCCGCCAGCGCGCGGCTGATCTGGCCCTTGTCCTGGCCGACGGCTTCCGCGAGCCGCGCCACGCTCATCGGCGGCCGGCGGCCGAGCGAGGCGACCAGGCCGAACTCGACGGAGGACAAGCCGGCGAGACGCTTGTAGCGCAGGATAGCGCCACGTTTGAGCAGATTGGCCAGCACCATCAGCCGCGACGACAGCATCACGGTGATCGGGGCCGGTGAATGATTGTCGTCCGTATCGGACGATGTCGACCCGTCCCTGCTCGATGTCTGGCTCATTGGCTGGCTCATGGTCCACCTCTGCCAAGAAAGCCCGGACGTGCCAAGTGGTCGTCGAGCCTTGGTAGCGCAACCTCCAAAATCTCTCCCGACCAGGATCCGAGGCGCAAGATCGTTGACATTGTCATCGAATTATTTTTCACTGGGGTCAACGCATCAAAAGCGACCGGGCCACCCAAGGCCTGTGGCGGGAGGACCAGACATGACGATCACCCAGCGGGATCGCGATCTCGGCACGGCCTATGCGATGAAGCCGGCGCATACGCGCACCGAGCTCACCTCGGTCGTGCGCGGCACGCCGATGGGCGAATTGCTGCGCCGCTACTGGCATCCGGTCGGTCTTGTCAGCGACGCCACCGACACCCCGAAGAAAGTGCGCGCGCTCGGCGAGGATCTGATCCTGTTCCGCGACAGGAACGGCCGCGTCGGCCTGCTCCACGCCCGCTGCTGTCACCGCGGCACCACGCTCTATTACGGCAAGGTCGAGGACGATGGCATCCGCTGCTGCTATCACGGCTGGAAGTTCGACACCGAGGGCCATTGCCTGGAGCAGCCCTGCGAGCCCGATGGCGGCCAGTTCAAGGACAAGGTGCGCCAGCCCTGGTATCCGGTCGAGGAACGTTACGGGCTGATCTTCGCCTATATGGGCCCGGCCGGGAAACGCCCGGTGTTGCCGGCTTACGAGTGCCTGGACAACATGGACGACGGCGAGTTCGTCGAGGCCGACGATTCATCGATCGGCGGCGGCGGACCAGCGGTCATTCCCTGCAACTGGCTCCAGCATTTCGAGAACGTTGTCGATCCCTATCACGTGCCTGTCCTGCACGGCTCGTTCTCGGGCCCGCAATTCACCAACATGATGGCCTCGATGCCGGAGGTGACGTTCGACAAGACGCCGCGCGGCATCGCCGTGCGCTCGATCCGCAAGCAGGACGACGGCCGTGTGTTTTATCGCGTCACCGAAGCCGCCCTCCCCACTCTCCGCGTCGTGCCCAATCCGCGCGTCGCACAATTCGCCCGCGTCGAGTCAATCGGCTGGACGCTGCCGATCGATGACACCTCGTTCCGCATCTACGTCGCCGGCCGCGTCAAGACATCAGGCGACATCGGCCGCATGCGCTCGAAGTTCAACGGAAAATTCTGGTGGGACATGACGGAGCAGGAGCACCAGCAATTCCCGGGCGATTACGAGGCCCAGGTCGGCCAGGGCCCGGTGACCGTTCATTCCGAGGAGCATTTCGGCCAGAGCGACCGCGGCATCCTGATGATCCGGCGCATGCTGGGCGAGCAGCTGGAAGCGATGGAAGCGGGGCGTGACCCGATCGGAGTGTCCTTCGAAGCAAGCGCGCCACCGGTGGAATTCGAAGCGGGGAATTACATCCGCGAAGGCTGATCTCCCGCTCCGATCGGGGGCTGGACCGACAACGATAACAAAGACACATTGGGGGGAGCGATGGTCGAGATGACGTCACAAATGTCGGTGCAGACGACCGCCGCGGAGAAACCCACGGCGCGGCGCTATTACGTGCTGGCCCTGCTCACCACCATCTACGCGCTGAACTTTCTCGACCGCACGATCTTCAATGTCCTGATCGAGCCGATCAAGAAGGAGTTCCAGCTCAGCGACACCATGATGGGCCTGCTCGCGGGCTTCGGCTTCGCGCTGTTTTATTCGTTGCTCGGCATTCCCATCGCACGCGTCGCCGACCGGCTCAACCGCCGCAACATCGTGGCGCTGGCGTTCGCGTTCTGGAGCGCGATGACGGCGCTGTGCGGCGCCGCGTCGAGCGTGACGGCGCTCGCGTTTGCGAGGATCGGCGTCGGCATCGGCGAATCCGCGGGCTCACCGGCCTCGCAATCGATCGTCGCCGACCTCTTTGCCAAGAACGAGCGCCCGCGCGCGCTCGGCATCTACGCCATCGGCACCTATCTCGGCGTCTTTCTCGGCTATTTCATCGGTGGCTATATCAACCAGCACTATGGCTGGCGGATGGCCTTCTACGTCGCGGGCCTGCCCGGCATCCTGCTGGCGGCTATCCTGTGGCTGACGATCTCCGAGCCGAAGCGCGGCGCGATGCAGGAAAGCTTCGTGCCCGAGCCGCTCGGACCGACGCTGCGCTTCCTCGCCTCGCAGCAAAGTTTTGTGATCGTGCTGGTCGGCTTCTGTCTCACGACCTACACGAACTACGCCACGGCCGCCTGGATCCCGCCGTTCCTGGCGCGCGTGCATCATTTGTCGAGCGCCGAGATCGGCACCTACGCCGGCACCTTCAAGGGCCTCGCCGGCATGGCGGGCACCCTGCTCGGCGGCTTCATGGTGGCGCAAGTGAGCCGCCGCGACGACCGCTGGAAGCTGTGGGCGCCGGCGATCACCTCGGGCCTCGCCGGCCCCGTCTTTGCTGTGTGCATGCTGACGCAGGATTTTGCGATGATGGTCGCCATGCTGGCGCTGACCTCGTTCCTGGTCGGCTTCCATCTCGGCCCGATCTTTGCGATCGCGCAGACGGTTGCAAAACCGAGCATGCGGGCGCTGGCTTCGGCGCTGATCGCGCTCACCGCGACCTGCTTCGGCCAGGGCGTCGGCCCCCTCGCCGTCGGCGTGGTTAATGACGCGCTGAAGGGCGCGTACGGCGCGGACGCCGTGCGCTATTCCCTGCTCTCGGCGGCAGTCACGACCACGCTCGGCGCGTTGCTGTTCGTCTGGGCGGCGCGGACCATCCGCGCCGACATCGTCAGGGCGAGTTGAGCCCGCTCAGGCGGCCATGAACGCCAGCATGTCCGCAATCACCCGCTCGCCATGTGTCAGCGGCAGCGGATGCGGTCCGCCCTCGTAGATGGTCAGCTTGCTGCCCTTGATCAGCTTTGCAGTCTTGGCGCCGGTCAAGGGCAGCGGCGCGCTGGCATCCTTGTCGCCATGAAGGATCAGCGTCGGGCGATCGATCTTCGCCGCGGCGGCACGGAGATCGGCGAAGCTGATTGCCTTGCGGCACGCCAGCGCCACCGGCAGCGGCACGCTCAGCATCATCTCGCGGATCCAGGTCCGCGTGATCTCCGGTGTCTCGGGCAGGAAGAACGGCGCTTCATTCGCTGCGATCCATTTGGCGAAGTCGCGCGCGACGGCCGCGTTGTCGGCCTCGATCATCGCCATCGGGACCGCATCCGGATTGTCCTCGGTCTTGACCAGGAACGGCGTTGTCGGTGAGACCAGCACCAGCCTTGCGATCCGGTCCGAGCCGTATCGCCCCAGATAGTTCACCGCCTCGTTCGTCCCCATGGAGAAACCGACCAGGGTGACGTCGCTCAGATCGCGCGCCTCGATGATGTCAGCGACGTCATTGGTCAGCGTCTCCAAATCGTAGCCCGATGACGGCATCTCGGACCGGCCGTGGCCGCGCCGGTCGGGCGCGATACAGCGAAAGCCTTTCTCGTTCAGCGCTGCGATCTGGGTGCCCCAGGCGCTGCCATTGAAGGTCCAGGCCGACAGCAGCAGCACAGGCTTTCCGTTGCCCCAGTCCTGCACGAACAGCTTCGTGCCGTCCCTGGCAGTCACATAGGGCGATCGCGCAGCCGGCTGAGCCGCCGCTGACGCGCTGGCGCCCGACGTCGCCGCCAAAGCGGTTCCGAGAAAACTGGCTTCGAGCACGGTTCGACGGTTCATGATGCTTCTCCCTCGCCGGATTGTTCGCGGCCGATGGGAGCGATCATGACGAACGGACGGGGCATGTGCGATTACGCGGCAGGTAAGACTGCGCGATGGAAAGCAGCAAAATTGCCACAGATGAAACCATTTTGCGGAACCCGCGAAACGATCCGGAAACAGATGGTCCTTAAGACATGAAGCTACAGACGGCGCCAAAGCCCGTCGGGAGGCTTCGATGAACCACTCAATTCACTCTGCAGATCGGGGTACCCACCTGAAGATCGTGGTGGTGGCGCTGGTGGCCGGCATCGCTGTGGCCGCTTTCGGGATCGCAGCCCGCACCAATGCCGAATTCAGCCAGACCGCCCAGTCCACCCACGTGATCAAGGCCGGCAAGCCGGTGGCGATCACGAGCTCGGGGACCTCCGAGATCCGCTGATTGCGAGAAAAAGGTCCGATTTGGAATGCAATGGCCGCCTTGGGCGGCCTTTTGCTTTCCGGCGTCAGCTGAAGATCAGCGTCCAAGACTTTGAGAGACCAAGTGAATTCATCGCCCGACGGCCAGAATCGCACCGCAGCGTGGTGTGGATTCTGATGTCGGATGCGAGGGGGCTGAAGAAGTCCGCCAAAAATGGCGCGAGAGACGGGGCTCGAACCCGCGACCTCCGGCGTGACAGGCCGGCGCTCTAACCAACTGAGCTACTCCCGCGTGACGCGATGTCCGCGGAACGAGGGGGGACTTAAAGGCGTGACATTGTGAAGTCAAGGACGTTGGCATCCACAGCCGGAATAGTCCCGTGTCGCACCGTCAACGTGCGGGGATCAGCCCTTCCTCGCCCCGCGATGTAGTCAGTCCGGTCCCGAATCGTCTACGCCTTCCGTCACTTGCAAGGTTCCGAGGCCCTCTCCCCGTGACCCCGCAAGAATCGAGGAGGCCAGACATGGGTAAGAAGGACTCGGGTAAGAAGGATTCGGCGAAGAAGGCAGCCGCTCCCGCCACCGTCACTCTAAAGCACCTGGCCGCCGATATCGCGGAAAGCCAGGACCTCTCGAAGAAGCGCGCCGAGGCGGTCCTGACCGACATGGTCGACCTGATCACCAAGCACCTCAAGAAGGGCGACCGCGTCCGCATCGTCGGGCTCGGCATCCTCCAGGTCCGCAAGCGCGCCGCCCGCACCGGCCGTAATCCGGCCACGGGCGAAGCCATCCACATCAAGGCCAGCAAGAAGGTCGCGTTCCGCCCGGTCAAGGAGCTGAAAGAGGCGATCTGAGCGCTTACGCTTCGTTAAGCCTGACCGGCGTCGCTGGTGCCGCAACGCCGCCCGCTTTCTGGTATACCCGCTGCTTCCCAACACCTGCTCCCCCAAAGCCCCGGCGGTTTGACCAGAAATGTCCCTGACCTTCACGCATACCGTGACCGAGCGCTTCCTGCGCTATGTCACCATCGACACCCAATCCGATCCGCATTCCCCGGCCTCGCCCTCGACCGAGAAGCAAAAGGATCTCGGCCGCGTTCTCGTCACCGAGCTGAAGGCCATGGGCATCACGGATGCTCATCTCGACGATTATGGCTACGTCTACGCGACGATCCCGGCAAACACCGACAAGAAGGTGCCGGTGATCTGCTTCTGCTCGCACATGGACACGTCGCCCGACGTCACCGGCAAAGGTGTCAAGCCGCAGGTCGTGAAGAACTATCGCGGCGGCGACATCACCTTGCCCGGCGACATCACCCAGGTGATCCGCTTCACCGAGCATCACGCGCTGAAGAACCAGATCGGCAACGACATCATCACCACCGACGGCACCACGCTACTCGGCGCCGACAACAAGGCAGGTGTCGCCGAGATCATGGATGCCGCGCATTTCTTCATCAACAATCCCGATGTGAAGCACGGCACCATCAAGATCCTGTTCACGCCGGATGAAGAGATCGGCCGCGGCGTCGACAATGTCGACATCAAGAAGCTTGGCGCCGACTTCGGCTACACCATGGACGGCGAGAGCGCCGGCAGCGTCGAGGACGAAACCTTCTCCGCCGACGGCGCCACCATCACCATCACGGGCGTCAGCGCGCATCCTGGATACGCCAAGGGCAAGATGGAGCACGCCATCAAGATCGCCGCTGCCATCGTCGAGCGTCTGCCGAAGGAGGGCTGCTCGCCCGAGACGACCTCAGGCAAGCAGGGCTTCTTGCATCCGGTCGGCATCGAAGGCGCGCTGGAACAGGCGAGGCTCTCCTTCATCGTCCGCGACTTCACCGAGGAAGGGCTGAAGGAAAAGGAGGCCCTGCTCGAGGGCATCGTCAAGGACGTGATGAAGGACTACCCGCGCTCGACCTACAAGTTCGAGGTGCGAGAGCAGTACCGCAACATGAAGCAGGTGATCGATCGGTACCCGCATATCCTCGAATATGCGATCGAGGCGATCCGCCGGGCCGGCCTGCGCCCGATGCGCACCGCGATCCGCGGCGGCACCGACGGCTCGCGCCTCTCCTTCATGGGCCTGCCCTGCCCCAACATCTTCGCCGGCGAGCACGCGTTTCACTCGCGGCTCGAATGGGTGAGCCGGCAGGACATGGAAAAGGCCGTCCAGACCATCGTGCATCTGGCGATGATCTGGGAGGAGAAGGCCTAAGGCCTTCTCCTTTACGGCACCGGCATCGCGCGCCGCCTGCGATGGAAGCGGTTGGAGCTTGCCATCCAGTTCGGCAGCGGCTCGCCATCGCGGTGCCGCCCACCCGCCACGGCCGCGGCCCAGGCCACCGCGGCGCCGATCAGCGCCGCCGCTGCAATCGAGAAGGCGACGATCACGGAATTGCGCCTGGCGCGGCTGATTGCGGCATGGGCCTCGACGATCGAAGCATCGACACGCCGTTCGGCGTCGGGCGCACCCAATCCCGTCAGCGCGGCAACCTGCTGAATCAGATAGGCGCGATCATCGACGCTGATGCCACTGTGGCTCGATGTGGTCATCAGAATACGGCCGGCTTCGGCACGGGCTTCCCGCATGTCGGTGTTAGGTGGCCGGCGTGGGGCGCGGAATAGCTTGTCGAGCTCATAGCTGAGCAAAGGCTCGGCGGAGGTCGCATTGCCGGCTCCGCTGCGCATCGGAGACCGGTCGAGCGCCGCCGCACCGATGATCGCCAGCAGCGCCGCACCGATCAACACGGCGAGCGCCCATGACGTCAGCCCGTGCAGCCCGTCGCGCCGCTCGCCGTCCTCCTCGATCGTTGCCAAGGCGGGCGCCGGCCGAGCCGTGCGGCCGGCGATGTAGCCGCCGAAGCCAAAACTGACGATCGCCTGGATGATCAGATACAGTCCGGACAACAGAGCCAGCGCGGACGAGGCATCGCGCCAGGTCGGCGAGGCCGAGCTGACACCGAGGCCGATGGCCACGCCAAAGCTGACCAGAATGAACGACATTGCGCCCGACGCAAAAGCGCCGGCGATGACGGAGCTCCACTGGATGCTCCGCCGCTCCTCGGCGGCGATGAAGCCGCCCTCCGTCACATTATCCTGCATGAGAGTTTCGATCGCCATAGCAGGTCTCTCAACGCAGGCCGAAGAACGACAAGATCGCCATGATCACGACGATCAGGCCGATCAGATAGATCAGTCCGTCCATAGTCCCTTCCTCCTCATCAGCTCCGGGGCGCTAATGAGGGGGAGCGGAGAACGTTCCTAAATTTTGCAAGCGGTGCGGAACGAACCAGCGGGACCTGAATTGTCTCTGCAAGTCCCAACGGATGAAGATTGTGAGCACAAGAGGCCTCAGCCGGTTAGCCCCAGGCTGGGGCCTTTTCGTTCTTGCCGTGCGACATCGAGTTCCCCACACGTAACAATGTTGCGGGTCGACACTGTTCCGGCAGTCATGCTACCGGAGGCGGATCAGGAACTGAGTGATTTCGTGCCCGCGATCAGCCGCCCCCGTAGCTATTGGACCCTGCGCAGCTGGCGCGGGCTGGTGGCTGTCGCGGTTGCAACGATGTACCTGCTTGCGGGCGTGCTCCATGGCGCGCACGACATCGATGTCACCAGCCCCTCAGGCGGCTCGGGGATCGCATCGTTCCTCGACCATGGAGGCCATAGCGATCACAAGGCGCTGGCAGGCCATCACTGCCACGGCTGTTTTTCCGTCGCTGTCGTGCAGCCGCAGCAATCCGACGCGATTGCAGATCTCATGGCCGCGCCGGTTCAGCAACGCGTGTCGGCGCTGATCGGAATTGCTTCCGATACGGACTCCCCGCCCCCCAAGTCCTGATTGAACTGATCAGCCGGGCGCCGCGCGCCCATGATGCTCTTGTTCACAGGTCACCTTCATGTCTTGCCGACGGACGGCCGCGCGCCTTGCGTGCGCGATGGCTATTCTCATCAGCCCATCTCAGGTGCTGTCTTCGCACGCCCAGACCCTGACCATGCGCGCCGCGCTCTCGCGCGCGCTGGCCGCGAGCCCCCGCCTCACGGCGGCGGAGCGTGATGTCGGTATCGCCACCGGCCAGCGCATCCAGGCCGGCGCCCTGCTCAATCCGGAACTGTCCTATGAGCAGGACAATTCGTTTGGCTCCGGCATCTATCGCGGCACGAAGTCGGCCGAGACCACGCTCCAGATCAGCCAGGCCTTCGAGTTGTTCGGCAAGCGAGATGCCCGAATTGCCGCGGGCACGGCCGGCATCGAAGTTGCGGCGATCCAGCGCAAGGCGACCAGACTGGAAGTGCTGTCTGAGACCGCGATCGCCTTCCTCAGCGTGCTCAGTGCGCAGCGGCGGATCCAGATCCTCGACGAGCAGGTCGCGGCAATCGATAGACTGACGCCGCTGCTGCATCGCCGCGTCGAGGCCGGGGCCTCCTCTCCGGCCGAGACCGGCCGCGCCGAGGTTGCCTCCGCGCTGGTGAAAGCCGACCGCGAGCGCTTCAAGGCGATGCTGGCGAGCGCCCGGCGCGAGCTTGCGGTGCTGATGGGCGATCCCCTGGCAAAATTCGGCGAGGTCTCCGGCCGGCTCGACATCACGGGACGGCCGCCGACCTTCCAGTCGGTGGTCACAGCCATCGATGCCAATCCGCAGCTGGTGCGCTGGACCGCGGTTTATGCGCAGCGCAATGCCGAGCTGCTGATGGCCCGGCTCAAACCCTATCCCGACGTCAGGATCGCGGCCGGCTGGCGTCATTTCAATGAGACCAATGACGACGCCGTGCGTCTCACCGTCTCGGTGCCGATCCCCGTATTCGACCAGAACCAGGGCAACATTCTCTCGGCGCAGGAAAGCCTCGCCAAGACCCGGGCCGAGCGCGAGGCCAACCGCAACACGCTGATCGTGGTCGCCGGACGCGCCTATGACTCGGTCCAAGGCTCGCTGCGTGAGCTCGCTGTGTTGCGCGAGACCGCCATCCCCAAAGCAACTGAGGCGGCCGAGGCGATCTCGCAAGGCTACGGCCAGGGTCGCTTTACCCTGCTCGAAGTGCTCGACGCCCAGGCGAGCGTGACGCAGGCGCGGCTCCGCGAACAAGAGGCGCTGCAGAACTTCCACGCAGGCGTCGCGACCATCGAAGGCCTCGTCGGCAATCCCTTTGCGCTGGCCCGGGAGAGCGCGCGATGAAGACATCCTCGACCCTTGTCATTGCCGTCATTGCCGCCGCGCTCGGCGCTTACGGCTATTCCATGCTTGCGGCAGCCAGGGTGGCCCCAACCGAGCACGCCGAGGAGAAGAAGCCGGAGAAGCCGAACGATCATGTCGAGCAGGACGAGCATGGCGCCGACCGCATTCGTATCTCCGACGTCAAGCTGGCCGCCGCCGGCGTGACGCTGGCGGAAGCCGCGAGCGCCACGCTGACCGACACGCTCTCCTTCAACGGCATCCTGCGCGCCAACCAGGAAGCGGTCGTGCAGGTCACCCCGCGCTTTCCGGGCCTCGCAAAATCGATCCAGAAGCGCATCGGCGACAAGGTCGGCAAGGACGACCTGCTCGCGAGCATCGAGAGTAACCAGAGCCTCACCGTCTACGAGCTGAAGGCGCCGATACCAGGCACCATCATCGACCGGCAGATTTCGCTCGGCGAATATGCCTCGGAGCAGAAGCCGGCCTTCGTCGTCGCCGACCTCTCGACCATCTGGGTCGACCTCTCGATCTACCGGCAGGACCTCAAGCGGGTGCGCCTCAGCGACGAGGTGCTGATCGATCCCGACGACGGACGCGGCGATATCAAGGGCAAGATCTCCTACATCGCGCCGATCGGCTCGAGCGAGACCCAGACCGCGCTCGCCCGCGTCGTGCTGCCAAATCCCGACGGACGCCTGCGTCCCGGCCTGTTCGTCACGGCGCGGCTGGTCCTCGCCGCCCGCAATGTCGCGGTCGCGGTTCGGCGCAGCGCGATCCAGACCCTGGAGAACAGGACCATCGTCTTCGTGCGCGAGGACAGCGACAAGATCGAGGCGCGCCCGGTTGAGCTTGGCGATTCCGATCCGCAATTCGTCGAGATCAAAGCGGGGCTCACCGTGGGAGAGCATTACGTCGCGGACAACAGCTTTGTCGTGAAGGCCGAGATGGGCAAGGGAGACGCCGATCATGATTGACGCGCTCCTCTCTTTCTCTGTCCGCCAGCGCTGGCTGGTGGTGCTGCTTGCGCTCGCAGCCGGCGCCTTCGGTGTCTGGAATTTCACCCGTCTGCCGATCGATGCCGTCCCTGATGTCACCAACGTTCAGGTGCAGATCAACACGCGTGCGCCGGGCCTGTCGCCGCTCGAGGCCGAGCAGCGCATCACCTTCCCGATCGAGACCGCGATGGGCGGCCTGCCAAAACTCGATTACACCCGCTCGATCTCGCGTTACGGCCTGAGCCAGGTCACGGTCGTATTCCAGGATGGGACCGACATCTATTTCGCGCGGCAGCTCGTCAACGAGCGCATCCAGCAGGCCAGGGATCAATTGCCTGCCGGCACCGAAGTCGCGATGGGACCGATCTCGACCGGGCTCGGCGAGATCTATGTCTATTCGGTCGAAGCCAAGGCCGGCGCGAAGTCGCCGAGCGGCGCCGATTTCACGCCGACGGAACTCCGCACCATCCAGGACTGGATCATCAAGCCGCAGTTGCGCACCATTCCCGGCGTGATCGAGGTCAACTCGATCGGCGGCTATGAGCGGCAATTCCACGTGCTGCCGATCCCCGGCCGCCTGATGGCCTACAAGCTCGGCTTCCGCGACATCATGACCGCGCTCGCGGCCAACAATGCCAATGTCGGCGCCGGCTATATCGAGCGCAATGGCGAGCAATATCTCGTTCGCGCCCCCGGCCAGGTTGCCGACATCGCCGATATCAGCGACATCGTGATCGGCTCGCGCGGCGGCGTACCGGTCCGCATCCGCGACGTCGCCGAGGTCAGGGAGGGTCAGGACCTGCGCACCGGCGCGGCCACGGCGAACGGCAGCGAGACGGTGCTCGGGACGGCCATGTTGCTGATCGGCGAGAACAGCCGCGCGGTGGCCCAGCGCGTCGCCGCAAGGCTGGGCGAGATCGCGAAATCCCTGCCCGACGGTGTGATCGCGCACGCAGTCTACGACCGCACGCATCTGGTCGAAGCGACCATCCAGACCGTCGAGAAAAATCTCGTCGAGGGCGCTGCACTCGTCATCGCGGTTCTATTCCTGATCCTCGGCAATATCCGCGCCGCGCTGATCACCGCCTGCGTCATCCCGCTCTCCATGTTGTTCACCATCACGGGCATGGTCGAGAGCAAGGTGAGCGCCAACCTGATGAGCTTAGGTGCCATCGACTTCGGCATCATCGTCGACGGCGCGGTCATCATCGTCGAGAACTGCCTGCGGCTGCTGGCTTTCGAGCAGCACCGGCGCGGCCGGTTGCTGACGCTGGAGGAACGGCTCCAGACCATTGC
Organism: uncultured Bradyrhizobium sp.; assembly: GCF_936928535.1. Taxonomy (GTDB): domain Bacteria; phylum Pseudomonadota; class Alphaproteobacteria; order Rhizobiales; family Xanthobacteraceae; genus Bradyrhizobium. Next base: position 2,935 of record NZ_CAKZHY010000076.1, on the reverse strand, counting down.
CGAGGGGAGCAGCGAGGTGATCAAGCCGAGCCTGTTCGGCACGCTCATCATAGCCGTGGTCTACCTCCCGGTCCTGACTCTGACCGGGACCGAGGGCAAGATGTTCACGCCGATGGCGCTGACCGTGCTGATGGCGCTCGCCGGCGCCGCGCTGCTGTCGGTCACCTTCGTCCCGGCCGCGGTTGCGATCTTCGTGACCGGCAAGGTCTCGGAGACGGAGAACATCTTCATGCGCGCGGCGAAGCGCGTCTATCTGCCGCTGCTCGATCGCGCCATCCGCTATCGGCGCAGCGTCGCGCTCGGCGTCGTGCTGATCGTCGCCGCCAGCCTGTTTGCCGCAACGCGGATGGGCGGCGAGTTCATCCCGAGCCTCGATGAAGGCGACATCACCATCGAGACGATCCGGATTCCCGGCACCAGCCTGACCCAGAGCGTCGACATGCAGTTGCGGCTGGAGAAGGCGGTGAAGCAGGTTCCGGAGGTGGCAACCATCTTCTCCAAGATCGGCACCGCGGAGATCGCCAACGATCCGATGCCGCCGAACGTCGCCGACACCTATGTCACGCTGAGACCGCGCGAGGAATGGCCCGATCCCGCCAAGCCGAAGAATGAGGTGATCGAGGCGATCGAACGCGCCGCCAACACCCTGCCCGGCACCGCCTACGGCATGACCCAGCCGATCCAGATGCGCTTCAACGAGCTCATCGCCGGCATCCGCAGCGACGTCGGCGTCAAGATTTTTGGCGACGATCTCGATGTGCTGGCCAATGTTGCGCAGCAGGTCAATGGCGTCGTGCGTGGCATCGAGGGCGCGGCCGACGTCAAGACCGAGCAAATCGCGGGCCTGCCGATCCTCACCGTCAAGCTCGACCGCCAGGCGCTGTCACGCTACGGCCTCAGCCTCAGCGAAGTGCAGAACCTCGTCGAGATCGCGATCGGTGGCAAACCGGTCGGAAAGCTGTTCGAGGGCGACCGCCGCTTTGACATCGTGGTGCGGCTGCCGGAGAGCCTGCGGGCCGACCCTGACGCGATCAGATCGCTGCCGATTCCGCTGCCGCCGGCCGAGGATGCAGCGACCGTCACGAAAACCGCCTGGTCTGGCGCATCGGGTTCGGCGCTCCGCTATGTGCCGCTGTCCTCCGTGGCCGCGATCGAGATCGCGCCCGGCCCCAATCAGATCAGCCGCGAGAACGGCAAGCGCCGCGTGGTTGTCATGGCCAATGTGCGCGGGCGTGACCTGCGCTCCTTCGTGACGGAAGCGCAAGCCGCCCTTGCCGAAAAGGTCAAGCTGCCGCCGGGCTACTGGATCGGCTGGGGTGGCCAGTTCGAACAACTGGTCTCCGCCAGCAAGCGGCTGACGATCGTGGTGCCTGTGGCGCTCGCGCTGGTGTTCCTGCTGCTGTTCATGGGAATGGGATCGGCGGCGGACGCCGCACTGGTGTTCTCCGGTGTGCCGCTGGCGCTGACCGGCGGTGTCGCAGCGCTCCTGCTGCGCGGCATTCCGCTGTCGATCAGCGCCGGGGTCGGCTTCATCGCGCTGTCAGGCGTCGCCGTGCTCAATGGCCTCGTCATCATCGCCTTCATCGAACGGCTCCGCAGCGAGGGGCGTCCGGTCGCCGAGGCCGTGCGCGAGGGCGCGTTGACACGGCTGCGCCCGGTGCTGATGACGGCGCTGGTTGCCTCCCTCGGCTTCGTGCCGATGGCGCTTGCGACCGGCGCCGGTGCCGAGGTGCAGCGGCCGCTCGCCACCGTCGTGATCGGCGGCATCATCTCTTCGACCGTCCTGACATTGCTGGTGCTGCCAGCGCTCTATCTGCTGTTCCGGCGTGACGGCGCGGGCGAAACGCCTACAATGGCACCTGATTTGACTGAAGCCGGGAGCGCCAGGTTTGGGTAGCCACGACCATCACGGTCATCACCACCATGACCACGACCACGCGCATAATCACGGCCACGATCATTCCCAGGGTCACGGTCACGCGCATGTCCATGCGCCCGCCAATTTCGGCAAGGCGTTCGCGATCGGCATCACGCTCAACACCGCGCTGGTCGTGGCTGAGGCGGTCTACGGCTATCTCGGCAATTCCACCGCACTGCTCGCCGACGCCGGCCATAATCTGTCCGATGTGCTCGGCCTCGTCGTGGCCTGGGGCGCCTCGGTCGCGGCAAAGCGCGCGCCGAGCGGCCGCTTCACCTATGGCTTTCGCGCCTCCACGATCCTCGCGGCACTCGCGAATGCCGTGTTTCTCCTCGTCGCAACCGGCGCAATTGGCTGGGAGGCGATCCTGCGGCTGCGCGAGCCGGAGCCGGTCGCGGGTGTGACCGTGATGGTGGTCGCCGGCATCGGCATCCTCGTCAACGGCTTTACCGCGATGCTGTTTGCGAGCGGTCGCAAGGACGACATCAATATCGAGGGCGCCTATCTGCACATGGCTGCCGACGCCGCGGTCTCACTCGGCGTCGTGATCTCGGCGGCGCTGATCATCTGGACCGGATGGCTCTGGCTCGACCCCGTCACCAGCCTCGTCATCTGCGCCAGCATCCTTTGGGGCACGACCAACCTGTTGCGCGGCTCCATCGACATGTCCATGGCGGCCGCGCCCAGGGGCACCGACCTCGCCGCGATCAAGGCGTTCCTGCTGGCGCGTCCCGGCGTCTCGGCGATCCACGATCTCCACGTCTGGCCGATTTCCACCACCGAGACCGCGCTGACCTGTCATCTCGTGATGCCCGCAGGCACCGTCGATGCGTTCCTGATGGAGACCGCGCAGCAGCTGAAGACGAGCTTCCGCATCGGCCACACCACGCTGCAGATCGAGAGGCATCCGGATAACGGATGTGCGCTGGCGCCCGACGATGTGGTGTGAGGGTCCCAATCTCTCACCGTCACCCTGAGGTGGCCGCTTCTTCAGCGGCCCTCGAAGGGCGACGGCCC
>NZ_CAKZHY010000075.1 GCF_936928535.1 uncultured Bradyrhizobium sp. | reverse complement strand
CCTCTCCCCTTGTGGGAGAGGGTGGCTCGCCGCACTAGCGGCGAGACGGGTGAGGGGTCTCTGTCCACGAATTCAACTCTCTTAGGAGCTCGCAGAAGCATACCCCTCATCCGGCGCTTTGCGCCACCTTCTCCCACAAGGGGAGAAGGGTTCGCACCGCGCGCGCCGACAGATTCATCTACCTGAACACATGCAGCGCCGCGTATTGCAGCAGCATGATCGCCTTGCCGTCGATAATCCTTCCGTCGGCGATCATCGCAAGGGCCTCGTCGATGCCGAGCTCCAGCACCTCGATGTCCTCGCCCTCGTGCTCCAGGCCGCCGCCGTCGCTGACCCGCATGTCCGGCTCGTACTCGGCGACGAAGAAATGCAGCTTCTCGGTGATGGCACCGGGGCTCATGAAGGCTTCGAAAACCTTGTGCACGTCGTGCAGGCGATAGCCGGTCTCTTCCTCGGCCTCGGCGCGGATGCGGGCCTCGGGTTCGGCGTTATCGAGCACGCCGGCGGCCGCCTCGATCAGCAGGTCGTCATAGCCGCGGATGAAGGCGGGCAGGCGAAACTGCTTCACCAGGATCACGCTGCGCCGCGCGCGGTTATACGGCAGGATCGCAGCGGCGTTGTCGCGCTCATAGGTCTCGCGCTTCTGCGTCTGCCACGCGCCATTGGCGCGCCGGTAGTCGAACGTAGTGCTTTTCAGCGTAGTCCAGCCGTCCGAGAGTACGCGAACGTCCTTGATGCGGACGCGATCGGAAATGGTCATTGCTGTCTTTCAGTGTTCGCGGCCGTCGAGCCATTTCTGGAACATCACTGAGGTCGATTCCTCGAACGCCAGCGACTGGTAGAACGCATTCGCCTGCGCATTTTCGCGCCGGACCAAAAGCTGCAGCTTTGCGATGCCGGCCGTGCGCAGCCAGTCCTCGGCGGCCGCCATGATCGCGCGGCCATAGCCGCGCTTGCGGCCATCGGGGTCGACCGCCACGTAATAGACCCAGCCGCGATGGCCGTCATGGCCGACCATGACGGTCGCCACCATCGCGCCGTCGTCGCGGCCAACGAGCACCGTCGAGTTCTCGCGCCGCCGCGCCAGCGCGATGTCGGCATGCGGGTCGTTCCAGGGGCGCGTCAGGCCGCAGCGCTGCCACAGCGCCACCACCGGCTCGACATCGGTATCGTTGATCGCATCGATCTTGAGAGCAGGCATGCCTAGAGCACCTTCCCCGGATTCATGATGCCCTGCGGATCGAGCATCGCCTTGATCGACCGCATCAGCTCGATCGCGGTCTTGTCCTTCACGTCCGGCAGCTCGTCACGCTTGAGCACGCCGATGCCGTGCTCGGCCGAGATCGAGCCGCCCATGCGCAGCACGATCTCGAACACCACGGCGTTCATCTCATGCCAGCGCGCCAGAAAGTCCGCGGTGTTGGCGCCGATGGGCTGGCTGACATTGTAGTGCAGATTGCCGTCGCCTAGATGGCCGAACGGCACCGGCCGCGCGCCTGATATCAGCTTGACCACCGCGGCATTGGCTTGCTCGATGAATTCAGGCACGGCAGCGACGGGAACGGAGATGTCGTGCTTGATCGAGCCGCCCTCCGGCTTTTGCGCCGCCGACATCTCCTCGCGCAGCTTCCAGAAGGCGTTGCGCTGGGTGAGGTTGGCCGCGATCACGGCGTCGTCCACGATCTCCGCTTCCATGGCGCGGGCGAGGATCGTCTCCAGCGGCGTGCGGGCGTCGTCGCTCGCGGAGGACAATTCCATCAGCACGTACCAGGGATGCTTCTCGGCAAGGGGATCGCGCACGTCGATGCCGTGCCGCACCGAGAAATCCACCGCCATCTCCGAGAGCAGCTCGAAGCTCGTCAGCGCGTTGGCGGCCTCGCTTTGCGCGATCGCCAGCAGCTGGAGCGCCGCCGCCGGCGACTTTAGCCCGACATAGGCGGTCTCGATCGCCCGCGGCTTCGGAAACAGCTTCAACGTCGCCGCGGTGATGATGCCGAGCGTGCCTTCCGCGCCGATGAAGAGATTATGCAGATTATAGCCGGTGTTGTCCTTCTTCAGCTTCGACAGCACGTTGAGCACCCGCCCGTCGGCGAGCACGACCTCCAGCCCCAGCGCCATCTCGCGCGCGACGCCATAGGCGAGCGCGGCGGTGCCGCCGGCATTGGTCGAGAGATTGCCGCCGATGGTGCAGCTTCCTTCCGCGCCGAGCGAGAGCGGAAACAACCGGTCGACGTCGGCGGCCTTCGCTTGCGCGATCTGCAGGATCACGCCCGCCTCGCATGTCATGGTGTTGGAGGCGGTGTCGATCTCGCGGATCTTGTCCAGCCGGCGCAGCGACACCACGACCTCGCCATTGTGCGGTGTCTGACCGCCGACGAGCCCGGTGTTGCCGCCCTGCGGCACCAACGCAATCCTGTGCTCGGACGCGAGCTTGCAGATCGCGGACACTTCCGCCGTCGAGCCCGGCCGCAGCACTAGCGGCGAGCGGCCGTGGAAGAGGTTGCGCTCCTCGGTAACGTAGGCCTCGATGTCGGCCGCGTCGGTGATGGCGTGACGATCGCCGACGATCTTGCGGAATTGGTCGATCAACTCGGGCGCAAGCGGCGGGGTGGCGGATTGATTGATGTTCATTGTCGTTTCTACTTCGCTTTTATCTCTTGCGCATGATCTCTGCGCAAACGCGTTCGCGTTTGTCGCGGGAAAACCGCTGCACACTTTTCCGGATCATGCGCTATCGAGCAACAGCTGCGCGTCGCAGCCGGTCGTTGATCGCCTCGCCCAGGCCTTCTTCCGGAATCGTCATCACGGCAATCGCCTTCGGTGCCTTCGCATCGAGGCTGCGAAGATAGCCGAACAGATTGGCCGCGGCTTCATCGAGATCAGCTGCGGGCGATAAATTCATGACAGCGGCAGCGGCCTCCTGGCCGGGCATGTGACCAGGGCCGAAAGCCAGCAGCGCCTCGCCGGGCGCAACGTCCCGCGCGTGAAGCCGCACGATGGCGCGCGGCGCGTAATGCGAGGCCAGCATGCCCGGCGCCAGCGGCTGGCTGTCGTCGCTGTCGGCCTCGACAGGCGGCCGCGCCAGCGGCGCGCCGAGCACGGCCTCGATCTTTTCGCGCGACAGCCCACCCGGGCGCAGCAGCATCGGCGCCTCGAAGCAGCCGACGATGGTCGATTCGACGCCGACCGCGACAGGCCCGCCGTCGATGATCAGGTCGATCCGCCCGGCGAGGTCGTTCTCGACATGGGCCGCCAGCGTCGGCGAGACGTGGCCGGAGATATTTGCTGACGGAGCCACCACGGCTCCGCCAAAGGCGCGCAAGATCGCCTCGGCCACCGGATGGGCGGGAATGCGGATCGCAACGGTGTCGAGGCCCGCGGTGGCAAGATCGGCCACAGGGCAGTTCTCCGTCTTCGGCACCACCAGGGTCAGCGGTCCCGGCCAGAACGCCTCCGCAAGTCGCAACGCGCGCGCGTCGAACCGGCCGATCCGCCGTGCCGCCGCGAGATCGGGGACATGGGCGATCAGCGGATTGAAGGCCGGGCGGCCCTTGGCGCTGTAGATGTGGGCGACGGCCGTCGCATTGCCGGCGTCGGCGCCGAGCCCATAGACCGTCTCGGTCGGAAACGCGACCAGCCCGCCGGCGGCCAGGATCCGGGCGGCGGCTTCCGCGCCAGCCTCGCCGGCCGGCAAAATCAGCGTTTCAAGACCCGTTTTCACAGGGACAAAATTCCTCATTCCGGCCGCTTGCGGTGCGCCAAGCCCGACGCTATAAGCCGGCCTCTTGTCGGAGTGTGGCTCAGCCCGGTAGAGCACTGCGTTCGGGACGCAGGGGTCGCAGGTTCGAATCCTGCCACTCCGACCATTCTAAAGCATTGAAATGCTTTTGATTTTTGTTTTGCTTCTTTGCTCAACCTGGGCGCAGGGTACGGGTTGGGGTACAGATTTAGCAAGCCTCGGCCTTTTCACTAAGAAGAACTAGAACTGAACGGCGTGTTTCCCGCCTTATTCGGCATGTGTCGGATCTTTGAATGCTGCATTCTGATATGCAGTGCGTCTTGCACGCAGGGCGCTTAGGTGGTGCTCTACCTATCTCAGTGACCTGGAACAAGGCGCATTTGCATTTCGATGCGCAGGTCGGTACGTCGCCTCTTGCTTGAGTTCGAGCAAGGACGTTTGCTTTTGCTTCTGGATTCAGGGCTAGCTGTGTTGCTATCCAATGCGCAGCATGATCGGGATTGGACAGACCGTCGGCCGAAGAGCGCAGAAATTCATTAAATTGATCTCGTGTTAAGAAGCGACCAATCTCGTAGCCGGCCGGAATGGTCCATAAATCTGGCAGCGCCCTATAAAAGCGATCGAGAATGGCCTTGTTCACGCGCAGCAGCGCGTCTTCTTTGTCTAGCGCCGCTCCGGCGTCCTCCACCAATATCTTGATCTTTGCTTCGTCTTTCCAAATAACAGACTGCATTAAACTGCGGCCGAGGCTTCTTACTGTCAGTTTGGTGAGTGCGGTCAAATCGCGCGATGCTGGAATGTAACGAACGGCAATTGCTGCTCTGTCATGCGCTCGGACGGCTCATGCTTGAACTGCCGCGCGGGTTCGCCGAGCCGGGTATCGGGCTAGAGGCAAATGCCTTGAAGGAATTGGAGGAGGAGACCGGTTATGTGGGGGCCGATCCGCGGCTGATCGGAACCGTCTTGACGGATAGCGGCCTGATGGACAACGAGGTTCACATCGTGCACGCCTCCGTGGTCGGCCGCCGGGAGCGGTCGCCCGAGGCACGTGAGGTCATTACCCGCACCTTGTTGATGCCTGCAGAGACGATCTGGTCAAAAATCCTGTCGCGTGAGATCAAGGACAGCTACACGCTTGAGGCAATCGCAATCTGGAGCAGACTGGAGCGGGGTATCTCGCCGAATTTCTCTTAGCGGCGCGTCACCAGCACACCCAGCAGGAACGCCACCATCAGCGATGGCAGCGGGGCCTCGCGCACCATGCCGCGGACGATCTCGGACCAGTGCGGCTCGGGGACAAGCTTTGGCGACCTGATCTTGGCCACCGGCGCGATGCCCCATTCTGTTGCGAGGTCGGCGATCTCGCCTGAAGCGAGACGCACGCCATCACGAACGCGGAAGATCGCGGCCTCCGCGCGCTCGCGTGGGGCGAGCAGCATCACGGTCGTGATCGCCGTGCGCAGCGTCATCTCGCCAAAACCTTGCAGCCTCACCGACTCCTCGGGTTCGGGCGTCATGCAAAACTCCTCACAGCGCCAGATTCTTCACAGCGCAAAGTGGCGCGCGATGGTGAAAGCCGCCGTCGCGCACAGGACCAGCGTGGAAACCGCGCCGGCCACGCCACGCGCGAAATGAGATCGCGTCAGATGCCTGGCCATGATTTAGCTCCATGCTCACCATGGCAATGGCGGGAACGCGCGTTGGTTCCGCGGCGCGCGCTCCGAATCATTGCGTGCTGGAGGACTACTTCCGCAGTAACTCCCGCAAGGCTGCCGTCGCCTCGGCGCAGCGGATGTCGTCGATCTCCCTGGACAGGTTGAGCGCGCTTGATTTCAGCTCTTCCACCTTCCAGCTCTCGGGGTGCTGGCTCTCGAGCTGGCTGAGCCGCTTGTTGAGATCGTCCAATCTGGACTGAAGCTGCCCGATGCTGGCAGCTCCATTCACGTTCCAAACGCGTTGTGCACGCATCGTCGTTCCCCTGACTTGTCTCACGGCGTTGTGAGCAGGGTTCGTGGCCGCAATGGGCGTTTCTTTTGTTCGGTGTTAGATCGTCGGGAACCGTTGCAGATTGGCAACGAAAGTTCCTGGAATGCCTGATTTCGCTGGTATCTCTAGCAGCATCGGGACCGGCAGGCGCGGAATGTGCATAGGCGCGGCTGGATATCTACGGCGTGTCTCGGGCTATCCGGAGAGCGAATGAGGGCAAACGCGTGGCGAGATTTTTGAGTGTTGCGGCCGGCCAGCTTGGCCCGATCGCGAGGACCGAGACGCGGACGGGGGTGGTGGCGCGGCTGACAGCGTTGATGCGACAGGCCAAGGCCAATGGCTGCGATCTGATCGTCTATCCCGAGCTCGCGCTGGCCACGTTCTTTCCGCGTTGGTATTTCGAGGATCAGGCGGAGATCGACAGCTTCTTTGAACGCGAGATGCCGGGGCCGGAGACGCAGGCGCTGTTCGACCTCGCTCGCGAGCTCGGCATCGGGTTTTGCCTCGGCTATGCGGAGCTTACGGTCGAGGCTGGAATCGTCCATCGCTACAACACCTCGATCCTGGTCGACAAAAGCGGCGCGACGGTCGCGAAGTACCGCAAAGTGCATCTGCCTGGACACGCCGAGCATGAGCCATGGCGCAGGTTTCAGCACCTCGAGAAGCGCTATTTCGAGCCCGGCTCCAGCTTTGGCGTCGTCGATGCCTTCGGCGGCGTGATGGGGATGGCGATCTGCAACGATCGCCGCTGGAGCGAGACCTATCGGGTGATGGGCTTGCAGGGCGTCGAGATGGTGATGATCGGCTACAACACGCCGGTGCACAATCCGCCGGCGCCGGAGCATGACGATCTCTCGCTGTTCCACAATCATCTGGTGATGCAATCGGGCGCCTACCAGAACGGCACCTTCGTGGTCGGTGTCGCCAAGGCCGGCGTCGAAGAGGGCGTCGACCACATCGGCGGCAGCTGCATCATCGCGCCGTCAGGTGAGATCGTCGCGCGATGCACGACCAAGGGCGACGAACTCGCGCTCGCCCGCTGCGATCTCGATCTCTGCATGTCCTACAAGCGCACGACCTTCAATTTCGATGTTCATCGTCAGCCGCGGGCGTACCGGATGATCGTCGAGCGGAAAGGCGTGACGACCATGGCGGACGGCACGCCGGTGCAGGCTAAGGGGTGATGCGCTCGATGCTGCTACATCCTACGCCGGGACGACATCGAGGGTGTGGCCGCCGGCCCATTCTCAATAATCACAACCCCGTGCCTTGATTTGGGAACATCATTCCCTAATATCCCGCAATGCAAAAAGCCGCCCGAAAATCCGAGCCGTCAGCTCATCCCCCCGGTCGCCCGCGGGAGTTTGACATGGACATCGCGCTGGACGGCGCCATCAGGGTGTTTTGCGAGCGCGGCTACCATGCGACCTCGATCGGCGAACTCACGGCGGCCATGCGGCTTGCCACCGGCAGCGTCTACAAGGCGTTCCGCGACAAGCATGCGGTCTTCCTTGCCGCCTTCGAGCGTTACATCGCGGTGCGGAGCGAGCAGACCCGCAGTGCAGCCGCGCGCGGCGCCAATGGCCGCGAGCGGGTGCGCAACGTGCTGCTGTCCTATGTCGAGCACTCCCAGGGCAGCGAGGGGCGCCGCGGCTGCATCGTGGTCGGCAGCGCGGTCGAGCTGTCGGCGGTCGATCCGGTGATGCGTGCGCGCGTCACGGCGCAGCTCAAGAGCAACGAAGGCTTCATCGCCGGCCTCATTCGCGAGGGCCAGGCCGACGGCTCGATCCCGGGCCATGTCGACGCCGACGATACCGCACGGCTGATGATCTGCATGACGCAGGGCATGCGCGTGGTCGGCAAGGCACGCCTGCCGCTCGACGGCGGGCGCCTGGTCGGCGTCGCGATGAAGCTGCTCGCCTGAATTTTTGTCAAATTAGGAAATGAACGTTTCCTATATGGAAGCTTCGTATGGAAGTCTTGGAGAGTCTGGAATGACGATGAATGCCACGGTCGACACCGCACCGGAAACCGATGCGGTGTCGCAACGACTGACCTTTGTGCTTGCGGCGGCCTGTGGCATGGTCGCCGCCAACATCTACTATGCCCAGCCGCTGATCGCCCCGATCAGCGCCGCGCTCGGCCTGTCGCATGCAGCGGCGGGCCTGATCGTGACCATGACGCAGATCGGCTATGGCACGGGGCTGCTCTTCATCGTGCCGCTCGGCGATCTCGTCGAGAACCGCACGTTGATCTGCGCCGTCATCGCGCTCGGTGCGGCGGCGCTGGTCGCGGCCGGATTTGCCACCCACGCGCTGCCGTTCCTGATCGCAGCGCTGTTCATCGGCCTCGGCTCGGTCGCAGTGCAGATCATCGTTCCCTATGCCGCGCATCTGGCGCCCGAAGCCGTTCGCGGCCGGGTCGTCGGCAATGTCTCGACCGGATTGATGCTCGGCATCATGCTGGCGCGGCCGGCCTCCAGCTTCGTTACATCAGTGCTGTCGTGGCATGCGGTGTTCTTCTGCTCGGCGGCATTGATGATCGCGCTGATCGTCGTGCTGCGCCTCACGCTGCCGAAGCGCAAGCCGGTGGCGCGGATGCACTACGGCACGCTGCTGCTCTCGATGCCGCATCTGGTGCGGACCATGCCGCTGCTGCGGCGCCGCGCCCTCTACCAGGCCGGCCTGTTCGGCGCCTTCGCCCTGTTCTGGACGGTCGTGCCGCTGCAGCTTGCCGGCGAATTCGGCTTGACCCAGAGCGGCATCGCGTTGTTCGCGCTCGCCGGCGTGTCAGGTGTGTTCGCGGCGCCGATCGCAGGGCGGCTCGCCGATCGCGGCCATAGCCGCATCGCTACACTTGCTGCGATGCTGTTCGTGGCCCTCGGCTTTCTCCTCACGCACGTCGGTGCGGCCGGATCGAACCTCAACCTCGCCGGTCTCGGCGTCGCCGCGATCGCGATCGATTTCGGCGTGCAGGGCAATGTCGTGCTGGGCTTCCGTGCCATCTTCGTGCTGGGGCACGAGCATCGCAGTCGCCTCAACGGCCTCTATATGGCGACGTTCTTCGCCGCTGGTGCGGCCGGATCCGCGGTCGGCGCCTGGGCGTTCGCGCAAGCCGGCTGGACGCTGGCCTCGGCCATTGGCCTTGCGCTGCCGGTCGCCAGCCTGATCTATGCCACGACCGAGTAGCGGTACGATTGTGTGACGCCGCCGTTTACCAGGACCGGATAGTCGGCCCAAAGGGCGCATTTTGCGCCTCGCAGATTCCCTGCCGTTGTAGTACTTTGGTCGCAAGCGGCCTGGTTAACGGCGGCAGGGGAGGCCCTATGAGGCGTGCGGGACTGGTTGGCGTACCGCGAGTACGGCCATGGTCGTGGCAGGCATTTCTGCTCGGATTTACGGCGGTCGCTATGTCGGCTGCGCTTCAAGGCGTATGCGTTGCGCTCGGCGCCAAGCTCTATTTCGCAACCTTCTTGCCGGGCCTGTTCGTGCTCTGCTTTGTCGCGGGTGCACCGGCGGCGATCTTCGCAGCTCTGCTCACCGTTCCGCTGGTGTGGTGGGCGTTCATGCCTCCGGTCTTCGAGATCACCCGCCTGACCGCAGCTGACGCGGATTCCATCAACCTGTTCTTCCTGCTTGCCGTCCTCCTGATCGGCCTTGCCGATCTCTGCCGCAAGGCCATGGCCATTGTCGGTCGCGGCGGGCTGAAGTCGCCAAGCGAGAGCACCGCAACGAATTCGCAATGATCGGTGGATGCGTTGCGCTCGCGCAACAGTCCGGCAACCATTCGTGCAGCTGGATCTCGCCGCTAACTTTTCGAAAAAGATTTGGCCGCAATTTCTCCCGCGGGAATACGAGGGAGTTTTCGTCATGAACGGGCACGCCATTTTCGAGAACGTGCGCCGCTACCGCGGCATCGCATCGCTCTATCGCCAGACCGCGGCGTTTCGCCCGAGCCAGCGCTGGTCGCTGCTGGAGCAGGCCAGCGAGTGGGAAGCCCGTGCGCTGTCGGAGCTCGAAGCCTATTTTGCCGCGCGTGCCGATTTCGCCACGCCGCTCGCTGCCTGATGCTTAACCATCGCCGGCATGCATGTCGGCAGGATATGTGGCGGGGATACGTGGGCCATACGGAGTTACGCCGCCGGCCCCCTATGCTAGCACTGGGCCGACAAATCCCATCATGACGACCGGGCGCGCGATGACCACCTTCAACCGCATCTTCACGACAGAGCGCCTGCTCCAGATCATCCTCATCCTGGCGGCAACAGTCGCGATGAAGCTGATGGCCTGATCGCCCCGGCGCTATCGCTCGCCGAAATCGGGCACTTCCGGCAGATAGTTCGCGCCCTCCGATCCCAGAAAATCGAACATCGCCTGCGCCGGCGGCAGCAGCACCTTGTCGCTGCGGCGGATCACGTACCATTGCCGGACGATCGGCAGGCCCGCGACGTCGAGCACGACGAGGCGGCCCTCGGCGAGCTCATGCGCCACGGTGTGCGCCGAGATGAAGGCGACGCCGAGCCCGGCGATGACAGCCTGCTTGATCGTCTCGTTGCTGCTCATCTCCATGCCGATAACAGGCTCGAGATCGGACTTCTGGAACATCCCCTCCATCAGCGTGCGGGTGCCTGATCCCGGCTCGCGGGTGAGGAAGGTCTCGTGCACGAGGTCGGTCAGGCTGAGGCCCGAATCCTTCTCCAACCAGTGCCCCTTGCGCGCGACGATGATGTGCGGATTGCGCCCGAGCTGACGCACGTCGACGCTGACATCGGCCGGTGGCCGACCCATCACGGCGAAATCGAGCTCGTAGCCGTGCATGGCCTCGCGGATCTCCTCGCGGTTGCCGATGGTGAGCTTGATCTCGATTTTCGGCGCGCGCTTGGAGAAGGCCGCGATCGCGTGCGGCACGAAGTATTTCGCGGTCGAGACCGCGCCGAGATGCACCGTGCCGCCGGTCTTGCCGGCGAGCAGGTCGAGCGCGCCCTGGCAGTCGGCGATCGCGGCTTCGACGCGTTCGGCAAGCGCCAGCACCTCCCGGCCTGCCTCCGTCAGCAGCATGCCGTCGCCGGTCCGCTGCACCAGCGGCAAACCTGCGAGGTCTTGAAGTTGTCGGAGCTGCTGCGTCACCGCCGGCTGGGTCAGTCCGAGCTGGGTCGAAGCCGCCGTCACGCTGCCCTTGGCCGAGAGCGCCGCAAGCGAGCGCAACTGCCGGATCGTCAGATGCCGGAGTTGGGTCGCCGCATGGCCGGAACCATTATAAGGAAATTCTTTGGAGCTCATTATGATTAGAAATTTTCCTTATTAAGCCGGCCCTGTCAATCTCCTCGGGTTGGGACAGACCGCGACCTGCCTCCCCACGGGAGGGAACTGGCTGCGGCGCCCGCAAGGGGATGGACGCAGATGACCGGGCAACTCAGGCTGGACGACCACCTTCAACGCTATTCCGAGACGGCGCCGCACGCCCTGGCCGTGGCCGCCGCAGTCGATGCCATCGCAACCGCCGCGATCGAGATCGCCGACCTCATCGCGACAGGCGATCTTGCCGACGCCTCCGGCCTCACCACCGGCTGCAACAGCGACGGCGACATCCAGCGCGACCTCGACGTGCAGGCCGATGCCATCCTGCGCCGCTGCCTCGGCAAGCTGCCGATCGCGGCGCTGGCCTCGGAGGAGATGCGCGAGCCGCGGATCTGCGACCGCGCAGCCAGGATCTGTGTCGCGATCGATCCGCTCGACGGCTCCTCCAACATCGACCTCAACATGACCGTCGGCACGATCTTCTCGATCCTGCCGGCACCGGACGATCTTGGTCTCGCCTTCCATCAGCGCGGCTCGGCGCAGCTCGCTGCCGGGTTCGTCACCTACGGTCCTCAGACCTCGCTGGTGCTGACGCTTGGCGAGGGTGTCGACATCTTCACGCTCGACCGCAAGGCCGGCTGCTTCCGTCTCGCGCGCAGCGCCGTGCAGATATCAGAGGCTTGCGAGGAGTTCGCGATCAACGTGTCCAACCGCCGCCACTGGGATCCGCCGGTGCGCGCCTTCATCGACGAATGCCTTGCCGGCGTCGACGGGCCCGCCAATCACGATTTCAACATGCGCTGGATCGGATCGCTGGTCGCGGAAGCCTATCGCATCCTGACCCGCGGCGGCGTGTTCCTCTATCCCTCCGACGCGCGGCCCGGTTACGGCGACGGGCGTCTCCGCCTGACTTACGAGGCCCACCCGATGGCCATGATCATCGAGCAGGCCGGCGGCTCGGCCTCGACCGGGCGCGAGCGCATCCTCGATCTCTCGGCGCAAAGCCTGCATCAGCGCGTGCCCCTGGTGATGGGCTCGAGCAATGAAGTGCGGCGCGTCGCAGAACTGCATTGCGATCCGCTGCTGGTCGCCAGCGTCTCCGCACCGCTGTTCGCGCGGCGCGGCTTCTTCTTGACGTGAGCGAGGTGTCCCATGTCCAGGAAGCATCCGATCATCTCCATCACCGGTTCGTCCGGCGCCGGCACCACCTCCGTCAAGAAGACGTTCGAGCAGATTTTCTTCCGCGAGAAGGTCAACGCCTGTTACATCGAGGGCGATGCCTTCCATCGCTACGACCGCGTCGAGATGCGCGCGCAGATGGCCACGGAGGCGGAGCGCGGCAACAAGCACTTCAGCCATTTCAGCCCCGAGACCAATCTGTTCGAGGAGTTGGAGCGCGCCTTTCGCGACTACGGCGAGACCGGCACGGCGACGACGCGGCACTACGTGCACGACGCCGAGGAATCCGCGCTGCATGGCGCTGCGCCCGGCACCTTCACCGAATGGGAGAAGCTGCCGGAGATTTCTGACCTGCTGTTCTACGAGGGCCTGCACGGCGCCGTCGTCACCGACAGGGTGAATGTCGCGCGTTATGCCGACCTCAAGATCGGCGTGGTGCCTGTCATCAATCTCGAATGGATCCAGAAGCTGCACCGCGATCGCAGCGCGCGGGGCTATTCCACCGAGGCCGTCACCGACACGATCCTGCGGCGGATGCCGGATTATATCAACTACATCTGCCCGCAATTCACCGAGACCGACATCAACTTCCAGCGCGTGCCGACCGTGGACACGTCCAATCCGTTCATCGCGCGCTGGATCCCGACGCCGGATGAATCGATGGTCGTGATCCGCTTCAAGAATCCGCGCGGCATCGACTTCCCCTATCTGCTCTCGATGCTGCCGCACAGCTGGATGTCGCGCGCAAATTCGATCGTGTGTCCCGGCGCGAAGCTCGACCTCGCCATGCAGCTCATCCTGACCCCGCTGATCATGCAGCTGATCGAGCGCAAGCGCAGCCTGAAGTGACAAGGAGGATCTGATGAACATCTCGGTTCATGCCGACGCCGACCTCACGGCCGTCGCGCACAGCGATCTCGCCAACGCCGTCCGCTTCCTCGCGGTCGATGCCATCGAGACATCGCAGTCAGGCCATCCCGGCCTACCCATGGGCATGGCCGATGTCGCGACCGTGCTGTTCTCGCGCTTCCTCAAATTCGACTCGGCGCATCCAAATTGGCCGGACCGCGACCGTTTTGTCCTTTCGGCGGGCCACGGCTCGATGCTGCTCTACGCATTGCTGCATCTGACCGGTGGCGATGTCAGCCTCGATGACATCAAGGCCTTCCGGCAATGGGGCTCGAAGACGCCGGGTCACCCCGAATATGGTCACACGCCCGGTGTGGAGACCACGACCGGTCCGCTCGGGCAGGGGATTGCGACCGCTGTCGGCATGGCGCTCGCCGAGCGCATGGCCAATGCGCGGCACGGCGACGGCCTCGTCGACCACTTCATTTATGTGATCGCTGGCGACGGCTGTCTCATGGAAGGCATCAGCCAGGAGGCGATCTCGCTCGCCGGCCATCTCGGGCTCGGCCGTCTGATCGTGCTGTTCGACGACAACGGCATCTCGATCGACGGGCCGACGTCGCTCGCGACCTCCGATGACCAGCTCACGCGCTTCGCCGCCTCCGGCTGGTCGGTGCGTCGCGTCGACGGACACGATCCCGAAGCGGTCGCGCAGGCGATCGCAGATGAGCGCGAAACCGCAAAGCCGTCGCTGATCGCCTGCCGCACCATCATCGGCTACGGCGCGCCGGACCGTCAGGGCACCGAAAAGGCGCATGGTGCGCCGCTCGGCACCGAGCAGACCGCGGCGGCGCGGCGGGCGCTCGGCTGGGACTATCAGCCCTTCGTGGTGCCTGTCACCGTCGCGAAGGCGTGGCGGATGATCGGGCAGCGCGGGCAGGTGGATCGCCTCGCCTGGCTCGATCGTTACGAAGACGCGACGCCGGAGCAGCGTGAGCTCTTCATCGAGGGCAAGTCGGTTGCCCTGCCGGACGCCTATGCCCGGGCGTCGGCGAAATTGCGCGAGCGCTTTGCCACCGAGCGTCCCAAGCTCGCGACGCGGCAGGCCTCGCAACAGGTGCTCGACGGCATCGCCGGGACCATTCCCGGATTTGTCGGCGGCTCCGCGGATCTGACGCATTCGAACCTGACGCACGCCAAGGCCCAGACGCCCGTCAAGCGTGATGCGTTTGCCGGTAACTACATCCACTACGGCATTCGCGAGCATGGCATGGCTGCGGCGATGAACGGCCTCGCGTTGCATGGCGGCTTCATTCCCTATGGCGGCACGTTCCTCGCCTTCTCCGACTACAGTCGTCCGGCGATCCGTCTTGCGGCCTTGATGCGGCTGCGGGTCATCCATGTGATGACCCATGACTCCATCGGGCTCGGCGAGGACGGGCCGACGCATCAGCCGGTCGAGCATCTCGCGGCGCTCCGCGTCATTCCCAACCTGCTTGTGTTCCGTCCGGCAGACGCCGTCGAGACGCTCGAAGCCTGGGATTGCGCACTCACGAGCGAAGATCGTCCGTCCGTGCTGTGCCTGTCGCGGCAAGCCCTGCCGACCTTTCGCAGCGATGTCCGCGGCAAGAATCGTGTCAGGCGCGGCGCCTATTTGATTGTTTCGCCGGACGGCGGCCGCGACGTCACGCTGATGGCGACAGGCTCGGAGGTCTCGATCGCGCTGGATGCTGCCCGCCTGCTTGCGACCGAGCATGTCCGTGCGGCTGTTGTGTCCGCGCCGTGCTTCGCGCTGTTCGAGGAACAGCCGGACGATTACCGCGCCGCCGTGCTCGGCACCGCACCCCGCGTCGGCATCGAGGCGGCCGTCGCCGGAGATTGGCATCGCTGGATCGGCCCTGACGGCGAGTTCGTCGGCATGCGCGGCTTCGGCGCCTCGGCCCCGGCGCCAGTGCTGTACCGCGAATTCGGCATCACGCCGCAAAGCATTGCGGAAGCCGCCCGCCGGGCAATCGCCCGCAAGCGCCAATAAGGAGGACGTCCCGTGGCCCGTATCACCCTTCGCCAATTACTCGATCACGCCGCGTCCCATGGCTACGCGGTGCCGGCGTTCAACATCAACAATATGGAGCAGGGCATCGCGATCATGCAGGCCGCGGCCGAAGTCGACGCGCCTGTCATCATCCAGGCCTCGCGCGGCGCGCGCAGCTATGCCGGCGACCTCATGCTCTCGCACATGATCGACGCGCTGGAGCGGACCTATCCTGATATCCCGCTCTGCATGCATCAGGACCACGGCAATGACGAGGCGACCTGCGCCTCCGCCATCGCCCACGGCTTCACCTCGGTGATGATGGACGGCTCGCTCAAGGCCGATGCCAAGACGGCGGCCGATTACGACTACAACGTCGCGATCACCCGCCGCGTCGTCGATCTCGCCCATTGGGTCGGGGCCTCCGTCGAAGGCGAGCTCGGCGTGCTCGGCTCGCTCGAGCATGGCGGCGGCGAGCAGGAGGATGGCCACGGCGTCGAGGGCAAGGTCAGCCACGACCAGCTCTTGACCGATCCTGATCAGGCCGTCGATTTCGTCCGCGCCACCGAGGTCGATGCGCTCGCGATCGCGATGGGCACCTCGCACGGCGCCTACAAGTTCAGCCGCAAGCCCGACGGCGATATCCTGGCGATGCGGGTGGTCGAGGAGATCCACCGCCGATTGCCGAATACGCATCTGGTGATGCACGGCTCATCCTCGGTGCCGCAGCCGCTCCAGGACATGTTCAATCAGTTCGGCGGCGAGATGCCGCAGACCTGGGGCGTGCCTGTCGAGGAGATCGTGCGCGGCATCAAGAGCGGCGTCCGCAAGGTCAACATCGACACCGATTGTCGCCTGGCGATGACGGCCGTGTTCCGCAAAGTGGCCGCGCAAGCGCGCTCCGAGTTCGATCCGCGCAAATTCCTGAAACCTGCGATGGATGCAATGCGCGCGCTCTGCCGCGAACGCTTCGAGCAGTTCAATACCGCCGGCCATGCCAGCAGGATCAAGGTCATCCCGATGAGCGAGATGGCGCGGCGCTACCGCGCCGGCGAGCTCGATCCGCGGATCGCCCCCCGCGAGCCCGTCGCCGCCTAGACATTGAGAGAGAAGAGCAGGAGAGAGCCATGAATGCACATGCTGGAACGGTCCGCGGCAAAGAGCGCTATCGCTCGGGCACGATGGAATACGCGCGCATGGGCTATTGGGAGCCCGAATACACGCCGAAGGACACCGACGTCATCGCGCTGTTCCGCGTCACGCCGCAGGATGGCGTCGACCCGATCGAGGCGTCGTCGGCGGTCGCCGGTGAGTCCTCGACGGCGACCTGGACGGTGGTCTGGACCGATCGTTTGACCGCCGCGGAGAAATATCGCGCAAAATGCTATCGCGTCGATCCGGTGCCGGGCACGCCTGGCTCGTACTTCGCCTACATCGCCTACGATCTCGACCTGTTCGAACCGGGCTCGATCGCGAACCTCTCGGCGTCGATCATCGGCAACGTGTTCGGCTTCAAGCCGCTGAAGGCGCTGCGGCTGGAGGACATGCGTTTCCCTGTCGCCTATGTGAAGACGTTCCAGGGGCCGGCGACCGGCATCGTGGTCGAGCGCGAGCGGCTCGACAAGTTCGGCCGGCCGCTGCTCGGCGCAACCGTCAAGCCGAAGCTCGGACTTTCCGGCCGCAACTACGGCCGCGTCGTCTACGAGGCGCTGAAGGGCGGGCTGGACTTCACCAAGGACGACGAGAACATCAACTCGCAGCCCTTCATGCACTGGCGTGATCGATTCCTCTATTGCATGGAGGCCGTGAACCGCGCGCAGGCCGCCTCCGGCGAGGTCAAGGGGACCTATCTGAACATCACCGCTGCTACGATGGAGGACATGTACGAGCGGGCGGAGTTCGCCAAGGAACTCGGCTCCTGCATCGTCATGATCGACCTCGTGATCGGCTACACCGCGATCCAGTCCATGGCGAAATGGGCGCGACGCAACGACATGATCCTGCATCTGCATCGCGCCGGTCACTCGACCTATACGCGGCAGAAAAGCCACGGCGTCTCGTTCCGCGTCATTGCCAAATGGATGCGGCTCGCCGGGGTCGATCACATCCATGCCGGCACGGTGGTCGGCAAGCTCGAAGGCGATCCCAACACCACGCGCGGCTATTACGACGTCTGCCGTGAGGAGTTCAACCCGACCAGGCTCGAGCACGGCATCTTCTTTGACCAGTCCTGGGCGAGCCTGAACAAGATGATGCCGGTTGCCTCCGGCGGCATTCATGCCGGCCAGATGCACCAGTTGCTCGATCTGCTTGGCGAGGATGTCGTGCTGCAATTCGGCGGCGGCACCATCGGCCATCCCATGGGCATCGCGGCCGGCGCAATCGCCAACCGCGTCGCGCTGGAAGCGATGATCCTCGCCCGTAACGAGGGTCGCGACTACGTCCATGAAGGTCCGGAGATCCTGGCCAAAGCGGCGCAGACCTGCACGCCGCTGAAGTCCGCGCTCGAGGTCTGGAAGGACGTCACCTTCAACTATCAATCCACCGACACGCCGGACTTCGTGCCGACGGCGCTGGAAACGGTTTGAGGAGAACCATCATGAAGTTGACCCAGGGCTGCTTCTCGTTCCTGCCTGATCTCACTGACGACCAGATCTACAAGCAGGTGCAGTATTGCCTCGCCAACAGCTGGGCGGTGAACATTGAGTTCACCGACGATCCGCATCCCCGCAACACCTATTGGGAGATGTGGGGCCTGCCGATGTTCGATCTCCAGGACGCCGCCGGCGTGATGATGGAGCTCGCCGAGTGCCGCAGGGTGTATGGCGATCGTTATATCCGCATCAGCGGTTTCGACTCGAGCCACGGCTGGGAATCGGTGCGGATCTCGTTCATCGTCAACCGGCCGCCGCAGGAGGCCGAGTTCGAGCTGGTGCGGCAGGAGGTCGGTGGCCGCGCGATACGCTACACCACCGTGCGCAAGCCGGCGGCCCACGCCTCGCAATAGCCACTCCTTATCCGCGCGGAGCGCTCCCTGCTCCGTTTCCTTGGCGGACCACTGCTTCGCCGCTCCCCCCGCGGCGAAGCTCCTTTCTTCGAGGCTAGCCATGCTCGACGTTCCCCACGCCGTCACGACATCAGGGCCGAACGAAACCCAGTTCGATCTCCGCAAGGAGGCCGAGGCGGCCGGCATCACCGATACCCTGCAACAGCTCGAACGCGAGCTGATCGGGCTGAAGCCGGTCAAGAGTCGCGTGCGCCAGATTGCTTCGCTGTTGCTGATCGAACGCATCCGGCAGCGTGCGGGGCTCGCCTCGGCGCCGCCGACGCTGCACATGTCGTTCACCGGCAATCCCGGCACCGGCAAGACCACCGTGGCGCTGCGCATGGCAAAGATCCTGCACGGGCTTGGCTTCGTGCGACGCGGACAGGTGATTTCGGTGACGCGTGACGATCTGGTCGGGCAATATATCGGCCACACCGCGCCCAAGACCAAAGAGATCCTGAAGAAGGCGATGGGCGGCGTGCTGTTTATCGACGAGGCCTATTATCTGCACCGCCCCGACAATGAGCGCGATTACGGCCAGGAGGCGATCGAGATCCTGCTCCAGGTCATGGAGAACCAGCGCGAAGACCTTGTCGTGATCCTCGCCGGCTATGGCGAGCGTATGACGAAGTTCTTCGGCTCAAATCCCGGCTTCCGCTCGCGCATCGCCCATCACATCGAATTTCCTGATTATGCGGAAGCCGAGCTGCAGGTCATCGCCGAGCTGATGCTGAGGGAACGCGGCTATCGCTTCTCGGCGGCGGCACGCGAGGCGTTCGAGAGATACATTGCGCTCCGGCGGACCCAGCCGTTCTTCTCCAACGCCCGCTCGATCCGCAACGCGGTCGACCGTATCCGCCTGCGCCAGGCCGACCGTTTGGTGTCGGATCTCGACCGCATCCTTGACGTCGCCGATCTCGAAACCATCGATCCCGTGGACGTTCTGGCGAGCCGTGTCTTCAGCGGTGGAACGGATGTAGGGAGCGAAAAGCCATGACCCGGGAGATCATCATAGCCCCGTCGATCCTGGCGGCGGATTTCGCGCGTCTTGGCGAGGAGATCGCGGCCATCGACGCCGCTGGCGCCGACTGGATCCATTGCGACGTCATGGACGGGCACTTCGTCCCGAACATCAGCTTCGGTGCCGAGATCATCAAGGCGATCCGGCCGATGACGAAGAAGATCTTCGACGTGCATCTGATGATCGCGCCTGTCGATCCCTATCTCGAGGCGTTCGCAAAGTCGGGCGCCGACGTCATTGCTGTTCATGCAGAGGCCGGCCCGCATCTCGACCGTTCGCTCCAGGCGATTCGCGCGCTCGGCAAGAAGGCCGGCGTCAGCCTGTGTCCATCAACGCCCGAGAGCGCGATCGAATATGTGCTTGATCGTCTCGACCTCGTGCTGGTGATGACGGTCAATCCGGGCTTCGGCGGACAATCGTTCCTCGGTTCCCAGCTCGAGAAGATCGCACGCATCCGCAACATGATCGGCGAGCGGCCGATCCGGCTCGAGGTTGACGGCGGTGTCACGCGCGACAATGCCACTGCGATCGCAGCCGCCGGTGCCGATACGCTTGTGGCCGGTTCCGCGGTGTTCCGCGGCAACAACAGTGCCGACTATGCCGCCAACATCGCGGCCATCAGAACCGCCGCCGAGGCCGGCCTGGTTCCGAAACGGCATGATAGTTCCGCGCAGCCGGTGCGCGCCGGAGAACGCGTGCTCGTCCGGTAGACTACGGAGGCACCGCGCGCACATGCGGCGCTTCTCCGGGCTCCTACGGGGAATTGGTTGCGAATGGGCCGCGGCCTTCATGCCGGGGTAACCAACGGCGGCAAAGCAGGCGCTGGATTAACGCCGACGCAATGCGCGACGTCACAATCTGTGGTTCAAGGACCGCAGAGAGCGCGGGATGCAGATTCAATATCGCCACTGGAATGCTGCCCACGGCTGGCGCGGAGCGAGTGCCCTGCGCGAGCCGCCTCAGCTCGTGCTTTATTTCGGCAGCCGTGAGGGACTGGCGGGCGGCGAGCGCTATCGCGAGCTGCGCGCCTTTTATCCCGACAGCCACATCGTCGGTTGCAGCACGGGTGGCCAGATTCATGGCGACGACGTCGCCGACGACGTCATCGTGGCCGTCGCCCTGCATTTCGACCGGACACAGTTACGGGTGGTGAACGAGACGATCGAATCCCGCGAGGCATCGCGCGCGTGCGGCATGCGTTTCGCCCGCGAGCTGGCGGCGCCGGATCTCGCCGGCGTCTTCGTTCTCTCCGAGGGATTGAACGTGAACGGCAGTGAACTGATTGCTGGTATCACCGAGATACTTGGACCCGAGATGTCGGTGACCGGTGGCCTTGCCGGCGACGGGACCAGGCTCGAGCAGACCCTGGTCGGCGCCAACAGCGAGCCGCAGCCGAACCAGATTGCCGCGATCGGCTTCTATGGTGCGTCCTTCCGCTTCGCACATGGCTGCGCCGGCGGCTGGGACGTGTTCGGCCCGCGTCGCAAGGTGACGAAATCGGACGGCCCCGTCGTGGTCGAGCTCGACGGCGAGCCGCCGCTCGACCTTTACACCCGTTATCTCGGCGAGGAGGAGGCCGCGGCGATGCCGGGCTCGGGCCTTGCGTTTCCCTTGCGTATTCACGACGAGGCCGCACCGGAGCGGCAGATCGTGCGCTCCGTGTTCGCGGTGGATCGCGATGCCGGGACGCTGACATTTGCGGCCGATATTCCGGAGGGATGCACTGCGCAATTGATGCGCGCCAATTTCGATAGCCTCGCCGCAGGTGCGGGGGAGGCAGGGCGACAGGCGCGTAGCGCCCTTGCCGACGAGGTCGTGGGCGACAAGCTTGCGATCCTCGTGAGCTGCACCGGCCGTCGCAAGGTGATGGGACAGCGCACCCAGGACGAGCTCGATGCGGTCGCCGCCGAGCTCGGCGACGACGTCACCCGCATCGGCTTCTACTCCTATGGCGAGATCGCGCCGCCCGCGGCGGCCGGCCGCTGCGAGCTGCACAACCAGACCATGACTGTCACTGTCATCGCGGAGGCGGCCGCGTGACCGTGCATCGCCTGCTGGCAAGGCAGATCAGACAAGCGACGGACGAATCCGGGCAGGTCGACATCACGAAGCTCAGCGAGCTCGTCAGCGCGGCCTATGAGGAGAGCGATCGAGATCGCAGACGGACCGATCGTGCGATCAAGCTGATGATCGAGGAGCTTGAGCAAACGCACAGGCGCGCCGAGCAGGACCTGTTGCGGGCACGCGAATTTCTCGACGGCATCATCGAGAACATCCCCATTGCGGTGTTCGCCAAGGATGCGCGAGACTCGCGCTACATCCTGCTCAACCGCGCCGGAGAAGAGTATTACGGCATGCCCCGCCAGGAGATGCTGGGCAAGACCCCGGAGCAGATCTTTCCCGACGATATCGCCCGCATCGTCACCGAACAGGATCGCCGTGTCGTCGATAGCGGCACGCCGATGTTCCTGGAAGGGCACCGGCTCGAAGTCGGCGTCAACGGTCCCGACCGCGTGGTCAATTCGCGCAAGCTACTGGTCCGCGATGGGAACGGCGCGCCGCAATATCTGATCGGGGTCATCGAGGATGTCACCGAACGGATCACCAACGAGGCGCGGATCAGCCATCTGGCCCATCACGATGCGCTCACGGATTTGCCGAACCGCAGCGCCTTCAATACCGCGCTGGCCGAACGGCTGGAGCGAGCGCAGGAGGCGTCGACCAGCTTTGCGGTCCTCAGCCTCGACCTCGATCGCTTCAAGGATGTCAACGACGTGTTTGGCCATCCCGTCGGCGATATGATGATGCGCGCCGCCGGCGAGCGTCTTGTCGCGGAGGCTGACGGCGCCTTTGTCGCCCGCATTGGCGGTGACGAGTTCATGATCCTGATGCCCGACGATATCAGGCGCGAAGACGTGCTCTCGCTCGCCGAGCGCATGGTCGAGGCGATCGGCAATGAGCTCGAGGTCGACGATTTCCTATCCCATGTCGGCCTGAGCATCGGCATCGCGGTCTATCCTGATGACGGTGTGGATGCAGCGACGCTGCTTGCCAACGCTGATTCCGCACTCTATCGCGCCAAGCGCGAGGGGCGGGGAAGGGTCTGTTTCTTTGAAACCGAGATGGACCGCGAACTGCGCGACCGCCGGCTGTTGCAGCACGATTTGCGGCAGGCAGTGGAGCAGAACCAGCTCCTGGTCTACTTCCAACCGCAGGCCCGGATGGATGGCGAGATCATCGGCTTCGAGGCGCTGGTACGCTGGAACCATCCGACGCGCGGTTTCGTGCCGCCGGACCAGTTCATTCCGCTCGCCGAGGAAAACGGGCTG
Organism: uncultured Bradyrhizobium sp.; assembly: GCF_936928535.1. GTDB lineage: Bacteria > Pseudomonadota > Alphaproteobacteria > Rhizobiales > Xanthobacteraceae > Bradyrhizobium. The sequence continues at coordinate 25,929 of NZ_CAKZHY010000075.1, read as the reverse complement.
ATCATCACGATCGGTGAATGGGTGCTGCGGGAAGCGTGCCGGGAAGCGGCCTCCTGGCCGCGGCCCTTGCAGGTCGCGGTCAATTTGTCGCCGGTCCAGTTTCAGGCCGGCGATCTCGAACGGTCCATCCACCAGATCCTGCTGGAGACCGGATTGTCGCCGACGCGGCTCGAGGTTGAGATCACCGAGGGCGTGCTGATCGGCGATTTTACCCGCGCGCTCAACCTGCTGCGGCGGCTGAAGGCGCTCGGCATCCGGATTGCGATGGACGATTTCGGCACAGGGTACTCATCGCTGTCCTATCTGCAGTCGTTCCCGTTCGACAAGATCAAGATCGATCGCAGTTTCATTTCCAACCTCGAGGCGACGCCGCAATCGGCCGAAATCGTCCGGGCGGTGTTGAGTCTCGCACACGCCCTGCACATCCCTGTTGTCGCCGAAGGGGTGGAGACGGACGCGCAGCGCGCCTTCCTGGAACGCGAGGCCTGCGAGGAAATGCAGGGCTATCTGATCGGGCGGCCGGAGCCGATCGAACATCATTTCGGTTTGATCGGCATCAACGTCGAACGCCGCCGCTACGCCTAAAAATATGGTAAACTTCAAGAGCGGGTTCGCCGATTGGAACCAATGGGCGTCTGCACATTTTTCTGGAGTTAACCAAGGTTAACGGGCCGTACGCGCAGAAAATGTTTTGCACAACCGCCATCGGCCTGACGCAAATCAGGGCAATAAGCCCGGTGTGAATGCGAGGGAGGTCTTATGGAGAACGTACGTCGCTACCGCGCGTTGGCGTCCCTCTGTCGCCAACAGGCTGCCTATCGGCCGCTGCAGAACTGGCAGCTGCTCGGTCAGGCCGAACATTTCGAATATCTCGCCGAGATCGCGCTGAAGGCGCATTTCGAGGCGTGCAATGCCCAGCGCGAAGAAGACCAAATCGCCGCCGCGGCGTGGGAGACTTCCGCGGCCGCGTAATGGCGGCCGCTTCCGTCTTCGCTAGTGCGACATCAGCGTCGGGATCGTCATGGCATCCAGCATGGCGCGGGTGACGCCGCCGAGAAAGCGCTCCTGCAATCGGGAATGGCCGTAGCCACCCATCACCAGCACATCGAGGTTTTCATCGGCTGCCAGTGACAGGATGGTCGGCTGGATATCGGCGCGCGTGGCCGACAGGCCGATCATGCGAGGCGAGAGGCCGCGTCGTCCGAGATGCTTGGCCAGATTGTTTGCCGAGACGCCGGGAGCGGCGTCGTCCTCGTTGATCGCGATGATCGCGATATCATCGGCGCGGGCGAGGAATGTTGCTGCATCGCGGAGCGCGCGGGCCGCGACGCGGCTGCCGTCCCAACAGATGCCGATTCGCTTCGCCTTGAAGTTCCCGCGGAAGGTGTAGGGCAGGAACAGGACGGGGCCGCCAGCCTGGAACAGGATCTCGCGAGGGATATCGTTGTCGAACGTGACCTGCTCGGGATCCGGTTGAAGCACGACGCTGAGGTCATGCAGCCGCGCCATCTCGCCGAGCGAACCGGCTGCATCCACCGGAATCGCGCCGAGCGGGTGGCAGGTGCAGGAGATATCCGCGTTCCCCGCCTCGCTCCTGAAGACGGCCAGTGCGGCTTCGGCCCGTTCCACCGCGCGCTCGCGTTCCATCTCGAACACGGCCGCCACGGCAGCACCGCCTTCCATCACGTAGGCCGCAGTGCTTGCGACATAGCCGACCGCGACTGCATCGACATGGGCATTGAGGCTGGCTGCGAGCGAGATCGAGCCGTCGATGACGGCGCGCATCGGTCTTTCGGTCGGGATATGGACGAGAATGTCTTTGTACATGGCAATGCCTCCGGCGGACGTCATCCGATGACTGCAGTGTTTCACTGCCCGCAGGGCTCGCGTTGAGCTGCATCAAATGCGCGTTGGGATTTTCCCTGCGGCTGCCCGCCGCACTTTCTTTGCCAAGATTTAATCGCGTGGACGGGACGTCGTAAGGTGACGCTCTCCATATTGTGGGCAAGGCGACTTACCCAACATGGACATTTCGACATGAAAGATCCCGTCAATTCCGACACCACCAAGGCCTCGAGAATTCTGAAGCCGCGCCGGCTGGCACTCCTCGGCACCGTGGCCGCGCTCGGCGTGGCCATGCTGGCTGCTTCTCCCGCTTCCACGCATTTTGGCGTGTCCTCCCTGATCTCCCCTGCCCAGGCTGCTGAAAGCGCCACGACCCCGCCGGGCTTCGGTGACCTCGTCAGCAAGGTCAAGCCGGCCGTCATTTCGGTGCGTGTGAAGATCGACCAGGACAACGACAAGAGCGCGATGCTGCAACAGAACCGGATGGACCAGGACGAGGATTCCCCGTTCGACCAGTTCTCGCGGCAGTTCGGCTTCCGCGGTCCAGGCGGCATGAACGGCATGCCGCGCCAGCATCACCAGATGATCACGGGCGAGGGCTCCGGCTTCTTCATCTCGGCCGATGGCTATGCCGTGACCAACAACCACGTCGTCGATCACGCTGAGTCCGTGCAGGTGACGATGGACGACGGCACGATCTACACCGCCAAGGTGGTCGGCACCGATCCGAAAACCGATCTCGCGCTGATCAAGGTCGACGGCAAGAAGGACTTTCCGTTCGTCAAATTCTCTGATCAGAAGCCGCGGATCGGCGACTGGGTGGTCGCGGTCGGCAACCCGTTCGGCCTCGGCGGCACCGTGACAGCAGGCATTGTCTCGGCCAGCGGCCGCGACATCGGCAATGGCCCCTATGACGACTTCATCCAGATCGATGCGCCGATCAACAAGGGCAATTCCGGCGGTCCGGCCTTCGACATGAACGGCAACGTCATTGGCGTGAACACTGCGATCTATTCGCCCTCGGGCGGATCGGTCGGCATCGGCTTCGACATTCCCGCCTCGACGGCAAAGCTCGTCGTCGCGCAGCTCAAGGACAAGGGCGCCGTCACGCGCGGCTGGCTCGGCGTCCAGGTGCAGCCGGTGACCGCGGAGATCGCCGACAGCCTCGGCCTGAAGGCGGCACGCGGCGCGATCGTCGACAATCCGCAGGACGGCAGCCCGGCGGCGAAGGCCGGCATCGAGGCGGGCGACGTGATCACCGCCGTCAACGGCACCGCGATCAAGGACTCCCGCGATCTCGCCCGCACGATTGCCGGGCTCGCGCCGGGGACCTCGGTGAAGCTCGACGTCGTCCACAAGGGCGACAGCAAGACGGTAACGCTGGCGCTTGGCGAACTGCCGAACGAGCGGCAGGCCAAGGCCGACGACGGCAAGATGCAACAGACGCCCGGTACGCCGCGTCTCGGCCTCAGCCTGGCGCCCGCCGGCGAAGTCCAGGGCGCCGGACAGAAAGGCGTCGTGGTCACCGAAGTCGATCCGCAGGGACCGGCAGCGCAGCGTGGCATCCAGACCGGCGACGTGATCCTCAATGTCGGCGGCAAACCCGTCGCCAATGTCGGCGAGGTCCGCTCCGAGCTGGCGCAAGCCAAATCGTCCGGCAAGAACAGCGTGCTGTTGCAGGTGAAGAATGCCGAGGCGACCCGGTTCGTCGCGGTGCCGCTCGCCTGACCTTGCGTGCCTGATGGCAAATTCAAAAGGCGGCCCCCAAGGGCCGCCTTTTTCGTGCGCGCCTGCGAGATACCCACAGGCCACCGATAACATTCGCGTTAACGGCAGCAATGATGACGGGTTCGTCCGAAAAAGCCGCGTTCGCTCGTCAGACTTCGGAATACTGTTGTGCTTCGGCGGCAATGAAGCCGTGGAGGCAAATTGCAGGAGTGGAACTTCGGACGTCCGGCCGCTTTGTGGAACCGGCCGGTGGTTCGCATTTGATCGGTGCCGACATGGATCGATTGAAGCTCTCGCTGAAGCTTGCGCTGCTCGTCGCGCCTTTCCTGTTGTCGAGCGGAAGCGCCCTGGGTCGCGACGACGGTCGCTTCACCGACTCGCCGCTCAAACCCTGGTTCGACAGCTTGCGCAGCCATCTTGGTCCGTGCTGCTCGGATGCCGACGGCGTTGCCGTCGCCGATCCCGATTGGGACTCGCATAATGGTCATTACCGGGTACGGCTCGATGGAGAGTGGGTCGACGTCCCCGACGAAGCCGTGATCACCGAGCCAAACCGGGCCGGCCGCACCATGGTCTGGCCGGTCAAGACGGTGTTTGGCGTTTCGATCCGCTGCTTCATGCCCGGCAGCATGATCTGACGGCGGTCAACCTTACCGCTTGGAGGATTTGCGCTTCGAGCTCTTCCTGCTCGTCTTCTTTTTGGACGTCTTTCGCTTCGACGCCTTCTTCGGCACCTTCTTGCCCTTCTTACGCGCTTTTGACAGGCCGATCGCAATCGCCTGCTTGCGGCTCTTCACGCGTCCGCCCCGACCGCCGCGTCCGCTCTTGGCGGTGCCCTTTTTGTAGCGGCGCATCTCGCTCTCGACATCGCTGCCGGAGCTGCGTGAATAGCGGCGCTTCTTTGCCTTGCGTGCCATCAGCTCTCTCCCATGGCTCTGGAAGAGAACAGGAGTGCTGACCCAACGTTCCAAAAGCGTGCGGTGCGCGACTCCTTAGAAAGAGTTCGCGAGCTCGATCTCCGCTTCCAGGACCTGGATGCGGCGTGCGGCTTCGGCAGAGGACAGATCGCGATCATATTGCGCGGGCTGGTAGGCCTCTTCGCTCAGCCGCTTCAGCCGCAGCCCCTGCGCCCGCGTCATCTGCTCCATCAGAAAAGCCTTGGCGTCGTATTTACCCTGAACCTGCATGTCACCCTCCATCCTGATTTCGTGACTTGACTATATGTTCTTATTTTGTTCTAACAAGCCATGGACAACAGAATTAATGAAATTCGACGTAAAATCAGCGTCTTGAGGCCGGAGATGGCCGATGTCGAAGCGTCCGTGCGCGATCTTGTCAATCGCGGACGCGAGTGCACCGAAGGAGCCCAGGCGCAGCTCGACCTACGCCGGAAAATCAACCTGCTGATCAGCGAATGGAAGGCCGCGGGCGGCGGCGAGGTGTTGCCCGACATCCGCGCCCGGGTGCGTCTGCGTCCGCTGAAGACCGAGAGCAGGCCAGTACGCCGCTGAGGCGTACAAGGGTGGAGGCTGGTCGTGGAGGAAGACCCGGACACCTACCGGATCCTGAGACTGCGCGCCGAGATCCTCGAATTGGGCTCTGCGATCCGGCAATTGCAGCGGGAAGGCCTCGACCACGCCACCGCGCAGCTCCTGATCGCGCGCAAGCGGGCGCAGCTCGACCATCTCGTCAAGACGAGCTCTGCCTCCCCCCTTAACATCCCTGACATCCGACGCAGCTAAAGCGGTCGCGCAACGCGACATGCCGGAGCTCGTCCATGCCGGATGCCGAAATGACCGCCCTGCTGCAAGCGGTGCTCGATGAAGTCTGCGCAGACGTACCGCCGTGGGATGCGACGACGCGCGCGCGCGTTGCGATGAGATTGCGTGCGACTGCACGCCAGGATAGCTGCTCACCGGAGGATCTGCAGCGGGCGGGGCGAGACGCCCTGATCCGCGCGCCGACGATGTGGCGGTGAGGTCTGCGAACACGCAACGAAAAGCCCCGCGTCGCCGCGAGGCTTTTGTTTACGCTGAGTTGCGCTTACTTGCTCATTCCGTTCTGGGGCTTGGTCATGCCGCCCTGATCGCCGCCGGGAGTGGTGCCACCTTGGGGCGTGGGTTCGCTGCCCTTGGACTTCATGTTGGCGCCCGTCGTCGTCTGCGACATGGAGGAATGATGCTTTTTGTGCGACTTGGCTTGCGCGGCGAACGGAGCGGCGGCGAGGCCGGTTGCCAACATCACGGCGAGAGCGAGTCTGGTCGTCTTCATGTGAGGGAACTCCCTGAGTTGAATTGACGCAGGAGCCAACCGCCATTTGTCGCAGGAGTTCCGAATAAATTCGTTCCGCGCGCTTCACGCTCGCTTCAAGAATCCTTGTCCTCGTTGAGGATGAACACCACGCCCGTCAACGAGGCACCGATGGCAAACGTCGTCACCATCGTTGCAACGAGCACGAATCCCGCCGCACGGCCGCCATGGTTCAGCAATTCTGCAACCGCAGGATTGGCTAGAATGAGTGCGAGCGTGAACACCAGGCCGAGTGCCGCGCCCATCATCGCATGGGTCATCAGCTTGATCACGCCGGTGGGAGAAATCAGACTCGGCGACCTGTTGGGCGACTTTTTTGCGCGCATGGAACTGCTCGATTTGGCATGCAACGCGCGTCGTCATTGCGGGTTCCATTGTGCATGAATGATTTGTCATCGGCCGCTTCATCCGACGTTCATGCCGGCCTTGCGAGGATGTACGCCAGCAACACGGGAACATCAGCTATGGGTAAGGTCGTCTTTCTCTACCGTTCGCTGGCTTACCGCAACGCGGCGGCCGACATATTGCGCAAGGCGCGAAAGCTGCCGCACGGCGCAGACCGCAGCGCAGCCCGCAGCTATGCAAGGGCGCTGCGCGATCTGGCGCAAACGGAAGCCTGGCTCGAAGGCCGCATTGCCGATGAACCGCGGTCGTTTCGGCGACTGAAAGTTGCCGCGTCGGGTTAACCCGACGCGCGCTGAAGCTCGGGAGATCTGCTGGGCTCGAACTTGTCCTGCGTCGCTGCGCTTCTGCGCGTCAAGGGGACTTCGAGACGGCAGAGCAGGCCCTCTGAACGCCAATCGAATTGCGCCTGTCCGCCAAGCTGGGATTCAACGCTGGCGAGCAGGCTTCTCGTCCCGAAGCCGCGCGACATTGGCGTCCTGACCAGCGGCCCGCCGGTTTCGTCCCACGTCAAGGTGAGGAGATCGTTCTCGGATTGCCAGCCGATCGCGAGCCGTCCTGATCGTGTCGAGAGCGCGCCATACTTGGCCGAGTTGGTGAAGAGCTCGTGCAGAGCGAGGGCCAGCGTCTGCGCGGTCGCCGGCAGCAATTGCACTTCGGGACCCGCAAGCTTGATCTGTCCGCCAAGCGAGTAGGGCGCCAGTTCCTCCTCAATCAGCTTGGAGAGCTCGGCGCCCTGCCAGCTCGACAACGACAGGATCGTGTGCACGCGCGCGAGCGCATTGATCCGCCCCTCGACCGCGTTGACGTAAGCCTTGACCTCGTCGGCGCGGGTGAGGCGTACGATCGATTGCGCCAGCGCCAGCGCATTCTTGGCGCGATGATCGACCTCGCGCGCCAGCAGGTTCTGCCGTTCCTCGGCGCGCTTGCGTTCGGTGATATCGACGGTGACGCCGCTCACCCGCACGACGCGGCCGTTGCCATCGACCGTTGCGGCCGCCGTGCCGACGCACCAGCGCACCTCGCCATCGGGGCGACAGATGCGAAACTCGCCTTCATAGGCATGGGAGCCGGTGTTGAACGCGGCAATGGCGTGGCCGAACTGATCGGCATCGTCAGGATGCAGCAGCGCCTGGACGTTTGCCGATGTGACGTTGAAGCTTTCCGGCGTCACGCCAAAAATGCGGTACTGGCCTTCGTCCCACATCCAGTCGCCATTGACCCAATCCCAGTCCCACGAGCCCATCTTGCCGGCGGCGATCGCCATGGTCCGCCGTTCTTCGCTCTCGCGCAGCTTGGCGGTGGAATTCTCCAGCTCGGCCGTGCGGGCGCGGACGCGATCCTCCAGATCCTGGTTCAGCCGCTCAAGCTCGCGCGTCTTGCGATAGAGCTCGGCAAACACCTTGACCTTGGCGCGCAGTACTTCCGGGATGACAGGCACCGGCACGTAGTCGACCGCCCCCATCTCGTAGCCGCGCAAGCGGTCGATGTCGCTGACCTGAATGGCCGAAATGAAGATCATCGCGGTCTTCTGGAACCGCGGATGCTCGCGGATCATGGCGGCGAGCTCGAAGCCGTCGAGCTCGGGCATGCAGACGTCGACCAGAATGACGGCGATCTCGGTCTTGAGCAGCACCTCCAGCGCGTCCCGGCCGGACGAGGCGATCACGAGGTTCTCACCGAGTTCCTTCAGGATCACCTCGTAGGCGAGCAGCTTGGCCGGCTGGTCGTCGACGAGGAGGATGTTGACCTTTTCGTGGTCCATTCTCGGATCCAAACTCAACGGTGCAGCCACATGCGGATTGCAAGCAGCAATTGATCGGTGTTGACGGGTTTGGCGAGATAATCGGAGGCTCCTGCCTCCAGGCATTTCTCGCGGTCGCCCTTCATCGCCTTCGCTGTCAGCGCGATGATCGGCAGGCGCAGGAAGGCCGGGTTCTCCCGGATCACGCCGATGGTCTGATAGCCATCCATCTGCGGCATCATGATGTCCATCAGCACGATGGCGATTTCGGGGTTGGATTCGACCAGCGTCACTGCCTCGCGCCCGGTGGTCGCCGTCAGCACCTTCATGCCGCGCCGTTCCAGCACGCTCGACAGCGCGAAGATGTTGCGGGCGTCGTCGTCGACCAGCAGCGCGGTCTTGCCGATCAGGTCCTCGTCGGAACTGTTGAGCTTCTCCAGCATGCGCTGCTTCTCGACCGGCAGCTCAGTGATCACGCGGTGCAGGAACAGCGCGGTTTCATCGAGCAGGCGTTCGGGCGATTCCACGCCCTTGACGACGATGCTCCGCGCCATGGTGTGGAGCTCGGCATCTTCCTCCGCCGACAGCTCGCGACCGGTGAACACGACGACCGGGACGTTCAAGAGGGCGTCGTCGCGGCGGATCTGGTCCAGCACCTCGAAGCCGCTCATGTCGGGCAGGCGCAGGTCGAGCACCACGCAATCGCACGGCTGTTCGCGAAGGGTCGAAAGTGCGCCCGCGCCGGTGTCGGTGGTGACGATCTCGATGTCGTCGTGATGCAGCAGCTCGCGGATCGACAGCTGCTCGGCCTCGTTGTCTTCGACGATCAGCAGCCGTTTGCGTCGCGGCCTCGCATATTCCTTGATCTGCGTCAGCGCCGCGGCAACGCCCTCGGTCGTCGTCGGCTTGTTGACGAAGGAGAAGGCGCCGCGTGCCAGCGCGTGCTGGCGGTCCTCGTCGAGCGTGATGATCTGCACCGGGATGTGGCGCGTTAGCGGATTGTGCTTGAGCTGGCTCAGCACCGTCCATCCGAGCATGTCGGGCAGGAACACGTCGAGCGACACGGCGCGCGGTTGATATTGTTTGGCGAGCTCAAGCGCCTCCGCGCCGCGCGCGGCGACCAGAACCTTGAACCCCTTGTCCCGCGCGAGATCGACCAGAATCCGCGCATAATGCGGATCGTCTTCCACGATCAGGAGGATGCTGTCGCCGGGCTCGAGGTTGAGGCGGTCGTCGGGCAATTGCTCGATGACGCGTTCGGGCGCCGCTGTCGCCGGCTGTAGCGCAGGCGCCTGATTGTATTGCTGCCCCGCGGGCGCGCGCGGTGCCAGCGTCGGGCCGGAATATTTCAGCGGCAGATACAGCGTGAAGGTCGAGCCCTTGCCTGGTGCGCTGCGCAGATGGATTTCGCCGCCGAGCAGGCTCGCCAGCTCGCGGCTGATGGCAAGGCCGAGACCGGTGCCGCCGTATTTGCGGCTGGTGCCCGCGTCGGCCTGCTGGAACGCCTCGAAGATCAGCTTCTGCTTCTCCAGGGGGATGCCGATGCCGGTGTCCGAGACCTCGAAGGCGATCACGGCCGGCGCGGAGTTCAGGACCGGGTGATCGGGGCCCCAACCGCCGATCGCGGCGGCGACCTTCAGCCGGACTTCGCCTTCGCCGGTGAACTTGAAGGCGTTGGAGAGCAGGTTCTTCAGCACCTGCTGCAGCCGCTTGGAGTCGGTGACGATGCTGCGTGCAAGGTTCGGGTCGACGTCGATCTTGAACGACAGGCCGCGGTTCTCCGCCTCGTGCCGGAACGGCCGCCCGACCGTCTCGAGCAGGTTCGCGGTGAGGATTTCCTCGGCGTCGACGGTCACCGTTCCCGACTCGATCTTGGACAGATCGAGAATGTCGCTGATGAGGTTGAGCAGGTCGGTGCCGGCGCCGTGGATGGTGCGGGCGAATTCGACCTGCTTGGCGGAGAGGTTGCCGTCCGGATTGTCGGTGAGCTGCTGTCCGAGGATCAGGATCGAGTTCAGCGGCGTGCGCAGCTCGTGGCTCATATTGGCCAGGAATTCCGACTTGTACTTCGAGGTCAGCGCGAGCTCGGTCGCCTTTTCCTCGAGCGCGCGGCGGGCCTGCTCGATTTCCTGGTTCTTGCGCTCGACCTCGACGTTGCGTTCGGCGAGCTGCTGCGCCTTCTGCTCGAGCTGGTCGTTGGTCTGCTGCAATTCGCGCTGCTGGGTCTGGAGCTCGCCGGCGAGCTGCTGCGATTGCTTGAGCAGGCCTTCGGTCTGCATCGTCGCTTCGATCGAATTAAGCACGATGCCGATGGAGTCGGTGAGCTGCTCCAGGAACGTCATCTGCGAGGTCGTGAACGAGGTGAGCGAGGCGAGCTCGATCACCGCTTTGACCTGGCCCTCGAACAGCACCGGCAGCACCACGAGGTTCTTCGGCGCGACGCGCAGCAGCGCCGAGTTGATCGGCACCACGTCGGCGGGAATATCGGAGACCACGCGCGGACGCCGGTCGACGGCGCACTGGCCGATCAGGCCGTCGCCGAATTGCAGCGCGCGCTGATAGGGATAGACGCCGTCGCCGGCATAGGAGGCGAGCAGCAGGAGCTGCGGATTGTCTTCGTTCTCGACCTGGTAGATCACGCCGGTGTGGGCGTTCACCAGCGGCGACAGCTCGGTCAGCAGCAACCGGCCGACGGTTGCGAGATCGCGCTGGCCCTGCAGCATGTTGGTGAACTTGGCGAGGTTGGTCTTGAGCCAGTCCTGCTCGGTGTTCAGCTCCGTCGTCAGACGGAGGTTCGTGATCATCGTGTTGATGTTGTCTTTCAGCTCGGCGAGTTCGCCGCGGGCGTCAACCTGGATCGACGGCGTCAAATCGCCCTTGGTCACTGCGGTCGCCACTTCCGCAATCGCGCGCACCTGCGAGGTGAGGTTGGCCGCCAGAAGGTTGACGTTGCCGGTCAGGTCTTTCCAGGTGCCGGCAGCACCAGGCACGTCGGCCTGACCGCCGAGACGGCCTTCGACGCCGACTTCGCGGGCGACCGACGTCACCTGGTCGGCGAACGTCGCGAGCGTCTCGGTCATGTTGTTGATGGTGTCGGCGAGCGCGGCGACCTCGCCCTTCGACTTCACGGTGAGGTTCTGCTTGAGGTCGCCGTTGGCGACCGCCGTCACCACCTTGACGATGCCGCGGACCTGCTCGGTCAGGTTCGCCGCCATGAAGTTGACGGTGTCGGTGAGGTCCTTCCATGTGCCGGCCACACCAGGCACCTGGGCCTGGCCGCCGAGCTCGCCCTCGGTACCGACCTCGCGCGCCACGCGGGTGACTTCGCCGGCGAAGGCGTTGAGCTGGTCCACCATGGTGTTGATGGTGTTTTTCAGCTCAAGGATTTCACCCTTCACGTCCACGGTGATCTTGCGGGACAAGTCGCCGCGCGCGACGGCCGTGGTGACCTCGGCGATGTTGCGGACCTGCGTAGTCAGGTTCGCGGCCAAGAGATTGACGTTGTCGGTCAGGTCCTTCCAGGTGCCGCCGACGCCGGGCACGACGGCCTGGCCGCCGAGCCGGCCTTCGGTGCCGACCTCGCGCGCCACGCGCGTCACTTCGGCCGCGAACGAGCGAAGCTGCTCCACCATGGTGTTCAGGGTGTCCTTGAGCAGCAGGATCTCGCCGCGCACGTCCACCGTGATCTTCTTCGACAGGTCGCCGCCGGCGATCGCGGTCGCGACCTCGGCGATGTTGCGGACCTGCGCCGTCAGGTTCGACGCCATGAAGTTGACGTTGTCGGTGAGGTCCTTCCATGTGCCGGCGACGCCGGACACTTCGGCCTGACCGCCAAGCTTGCCTTCGGTGCCGACCTCGCGCGCGACGCGCGTGACTTCGCCGGCGAAGGCATTGAGCTGGTCCACCATGGTGTTGATGGTGTTTTTCAGCTCGAGGATTTCGCCCTTCACGTCCACGGTGATTTTTCGCGACAAGTCGCCACGCGCCACGGCTGTGGTGACTTCGGCGATGTTGCGGACCTGGGCGGTGAGGTTGCCCGCCATCGAGTTCACACTGTCCGTCAAATCCTTCCAGGTGCCGGCGACGCCGGGCACGTTGGCCTGACCGCCGAGGCGGCCTTCGGTGCCGACCTCGCGCGCCACGCGCGTCACCTCGCCCGCGAAGCGGTTGAGCTGGTCGACCATCGTGTTGAGCGTGTCCTTCAGCTGAAGGATCTCGCCGCGCACGTCCACTGTGATCTTGCGCGACAGGTCGCCGCCGGCAATCGCAGTGGCGACCTCGGCGATGTTGCGGACCTGGGCGGTGAGGTTGCCCGCCATCGAGTTCACGTTGTCCGTGAGGTCTTTCCAGGTGCCCGCGACGCCCGTCACCTGGGCCTGGCCGCCGAGCTTGCCTTCGGTGCCGACCTCGCGCGCCACGCGCGTGACTTCGCCGGCGAAGGCGTTGAGCTGGTCCACCATGGTGTTGATGGTGTCCTTCAGCTCCAGAATTTCGCCGCGTACGTCCACCGTGATCTTCTTGGACAAGTCGCCGCCGGCGACCGCCGTCGTCACTTCGGCGATGTTGCGGACCTGCGCGGTCAGGTTCGACGCCATCGAGTTGACGCTTTCGGTGAGGTCCTTCCAGGTGCCGGCAACGCCGAGCACATTGGCCTGACCGCCCAATCGTCCTTCGGTGCCGACCTCGCGCGCGACGCGCGTGACTTCGCCGGCGAAGGCGTTCAGCTGGTCGACCATCGTATTGAGCGTCTCCTTCAGCTGAAGGATCTCGCCCGAGACGTTCACCGTGATCTTCTTCGACAAATCGCCGCCCGCGATCGCGGTCGCGACGTCGGCGATGTTGCGGACCTGCGCGGTCAGGTTCGAGGCCATGAAGTTGACGTTGTCGGTGAGGTCCTTCCAGGTGCCGGCGACACCGGGCACCTGGGCCTGGCCGCCGAGCTTGCCTTCGGTGCCGACCTCGCGGGCGACGCGCGTCACTTCCGAGGCGAACGAGTTGAGCTGGTCCACCATGGTGTTGATGGTGTCCTTCAGCTCCAGGATCTCGCCGCGCACGTCCACGGTGATCTTGCGCGAAAGGTCGCCGCGCGCCACGGCGGTCGTCACGTTGGCGATGTTGCGGACTTGTGCGGTCAGGTTGCCGCACATCGCGTTGACGGAGTCGGTCAGGTCCTTCCATGTGCCGGCAACGCCGGGCACGATCGCCTGGCCGCCGAGCTTGCCGTCGGTGCCGACTTCGCGGGCGACGCGCGTCACTTCCGAGGCAAACGAGCGCAGCTGGTCCACCATCGTGTTGATGGCTTCCTTGAGCTGAAGGATTTCGCCGCGCACGTCGACGGTGATCTTCTTGGACAAGTCGCCGTTGGCGACCGCGATCGTCACTTCCGCGATGTTGCGAACCTGGTTGGTCAGGTTGTTCGCCATCGAGTTGACGCTCTCGGTCAAATCCTTCCAGACGCCCGTCACCTCCGGCACCTGGGCCTGGCCGCCGAGCTTGCCCTCGGTGCCGACCTCGCGCGCGACGCGCGTCACTTCGGAGGTGAACACGCCGAGCTGCTTGATCATCGTGTTGACGATGGTCGCCGATTGCAGGAATTCGCCGCGCAGCGGACGGCCGTCGACGTCGAGCTTGACGGTCTGAAGCAGGTCGCCCTGCGCCACGGCCGCCACTGCGCGCGTCACCTCGCGCGTCGGCCAGAGCAGATCGTCGATCAGCGTGTTGACGGAGCCTTCCATATCGGCCCAGGAGCCGGAGGCGAGGCCGAACTTGACGCGCTGACGGGTCTTGCCTTCGCGCCCGACCACCTGGCCGACCAGCTCGAGCTGCTGGGCCATACGCTGGTTGGCCGCGATGATCTCGTTGAAGGTGTCGGCGATCTTGCCGTCGATGCCGAGATAGTCGCCGCTCATGCGCACCGAAAAATCGCCGCTGCGCATCGCCTGGAGCGCAAGCAGCAATTCTTGCCGGGAGTCCGGCTCTGACGTGCCGTTAGGTTTGGGTTTTGGAACGCGACGACCGGAGCGTGATGCAGTTCCGGGATCGAGGTCGCTCATACTGATTCCCCCGCGGCCATCGGCCGAATCCACGGCCTGACGCATCTGGTTAACATAGAGCGTCAGCCAAATTCGAAATCAAGCGCCAAGGTTGCGACGCCCGGAATTGGAACCTGCCATGCTCAGCCCAACGAAGCTAACGACGAAGATTGACGAGAGTTCCATTGAAATAGCTAAAAATTCTCGCGCCTTAGTGGGGCGTCGGAATGTTCCAATCGCGAAACCCGCGGCCGGCGGCTTAGGAACGCCCGGACAGGTTCTGAGGTTAGCCCTGCAAACACAGGGAGAGCGCATATGAAAGCCGGATTGGTCGTCCTCATCGCCGCATTATTCGCGAGCGGATCTGCGCTGGCGCAGGCTGGCGCGCCCAGCGGGCGCGGTGCGATGACCGGAGATCCAGCCGCCAGTTCCGCCACGCCGCGTGCGGGTTCGCAGACCACGGGGACGGCGTCGAACCCCAGTGGCAGCGGCACCTCGACCTCGGGCGGCAAGGATGCCAATGGCGACGCCGGCCGGGACAACATGCCCGACAGCAATCGCACTGTGCGCCCAATGGATCAGCAACATCATCCGCAGGACAAGTAGGTCCGCTACTTGTCGGCCATGGTACGCTCGGCGTTCTCCAACTGGGCGCGGAGCAGGGGGAGCTGCTCGCGTGCGAAGGCCGCGAGCGCGGGGTTGTCAGGAGTCCTCAGATAACGCTCGAGCAGGGTGATCGTGGTCTCGTATTCAGGGATCTGGGCGGCGTAGAACGTTCTCACATAGGCCGGCCCCTCGGAATCATCGGGTTTTGCGAGGCTGATGCCTGAAGACGCCGCCTTGCTCACGCGCGGCTCGGCACCGATCGTATCCTGAATTGCCTTCAGCGCCTTGTCGCGCTGGGCCGCCTCTTCGGCACGAAGTGCGGCGAGGTTCTTGACCTCCGCATTACCCTTGAGGTCGGTACTCTCCAACAGACCTTGCTGGAAGCGGCTGAACGTGTAGAGGCCAGTGATGACGTCGGTCGCATCAGGCGCACGATCTGCGCGCATCTGCTCGCCGGTGCTGTCGGCAAGGGCCGCGGTGCTGATGAAGGCCAGGATGATCGCGACAAATATCCGCATCCTCATCCAATGACCTGTAGGGTGCAAAGTTCCCCCTGATGTTACGATCCCGTAAGGGCGGTTGCAGGCGAGGGGTTCCGTACCCACGTCTAGATCATGAAACAGTCTGACATCTTCAGGGACAACGCTGAGAACTGCCAGCAATTGGCCGAGCGATCGGAAGGGCGTCCCGCCTATAATCGCTACTCCCGCATGGCGGATGCCTGGACGGCTTTGGCGAAAGAGCAGGACTGGCTCGATGGCGAAATCGCGCCCGTTAGGGTCAGTGGCCTGAATCGCCAGGGCGCCTGACAGCTCTGTTTTTTGTGGATCTGCGTGTGATGCTGCTCACGGAATAAGCTGCAGCAATCGACAATCATCCAGGAATGGTCGGCCGCATTGATTTTCAGATTCCAGAAGGAGGTTTTGCAATGGCTCCACGTCTGGCACTTCTCTCGCTCATTCTCGCCTTTGGCGTTTCGGTCGCGTTTGCGACCGTGACGACGGTTCGGCAGGTCCATCAGGAAAATGCATCCGTGACGGTGCACGCGGCGCACAGCTAGCACTGCGGGCCTCTCGCTCTTAGGAACATTCGATGCATGGAAGCGTAAGCGCTTCGAGGCATCGGAAGAAGCGAGAGGACATCATGGCACACTCCGACCACGGTATCGTCAAGGACAAGCGCGCGGAGGATCAGCCGCGCGACAAGCACCGTGCGCAGACCGTGCACAAGACAGATCAAGCCGGTTCGCCGTCGCGCGAGGCGACGCGCGATCCCGCGCTCAACGACAACAGCAAGACGCCGGGCTCGGGCATGACGCCGGATGATTCCGGCGCTGCTCCGAGCGGCTGACGCCGCTGGGAACGAATCTTCTGACGAAGAGTCGACTGATTGCTT
Source organism: uncultured Bradyrhizobium sp. (assembly GCF_936928535.1). Lineage (GTDB taxonomy): Bacteria > Pseudomonadota > Alphaproteobacteria > Rhizobiales > Xanthobacteraceae > Bradyrhizobium. The sequence goes on along the minus strand of NZ_CAKZHY010000075.1, from coordinate 9,867 downwards.
CCGGTGACATGCCCCCGGTGCTCCGGAAGCAATCTCCAAGGACGGCCCTGGCACCCACCGTGCCGGGGTCGTTTTGCTTTCCGGCTGTGATCAGTCGTCGCTGCCGCTTTCGGAGTCGCTCTGACTGTGTCCATCCGGCCCACGGCCAAATACGCCGAAGCTGCTCGATTTGACCCCGGGAATCGCATCAACGCCCACAGCCGCCAGCCCCAACTTGAGAAGGTCGCGGACGGCTGCCGCACGCGTCGGCATCCGGTGCTTGAACCGGAAATCGTCAACCGCGGCCAGCTCTTCCGGAGAAAGCATGACCTGAAGACGCTCTGCGCGAAGGTCATTCATCGTCGACCACACAAATTGATGAGTTTGAGTAGCTTACTCAACGGGCGAGGTTGGCGCGAGTTCCATAAGAGTCGGTAAACTCCTCAAATGAGTAGAAATGCCCAGCAAAATCAATAAGTTATTATTGAAACGACTTGGACTCTGGCGCATTCTCCTTGGAAGGGAGGTGGGCCATGACAGATGACGTCAGGTTACCCCGCAAGCTTTCCGACGAGCCCGAAGGACCAAAGCCGGTGCGTCCGAGCCACCAGAAGGTAATCGAGCAAGTCGAGCGCTGGGCCAATAGTCCCGGCCTGCAGCCACCGAGGAGAGATGATGCGAAAACGATCTGAACCGCACACATTCGAACAGCGCCTGGATGCGCAGAGGCTGCGACTGGAGCATGAGCTGTCGCGGTTGCCGGATGGTCGCGAGCGTGACTCCGTCGCGGCCCGCATCGAACAGCTCCAGACGGCGGCTGCGATGCACGATTTCCTGATGCCACGGGAAGCGGCGGCGGCTTCGCGCTGATCGCCCTCAGCGCTTGGCCTGTGCGGTGATGCGAAGCTTTCGCCTCAGCCACCACGCAGTCACCGAGACGGCAGTCCATACCAGGATAGCGGCCGCGAATGCCCCCATCACGCTCGTCGCAACGAGGGCGTAGAAGGTGGCGGCAAACGCCGCCAGACCCACGCTTCCAAGGCCAGCCCCCGCAGCATCGAGAGCCGCGGCCTGCTGGCCGCGTCGTCGCCCGGCAAGGCCGGCCTTCTCTTTCGCGCGACGCTCGTGGCTCTCGATCAGCGTCGCGCTGGCGCAGAAGATGGCAGGGATCGCGAGGAAGAGCCCGCCGATGGCGACGCCAAAGCGTGCGCTTACGAGGCCGGTGAAAACTGTCGCCAATCCGCCGAGCACAAAGCGAACGCCGTATTCGTACCAGCGCGTTTGCTTGAGGGCGGACGATGATAGCTTGACCAGCATCAGGCGGCACCTCCGAAACCGGCGAGAAGCGCAAAGGCAACCGCAAGCCATACGACGGAAGCCATGATGGTGGCCGGCAACGCCCCGCAACGATATCGCATCAGAAGCTGGCAGACCGCGACGCTGTAGCAGGCGAGGGCCGCCGCGCCGTAGATCATTGTCCAGCTTTCCGCTGCAGCATATCGCGGGCCGTGTTGAACGACGGCGATGCTCAGCGTCGCCAACGCCACTGACGGCGCGGCGCCGAGCAGGCCCCCAAAGCTTTTGGGCCGCAACATGTCGCCGAGGATTGCGAAGGCGGATACGATCACACCGCCGGCGATGAAGCGGATGGCGTACTCAGTCATGACCGCGCTCGGCTTTTCCAGGTTGGGCGCTCCACCTTGCGAGCGTCCACGGTCGCAGCATCCGCTCGATGACGATGCCCAATGTGAAGCCCGCGACCACATCGCTGGCCCAATGCGCAAGCAGAGCGATGCGCGTCAGCGAGAGCCCGACGGCAACGCCGCGCACGAGACGGCGCCGGGGCGGCGGCAACAGGCTCGCCGCGGACGCCAGCGCGCCCATATGCACAGCATGGCCGGACGGAAAGGCATCGCGCGCCTGTCCCGAAAACGGGACGCCGCGGCGATGGCCTTGCACCGTCAGCCGATCCGGCCTCACCTGATCGAATGCGGATTTCAGGACGTGCGGAAGCAACGCAGTCACCAGCGACACCGCGAGGATATGGTTGGCGACACGGCGCTCGTCGGCAGGTCGCCTTCTGGCGTAGAGCCACCCGGCAGCAGCGAGGGCGAGCAGCACATGCTCGTCCGCGCCCCAGGTCAACGCTTCGGCAGTCTCCTCGAGCTTCGGGTTGGTGTGCTCCGCGATTCCATCCGAGATCGCGATATCGATCCGCGTGGGTTTGACTGTTACAGGCGCCATTGATCCAGGCTTGGCGAAAGGTTCTTCATGACGTTTTTGTAAAGCCTGACGTCGATGATCGTTCCTGAGCCGCTACGGTTGGCCCGATCCACCGGCAGAGCCATAGACCTGGCCGGTCGCATAACTGGCATCGGCCGCAGCTAGCTGCACGTAGATCGAGGCCAGTTCGACGGGCTGGCCAGGGCGACCAAGCGGGGTCATGCCGCCGAACTTTTCGAGCTTCTCCATCGTCGCGCCGCCGGAGACCTGGAGCGGCGTCCAGATCGGTCCCGGCGCAACGCCGTTGACGCGAATGCCCTTCGAAGCGAGCTGCTTGGCCAGCGACTTCACGTAGTTCATCGTCGCCGCCTTCGTCTGCGCGTAGTCGTAGAGATCCGGTGAGGGATCGTAAGCTTGCTCGGATGTCGTGCCGATGAGACAGGAGCCGGGCTTGAGATGCGGCAGCGCCGCCTTGATGATCCAGAACGGCGCGTAGATATTTGTCTTCATGGTCGCGTCGAAATCCTCCGACGAGACGTCGAGAATGGAGGCACGTGCCTGCTGACGCGCCGCGTTGTTGACGATGATGTCGAGACCGCCAAGGCCCTGCACCGCCTGTTCGACCAGCTTCTTGCAAAAATCTTCATCCTTGAGGTCGCCGGGCAGCGCGAGGGCGGTGCGCCCCTCCTTCTTGATCAATGCGATCACCTCCTGCGCGTCCGGCTCCTCCGCAGGCAGATAGTTGATGGCGACGTCGGCGCCTTCGCGCGCATAGGCGATCGCCGCCGCCCGGCCCATGCCGGAATCGCCACCGGTGATCAGAGCCTTGCGGCCTTTGAGGCGGCCCGAGCCCTTGTAACTGCTCTCGCCGTGATCCGGCTTGGGCTCCATCTTGCCGGCAAGGCCGGGCCAGGGCTGCGATTGCTTCTTGAATGGCGGCTTTGGATAGCGGGTGACGGGATCGATCAGGTCTTGCTCGGCCATATCGGTGCTTCCTTTCGCTGTCGTCGATGCCAGCGAGGCCGCGGCAAGCGTGGCGCTTGCGGCGTGGACGATTTGCCGGCGGGACAATGAGGTCTTGTGGTGCTGGGGCATGCTGCTCTCCGCGATGTTGCAGTCCAATGCGCGGAGATCAGGGTCGTTGCTAAAATGTCGAGGACGCCGGTCAGAACGGCGTCCTCGATGAGCGTTCAAGAGATTACCTGGATTGACCGACGCTTGGCGCCTTGCCAAGCTCCTTGGCCATGTCGAGGTGATGCTTGAGCGCCGGTAGCGTCTTGCCGGCCCAATCCTTCAATGCCGAATTGTCACCACCCTTGGCATAGCGTTCGAACAGGGACACGGCGTCCTCGTGTGCGCTGACCTGGTAGGAATTGTAGTCGGAGCTGAAGTCCTTTCCGGTCGCGCTCTTCAACTTGTCGAGCTTGCTCTGGTGCGAGCTGTCGAGCGCGGTCGGCAACGTTGCCTGCACCTTGCCGTCGTTGACGAGGCCCTTCAGCTCGCCGCTGGTCTTGGTGTGGTCCGTGATCATCTGCTGCGCGAAAGTCTTTTCCTGCGCATTGCCCTTCTGCTCGGCGAGCTTGCTCGACTCGATCTCGAACATGTCGCTGACGGCGACCTCCTTGACGAAATCGGCGGTCGCAGGCGCAACGCCGAGCGCCGAATTGACGCCGGTCTTCTCGCCAAGCGACTGGGCAAGAGCTGGGCCTGCGACAAGAGCTGGGCCTGCAAGGAGCACGCAGGCAAACGCGATGACGGTACGTTTCATGGTTCGGTCCCTCTGATTGGCCACGCGGCTCCTGCCGCGTCGGTCTTTGCGGCGATCAACACGGCTTCTGGACCGAGGTTCCTAATCGGTCGGGTGACGGCCAGTGCGGGGATTGATCGGATCGGTCGGCTTCCGCCGCAATCGTTCCGGCAGGAACGGCTCGGACGGCGAGGCCGACGGTTCGGCTCTCACGTCGGCATGGCGCTGCGCCCGCTCGTGCGGCGTCTGGTTGGTGTTGATCTGGCGCTTCACGTCGACGCCGTCGACGGGATCGTTGACGCCATGCTGAATGTCGCGAAAGTCACTCATGAGTCACCTCATTGCTTTCCAGGCAGGATCTTTTCGAGCACCTGCCGCGCGGCCCCCTCGATCACGCCTCTTTCGTTGGGATCACCTTTCATCAAGGCGAGCGAGAAGTTCTTTGCCTGCTGCAAGGTGATGTGCGGTGGCAGCGGCGGCACCTCGGGATCGGTCTTCACCTCCAGGACGACGGGCTTCTCGCTTGCCAGCGCCTGCTCCCAGGCCGAGCCGAGGAGTTGCGGGCTGTCGACGAAGATGCCGGTGAGGCCGATCATCTCGGCGAAGCGCGAGTAGGGCACGTCGGGAATGCGTTGGGAGGCCTCGAACTTGGGATCGCCATTGATGATGCGCTGCTCCCAGGTGACCTGGTTCAGATCCTCGTTGTTGAAGACGCAGACGACGAAGCGCGGATCGCGCCAGGATCGCCAGTACTTGGCGGCCGTGATCAGCTCGGCCATGTTGTTCATCTGCATGGCGCCGTCGCCGACCAGTGCGATCACGGGCCGGTCGGGATGGGCGTATTTCGCAGCGAGCGCGTAAGGCACGGCGGCGCCCATCGAGGCGAGACCGCCCGAGAGCGAGGCCGTCATGCCGCGCCGGATCTTGAGATCGCGCGCAAACCAGTTGGCGCAGGAGCCCGAGTCGCTGGTGATGATGGCGCGCTCGGGCAGGCGCGGCGACAGTTCCCAGGCGACGAGCTGCGGGTTGATCGGTGCAGCGGGCTGATGCGCGCGACCGTCCAACGTCTTCCACCATTTGGCGACGTTGTCCTCGATCCCCTGGCGCCAGGCGCCGTCGCTCTTGGGGGCGAGCCGCGGCAGCAGGCTCCGCAACGTCTCGGCGGCATCGCCGACCAGGCCGACTTCCATGGGAAAGCGGATCGATGTCATGCCGGCATCGATGTCGATCTGCACGCCGCGCGCAGCCCCTTCCTTCGGCAGGAATTCGGCGTAAGGAAACGCCGATCCGACCATCAGCAGCGTGTCGCATTCCATCATCATGTCGTAGCTGGGCTCGGTGCCGAGCAGGCCGATCGAGCCCGTTACCCATGGCAGGTCGTCGGGCAGCGCCGCCTTGCCGAGAAGCGCCTTGGCGCAGCCGGCGGACAGGCGGTCGGCGACTGCGATCACTTCGTCGGTGGCGTGCAGTGCGCCGGCACCGATCAGCATCGCGACCTTCTTGCCGGCATTGAGCACCTCGGCGGCACGATCGAGCTCGGCCTCGTGCGGCACGATGCGCGGAGCTGTGTAGCCGACGCCGGAATGCAAGGTCCCGTGCGCACGGGGCGGGCCGTCGTAAACCTCCTCCTGGAGGTCGTTGGGCAGGATGATGGCCGTTGGGGCCCGGCGCGCGAGCGCGATCCGCACCGCGCGGTCGATCAGATGCCGCACTTGGGCGGAGGAGGAGGCCTGCGCGACATAAGCGCCGGCAACGTCCTTGAACATCGAGACCAGGTCGAGTTCCTGCTGATAACTCCCGCCCAATGCGTTTCGCGCCTGCTGACCGACAATCGCCAGAACCGGCTGGTGATCGAGCAGCGCGTCGTAGAGGCCGGTGACGAGATGCGAAGCGCCAGGGCCCGACGTCGCAATGCAGACGCCAAGCTCGCCGGAAAATTTCGCATAGGCTGACGCCATGAATGCCGCCATCTCCTCGTGGCGGGCCTGCACGAAGCCGATCCTGGTCTCGGCTTTGGCCTCGGCGCGGTTCAGTGCGCCGAACACGCCGTTGATGCCATCGCCTGGGTAACCGAAAATGTGACGCACGCCCCATTGATGCAGACGCTGGACGATGAAGTCGGAGACGGTCTGAGACATCGTGGGCGGCTCCCGGTTTCCTTGCGCTGGAAAATCAAGAACAGCGCGCTTTCGGCGATGTTCCTGTCTGGTGCCGTCTGGAACGATCACCCGTTCACGCAAGTTGATCCGCACATTGGCTGAGTGGAGAACCAACATGTTGAATCAGGGCGAGCTGGATCGCAGCGAGATGGGCCGGTTGATCGGCAGCGACAAGGTCGAGGGAACATCGGTCTACGGCGCCGACCGCAACCGGATCGGTTCGATCGAACGCGTGATGATCGACAAGGTCAGCGGCAAGGTGTCCTACGCCGTGCTTGGCTTCGGCGGATTCTTGGGATTGGGCAATGATCACTATCCCTTGCCCTGGCAGTCGCTGAAATACGACACCGAGCTTGGCGGCTATGTCACCGGGATCACCGCCAAGGCGCTCGAAGGCGCGCCGAAATACGGTGAGCGCGGCGACTGGAACTGGGGTGATGACGCCGCGATGCGCGGCATCGATGCCTATTACCGCGTTCCGTTCGCTTGAACCCTCAACGCAGACGAAGGGAGACCCGATGAGCAAGGAAAAGCCCACCGACGATCCCCGGCGGCAGAACGACTGGGGATCGCACGCCCAGACGGATAAGCCCTGGAAGGGCAATCCGGAGAAGGAGCAGAAGTCCGGCGACAAAAAGCCGGACCTGGAGAAATGGCACGAGACCAACACGCACTGACCGAGTGCGCAGGCCTTTGCTGAACCGCGGCGGGAACAGGGTCGCGCTTCTTTTCTGTGCAATGCATTCACGAATAACGGCGGTACTCCCGCGCGCCGGAACCCTGCGTCGGGGCTCCGGTTAGGCTTCCGGCGAGTGCGCATGTCAATGCGCAGGGCCAAGCCGGTCGCCAAGCCAAAACCCCGAACGAGGTGTTCGCAGTGGATGCTCAAACCCGGGAGCGTGGGCCGTCCGCGGAGCAACCGCAGAAGGTGGAAGCTCCAAAGAATTCGCCCGATGCCAGGCACGACGGCAAGGCGCAGCCCGCCAGCCCGGACAAAACTCCGACGCTGCGCGAGCGCATCGCCGAGCACTGGCTGCTCGCGACCGTCGCCGCCATCGTGCTGATCGCAGCTCTGGTCGGCGGTCTGCTCTACTGGCTTCAAGTCCGGCATTACGAATCCACGGACGACGCCTTCGTCGCCGCCCGCAGCTTCTCCGTGGCCTCGAAGGTCGGCGGCTACGTGACTGACATCCCGGTGACGGACAACCAGCACGTCAACGCCGGCGACGTGCTCGCCAGGATCGACGAGCGCGACTATCGCATCGCCGTTGATCAGGCCGCAGCGCAGGTCGAGGTCTCCAAGGCCAACATCAGCAATGTCGCGGCGCAAATCGATTCCCAGCAAGAGCAGATCAAGCAGGCCCAGGCGCAGCTCGAGCAGGCGCAGGCCCAGCTCCAGTTCTCGCAGGAAGAGTTTAACCGCGCGCAGGATCTGGTCGAGAAGGGCGCCGGCACCGTGCAGCGCCAGCAGCAGACCCGCTCCGACCTCCAGGCCCAGCAGGCCAACACCGAGCGCGCCAAGACCGCCGTGACGGCTGCGCAGGTCGGTATCAAGACGCTGCAAGCCCAGCTCGAAGGCGCCAAGGCACAGCTTCAGCAGTCGCAGGCGCAGCTGGATCAAGCCAGGCTGAATCTTCAATACACCAACGTCGTCGCGGCGCAGTCGGGCCGCATCGTCAAGCTCTCCGGCGCCAAGGGCACGTTCGTCACCGCAGGGCAGAGCCTGATGATGTTCGTCCCTGACGACGTCTGGATCGTCGCCAATTACAAGGAGACGCAGCTCGCCGACATGCGGCCGGGACAGCCGGTCGAGATCCGGATCGATGCCTATCCCGGGCGCAAGCTGATCGGCCATGTCGATTCCGTCCAGCCGGGCTCCGGCACGGCCTTCAGCCTGCTGCCGGCGGAGAACGCCACCGGCAACTACGTCAAGGTGGTGCAGCGCGTGCCGGTGAAGATCGTGGTCGACAATTGGCCGGCTGATCTGCCCGTCGGTCCCGGCATGTCGGTCGTGCCGTGGACCAAGGTGCGATGACTGATACCACGCAAGACGGCGCCGGAGGCTGGTCGCCGGAGCGCTCCGCGGCCGGCGGGCATAATCCCTATCTCATCGCTTTCGTGGTCTCGATCGCGACCTTCATGGAGGTGCTCGACACCACCATCGCCAATGTCGCTTTGCGCCACATCGCCGGCGGTCTTGCCGTCGGCATCGACGAGAGCACCTACGTCATCACCAGCTATCTCGTCGCCAACGCCATCGTGCTGTCGATCTCGGGCTGGCTGTCGACCGTGATCGGCCGCAAGCGCTTCTACATGATGTGCGTGGCGACGTTTACGCTGGCCTCGCTGCTGTGCGGCTTCGCCTGGAATCTGCAAACGCTGGTGCTGTTCCGCATCCTGCAGGGGCTCGGCGGCGGCGGCATGGCGACCAGCGAGCAGGCGATCCTCGCCGATTCCTTTCCGCCGGCGAAGCGGGGACAGGCCTTTGCCATCTACGGTGTCGCGGTGGTCGTCGCGCCGGTGATCGGCCCGACGCTCGGCGGCTGGATCACTGATACCTACACATGGCACTGGGTGTTCCTGATCAACGTGCCAATGGGACTGCTTTCGCTGTTTCTGGTCGGCACGCTGGTCAAGGAGCCGTCGGGCGCGGAGGAGGAGCGGGAGAAGCTGCTGAGCAAGGGCCTGCGCGTCGACTACATCGGATTCCTGCTCGTCGCGATCGGGCTCGGCTCGCTCGAATACGTCCTCGATGAAGGCCAGCGCAACGACTGGTTCGGCTCTAACATCATCATCGTCTTCGCGGTGCTGTCGGCCGCCTCGCTGCTCGCGCTGATCCCGTGGGAGCTGACGCGCGAGGATCCGATCGTCGATCTGCGGCTGCTCGGTCGCAGGCAGTTTGCGGCGTGCTTCCTCGTGATGCTGGGCACCGGTGCGGTGCTGATCTCGACGACGCAGATATTGCCGCAATTGCTCCAGACCGATCTGAACTACACAGCCTTGCTGGCGGGTCTCGCTCTGTCGCCGGGTGGTGTTGCGACACTGATGTTGATGCCCGTGGTCGGACGCCTCGTCAGCACGGTGCAGCCGAAATATCTCATCATGATGGGCGCAACCATTGTCGCGCTGTCGATGTGGCATCTGACCGGAATCAACGGCGATATCACCTACGGCTATGCCGCGCTCTCGCGCATCTTCCTGGCGATGGGTCTTCCGTTCCTGTTCCTGCCGGTGACGACTGCTTCGTACGACGGCGTGCCACCCGACAAGACCAACCAGGCCTCCGCGCTGATCAACGTCGCCCGCAATATCGGTGGTTCCATGGGTGTCGCACTGGCGCAGACGGTTCTGGCGCAGCGCCAGCAATTCCATCAGAGCCGCCTGATCGAGCACGCCGCGCCATCCGACCTCGGCTACCAGCAGACCATCGACGCGATGACGCGCTACTTCCAGGCCCAGGGCTCGAATGCGAGCGATGCGGCGTCCCAGGCGGTCGCCTGGGTCGGAAAGACCCTGCAGCAGCAGGTCGACTTCCTCGCCTATATCGATGTGTTCTGGACTCTTGCGATCATCGCCGTGCTGATGATTCCGACCGCGGCCGTGCTCCGCCCCATCAATCTCGGCGCGCCGGCGCGGGGGCATTGAACGGGACGATCCGTCACCCTGAGGTGCTCGCCTTACGGCGCGACAGCGCCGTAAGGCGAGCCTCGAAGGGCGACGGCCCGGCTGCATCTCGGCCGTTCATCCTTCGAGGCTCCC
>NZ_CAKZHY010000074.1 GCF_936928535.1 uncultured Bradyrhizobium sp. | reverse complement strand
CTCTTGTGCCACGGGGGCCGTCCACATATGGGTCCCGGCCTTCGCCGGGACGACATCGAGGTTGTGGATGCACCGCACGTCACAGATGCAGCATCAAGCCACCGCCTCCGGCTTCTTCCCCTCGTTCCGCCCTTCCGCCAGGTTCCGCACGACCACATAGAAGATCGGCGTGAACAGCAGGCCGAACAGCGTCACGCCGATCATGCCGAAGAACACGGCGACGCCGACGGCCTGGCGCATCTCGGAGCCGGAGCCGGACGAGACCACCAGCGGCAGCACGCCGAGAATGAAGGCGAAGGACGTCATCAGGATCGGCCGCAGGCGCAATCGGCAGGCCTCGATCACGGCCTCCAGCCGCGGCTTGCCCTCCTTCTCGATGTCCCGCGCGAACTCGACGATCAGGATCGCGTTCTTCGCCGCCAACCCCACCAGCACGACAAAGCCGATCTGGGTGAGGATGTTGACGTCCTGGCCCATGATACGCACGCCGATGGTGGCAGCTAACAGGCACATCGGCACGATCAGGATCACCGCGAACGGCAGCGTCCAGCTGCCATATTGCGCGGCGAGCACGAGATAGACGAACAGCACGCAGATCGGAAACACATAGAGGCCGGCATTGCCGCCGGTGATCTGCTGGTACGAGAGATCGGTCCATTCGAAGCTGAAGCCGCTCGGCAAAGTGTCGTCGGCGAGCTTCTTGATGGCATTGAGCGCGGTGGTCGAGCTCACGCCCGGCGCCGGCTCACCCTGCAGCTCGGACGCCGCATAGAGGTTATAGCGCGCGACGCGATCAGGACCCGAGACATCCCTGAAGTCGACCACGCTGCCGAGCATCACCATGTCGCCGGAGGCGTTGCGCGTCCGCAACCGCGCGAGGTCGGCGGGCTCCTTGCGGAACGGGAAATCAGCCTGCGCGGTGACGTGATAGGTGCGGCCGAACAGGTTGAAGTCGTTGACATAGGTCGATCCGAAATAGGTCTGGATCGTGTCGTTGATGTTGGCGATGGGCACGCCGAGCTTCTGCGCCTTGGTGCGGTCGATGTCGACGAACAGCTGCGGCGTGTTGGCCGAGAACGGCGAGAACACCGAGGGGGCGAGAAGCGAGGGCGATTTGCGCGCCGCCGCGACAAGCTCGTCGGTGGCCGCCGCGAGCAGCTCCGGCCCGCGGCCCTGGCGGTCCTGGATGCGGATGGTGAAGCCGCCGCCGGTGCCGATGCCCGGCACGGCCGGCGGCGGGATGACGATGATGAAGGCGCCCTGGATCGCGGAGAGACGCTTGCGCAGTTCGCCTGTGATCGCGTTCGCCGTCAGCCCCTTCTTCAGACGCACCTCGGGTTCTTCGAACACCGGGAATAGCGCGGCAGCATTGCCGGCCTGCGTGCGCGTCGCACCCGAGAAGCCTGCAAAAGCGGCGACGCGAACGATACCCGGCGTATCCAGCGAAATCCGCTCGATCTCGCGCACGATCTCGGTGGTGCGCGCCAGCGACGCCGCGCCCGGCAATTGCACCGAGATGATGACGTAGCCGCGATCCTGCGCCGGGATGAAGCCTTGCGGCGTGGTCCCGATCAGCCAACCGGCGCTGCCGATCAGCACGACGTAGATCAGCAGCATCACCACGGAGTGCCGGATCACGAAATTGGCGGCGCTGGCGTAGCCATGCGCGAGCCGGTCGAACAAACGGTTGAAGGCACCCGTGAAGGCGTTCCAACCCCGCGCGATCAGATTCCAGGCGGCCGGCGGCCGCTTCTCCTCGTGCGGGGTGAGGATCTGCGAGGCCAGCGCCGGCGACAGCGTCAGCGAGCAGAAGCAGGAGATCGCGGTCGCAACCGCGATGGTCACCGCGAATTGCTGGAAGAACTGCCCGGAGATACCCCCGAGGAACGCCGTCGGCACGAACACCGCACACAGCACCAGCGCAATCGAGACCAGTGCGCCGCCAACCTCCTCCATCGTCTTCAGCGCCGCATCGCGCCGACTGAGGCCATGCGCGAGGTGCCGCTCGACATTCTCGACCACGACGATGGCGTCGTCGACCACGATGCCGACGGCGAGCACTAGGCCGAACAAGGTGAGATTGTTGATGGAGAAGCCGAGCGCCGCCATTACCGCGAAGGTGCCGACCAGCGACACGGGAATCGCGATGATCGGAATGATCGCGGGACGCCAGCCCTGCAGGAACACCAGCACGACGACGACCACGAGCAGCATGGCCTCGTAGATGGTCTTGATCAGCTCGTGAACGGACTGGGCGATGAACTCGGTCGGGTTGTAGCCGATATTGTAATCGAGACCTTTGGGAAAGCTCTGCTTGAGCTTCGCCATGGTATCGGAGATGTTTTTCGCCGTCGCGAGCGCATTCGAGCCCGGCCGCTGCGTGACCAGCATGGCGACCGCGGATTTGCGCAGCAGGAAGCTGTTGGTCGAATAGGCCAGCGCGCCAAGCTCGATGCGGGCGACGTCGCGCAGGCGCACGGTGCGGCCGTCCGAGCCGGCCTTGATCAGGATGTCCTCGAACTGCTTCTTGTCGTTCAGCCGTCCTGTAAACACGAGATTGGGCTGGAAGGCGCGGTCGGCAATCGGCGGCTCGGCGATCTGGCCGCCGGCGATCTGAACGTTCTGGGCGCGGATCGCGGCCAGCACTTCGGTCGAGGTCAGACCGAGATTGGCAATGCGGTCCGGATCGAGCCAGAGCCGCATCGAATAGTCGCGCGCGCCGAAGATCTGGATGTCGCCGACGCCGTCGATGCGCAGCAGCTGGTCACGGACCTGCAGCAATGCATAGTTGGAGATATAGAGCTGGTCGAAGGTGTCGTCGGGCGACAGCATGAACACGACCATCAGGATGTCGGGCGAGTTCTTGCGGGTGACGACGCCGTTGCGCTGCACCTCGTCGGGCAGCTGCGGCTGCGCGATCGCGACGCGGTTCTGGACCAGCACCTGCGCCTTGTCGAGATCGGTACCTAGCTTGAAGGTGACGGTGATGGTGAGCTGGCCGTTCGAGGTCGCCTGGCTGTAGAGATACAGCATGTCCTCGACGCCGTTGATCTGCTGCTCGATCGGAGCGGCGACGGTGTCGGACACGGTTTGCGCCGAGGCGCCGGGATATTGCGTGGTGACGACGACGGTCGGCGGCACCACTTGCGGATATTCGGAGATCGGCAGCGTCGAATAGGCGAGCGTACCGACGATCAGGAGAACGATCGACAACACCATCGCGAGGATGGGCTGATTGATGGACAGGCGGCCAAGATTCATGACTTGTTACCGACCGGCGCTGGAGCGGAAGACGGGGCGACCTTGGCGCCGACACGGGCGCGCTGGATGCCGTTGACAATGACGCGGTCATCCGCGTGCAGCCCTTCGCGAATGACGCGCAGGCCATCATCGAGCGGCCCAAGCACCACGGGCCGCGCTTCGACAGTGTCGTCGGGCTTCACCACGAAGACGATCTTGCGCGACTGGTCGGTCGCAACAGCGGTATCCGGGATCAGCAGCGCTTCGTATGGCGCGCTGCCGATCAGGCGGACGCGGCCGAACTGACCGGGCAGGATCGACAGATCGGTGTTCTTGACCACGGCGCGGCTGCGCAACGTTCCCGTGGACACGTCGAGGCGGTTGTCGAGGAAGTTGATCGAACCGTCATGCGACGGCTTGGTCTCGCCCGCGAGCGTCACCTGCACCGGGTTCGCGGTGTCGCGCGAACTCGGGCGCTTACCTTCGAACCAGAGCTTGCTGTATTTGATGAAGGTCGTCTCATCCATGTCGAAATAGATGTAGATTGGGTCGAGCGAGACGATCGAGGTCAGCAGCGTCGAGGTGCCGGTGTCGCTGCCCTGCACGAGGTTGCCGGGGCTGACCAAATGGCGGCTGACGCGGCCGGTCAGCGGCGCCGTGACATGGGTGAATTCGATGTTGAGCCGGGCGGCCTTCAATGCGCCCTCGGCCTGGGTCTCGGCGGCGTGCGCGGCTTGCAGGGCCTCTCGGCGCTGGTCGACCACCTGCTCGGAGACCGCGCTGGTCTGCACCAGGTTCAACCCGCGATCGAGCTCGCGCTTGGCAAGCTCCACCTTGGCGCGGGCGTCGGAGAGCTGGCCGTCCGCCTGCTCGGCCACCGCCTCGAACGGGCGCGGGTCGATGACGTAGAGCAGATCGCCCTGGTGCACGATGGCACCGTCCTGGAACTCGACCGAGTTGACGAAGCCGCCGACGCGGGGGCGCACCTGCACCTCCTCGACCGCCTCGAAGCGACCGGTGAAGTCGTCCCAGTCAGTGACGGTGCGCTTGACCGGCTGGGCGACCGTCACCGGCGGAGGCGGCGGCGCAGCGGCCTGGGAGGTCGGTTGTCCGCAACCGCTGAGCGCGACGGCCGCTGCAACAAGACCCGCTAGCGCGTAAGGCTTGTTGGCATAAAGTTTGTCATAAGGCCGGGGCCGAACGAAATCGTGCGTTTTGACAAATTGCTCGCTTCCGTCCGATCCACTCATCCCAAGTCCTCGCATGAAAGCCGCGGAAAATGCAGGGTAGTCTTCTACCTGCGGGCGGCACAAGATGGGTGGCGATGATGAAATCTTCAAGACTACGGCATGCGCAAATGCACGGCAGAATTCCCTAGCCTGATGACGGGTTGACAGAGGGAGGCGGGCGCGTGGGCACGGCGATTGGCCCGCGGGTGCGATTGGATTTATTCGTGAGTGTGCATGAATGAGCGCGGGCGGGATGCCCGGCGTCGCGCTTTACCCTCCCCTGGAGGGTAAGCAAAGCTCCAGCGTCTTCGCACATGACTGATCCGGCGGGCTCCGCTAGATTAGCCCTTACAAAACAAGACGAATTGTCCGGGGAGGACAGGCGTGCACAAGGGACGTGTCGTTTACGGCGCGATCGAGGAGGTCGTGTTCGGGCATCCGGCGGCTGAGGCCATCCTCGCGCAGATGGACCGGCTGGGAACCCGCCGCGCCTTCCTGATGGTCTCGGGCACGCTGAACCGAGAGACCGACGAAATCGCCAAGATCGTGCGGGCGCTGGGCCCCCGCTGCGCCGGGCTGTTCGATGCGATGCCGGCGCACACGCCGCGCGAGGCCGTCATCGCCGCCACCAATGCCGCGCGCGACGCCGGTGCCGACCTCATCGTCACCGTGGGCGGCGGCTCGATCACCGACGGCGCCAAGGCGGTGCAGCTCTGCCTTGCCAATGGCATCGACGATATCGCCGGCATCGAAGGCATCCGCGTGCACAAGGGCGTCGCGCCCGAGATGACCGCGCCGACCGTGCGACAGGTCAGCGTGCCGACCACGATCGCCGGCGGCGAGTTTTCGTCGATCGCCGGCGTGACCGACCGCAGCACGCATGTGAAGCAGATGTTGCGCCATCCGCTCGCCGTGCCGCGTGCCACCATCCTCGATCCCGCCATCACCGTGCACACGCCCGAATGGCTGTTTCTCTCGACCGGCATCCGCGCCATCGACCATTGCGTCGAGGCGATCTGCTCGCACGAGACGCACCCTTACGCCGACGCGCAGTCGGTGAAGGGCCTCGCCATGCTCGCCGACGCGCTGCCGCGGGTGAAGGCCGACCCCAGGGATCTCGACGCGCGCATGGACGCGCAGATCGGCACTTGGCTGTCGATGGGCGCGCTTGCCGCCGGTGTGCCGATGGGCGCGAGCCACGGCATCGGCTATGTGCTCGGCGCGGCCTTCGACGTGCCGCATGGCCACACGTCCTGCGTCATGCTGCCGGCGGTGATGCGCTGGAATGCGAGCGTCAATGCCGAGCGCCAGATGATCGTGGCGGCTGCGATGGGCTTTCCCGGCCATAACGCCGCCGACGTGCTCGATGCCTTCATCCGCTCGCTCGGCATGCCGCGTCGTCTTGCCGATGTCCGCGTCACGCCTGAAAATTTCGGCCTCATCGCCGAACAGGCGATGCGGACGAACTGGATCCCCCGCAATCCGCGCAAGATCGAGAGCCCGGCGCAGATCCGCGAAATCCTCGATCTGGCCGCATGATCTAATCCCGGAGGACTGATGTACCCAGGTCTGCATGCTCGGCTGCGTCCGCTGCAACCCGCCTTCATCATGGCGGCGACCGGCGAGGCCGTCACCTATCGCGAGCTGGACGCGCGGAGCAACCGGCTGGCGCACCTGTTTCGCAAGCACGGATTGAAGCGGCTCGATCACTACTCGATCTTCATGGAGAACAACTCCAGATATCTCGAAGCCTGCGGCGCGGGCGAGCGGTCCGGCCTGTACTACACCTGCATCAACTCTTTCCTGACGGCAGGCGAGCTCGCTTATCTCCTCGTCAACAGCCAGTCGAAGATCCTGATCACGTCGGTGGCAAAGCTCGACATCGCGCGCGAGGCGATCCAGGCCTGCCCGGACGTCAAGCTCTGCATCGTCGCCGATGGCCCCGGCGAGAGCGACCGCATCGTCGGCCTGGCCGACGTCACCGCCGATTTGCCGAAGACGCCGATCGCGGATGAGTGGCTCGGCACGGCCATGCTCTATTCGTCCGGCACGACGGGACGGCCGAAGGGCATTTTGCGGCCGCTGCCGGAGGAGCCGCCGAAGCACAATCTGCCGCTGTTCGATTTTCTCACCAAGCTCTGGCACTACCGCGAGGGCATGGTCTATCTGTCACCGGCGCCGCTCTATCACTCCGCGCCGCAGGCCGCCGTGAATCTCACGATCCGCATGGGCGGCACCGTGATCATCATGGAGCATTTCGATCCCGAGCGTTACCTCCAGCTGGTGCAGCAATGGGGCATCACCCACACCCAGCTGGTGCCGACGATGTTCTCTCGGATGCTGAAGCTGCCGGAAGAGGTGCGCAAGCGCTACGACCTCTCCTCGCTCGAGATCGCGATCCATGCCGCCGCGCCCTGCCCCGCATTGGTCAAGGACGACATCATCAAATGGTGGGGGCCGATCATCCACGAATATTACGGGGCCACCGAAGGCCTCGGCTTCACCGCCTGCAACAGCGAGGAATGGCTCGCTCATCGCGGCACCGTCGGCAAGGTGCTGCTCGGCGATCTGCATATTCTCGACGAGGACATGCGGCCGTGCCCAACGGGCACGCCCGGCCAGGTCTGGTTCAAGACGGGGTCGCCGTTCGAATATTTCAACGACCCGGAGAAGACGAAGGAGGCGCGCTCGGCCGACGGCAGCATGAGCACGGTCGGCGATGTCGGCTATGTCGACGAGGACCGCTTCCTATATCTCACCGACCGCGCCACCTTCATGATCATTTCCGGCGGCGTGAACATCTATCCGCAGGAATGCGAGAATCTGCTGATCACCCATCCGAAGGTCGCCGATGCCGCCGTGTTCGGCGTGCCCAACCCCGATCTCGGCGAAGAAGTGAAGGCCGTGGTGCAGCCGATGCCGGGCGTGAAACCGGACGAGGCGCTTGCCGAAGAGCTGATCGCCTTCTGCAGCCAATCGCTGTCGCGGCAGAAGGTGCCGCGCTCGGTGGATTTCGAGAAGGAATTGCCGAGGCTGCCGACGGGGAAACTGTACAAGCGGCTTCTGAGGGACCGGTACTGGGGCAACAAGACGTCAAGGATCGTGTGAGCCCCCATGTCGTCCTGGCCTAGTGCGCAATTGCGCACGGGGGCCAGGACGAGGGCGGAGTCCAACTCCGCACAACATCCGCTTTCGGAACCCTTCGCACCCGCACTCTCACATTGTGAAAGTGTGCAGCGCCTGCGGCGATAGGTCATCCAAATTGCCAAGGCCGTAACGGGCACCAGCCGGTTGCTTCCGTCCATGCGCCTCGGCTATCGTCCGGTCAAACAGGTCACAAATGGCCCAAGACTAATGTCCAGGGAGGACTGAGGATGCGGAGCGTGCGGGCACTCGCCGTGACGGCGGCGTTGTCTTTGCTGGCGTTTTCGACCACGACCTTCGCCGGCGAGCCCAAGCAGGGCGGAATCCTGCGGATGTATCATCGCGACAGTCCGGCGAATGCATCGATCCTCGAGGGCGCGACCTATTCGGTCAACGTGCCCTTCATGGGCGTGTTCAACAATCTCGTCATCTACGATCAGCACATCGCGCAGAACAGCCCTGATACGCTCAGGCCTGAGCTGGCCGAAAGCTGGTCCTGGAGCGGCGACAACAAGAAACTCACGTTCAAGCTGCGCCAGGGCGTCAAATGGCACGACGGCAAGCCGTTCACGTCGGCCGACGTCAAATGCACATTCGATCTGCTGATGGGCAAGTCGCAGCAGAAGCTCCGGCAGAATCCGCGCAAGGCCTGGTACAGCGAGGTCGACGACGTCACGCCAAACGGCGACTTCGAGGTCTCCTTCAACCTGAAGCGGCCGCAGCCCTCGCTGCTGGCGATGCTCGCCTCCGGCTATACGCCGATCTATCCCTGCCACGTCTCGCCGGCGGACATGCGCACCCATCCGATCGGAACCGGTCCCTACAAATTCGTCGAGTTCAAGGCCAATGAATCGATCAAGCTGACGAAAAATCCGGACTACTGGAAGAAGGGCCTGCCCTATCTCGACGGCATCGAATACACGATCATCCCGAACCGCTCGACTGCCATACTCGCCTTCGTCGCCGGAAAGTTCGACATGACGTTTCCGACGCATATCACCATTCCGCTCCTGAACGACATCAAGTCGCAGGCGCCGAACGCGGTCTGCGTCGTCGAGCCGACCAACGTCTCGACCAACATCATCGTCAATTCGAGCTCGGCGCCGTTCGACAACATCGATGTCCGCCGTGCGATGTCGCTGGCACTCGACCGCAAGGCCTTCGTCGATATCCTGTTCGAAGGCCAGGCCGACATCGGCGGCACCATGCTGCCGCCGCCGCAGGGCATCTGGGGCATGCCCAAGGACAAGCTCGAAACCATTCCCGGCTACGGTCCGGACGTCAACGCGAACCGCGAAGAAGCGAAGAAGCTGATGCAGAAGGCGGGTTTCGGCCCCGACAAGCATCTGGCCGTGAAGGTTTCGACACGCAATCTCGCGGAATATCGCGATCCCGCGGTGATCCTGATCGACCAGCTCAAGAGCATCTATATCGACGGCGAACTCGACGTCGTGGAGACCGCGAACTGGTTCCCGAAAGTCGCGCGCAAGGACTACATGCTCGGCCTCAATTTGACCGGCAATTCCGTCGACGATCCGGACCAGTCCTTCTACGAGAACTATTCCTGCGGCTCGGAGCGGAACTACACCAATTACTGCAACAAGGACATCGAGAAGCTGTTCGACGTGCAGTCGCAGGAGATCGACACCGGCAAGCGCAAGCAACTGGTCTGGGACATCGACAAGAAGCTGCAGGAGGACGTTGCCCGTCCGATCATCTTCCATGCACGGGCCGGGACCTGCTGGCAGCCCTATGTCAAGGGGATCACGATCATGTCGAACAGCTCCTACAACGGCTTTCGCTACGAGGACGTGTGGCTGGACAAATAGTGCGACAGGCTGAAGACTAGCGGCTCGCGGAGGGCGCGAATGTTTGCCTATCTGGTGCGGCGCCTGTTCCTGATGCTCGTGACCCTGTTCGGGATCTCGATCGTCATCTTCTTCCTGCTGCGCATCGTCCCGGGCAACATCGTCGACATCCTGTTCGCCGCGGCCGGCTATGTCGATCCTGCCGACAAGGTCGATCTGGAAAAGCAGCTCGGCATCGACCAGCCGCTGGTGGTGCAATATCTGCACTGGATCGGCGGCTTGCTGCACGGCGATCTCGGCTACTCCTACGTCTCCGAGAAGCCGGCGCTGCAGGAAATCCTGCCGCGAATCCCGATCACCGCGCGGCTCGCCGGCCTGGCGCTGCTGTTCTCGGCTTCGATCGGCATTCCGCTCGGCGTCATCAGCGCGGTCAAACAGGGCTCGCGGATCGACTATGCCTTGCGCGTGGTGAGCCTGAGCGGATTGTCGCTGCCCTCGTTCTGGCTCGGCCTGCTGGTGCTGACCGCGTCCGTCGCCATGTTTGGGCAGATGCCGATCTTCAATCCCAATCCGCAGAGTCTTGGCGAGGCATTCGCAACCTATTGCATTCCGGCGATGGTGGTCGGCTTCCGCAGCTCAGCGCTGACCATGCGCATCACGCGATCCTCGATGCTGGAGGTGCTGCGGCAGGATTATATCCGCACCGCGCGCGCCAAGGGCGCCTCGGATGCCGCGGTGAACTATCACCATGCGCTGAAGAACGCGATCCTGCCCGTCATCACCGTGATCGGCATCGAGGCGGCGTTCCTGATCGGCGGCCTCATCGTCACCGAGACGGTGTTCAACATCCCAGGCGTTGCCCGCTTCCTGGTCGAGGCGATCCGCTGGCGCGATTATCCGATCGTGCAGAACCTCGTGATGTTGATCGCCGTCGTGGTGGTGAGCGCGAATTTCATCGTCGACATGCTGTATGCCGTGTTCGACCCGCGGATCAGGTACACGGATTAGGAGATCAGCTTGGCTGCGATCGACTTCGACGTTGAGCTGAGGCGGGCCGGTGCGCATGCCACCGGCGGATGGCGGCGCGTGCTGTTTCTGGCGCAGCGGCACGTGCTGGGCGCGGCCGGACTGACCATCATGACAGTGTTCGTGCTGACAGCGATCTTCGCCGACTTCATCGCGCGCTATGATCCCCTGTCGGTCGACGCCGCGCATGCGCTGGCGCGCCCGAGCTTGGCGCACTGGATGGGAACGGATTCGTTCGGCCGCGACGTGTTCAGCCGCATCATCCATGGCGCGCGGATCTCGCTCGCGGTCGGTCTTGGTTCGACCGCACTCGGCGGCTCGATTGGCGTGATCGTGGGACTGACGTCCGGCTACCTCGCGGGCTGGGTCGATCTCGTCTTCCAGCGTGTCTCCGACGTGCTCCAGGCGTTGCCGCTGCTGGTGCTCGCGCTGGTCATGACGGCCGCGCTCGGGCCCTCACTGCCGAATGTGATCCTCGCCATCGCCATTCCGCTGATCCCGACGGTGGCGCGCGTCACCCGCGCCAATACGCTGGCGCTGCGCGAGCAGCCGTTCGTCGAGGCTGCGAAATCGATCGGCATGAGCGAGGTGCGGATCGCGCTGCGCCACGTGCTGCCGAACACGCTGGCGCCGCTGATCGTGCTGGCGACCGCGCAGCTGGGCTCGACCATCCTCACCGAGGCCTCGCTTTCCTTCCTGGGTCTCGGCATCCCCGAGCCCTACCCGTCCTGGGGTCGCATGCTCTCCGAGTCCGCCGCCGAATATGTCCGCACCGCGCCGTGGCTGGTGATCTTTCCGGGCATCGCCATCAGCCTCGCCGTGTTCGGCGCCAATCTGTTCGGCGACGCCCTGCGCGACATCCTCGATCCCCGGCAGCGCGGCTGATGGCTGACACCTCCGATCTTGTGCTCGACGTGAAGAACCTGAGGACGGTGTTCTTCACCAATTCCGGCCTGTTCAAAGCCGTGGATGATGTCTCCTTTACCGTGAAGCGGGGCGAGACACTGGCCATCGTCGGTGAATCCGGCTGCGGCAAGAGCGTCACGGCGCTATCGCTGATGCGGCTCGTGCCCGACCCGCCCGGGCGTATCGTCGGTGGCTCCGTCTCGCTCGAGGGCACCGATCTGCTGGCACTGGACGAGGCGGAGATGCGCAAGATCCGGGGAAACCGCATCTCCATGATCTTCCAGGAGCCGATGACCTCGCTCAACCCGGTGATCCGGATCGGCGATCAGATCGTCGAGGCCGTGCGGCTGCACAGGCACGTGTCGGCCAAGGAGGCGCACAACATCGCGGTCGAGATGCTGCGCCTGGTCCGCATCCCCGAGCCGGCGCGGCGCGCGCGCGAATATCCGCATCAGCTCTCCGGTGGCATGCGCCAGCGCGCGATGATCGCGATGGCGCTGGCATGCCGGCCGGTCCTGCTGATCGCGGACGAGCCGACCACCGCGCTCGACGTCACCATCCAGGCGCAAATCCTGGCGCTGATCCTCGATCTCCAGAAAGAGCTCGGCACCGGACTCGTGCTGATCACGCACGATCTCGGCGTCGTTGCGCAGACCGCGCAGCGAGTGATCGTGATGTATGCGGGGCGCAAGGTCGAGGAAGCCAGCGTCGAGGCGCTGTTCGCCGCGCCCAAGCATCCCTATACGCGCGGACTGATGGCCTCAATTCCCGCAGTGCCCACACCCGGCGTCGCCGCGCAGGAGCGGCTGAACGAAATTCCCGGCACGGTCCCCTCCCTGGTGCGGCTGCCCGCAGGCTGCGCTTTCGCCCCACGATGCAAGCTTGCCGTGAAACGCTGCGAAGCCGAATATCCGCCTCTGGCCGATTGGGGCGGCGGCCACCTTGCCGCCTGCTGGCGCGCGGCTGAAGTGGCGGAGGTGGCATGAGCGAGGTTCTGCTCGAGGTCACCGACCTCAAGAAACATTATCCGGTGCGCGCGGGCGTGCTGCGCCGGCAGGTCGGCACCGTGCATTCAGTCGACGGGGTCTCGTTCTCGGTTGGGACCGGCGAGACGCTCGGCCTCGTCGGCGAATCCGGTTGCGGCAAATCGACGGTGGCGCGCAGCGTGCTGCGGCTGATCGAACCGACCTCGGGCCAGATCCGTCTCGATGGCGAGGACATCACACACCTGTCCAAGACGGCGCTGCGGCCGCATCGCCGTTCGATGCAGATCGTGTTCCAGGATCCGTTCGCCTCGCTCAACCCACGCATGACCGCGGGCGACATCGTCGGCGAGCCGATCGCGGTCCACGGGCTCGCGACCGGCAGGGCGCTGGAAGCGCGCGTCGCAAAGCTGTTCGAGCAGGTGGGCTTGCGTCCCGACCAGATGCGCAACTTCCCGCATCAATTCTCCGGCGGCCAGCGCCAACGCATCTGCATCGCGCGGGCGCTGGCGCTGGAGCCGCGCCTGATCGTCTGCGACGAGCCGGTATCGGCACTCGACGTCTCGATCCAGGCGCAGGTGATCAATCTCTTGATCGATCTGCAGAAGCAGCACGGCTTCTCCTATCTCTTCATCGCGCACGACCTCGCTGTCGTCGCCCATATCAGCCACCGCGTTGCGGTGATGTATCTCGGCCGAATCGTCGAGATCGCCGACAAGGACGAGTTGTTCAGCAATCCTCGCCATCCCTACACGCAGGCGCTACTCGCCTCGGTGCCGATCGCCAATCCGCTGGCGAAAAAGCTCGTGCCGCTGGTGGACGGCGATGTGCCGAGCCCCGTCGATCCGCCGTCCGGCTGCGCCTTTCACACGCGCTGCCGGTTTGCGATGGAGCGGTGCAAGACCGAGCGCCCGGCGCTGATCGGCGACGGGCATCAGGTCGCGTGCTTGCTCAATGACGGGACGGGACGGAGCCAGTAGATCGGAGCGCGTTGATCACCGGCCAGGCTGCCAGCGCTGCGGCCAAATGCTTGAGCGTGTGACCCGAGACCACGTGCCCGGTCGCTTCGAATATGGTCGCATCGCCCAGCTCGAAGAGCTTGGCCAGCACGTAGAAGACAATCACGCCACCGAGCGGCACACCGAGCGCGCCGGCTCGCGGCTTCGCCAGCGCCAATGCCACGGCGAGCGCCATGCCGCCGTATTGCACCACCGCCCATGGCGTGAGATTGTCGCGGGCCACCCAGGCCGCGAGCAGACCCGCGACCATCGTCAGCACCAGCACCGCCTCGCCCGCGCGCATGCTGATGCGCTCGCTGGTGGCGATACCGAGGAAGCCTGCGAAAGCCACCGCCATGCCGAGGCGGTCGGCGATGAGCCGTTGCGGCATGTCGGGGTCGAGGTGATAGAAGCCGGAGCCGAGGCAGGTGAGGATCAGGCCCACGAAGAACCAGCTGGAACCGACGGGCGCATCGCTGCTGGCGCGCAGCTGCTCCAAGCCCCAGACACCCATCGCGAGGAAGGCGAGGTTGCTGAGCACGTCGCCAGCGTTGGGGACGTCGAGCCAGGCGCGGGTGTCGACGAAGTGCGGGATGTGCCAGCCGGCCGCCGGCAGCGCGGGGGCAAAGAACGCGATCAACGCCAGGACAGCGAGTGCCGCGAGCAGGTATTTTTCGCGCGCTTGCAGCGGCGCGAACGAAAATCGAGAGAACACCGCGGGCAGTATGGCGACGGTCACTTGGGCAGGGTCATTTGGACGCGACATGCGGGCCTCCAGGCAGATTGAACTTCGTTCAACATCACTAGCAGTAAAATGAACAATGTTCAATACCCCTCGCGCGTAGATGCGCGTCGGCATGGAACACTTTGTAATTATTCACATTTCTTGTTTAGCTGCGGCGACTGCGCCTCGATCTCGGCGACGATCCTGCCGGTGGTAACCTGCTCGCCCTCAGCGACGTCGATCGCGGCGACGACGCCGTCGATGCCGGCCTTGTGGACGTGCTCCATCTTCATCGCTTCCAGCGTCAGCACCGGCTGACCGGCGATGACGCGGTCGCCCGGCTTGACCAGCACCGCGACAACCCGGCCGTTCATGGCGGCTCGGACCTTGCCGTCGCCGCCATTGCTTGCGGCAGCCTTCGGCGCTGCGAGCGTGAGATCGGTGATCGCGAGCGGGATGCCGCGATGCTGGATGTACAATCGGTCGCCGTCACGCTGGACTTTTGCGCTGTCCATCACCCCGTCCTGACGGAAGCGGATCGCGTCGTCATCGAGCTGCTCGATCTCGAACTTGTCCTGGCGGCCGTCGGTAGCGACAATGTAGCTGCCGTCGCGTTCGCGGGTGATTTCGAGCTCATGCGCGCGCCCGCCGATCTCGATTTTCGCCGGCAAGGGGAACGTCGCCGACAGGCTCCGGCCGCTCCGCCATGTTGGCGCGCACGGATTGGTGACGTAGAGCACGAGGCCCGCCAGCGACGTGCCGAAGGCAGCGTCCGGGCGCGGCGCCAGCAGCGCGTCGCGATGCATGCCGATGAAAGCCGTCGTCGCCTCGCCCCTGGCAAAACCCTGATGGCGCAGGCACGACATCAGGAACGCCTGGTTGGTCGTCACGCCGAGCGCCGTGAGCTGCTCCAGCCCGGCGATGAGCCGCCCCCTCGCCTCCTCGCGCGTGGCACCGTGGCTGATCACCTTGGCGATCATGGAATCGTAGAATGGCGGGATCTCCGAGCCGGATTGCAGCGCGTGCTCGACACGGATGCCATCAGGGACCTGCCAGCGCGCCATCCGGCCGGACTGCGGCATGAAATCCTGCGCAGCGTCTTCGGAGCAGAGCCGCACCTCGATGGCGTGACCGGAAAACTTGATGTCCTGCTGCTCGATCGGCAACGCCTCGCCGCGCGCTATGCGCAATTGCAGCTCGACGAGATCGAGTCCCGTGATCGCCTCCGTCACGGGGTGCTCGACCTGGAGACGCGTGTTCATCTCCATGAAGTAGAACTCACCGCTCGCATCGAGCAGAAATTCCAGCGTGCCGGCGCCCTCATAGCGCAGCGCCTTCACGGCCGCGACGGCGACCTCGCCCATTTTTGCCCGCAGCTCCGGCGTCACCGCCGGTGACGGTGCCTCCTCGATCAGCTTTTGGTGCCGACGCTGCACCGAGCAATCGCGTTCGCCGAGATGGATCGCATTGCCATTGATGTCGCCGAACACCTGGATCTCGATATGCCGGGGATTTTGAATGGCGCGTTCGAGGATGACCGTGGGATCGCCGAACGCGGCCTTCGCTTCCGACCGTGCGCTACGCAAGGCATCGGGGAAAGATGCGGCATCATTGACGAGCCGCATGCCGCGGCCACCGCCGCCGGCCACCGCCTTGATCATCACAGGGAAGCCGATCTTCCTGGCCTCCGCCAGCATGACCTCGTCGCCCTGATCCGCGCCCTGATAGCCTGATACGACGGGCACGCCGGCCTTTTTCATGATCTCCTTGGCGCCGGCCTTGTTGCCCATCGCCTCGATCGCCTGCGGCGACGGGCCGATGAAGACGAGGCCCGCATCCTTGCAGGCCTGCGCAAACTCCTCGTTCTCCGCGAGGAAGCCGTAACCGGGGTGGACGGCATCTGCGCCACTCGCCTTGGCGGCTGCGATGATGGCGGGAATGTTGAGATAGGATTGCGCCGGCAAGGCTTCTCCGATGCGCACGGCCTGATCGGCCTGCCGCACATGCAACGCATCGCGGTCCGCATCCGAATAGACCGCGACGACACCGAGGCCGAGCTTTCGCGCGCTACGCATGACGCGGAGCGCGATCTCGCCGCGATTGGCGATCAAGACCCTGGAGAACGACCGGTGCTGCACTGATCCGTTTCTCATGGGCGGGCCACCGAAAACTGCATGCGCTGAGGCGTGCGCGCATCTCCTTCGCGGCAGATCGCGAGCACCTCCGAGAGCACCGCGCGGGTGTCGCGCGGATCGATCACACCGTCGTCGAGCACGCGGGCGCTAGTCGAGAACACGTCCATCTGGCCATCAAAGACGTCGATGATCTGCGCCTTCATGGCCTCGAGCTTGGCCTTCTCGACCGGCTTGCCACGGCGCGCGGCGGCAGCCTCGGTCACGATCGCCATGGTCTCAGCGGCCTGCTCGCCGCCCATCACCGCGGTCTTGGCGTTGGGCCAGGAGAAGCAAAAGCGCGGATGGAAGCCGCGGCCGCACATGCCGTAATTGCCGGCGCCGAACGAGGCGCCGCAATAGATGGTGATCTGCGGCACGGTGGCCGAGGTCACCGCCTGGATCATCTTGGAACCGTGCTTGATCATGCCGGCCTCTTCATAGGCCTTGCCGACTATGTAGCCGGTGGTGTTGTTGAGATAGAGGATCGGCGTGCGGGTCTGGCAGCAGGCCTGAATGAAGTGTGTCGCCTTGTTGGCACCGGCGGGGTCAAGAGGACCATTGTTGGTGATGATGCCGATCGCCTGGCCCTCGATGCGGGCATGACCGCAGACGGTGGCCGGGCCGTAGTTCGGCGCCATCTCGGTGAAATCGGAATCGTCGATGATGCGGGCGATCACCTGCTTCATGTCGACCGGGCGCTTGTGATCCATCGGCATGATGCCGAGCAATTCGTCCTGATCGTAGCGCGGCGGCTCGAATTGCGGCGAGGCCCGACCCGGCCGCTCCCATTGCAGCGCCGCCATGATTTCGCGGGCGATGCGCAGGGCGTCGCGATCGTCCTCGGCGAGATAATCGCCAAGGCCAGATACCTGCGTGTGCATCTCGGCGCCGCCGAGCTCTTCCTCGGTCGCAATCTCGCCGGTTGCGGCCTTCAGCAGCGGTGGCCCCGCAAGGAACGCGCGGGTGCGCCCGCGGACCATGACGATGTAGTCGGAGAGGCCGGTCTGATAGGCGCCGCCGGCGGTGGACGAGCCGTGCGTGACGGTGACCACCGGGAGGCCCGCTGCCGAGAGGCGCGCGAGATTGCGAAAGATGTTGCCACCGCGAACAAAATCCTCGACGCGGTAGCGCAGCAAATTGGCCCCGGCGCTTTCGACCAGCTGCACATAAGGCAGCTTGTTCTCCAGCGCGAGCTCCTGCGCCCGCAGGGTCTTGTCGAGACCGTAGGGCTGGAGCGCGCCGGCATCGATGCCGGAATCGCTGGCGCTGACCATGCAGCGGATGCCCGAGACAAAGCCGATGCCGGCGATGACGCCGCCGCCCGGCACGCTCTTGCCGGCATCCGGCACGTCGAACATGTAGCCGGCCAGCGTCGACAGCTCGATGAAGGGCGCGCCGGGATCGAGCACCAGCGCGACGCGCTCACGCGGCAGCAGCTGGCCCCGCTTGTGGAAGCGATCTTTCGCCGCGGCCGATGCGGCCCGCGTGCGCTCTTCCAGCGAGCGCATGCGGTCGATCAGCGCGAGCATGCCGTCGCGGTTGGCCTGGTAGGCGGCGCTGGCGGGGGAGATGGTGTTTTCGAGAATGGACACAGTTTTACTCCGTCATTCCGGGGCGATGCGCAGCATCGAACCCGGAATCTCGAGGTTCCGGGTTCGCGCTGCGCGCACCCCGGAACGACGATTAGCGGTTCGTCCCAAAGATCTTCCGCGCCTCGGCGGGGCTCGCGATCTCGCGCCCGGCGCGGCGGGCGCAGGCGGCGATGGCTTCGATCAGCTGGCCGTTCGAGGTCACCTTCTTGCCGTCGGCGAGATAGAAGGCGTCCTCTAGGCCGGTGCGCAAGTGACCGCCGAGCTCGGCGCAGCGCTGGTGCAGCGGCCAGATCTCCTCGCGGCCGATCGCGGTGACCTGCCAATGCGCTTCGGGGCGTTTCAGCTTGAGCAGGATCGGCAGCAGCTCGGGGTCAGCAGGCATGCCCGACGCGACGCCCATCACGAAATTATATTCGAGCGGACCCTTGTACATGCCGACCTGGTGATACATGCCGACGCAGCGGACGATGCCGACGTCGAAGCATTCGAACTCGGGAATGGTGCCGACCGCGTTCATGACGTCGAGATAGTCCTTCACTTTCTCGACCGCGTTGTCGAACATCATCGGCGGCCAGGCCCAACTGTTGTCGGCCTTCACTTTCAGATAATTCAGCGAACCGGCGTTGCAGGCGGCGATCTCCGGTCGGGTCTCGCGGATGCAATCAAGAGCGCCGGAGTAGTTCGGGCCTGACACGCCCGAGGTGTGGTTTATGATGACGCCGGGGCAGGCTTCGCGGATCGCCTGCTGGATGTCCTTGCTGACGGCGACCTCCCAGGACGGCAGATGGCCCTTGTTCGGCGCCTGCTGGCGCAGATGGATGTGCATGATGGACGCGCCCGCATCGAACGCAGCCTTGGCCTCCCGCGCCATCTGCTCGGGCGTCACGGGCACGTTGTGCTGCTTGGGGTCGGTGAGCACGCCGTTCAGGGCGCAGGTGATGACGGCCTTGTCGCTCATGCCAGTGATGTCTCGCAACGTTGAATTCAACGCTTGCGATCATGTGATGCAGGGCATGCGGCTTCTTGCGCGGAGAAGCTGGGAAAAACGACGAATTCGTAGGGTGGGCAAAGCGAAGCGTGCCCACCATCTTTACCAATTGCCGAGAGTTGGTGGGCACGGCGCAAAAGCGCCTTTGCCCACCCTACGAGACCTTCGTCAACCCGCCTCCGCGAGCTCCCGCACCGTCTCGGTGCTGCGATAGATCGCAAGGTCCCGCGAGCCGACGAAGATCGCGCGCGGCTTCAGGCCGTAGAAGCGGCGGATCGAATGGCTGAAATGCGTGGAATCGGGATAGCCGATGTCCTGCGCGAGATGGGCGAGGTTGAGATCCTGGTTGGCGAAGTGCAGCAGATGCCGGGCACGCTTCCAGGCGCGGAAGGAGCGGAACGAGATGCCGGTCTCTTCCTTGAACAGGTGCAGGAAGCGCGAGGCGGAGAGACCTGCTTCCGCAGCGCACGTATCCGCCGTCACCGGCTCGCCGGAGAAGCGTCCGATGCGGGCGACCGCTCGCATCACCCTGGGATCGAGCACGCGCCGTGGCAGCGCTTCGCCAAAACACATCTCGTCGAATTCGGCGGTGGTGATGTCGCCATAGCGGCGCTGGCGCAGCAGCGCGTAGGCGGCGAGGATCTTTCGGGCATAAGCGGCCCGGTCAGGCCCCATCAGCCGCCGAGCCAGATCTTCCAGCACGCCATCAGGCATGCTCTCAGGCTCGAGCGTCACGCTGATTGCGGTGCGGTAGTCGCCGGCAATGGAGTGCCGCTGGTTCGGCAGTGTGACGAACAGCTCGCCAGTAGCGAGAACGTCGTCGATGGTCATATGCAGGCTGCCCTTCACCGCGACATAGACGTGACAGCAACCTGGGGTCCGCTTACGGGGCCGACCGAGCAAGCCGGCGTAGAAGACCCGCTCCGGCGTGATCAGCATCAAATGGTCGGATTCGCGACCCTTATCTTCCATGGGGTACCCTCCTCGCGCGGCTCTCTGGCCGCTGCGGACGGAGGTCACCTTAGCGGAAATTTGGGCGCTGTCACGACGAGGTAGCGCTGTCATCGCGCGCAAAAGATTACCGTTTCAGGACGACGATCAGTCGTCCCGGAACCGCGATGAGACCCCAGTCCCATCCTGCGGAATGTTTACGCCCTTACGCGCGGCGCAACATTCTGCTCCGTGCCGGCCTTCTGCTCCGCGGCAACCGCTCGCCTGAAACCGTCGCGCTGCTGCAAGCGCGCCCAATAGGCTGCGACATTTGGGCCGAAATCCTTGGCAAGGCCGATATTGTCGGCAAGACGAAGCGCGTAACCGATGACGATGTCGGCAGCGGTGAAGC
Source organism: uncultured Bradyrhizobium sp. (assembly GCF_936928535.1). GTDB lineage: Bacteria > Pseudomonadota > Alphaproteobacteria > Rhizobiales > Xanthobacteraceae > Bradyrhizobium. The sequence continues at coordinate 26,492 of NZ_CAKZHY010000074.1, read as the reverse complement.
GCCCCGCGCACAAGGTTTCGGTATTGGCGGTCGCGGCCTCAACCGCGCGCAGCCGTCCCAAAAACCACTTGGCGTAGTCGGTGGCAACCTGCGGATTGCGGCGCTCTTCCGGCTCGAGCTGGGTGTAGCGGAGCACCAGGGTTTGCGGGAAGGTTAACGTGGCGTCACTGAAATACATCCAGTTCAGGAAGGCGCCATAAGCCGGATCCTCCGGTCCGACCATCAACGGCGTCGGGCCGTAGACGACCCCGAGATAGTGGCAGATACCGGATGATTCCGTCATCTTGGTCTCGCCGTCGACCATGAAGGGAATCGTGCCGAGCGGATTGAGCGCGAGATATTCCTTGGCGAAGACGCGCGGCGGGAACGGCAGCATCTTCAGCTCATAGGGCAGCCCCATCTCCTCCAGCATCCAGAGCGGACGGAACGAGCGCGCGGCGTCGCAGTGATAGAGCGTGATCATCAGGCGTTCCCTTTGCTGCCGGGCAGCGTCCCCATCATCTTGCACAGCACCATCAGCATGACCTCGTCGGCGCCGCCGCCGATCGAGGTCAGGCGACTGTCGCGATAGGCGCGGCTGACCGGCGTCTCGTTGGTAAAGCCCATTCCGCCCCAATATTGCAAGCAGGCGTCGGTGAGTTCGCGGCCGAGACGGCCGGCCTTCAGCTTGGCCATGGTCGCAAGCCTTGTGACGTCCTCGCCGGCAACGAGCTGCTCCGCCGCGCGATAGATCAGCGCACGCAACAGCTCGACCTCGGTCTGCATCTCCGCGAGCTTGAAGTGCACGACCTGATTGTCGAGGATGCTTTGGCCGAAGGCTTTGCGGTTGCGCGTGTAGTCGATGGTCTGATCGATGATGTATTCATGCGCCTTCAGGCAGGCCGCCGCGCCCCAGAGCCGCTCCTCCTGGAACTGGATCATCTGATAGGTAAAGCCCTTGCCCTCCTCGCCGATCCGGTTGCGCTTGGGCACGCGGACATTGTCGAAGAAGATTTGCGCGGTATCCGAGGAGCGCATGCCCATCTTGTCGAGCTTGCGGGCGACGGTGACGCCCTTGCTCTTCATGGGCACGCAGATCAGTGACTTGTTGCGGTGAACCGGGCCGTCGCCGGTGTTGGCGAGCAGGCAGATCCAGTCGGCCTGCGTGCCGTTGGTGATCCACATCTTGCCGCCGGTGATCAGGTAGTCGTCGCCGTCAGAGCGTGCACTGGTCTTGATCGAGGCGACGTCCGAGCCGGCGCCGGGCTCGGAGACACCGATGCAGGCGACATAATCGCCTGAGATCGAAGGCGCCAGAAACTCACGCCGGACCTCGTCCGAGCCGAACCGCGCCAGCGCCGGCGTCGCCATGTCGGTCTGCACCCCGATCGCCATCGGCACACCGCCGCAGGTGATGGCACCCAACTCCTCCGCCATCATCAGCGCGTAGGAATAATCAAGGCCGGAGCCACCGAACTCGACCGGCTTGTTCAGACCGAGGAAACCGAGGCTGCCCATCTTCTTGAACAGCTCATGCGCGGGGAAGATGTCGGCCTTCTCCCACTCATTGACGTGAGGGTTGATCTCGTTGGCGATGAATTTCTGCAGGGAACGGCGGATGTCGTCGTGGTCGGCGGTGAACAGCATTCTTTCCCCTCGTCATTCCGGGGCGCGCGCAGCGCGAACCAGGAATCTCGATGTATTAGGACTCATCTCTCTAGGTCCCGGGTTCGCGCTAGGCGCGCCCCGGGAGGACGGTCATCACAAGCCCATCTGCCGCGACGCCAGATCCTTCATGATCTCCTCGGTGCCGCCGCCGATGGCGTTGACCTTGACCTCGCGGTAGATGCGCTCGGCCTTGATGCCGCGCATGAAACCGGCGCCGCCAAAGATCTGCACGGCTTCCGAGGCGCAGAACGCCATGGTCTGCGTCGCCTGGTTCTTCATCATGCAGATTTCCGCCACCGGGCTCTCGCCCTGCTCGAGCCGCCAGGCCAGCATTTCCAGCATCGCCTGGGACGCTGCGACCTTCTGCGCCATATCGACGATCTTGTGCCTGATGACCTGATGCTGGGCGAGCGGCTTGCCAAAGGTCTTGCGCTCCTTCGCGTAGGCGACCGCCTCGTCGAGGCAGACGCGGGCAAAGGCGGTGCAGCCTGCGGCCATGCCCATCCGCTCGCTGTTGAAGTTTTGCATGATGATCTTGAAGCCCTGCCCCTCCTCGCCGATCAGGTTCTCGGCCGGTACGCGGCAGTCGTCGAAATGCAGCGTGGCGGTATCGGAGGCCCACCAGCCCATCTTCTTCAGCTTGGTGCGCGACAGGCCGGGCGTGTCGCCCTCGATCAGCAGCAGGCTGACGCCACCGGCGCCCTCGCCGCCGGTACGCACCGCAACGGTCAGATAGTCGGCGCGCATCCCCGACGTGATGAAGGTCTTCTCGCCACTCACGACGTAGTGATTGCCGTCACGCTTGGCCCTGGTGCGGAGGTTTGCCACGTCTGAACCGCCGCCCGGCTCGGTGATCGCGAGCGCGGAGATCTTCTCGCCCGAGAGCACCTGCGGCAGCACGCGCGCCTTGATCTCGGGGCGCGCCGCACGCGCGATCGGCGGCGAGCCGATGGTGTGGCTCATCAGGCTGGCGCTGACGCCGCCGGCGCCGGCGCGCGCCAGTTCCTGGCTCGCGACGATCTTCATGAACTGGTCGGCGGCGATCCCGCCATATTCTTCCGGGAATCCGAGCCCCAGCAGCCCGATCTCGGCTGCCTTGCGATAGAGCATGCGGGGGAATTCCCCGGCTTCATCCCACTCGTGGGCGAACGGGGCGATCTCCTTGTCGACGAAGCGGCGCATGACGTCGCGGAAGGCGTCGTGCTCGGCGGTGTAGAACGGGCTCTTCATTGCGCTTTCGCTTTCGGCGACTCCTGCCGGTCCACCATGGCTGGAACATCGGCGGCTCACTTGCGCCGAGTGGCTGGCTTCGCGGAAGCAGCTTGGCGCGGCATTGATCTAGCAACTCAACGCAAGACGATTTTCACCCCTCGCGGGCCAACTCCAAATCAAAAAAAGACTGCTGCGCACAAACTCCGGCGGGCCTCCCAGGGCCACGCCGGGCATGGTGCACAGCAATAAAGCTCGGGCGGCACAAGTTCGCCAAGGAGGACAAGGGAGGGAGTGTTGGCCGTTCGTTACTACGACTGGATCGCTCATCATGCCCGCCGCGCGCCCGGCAAGGTCGCGGCCATCGATCTTGCGAGCGAGCGCCGCTTCACCTATTCGGAGTTCGACGCCCGCATCTCACGCCTTGCTTCGTTCTTGCGTCACGCGCTGAACGTCTCGCGTGGCGACCGCGTCGCTGTGCTGGCGCTGAACACGACCGATACGCTGGAGGTGCAGTTTGCCTGCGGACGGCTAGGGGCCGTCTTCGTGCCGCTGAACACCCGCCTCACCGTTCCCGAGCTTCAGTTCATCACCGGCGACTGCGCGCCCAAGGTGATGATACACGATGCTGATTTGGCCGAGACGGCGCTCACCGTCGCCAAGCTTTGCAACGTCGCGACCAGCCTTCTACTCGGCCCCTGTGGCGCCTATGAAGCCGGCATCCCGACCGCCAAGCCGCTGGAGCGTGCTGAAGAGGTCACGCTCGATGATGTCTCGACCATCATGTACACGTCGGGCACGACGGGTCATCCCAAAGGCGCGACCATCACCCATGGCATGACCTTCTGGAATTGCGTCAATCTTGGCGGGCCGGCTTGTATCGGACCGGCCTCGGTGCAGCTCACCGTGCTGCCGCTGTTCCACACCGGCGGGCTGAATTGCTACACCAACCCCGTGCTGCATGCCGGCGGCACCGTGATGATCATGCGCGCCTTCGATCCCTGCGCGGCGCTTGGCCTGATCAACGATCCCGCGCTGGGCATCAACGCGTTCTTCGGTGTGCCGGCGATCTATCAGTTCATGGCGCAACACCCGGCCTTCGCGACATCCGATCTCTCCCGGTTGATCGTCTGCGGCGTCGGTGGTGCTCCGATGCCGGTGCCGCTGCTGAAGGTGTGGGAGGCGCGCGGCGTCGCGCTCCAGCAGGGTTACGGCATGACCGAGACCTCGCCGGCCGTGCTGGTGCTCGATCGCGAAGATGCGGCACGCAAGGCCGGCTCCGCCGGCAAACCGGTGCTGCACACGCAGGTGCGCATCGTGCGCCCCGACGGCAGCGATGCCGATGTCGGCGAGCTCGGCGAACTCTGGGTCAAGGGACCGAACATCACACCCGGCTACTGGAACAGGCCGGAGGCGAACAAATCGTCCTTCACGGACGGCTGGCTGCACACTGGCGACGCGACCCGCGTCGATGAGGATGGGTTCTATTACATCGTCGACCGCTGGAAGGACATGTACATCTCCGGCGGTGAGAACGTCTATCCGGCCGAGGTGGAGAACGTTCTGCATCAGATTACGGCGATTGCCGAGGCCGCCGTGATCGGCATTCCCGATCCGCAGTGGGGCGAGGTGGGCCTCGCGATTGTTGCGGTGAAGCCAGGCCAGCGGCTGACCGAGGCCGATGTCTTCGCGCATTGCGCGGCCAATCTCGCGCGCTTCAAATGCCCGCGCAAGATCCGTTTCATCGATGCCCTGCCGCGCAACGCCACTGGCAAGATCCACAAGCCTACCCTGCGCAAGGAATTCTCGGTGGCTTCCGAGGTCGACAAGAAAGTCGCCAACGCCTGATCAAGGCGCCCTTCGCGGGCGCCTTGGCTTTTCGACGTGCCTGCTCCAACCCAGAAGAATCGCCAAAGAAACCCCAAGGAATTTTCATGAACAAGAAACTCTCGCTGCTTGCCGCAGCAACGGCATTGACGCTGCTCTCGACCCAGAGCGCTTTCGCCCAGAAGGCCTACGACACCGGCGTCACCGACACCGAGATCAAGATCGGCAATGTCGAGGCTTATTCCGGCCCAGCGTCGGCCTACGGCATCATCGGCAAGACCGAGGAAGCCTATTTCAAGATGATCAACGACCAGGGCGGCATCAACGGCCGCAAGATCAACTTCATCTCCTACGATGACGGCTACTCGCCGCCGAAGACGGTGGAGCAGATCCGCAAGCTGATCGAGAGTGATGAGGTCTTCCTGGTGTTCAACGCGCTGGGCACGCCGACCCAGACCGCGGTGCAGAAATATCAAAACTCCAAGAAGGTGCCGCAGCTCTTCCTCGCGACCGGCGCCAGCAAGTGGAACGACCCGAAAAACTTCCCGTGGACGATGGGCTTTCAGCCCAGCTACCGGGTCGAAGCACGGATCTTCGCCAAGTACATCCTGAAGGAGAAGCCGGACGCGAAGGTCGCGATCTTCTATGCCAATGACGATTTCGGCAAAGACTACCTCGCGGGCATCAAGGACGTATTCGGCGACAAGGCCTCGAAGCTGATCGTGGCCGAGGAGAGCTACGAGACCTCGGAGCCCTCGATCGACGCCCACATCGTCAAGCTCAAGGACACCGGCGCCGACGTCTTCGTGAATATCTCGACCCCGAAATTTGCGGCGCAGGCGATCAAGAAGATCGCCGAGCTCGGCTGGAAGCCGATGCACCTGATGACCGACGTGTCGGTCTCGATCGGCGCGGTGATGAAGCCGGCCGGCTTTGAGGCGTCCGAAGGCGTGCTCTCGGCCGGTTATCTGATGGATGCATCCGATCCGCAGTGGAAGGGCAATGAGGGCATGAAGAAGTTCCTGGCCTTCATCGACAAATACATGCCCGGCGCCAACATCTCGGACACCAATTTGGTTTACGGCTACGCCGCGGCCCAGACGATGGTGCAGGTGCTGAAGCAGGTCGGTGATAATCTCACCCGCGAGAACGTGATGAAGCAGGCTGCGAACCTGAAGGACTTTGTCCCGGATACGCTGATTCCCGGGATCAGGATCAACACGTCGGCCAGCGATTTCGCTCCGATCGAGCAGTTGAAGATGTGGCGGTTCAAGAGCGGCCAGTGGGAGCTGTTCGGCGACATCATCAGCGCGGAGGTCGGCGGCTAGTTTCGGTCGGAAGCCAGTGTCGCGTGCGAGATAGCGGCCGAAGGGCCGCTATCTTTTTGAACGCGATCGCCCGCGTCCAGATTGACCTCGATGGCCACCACCGACAGACCGAGACGACGCACGTCACCGACGCCTCTGAATACGGCGCAGGCCCAGGCCAAGATGCCAATGCCCGATGGCGGCAGATCGAGGCTCAGCGTGTAGCGGTCACAACCGACGTCGATTCTGGCAGAATCGATCCGCTTGCCGTCGAGATAGAACTGCGTACCGGTTGCGGCGAGCAGCATACCCAGCGCAGCCGTGTGGATGCAGACCGTGTTGCGTCCCGGTGCGCCGCTGATGCGAACCGCCGCTTGCGGCTCGCTCCAGCGAAATGTGTGCCCCGCCGCGGATTCCAGCTCGTGAAATCCGATCTGCGCAAGCACCTGCCCGCCGAGCAATTTCCGTGCAGGCCGGGGCCGCGCGCCAAGGCGGCGAATGGATGCCAGTCGCTCAAGCCGGATCAGCGCCGCGATGTAGCGCTTCATCCATCGCGCGATGGCATCGCGCGACCCGACCAAAGCCAGCGTTGATAGCACCAGGCGCGCATGCGCGACGGCAAAGAAAGCCGCAATGCGCGCAGGGAGATCACCGAACAGCGCCGGCCCGCTCCAGCGCCGCAGGGCACGCAGTTCCTCGCCGGGCCACCTCCAACGCAGACGGGGAAGGCTGTAGCGCGCCAGCGCATTCAATGCGTTGAACGCGAGCCGACGATCGAAATTATCCCGATCTATCCATTCAAAGGGAATTTCGATCAGTTCGCTACCGGGATCGCGTCGATCCTCGCTGAGAAATCGACTCTCGCCCTGGATGAAATCGAGCGTGAACGTCTTCAACTCGCTGATCCGACCGATGTAGTAGTGATGGAAGCGCGCTTCCTCGAGATAGCCGACGGCGTAGCCTCGCGCATGGTATGCTGCGGCGAGCATCCATTCCGCGAAATGACCGAGCTCTTCACGCAAGCCGCCGCATTCCAGGTAGACGTCGCGCCGCGTCACGAAGCACTGGTCGAGCACCTTCCGCCAGGGATGCTGCGTCATGCCGAATTCGATATCGGCCTGGTACATCGCAGCCTCCGCCTCGGACAGGCGGTTGTGGCAGATCGGGACCGAGCGGCAGGAGAACCCGGCCCAGTCGGGATGATCATCGATCGCGCGGATGCAGAGCGCGATTACGTCGGGCTCGGGCCAGCAATGCGATTCCGTGAAGAACAAATAGCGGCCGCGAGCCCTGGCCGCGCCGGCCGCGCAGAGGCCGATATCGTGCACGGGATCTGCGAACTCGAGGCGGGCCTTGCCTGCGGCGAGTTCTTTCAGCTCCGCGTGGGCGGTGAAATCCGGTGGCACGACGAGAATGATCTCGTAGAGAGACTTGTCCGCCGTCTGCGACGTCCAGCCAAGCCAGGACTGCTCCCATTGCCCGCGGTGAAACTCGAGCGGGATGATGATCGAGAACAGAGGGCCTGCGCCGTCGGATGTTACAGTGACGTCCAGCATGATCGCCTTATAGACGGATCCGCGCCAGATACCGGACCATTTCGTTCGCGGGACAGACTAGACCGACAGGAAGAGTGCAAATGGCTCCTCCACCGTGCGGCGCAGGTGGCTCAGATACAGCGCATGGTTGGGATGATCGGGCATGATCCGTCCGAGCGCCGGCTCCTTGACGTTGTCAACAGGAACATAGGCAATTGGCGCCGCGACCGGCATCAGCTGGGAGCCGGTGCCGGCACGCAGCGTCGAAATGATGCCGTACATCGCACCCGTCACGGTTGGCCGCGAGACCGTGATGACGCGATGCTGTCCGTGCTTGTTGATGACGAGATAGATGAAGCCGGATTGATGCGGCACGGCAACTTCGCCGGTGTGTTCATAGGCGGCATCGGTCCGCTCGCCCTCGCGGAAGACCAGTGAGGAGACTTTCGGCTCCCAGACGATTTCGGTGCGATAGGCGAAAATCGCATCCTTGTCGCCAAAGGACGGCCGCAGGGTGATGTAGACGCCCTCGAGCCAGGTCACTGCGCGATGCGAATAGGAGCCGAGACCGTCGGGCGCGACGTCGTTACCCGCGGGGGGCGCCGGCGTGGCGGTGCTCTTGCGCAAGGACACGCCCAAGGCCTGCTCGAGCCGGACCGTGGTCGCCAGCGTGAACGGGCGCCGGCCACCGAGCGCCTTCTCCAGCGTCGACAGGCTGAGCTTGGCCTGCTCGGCCAACGCCTGCCGCGAGATCCGGCGCCTGGCGATTTCCTCGCGGATCGTCTCCGCGACCTCGCGGCTTTGCTCGTCCGAAAGCTGCCCGTCAGAGAGCTTGTCTTGCGTCTGCATTATTAACCCTGCTCCACGGCCGACAGTCTAGCAGGGCGGACAAGTCAGCACAAAACCGGACATGGCCGCCAAGCCGACCGCCCGGACCGGCCGGCCGCTGCGGAACATTGCCGATCGTTCTGCTCGCAAGATCAGGCCCTCCCGACCGATGCTCAGCGGCGTCAAACATGCTTCGGGAGCAGGCCAAATGGACAATTACGACACGGTCGATCGCGACGAACACCCTGACGAACACCCTTGGCTCGGCAGGCTGATCAAGGTGGGGCTATTCCTCCTGGCGCAAAGCATTGCCGTGCTCCTGGTCAGTTTCGTGGCCCTGTTGGTGAGCTTCGAGACCTCCTGGTCGGCGACATCAGCGCAGGCCAGCCTGCTCCAGCCCGGCGATGCCAAGTCCGGCACCCTCCTGCTGAAAGAGGACGGCGCCACGACCGAGGCCATCCGGCTCGGGACCGACATCGACATCACGGTCTCAGGCCCGACGCTGCGCACGCGCGTCACCCAAATCTTCCGCAACCCGACCAAGGATTGGGCCGAGGCAACCTATGTCTATCCGCTGGCCAGCGACGGCGCCGTCGACACGCTGAAGATGGTGGTCGGTGACCGCGTCATTGTCGGCGATATCAGGGAACGCCGGCAGGCCCGCGTGATCTATGAAGAGGCGCGCCGCACCGGACAGAAGGCTGCGCTCACCGAGCAGGAGAGGCCCAACATCTTCACCAACTCGGTCGCCAATATCGGCCCCGGCGAAACCGTGCTGGTGCAGATCGAATATCAGGAGCCGGTGCATCAATCCGGCAACGAATATTCGCTGCGCGTCCCGCTCGTGGTCGGACCGCGCTACAATCCGGCGCCGATCGTGCAGAGCGTCGATTTTCGCAACGACGGCTCCGGTTGGGGCGCGACCCATTTCGACCCGGTGCCCGACCGTGACCGCATCGCGTCGCCGGTGCTTGATCCAGCGAAGAGCGCGAAGATCAATCCGACCAGCATCACGGTGCACCTGAAAGCCGGCTTCGCGCTCGGCGAGGTGAAGAGCCACCACCACAACGTCAAGATCGAAAGCCCCGACAATGCAACGCGTGTCGTGACGCTTGCTGGCGGCACCGTGCCCGCCGACCGCGACTTCGAGCTCACCTGGAAGCCAGAAGCTGAAAAAGCGCCGTCAGTCGGGCTGTTCCGCGAGCATGTCGGCGATGCCGACTACCTGCTGGCCTTTGTCACGCCGCCGGCCGCCGAGCAGGCAGCCCAGAAGCCGCTGCCGCGTGAGGTGGTGTTCGTGATCGACAATTCCGGCTCGATGGGCGGCACCTCGATCGAGCAGGCCAAGGCGAGCCTGCTTTATGCGCTCGGCCGCCTGCAGCCGAACGATCGCTTCAACGTGATCCGCTTCGACGACACCATGGACGTGCTGTTTCCGACCTCGGTGCCGGCCGACGCCGCGCATGTCGGCGAAGCCACCTCCTTCGTCAGCACATTGCAGGCGCGTGGCGGCACCGAAATGGTGCCGGCGATGCGCGCCGCACTGACCGACAAGATCGCCGACACCAACTTGGTTCGCCAGATCGTCTTCCTGACCGACGGCGCGATCGGCAACGAGCAGCAATTGTTCGAGACCATCACGGCGATGCGCGGCCGGTCCCGCATCTTCATGGTCGGCATCGGCTCCGCGCCCAACACCTATCTGATGACGCGCGCCGCCGAGCTCGGCCGCGGGGCCTTCACTCATATCGGCTCCGTCGATCAGGTCGAGGAACGTATGCGCGGCCTGTTTGCCAAGCTGGAGAACCCTGCCGTAACAGGCCTCACCGCGAAGTTCTCCGATGCGAAGGCCGACGTCACGCCGGCAATCATCCCGGACGTCTATCACGACGAGCCGCTGGTGCTTGCCGCGAAGCTCGACAAGCTCGTCGGCTCGCTGGAGATCAAGGGTCGTGTCGGCGACCGTCCGTGGTCGGTGACGCTGCCCTTGAAGAGTGCCGCTGAAGGCAAGGGCCTGTCGAAGCTTTGGGCCAGGCGCAAGATCAGCGATGCGGAGGTGGCGCGGACGCTGCACGAGATGACCCCGGAGGACGCGGACAAGACGGTCCTTGCACTGGCGCTCGACCACCAGATCGTCACGCGGCTGACCAGCCTCATCGCCGTCGACAAGACGCCGAGCCGTCCCGAGGGGGCGCCGCTCAAGCTCAGCGAGCTTCCGATCAACCTGCCGGCGGGCTGGGATTTCGCGAAGGTGTTCGGCGAACGGCCGCAGCAAACGCCGACACAGCTGCGCGAGCGCCGCGCCGATGCGGGCCAGCCCGCGGCAAGGCGACCGGCACCTGTTACCTCGGACACGATCCGCCTGCCGAAAACTGCGACCTCTGCGGAACTCAAGATGATCGCAGGCCTGATCCTGATCGTGCTCGCCCTGATCCTGTTCGTGTTCAACCGGCGTCAGACCTTGCTCACTGACGCCGCTTGAGAGAGGAGCACCCCGAACTCCTCTTGCTTGGCGCGCGCGGCTGCCCGTCCCGAAACCAACGGCTGCGCGCGCCTTTTTTTGGAACACGCCGTCTCAACCGAATTCGTCATTGCGAGCAAAGCGAAGCAATCCAGAAATCCATCCGCTGAGGCAGTCTGGATTGCTTCGTCGCAAGGGCTCCTCGCAATCACGGGAATTGAAGCAATGCCCCGCGTCATCTCGCCGCTGATCCTGGCGCTGGTTGGAACGATCCTGTTCGGTGATGGCGCCTACATCCACGCCAAGGCTTGGCTCGCGCAGGTGCTACTGGAGCGTGCGTTCGAACGGAGCATTGCGACCGGTCAGCCGGTCAAGCCATGGTCCTGGGCCGACACCTGGCCGGTGGCGCGGATCGAGGTGAAGCGGATCGGCGCCAGCGCGATCGTGCTGGAAGGCACAAGCGGCCAGGCGCTCGCCTTCGGGCCCGGTCACATCCACCGAACGGTCGATGCCGGTGAGCGCGGGGTTGTCGTCTATGCGGCCCATCGCGATACACATTTCCGCTTCCTGCGGAATGTCGCCATCGGTGATGTGATCGATGTCACACGCAGTGACGGCCACCGCTTTCGTTATCGCGCGGATTCCTCGGCGATCGTGCGTTTCGACGCATCGGGTATCGATCCCGAGACCCAAGGTTTCGAGCTTGTCCTTGCGACTTGCTGGCCATTCGACGCCATCGCGTCCGGCCCCGAACGTTACCTGCTGCACGCGACCTTGATAGACTATCGTGAATAGCCGTTCGCAATCGCGAGGTTTGAGATTGCTTTTGCCCTCGCAAGTCTTACTGACGGACCTGACGTGATAAACCGCTGAACTGGCGCCGTCGTCGGTAGACCTATAAGAAGGCCTGCGGGTCTTTGCGGCGGAGCCGGGCGGGAACACGGGGTAGATGGACGAACAGTTCAGGCAGCGTCTCGAAGATCGTTTGGAGCAGCTGGAAAACCGCGTCGCGTTGCTGGAGCGGAACCTGGCTCTCGTTGCGGCCGGTCAGAGACGCGCCTCGCTTCGCGGCCTCTGGCGGCGACCGCCGATGTGGACCTTCGAGCAATATCTGCCGCGCCTGCTCAACCTCAACGCGTTCAAGTCCTCGCCTGCGATCCCTGCGGGGGCGCCCCGGATCGCCATAGTCACGCCGAGCTACAACCATGCGCAGTATATCGGCGCCACGATCGACAGCATCGTCAACCAGGCTTACCCGAACCTTCATTATCACGTGCAGGACGGCGCCTCGATCGACGGCACGGTTGATCTCCTGAAGAGCCGCGGCAACAGCATCAGCTGGAAGAGCGAGCCGGACAAGGGCCAATCCAACGCCATCAATCTCGGCTTTGCCGGCGTCGATTGCGAGATCATGGCCTATCTCAACAGCGACGACATGCTGCTGCCCGGGACGCTCGCTCATGTCGTCAACTATTTCATATCGCATCCCGATGTCGACATCGTCTACGGCAACCGCATCTTCATCGATAGCGATGGGCTTGAAGTTGGTCGCGCGGTGCTGCCTCCCCACGATGGCAAGACACTGCAATATGCCGACTACATTCCGCAGGAGACGATGTTCTGGCGCAAGCGCGTGTGGGACAAGATCGGTCCAATCGACGAAAGCTTTCATTTCGCGATGGACTGGGATTTCATCCTGCGCGCACAGGCAGCCGGATTCAAATTCGTTCGCATGCCGCGGTTTCTTTCCTGCTTCCGGATCCATGACGCACAGAAGACGGCGGCAACCTACGCCGTCGGCGTCAAAGAAATGGGCATCCTGCGGCGTCGCGTCCTCGGATTTGATCCGACACAGATACAGATCAGGCGCGCCATTGCGCCTTATCTGCTCCGGCAGGTGGCCTATCATTACGGCTACAAACTGGGCGTGCTGCGCTACTGAGGACGACGCTGTTGCGCGCGCTGCGCCGCGCATTCCGCCGGACGGCATGCAGCGCCGCCGGTTGCCACTCCTGTCAACTCACCATACGATTGGCTGACGCGCCCCAAGAAGAACAACACGTGAGGTCACGCCATGGAAGCTCAGGTCTCTGCAGCGTCGGTTCCTGTCCGACCATGGTCGCCACCATCAGATGCCGGCGACATCGTCAAGGGCATCCACGCCATGCTGCATCCACGCAACATCGTGCTGGTGGGCGCGACCGACAAGCCGGGCAATTACGCCGAGCGCATCTGGAACAATCTGGTCAAATACGGCTTCGAGGGCGGGCTTTATCCTGTCAATGCCAAGCGCGAGAGCATCTGGGGCGTACCCTGCTACAAGGATTTTGCGAGCCTGCCGGAAAAGCCCGACCACGTCCTCGTGCTGGTGCCCGCGCGCTTTGCCGTGCAGGTGATCCGCGACGCCGCAGCTGCCGGTGCGCGGTCTGCGACCATCGTCACCTCGGGTTTCAGCGAATTGCAGGATGAGGAGAGCCAGAGGCTCGCCACTGAGCTGCAACAGGCGGTGCGCGAGACGGGGTTGGCCGTCACGGGTCCGAACTGCCTCGGCAACTTAAGCGCCGGCGAAAAGCTCTTCACCAATATCGACGACCGCTCCGTCACCATGGAACAAGGCGCGGTGGCGATCGCCGGGCAATCGGGTGCCATCGTCATGGCGATCAGGCAGGCGCTGGAAGATCGCGGCGTCGGTGTCGGCTACATGGTGACGACCGGGAACGAGACTGGACTCGAGACACCGGACCTGATGCGCTATTTCGCCGAGGATCCGAGCGTCAAGGTGATCGTGGTCTATCTCGAGGGCGTGCGCAATACCAAGGCGTTTCGCGATGCCTGCAAGGCCGCGCGCGCGGCCAGCAAGCCGGTGATCGCACTCAAGCTCGGATCATCGGAGGGTGGACGTGCCGCCGCGATGGCACACACCGGCGCACTCGCCGGCTCGATCGAGACGTTCGATGCGATTGCAACGCGTGAAGGTGTGATCCGCGTGGCCGGCCTCGACGAACTGATCGAGACCACCGAATGCTTCGTCCACGCTGCCGTCCCCAAAGGTGACCGGCTTGCGGCAGTGACGCTGTCGGGCGGCAAGCGCGGCATGCTGATCGATGCCTTCTATGCACAAGGCCTGAATTTCTCGCCACTGAGCCCCGATGTCAGCAGTGAGCTCGGCAAGATGCTCGGACCGGGTTCGATCGTCGGCAATCCGCTCGACGCCGGCTTTGCCGCGGTGGTCGATCCCTCCGTCTACATGAAGTCGATCAAGCTGATGATCGACGATCCCCATATCGACATCGTCATCATCGACGCCGAGTTTCCGAAGACGCCGCATGAACAACGCGAACGAAACTTGCGCATCGTCAACGAGATGGCGAGCCGGGCCGGAAAGCCCGTGATCTATATCAGCGCGATGTCGATCGGCTTCACCGAATTCACCAAGGGTCTGCGCAAGTCGTTGCCGCATCTGGCGGTGATGCAGGGCATGGACCGTGCGGTGACCGCGATCAAATCGCTGCTCGCCTATGCGACGCTGCGCAAGGAGGTACCCGACATCGTCTCGAGCTCGAAGCCGGCAGCACGCGCCCTGCTCGAGAAGGCGTTGAAGTCGGCGCGCGGTGCCGCGCTCGACGAGGTCGCTTCCAAGAGGCTGCTGAAGGCCTATGGCATCCCGGTTTCGAAGGAGGCGATCGCGCAGACCGCCGCGGAAGCCGCAGAGATCGCCAAGCAGATCGGATTTCCGGTCGTGGCAAAGGTCGTCAGCGCCGAGATCCTGCACAAATCCGACATCGGTGGTGTGGTGTTGAATCTCAACAGCGCGGCTGAGGTGAAGAAGGCGTTTGCCGACATCACGGCGCGGGTCAAGAAGCTGAAGGGCAAACCGAAGCTCGACGGCATCCTGATCGCGCAGCAGGTCAAGGCGGATCTCGAGCTCGTGGTCGGCGCCTCGCTCGATGCCGAGATGGGGCCCGTCGTGCTGTTCGGCACTGGCGGCATCGATATCGAGCTGATGAAGGACGTGGCTCTCGCCGGCGCCCCGCTGGACGAGGCCGAGGCGCGGCTTCTGATCGGCCGGACCAAGGCCGGCATCAAGATGCGCGGCTATCGCGGCAAGCCTGCGCTGCATGAGACCTCGGCCGTAAAGGCGCTGGTCGGTCTGTCCAATTTGATCGCGGATGCCGGCGACCGGATCGCCTCGATCGACGTCAATCCGTTCCTGATCAATGCCAGGACGGGCGTGGCCGTCGACGCGTTGATCGTGCTGAACAACGCCGCCGCGAAGCGCGCCGCCGGCCATTGATGTCGCGCAGGGCGAATTAACGCAGCGTAATCCGCCCTTTTCAGCAAGAAATGCGGCGACCAAGGGTGGGTTACGCTTCGCTAACCCGGCCTACGTACCATGACTGCCTCCTTCCAACTTCCCGGCATTGGCCGTAGACTCGATTTCATGGCACGCGCGAGCAATCTTGTGATCGGAACGGCGACGCTGACGGTGATCGCCGTCGCGTTCGGCGGCCTGCTCGGCGTGCAGAAATGGCGGGCCAGCCAGAGCCGCAGCCAATTGCGCGTCGTTTTCGAAGGCGGTTCGGCGAGCGGCCTGCGCCGCGGCGGTCCGGTCAATTTCGACGGCGTGCCCGCCGGCCAGATCCTGTCGATCCAGCTGCAGAGTCCGCGCAAGGTCGTGGCGCTGGTGTCGCTGGACAACACCGCGCCGATCCGCAAGGACACGGTCGCCGGCATCGAGTTCCAGGGCCTTACCGGCGTTGCCGCGGTCTCGCTGATTGGCGGCGCCCCCTCGGCGCCATCGGTGCCGCTGGACTCGGACGGCATCCCCGTGCTGACCGCCGATCTCAGCGATGCTGAATCCATTGTCGACACGCTGCATAGCGTTGACCGCACGATCGTCAGCAACGCGCCCGCGATCAAGGACGGCCTGCGTACGTTCGAGAACTACACCGCCGATCTCACCGGCAAGGGCGAGGAGATCGACGCCGTGATGCTCAAGGTCGACAATGCATTTGAAGGCTTCGACAAGGCGGTCTCGAAAATCGAGGGCGCGGTGCCGGGTTTCGTCGACGGCAAGGCCGACGAGCTGTTCGACAAGGTGAAGGGGCTGCACGAGCTCGCCGACACCATGAAGAAGAAATCGGCGAGCTTCCTCGAGGACACCCGTCGCTCGCTGCTCGATGTCAGCGAAGCCGCCAACAAGATGAGCGGAACGCCGGCTCCCGCGGCCGCCCCGCGCCCACCGCGCAAGCCGACGCAGCCGAAGCGATAGAGCCTACCAGCTGTAGCGGACGACACCCTTGCCGGTCGAGGTGCGCGTGAGGCTCGAGACCTCGTCGCCGAACGTCGACGCCGCGAAAGCGCTCCTAGTAATTGCTCGGCGCGGCCTCGTTCGGGATGCCGTCGATCGGGCATTCGGCCGTGCCCGCGGTCGAGCGCGTCATCGCCTCGACCATGTCGCGCGTGCCTTCGGGATCGGCGATCCAGTTCTTGTAGAAATCATAGGGACAGGCCGCGACGCCGCGCGGGCTCTCGCCAGAATTGATCATGCCGGTGTAGCCGCGATGAACCAGCTTGTAGAGATGGTTCTGCGACTGGCCGTTGCGGCGGGCATCGCGGATCAGATGCTTCGAGAGCTGGGCGTACTGGATGCCGTATTCCTCCTCGCCGCATTCGCCGAGCGTGCGGCCGTCGAAGCCGATGATCGCGGAATGGCCGAAGTAAGAGTAGACGCCGTCGAAGCCGGCGGCATTGGCGACCGCGACATAGACATTGTTGGCCCAGGCCATCGCCTTGGAGATCAGGACCTGCTGCTCCTTGGCGGGATACATGTAGCCCTGGCAGCGCACGATCAGCTCGGCACCCTTCATGGCGCAGTCGCGCCAAATCTCCGGGAAATTGCCATCGTCGCAGATGATCAGGCTGACCTTCATCCCCTTCGGACCTTCGGAGACATAGGTGCAATTGCCGGGGTACCAGCCCTCGATCGGCACCCACGGCATGATCTTGCGATATTTCTGGACGATCTCGCCCTTGTCGTTCATCAGGATCAGCGTGTTGTACGGCGCCTTGTGCGGGTGCTCCTCGTGGCGTTCGCCGGTCAGCGAGAACACGCCCCACACCTTTGCCTTGCGGCAAGCCTCCGCGAAGATCGCGGTCTCCTCACCGGGCACGGCGGAGGCCGTCTCGTACATCTCCTTGGAGTCGTACATGATGCCTTGCGTGGAATATTCGGGGAAAATCACCAGGTCCATGCCGGGCAGGCCTGCCTTCATGCCCACCAGCATGTCGGCGATCTTGCGGGCGTTGTCGAGCACCTCGGCCTTGGTGTGCAGGCGGGGCATCTTGTAATTGACGACCGCGACGCCGACGGTGTCGTTGCTGCTGGAGATATCGCCGTGAAGCATGGTGGACGCTCCTGTTTTTTCTTTGCTTGGGGTTAGTGGCTGATCATCCAGGGCCGCGCGGTGGGAAAGCCCTTGGCGCCACTCCTGCTCTTGGTCATCAGCCGCGCGGGCTTCTTCCTGTCCGTCCCGTTCTTGTCCTTGAGGGTCTTGCCCGACGAGCAGCAGCCGCAGCCCGGGCCATGCGAGGCTTTGTATTGCGCCAGCGTCTGCGGCGCATGCGAGCTGCGCTCGTTGACGGCGTGCGCCTTGCGCTTGTCCGCCGGCATGCAGAAGAAGTTCGGCGCGGTCAGGATCACGCGCGGCGATGAGACCTCGCAATGCGGGCAGTCCTGCGGATCGTCGCATTCCGCCATCGGGCGCAGATCCCTAAAGGGTCCGCAATTGTCACAGAGATATTCATAGACCGGCATGATTGATTCCTACGCATTTGGTGACAGGACGCGCGGAGAAAGCCCCTCTCCCCTTGAGGACGGGGAGAGGGAGCGCGGCGTCGTCATTTGTCTGGCGAGATCGGCATCTGGATATCGCCGGTAATGTGCTTGATCGGTCCCGCCGACGACGGCATCACGTCGAAGTCGAAGATCTCGGTCGGCAGCCACAGCGTGGCGCAGGCGTTTGGCACGTCGACCACGCCCGAGATGTGGCCCTGACACGGTGCGGTGCCGAGGATCGAATAGGCCTGGGCGCCGGAGTAGCCGAACTTCTTGAGATACTCGATCGCGTTGAGGCAGGCCTGGCGATAAGCGATGTGGACGTCGAGATAATGCTGCTTGCCGGCCTCGTCGACCGAAATGCCTTCGAAGATCAGATAGTCCTTGTAGTTCGGCGTGATCGGCGACGGCTTGAAGATCGGATTCTTGATCCCGTATTTCGACATGCCGTCCTTGATCACTTCGACCTTCAGATGCAACCAGCCGGCCATCTCGATCGCACCGCAGAAGGTGATCTCGCCGTCGCCCTGGCTAAAGTGCAGGTCGCCCATCGAGAGACCCGCGCCCGGCACATAGACCGGGAAGTAGATCTTCGAACCGCGGGAGAGATCCTTGATGTCGCAATTGCCGCCATGCTCGCGCGGCGGCACGGTGCGCGCGCCTTCCGCGCCGATCTTGGCCTTGACATCACCCTTGGCACGGCCGCCATGCGCGGTCGCGGCAAACGGCGGATTGGCCAAGCCAGGCACGCGGGTCGGATTGGTCGAGATCAGCTCTGCCTCGCGCTTGTTCCAGGTCTCCAGCATCTTCGGGTCGGGCAGACAGCCGATCAGGCCGGGATGGATCAGGCCGGCGAAATTCACGCCGGGCACATGGCGCGACGAGGTGTAGAGGCCCTTGATGTCCCAGATCGACTTCTGCGCCAGCGGGAAATGGTCGGTCAGGAAGCCGCCGCCATTCTGCTTGGAGAAGAAGCCGTTAAAGCCCCACAGGCTCTCCTTCATCGGACCGACGTCGAGCAGATCGACGACCAGAAGATCGCCGGGCTCGGCGCCCTTGACGCCGATCGGGCCGGACAGGAAGTGCACGATCGACAGGTCGATGTCGCGGACGTCGTCGGCGGAATCGTTGTTTTTGATGAAGCCGCCAGTCCAATCGTAGGTCTCGATGATGAAGTCGTCACCGGGATTGACCCAGGCCACGATCGGGATGTCGGGGTGCCAGCGGTTGTGCACCATGTCATTTTCGTAAGCCGACTTGGTGAGATCGACCTTGATCAGTGTCTCTGGCATCGAGAAGCTCCCCTTTACTACGGTTGGTTAGACGGACAGATATTTCGAGACTTGTGCGGCATCGACGGCGTCACGTGGATCGTCGCGCACGATCTCGCCGTTCTCGATCACCAGTACGCGGTCGGCGATATCGAGCGCGAAACTCAAAACCTGTTCGGACACGACGATCGACAGACCCTTCTCGTCGCGGATGCGCTTCAGCGTCCGCGCCATGTCCTTGATGATCGATGGCTGGATGCCTTCGGTCGGCTCGTCCAGCAGCAGCACCTTGGGCTTGGTCGCCAGCGCGCGGGCGATCGCAAGCTGCTGCTGCTGGCCACCGGAAAGATTGCCGCCGCGACGGCCCTTCATCTCGAGCAGCACCGGAAACAGCTCATAGATATCGCTTGGCACATCGGCGCCACCTGAGACGACGAGGCCGGTCTCGATGTTCTCCTTCACCGTCATGGTGGAGAAGATCATGCGCCCCTGCGGCACATAAGCGAGGCCCTTGGCGACACGCTCATAGCTCGGCAGGCCGCCGAGCTCGGCGCCGTCCATCGTCACCGAACCGCTCCTGGTGGGAAGGATGCCCATCAGCGACTTCATCAGCGTGGTCTTGCCCATGCCGTTGCGGCCCATGATCGCGACGATCTCATTGGGTGCGACCTTGACGTTGAGGCCGTGCAGCACCTCGCTCTGGCCGTAGGCGACGTGGAGATCGGAAATTGCCAGCATCGACCTGCTCCTTAGGCTTGGTGTTTCTCCCTTCTCCCCTTGTGGGAGAAGGTGGCGCGGGCGTAGCCCGCGACGGATGAGGGGTCTGCATCCGCGAATACGGCAGGCAGTTTGACTCGCGGAGAGATACCCCTCACCCGGATCGCTTGCGCGATCCGACCTCTCCCACAAGGGGAGAGGTGCACTGTCGCGGCCGCTTCAGACTTGTTCACCATGATCAATGTCCCAAATAGACTTCGATGACCTTGGGATCGTTCTGCACCTTCTCCATGGTCCCCTCCGAGAGGATCTGGCCCTGATGCAGCACGGTGACCTTGTGCGCGATGTCCTCGACGAATTTCATGTCGTGCTCGATCACCAGCACCGAGCGGTTCTTGATGATGCGATTGAGGAGTTCGGCGGTCTTGGCGCGTTCGGACACGCTCATGCCGGCAACGGGCTCGTCGAGCATCAACAGATCCGGGTCCTGGATCAGCAACATCCCGATCTCGAGCCACTGCTTCTGACCGTGGCTGAGCAGATCGGCGCTCATGTTCAGCTTGTCCTTCAGGAAGATCATCTCGGCGACTTCGTGCACCCGGTCGCGCACGGCGGCATCGCGGGTGAAGGTCAGCGCGCCGAACACTGAGCGGCCGCGCGGAAAGGAGATCTCGAGATTCTCGAACACGGTGAGATCGTCGTAGATCGACGGGTTCTGGAACTTGCGGCCCACCCCGACCTTCACGATCTCGTTCTCCCTCATCCGCGTCAGCTCCTTGCCGCGGAACTGGATCGAGCCTGATGTTGCTTTGGTCTTGCCGCAGATCAGGTCGAGCACGGTGGTCTTGCCGGCGCCATTCGGGCCGATGATGACGCGGATCTCGTTCTCGTCGACGTAGAAAGAGAGATCGTTGACCGCCTTGAAGCCGTCGAACGAGACCGTCAGGGCTTCGACCGCGAGCAGGAACTCTTTTGGCTGGTGGCCTACAAGCATGATGATATCCTCACTCGGCCGGGGCGCCGTCGGCGACCGAGCTGTCGGTCCAACCTTCCGGCTTGGGTTTGCGCGACGAAATCAGGCGATCGATGCGCGGCTGCACGTAATCGCCCCAGATCCCGGCAAGACCGTTCGGGAACGCGAGCACCACGGCGATGAACAGGCCGCCGAGGCCGAACAGCCACAATTCGGGGAAGGTCTCTGAGAGACTGGTCTTGGCGAAATTCACCAGCAGCGTGCCGTAGACCGCGCCCAGGATCGACAGCCGGCCGCCGACCGCGGTGTAGATCACCATTTCGATCGACGGCACGATGCCGACGAAGGACGGTGACATGAAGCCGACATTGAGAGCGAACATCGCACCACCGATCGCAGCGAAGACAGCAGCGATGCAGAAGGCAAAGATCTTGAAGTTCGCGACGCTGTAGCCCGAGAAGCGGACCCGATCTTCCTTTTCGCGCATTGCGACCAGGATGCGCCCGAGCTTGGAGTGCCGGACGAACTGCGCGACCATGATGCAGACGAACAGGCAGCCGACCTCGAAGAAATACAGCACGATCTTGGCGTGGTCGGGCCGGATGTCCCATCCCTTCAGCGTGCGCAAATCGGTCATGCCGTTGATGCCGCCGGTGTAGCCCTGCTGGCCCACGATTAGGATCGTGAGGATCGCCGCGACCGCCTGGGTGATGATGGCGAAGTAAGTGCCGCCGACGCGGCGCTTGAACATCGCGGTGCCGATGATCAGGGCGAAGATGCCGGGCACCAGGACGATCGCCGCGATGGTGAAGGTGAGGCTGTGAAACGGCTTCCAGAAGAACGGCAGCGCCGTGATCTGATTCCAGTCCATGAAGTCGGGGATGCCCGGCGTAGACTGGATCTTGGTGTTCTCAACGCTCGAGGCCTCGAGCTTGAGGAACATCGCCATGCAGTAGCCGCCGAGGCCGAAGAACACGCCCTGGCCGAGGCTGAGAATGCCGCCATAGCCCCAGCAGATCACCAGTCCCAGCGCGACGAAGGCATAGGTCAGGTATTTCGCAACCAGATTGAGCCTGAAGACGTCGAGCGTGAGCGGCAGCACCACCACCAGGAAGACCGCGAGCGCCAGAATTCCGATGAGCTCCGATCGATTGAAGAACCGATTGTCGGTCATTGCATCAGCCTCTGTTTCTCACTTGCGGACCTTGAGGGCGAACAGTCCCTGCGGCCGCAGCATCAGGATTCCGACAACGGCGAGCAGCGTCAGCACCTTGGCCATCGAGCCCGACATGAAGAACTCGAGGGTGGATTGCGTCTGCGAGATCGAGAAGGCCGAGGCGATGGTGCCGAGCAAGCTCGCGGCGCCGCCAAACACCACGACGAGGAAGGTGTCGACGATATAGAGCTGGCCCGAGGTCGGTCCGGTCGAGCCGATCATGGTGAAGGCGCTGCCGGCGACGCCGGCGATGCCGCAACCGAGACCGAAGGTGTAGCGATCGACTTTCTCGGTGTTGATGCCGACCGCGCCGGCCATGATGCGGTTCTGCACGACGGCGCGGACCTGGCGGCCCCAGCGCGACTTGTACATGACATAGGCGACGCTGATGGTGATCAGCACGGTCAGGCACATCACGAAGACGCCGTTGATCGGCACTTCGATGCTATCAGTGACCTGTAGCGAACCGAGCATCCATTGCGGCAGTTCGACACCGACCTCGCGCGCGCCGAACACCGAGCGATAGGCCTGCTGGAGCATCAGGCTGAGGCCCCAGGTCGCAAGCAGCGTATCGAGCGGACGCTTGTAGAGGTGCCGTATCAGCACCCATTCCACCAGCATTCCAAGCGCACCCGAGGCGACGAAAGCTAATATCATCGCGAGGAAGAAGTAGCCGCTGAACATGCTCGGCAAGTAGGATTGGAAGAAGTTCGAGGTCATCCAGGTGACGTAGGCCCCGAGGATCATGAACTCGCCATGGGCCATGTTGATGACGCCCATCTGGCCGAAGATGATCGCAAGACCGAGCGCCATCAGGACGTAGACAGAGAACAGGATCAGTCCTGCAAAGCCCTGCATGACGAAGATGGAGCCAAGATCACCAAGCGAATAGTCGCCGAACATCGATGTCCTCCGTCAGGGAATAGGGTCCCGCGAGAAAATTCGCGACGCGGGGGTCTTGGGCGTGGAGTTGCTGTCCACGCCAGGGAGCTGCTTAAGCTTTAGGGAAACAGCGCTCGACGCCGTGTCGCTTACTGGTAGCCCTTGGGGAACGGATCCGGCTCGACGAGGTCGGCGGTCTCGTAGATCAGCTCGAACTGGCCATCGAGCTTGGCGCGTCCCACCCGGGTCTTCGACCAGAGGTGATGATTCTCGTGGATGCGGACATAGCCCTCCGGCGCGCCCTTGAACTCGACACCGGGCGATGCCGCCGCGATCTTGTCGACATCGAAGGAGCCGGCCTTCTCGACCGTCAACTTCCACAGCCACGGGCCGAGATAGGCAGCCTGGGTGACGTCTCCGATCACGGTCTTCTCGCCCCACATCTTCTTGAACGCGGGCACGAAAGCCTTGTTGTTCGGATTGTCGAGCGACTGGAAGTACTTCATGCAGGCATAGGCGCCGGCGATGTTCTCGCCGCCGATGCCGTCGATTTCGTCTTCGGTGACCGAGATCGTGAGCAGCGCCTGCTTGGAGAGGTCGATACCGGCGGCCTTGAGCTGCTTGTAGAAGGCGACGTTGGAGCCGCCGACAACGTCGGTGAAGATGACGTCGGGCTTGGTCAGCTTGATCTTGTTGATGACCGAGTTGAACTGGGTGTTGCCGAGCGGATAGTACTCCTCGCCGACGACCTTGCCCTTCAGCACGTTCTCGACATGCTTGCGCGCGATCTTGTTCGAGGTGCGCGGCCAGATGTAGTCGGAGCCGATGAAGAAGAAGCTCTTGGCGCCCTTCTCCTTGGCGATCCAGTTCAGGCCGGCGAGGATCTGCTGGGTTGCTTCCTGGCCGGTGTAGATCACGTTCTTGGACTGCTCGAGGCCTTCATAGAAGGTCGGGTAGTAGAGCATGCCGTTGTACTGCTCGACGACCGGCAGCACGGCCTTGCGCGAGGCCGAAGTCCAGCAGCCCATGATGGCCGCAACCTTGTCGTTGACGAGCAGCTTCTTGGCCTTCTCCGCGAAGGTCGGCCAGTCGCTGGCGCCGTCTTCCTGAATGATTTCAATCTTGCGGCCGAGTACGCCACCCATTTCATTGATCTGGGCAATCGCCAGCTTTTCAGCCTGGATAGAACCCGTTTCACTGATGGCCATGGTGCCGGTAGCCGAGTGCAGAATACCGACCTTGACGGTCTTGTCGGTCACGGCCAGCTTGGTGGTGTTCACCTTGGCAGTAGGAAAGTCCTCGGCAAAAGCGCTGCCCATGCCGGAAACCATGCTGACCGCCAGCAGTGCGCCGGTCAGGGCGCCCACTTTAGTCATGAATCGACGTCTATCATTGGTACTCATAAATTTCTCCTAGTTGAAAGTGAAGCTAACCTTATCTGCCCTACGAAAAACTGCTTGCAGCAAAGGCGGGGATAAAGGGGCTAGTGCCCCAGCATCCACGGCCTTGCCGTTTTTTTGGTTTGCATCTGCAAACCGTTGTTACCACCTGCTGATTTCTCTTTGGTGGCGCCACCGGATGGCTTGCAGGTATGAGAACCCGTGCACCCGCAACTGGAGCGACGGCGTACGCCTGGCTCATTGCGCTCGTGAGCGCTGCGCTGTGCCTTGCCAAGAATGGCCAGGTTGGGTGCTGACAGAATCCGCTCGCCCATGCCGCCACAGCTTTCGCAGACGGCAGGCTGGCTGGATTCGGACATCTTGCGCAGTGCAGAAAACACGCCACAACTTTCACAGTGATACTCATATACAGGCATACCGGCTTCCCCTTTATTTACGCTAGTCGACGACGTTCTGATCAGCTGGCTTTGGCCAGGTCAGGACCGCTGGCGACCATGATTTTCGGTCCATCGGCATTAGGCTTCAGGTCGAAGTCAAAGATCTCGGTCGGCAACCACAAGGTGGCGCACGCATTCGGGATATCCACCACGCCACTGATATGGCCTTCTACCGGCGCTGTGCCCAGAATCGACAAGGCCTGCGCACCGCTGTAACCAAACTTCTTGAGGTACTCGATGGCATTGAGGCAGGCCTGACGGTAAGCCACATGCACATCCAGGTAATGCTGCTTGCCCTGCTCATCCACCGAAATACCTTCAAAAATCAGGTAATCGCGATAGTTGGGGGTCAATGGGCTAGGCTGGAACACCGGATTCTTGATGCCGTATTTCTTGACGCCATCCTTGATCAGGCTGACCTTGATATCGAGGTAACCAGCCATTTCAATCGCGCCGCAGAACGTGATTTCGCCATCGCCCTGCGAGAAGTGCAGGTCGCCCATGGAGAGACCGCCATCCTTGACGTAGACCGGGAAAAATACCTTGGAACCCTTGGTCAGGTTCTTGATGTCACAGTTACCACCGTGGTCGCGTGGCGGCACGGTACGCGCACCCTCCATCGCAGCCGCCTTGGCAGCTTCACCGGTCATCTTGCCCATCACGGCAGCTTGCGCATTTGGTGGCAGGCCCAGTGGTGGCACGCGCTCAGGATCTGTTGCAATCAGCTCGCCTTCGCGCTTGTTCCAGGTATCCAGCAACTCGCGGGATGGCAGGCAACCGATCAGACCTGGGTGCATGATGCCGGCGAACTTGACGTTGGGCACATGGCGCGAAGTGGTGTAAATGCCGTGGAAGTCCCAGATCGACTTGCGTGCTTCAGGATAATGATCGGTCAGGAAACCACCGCCATTTTCCTTGGCAAACAAACCATTGAAACCCCACTGCGAATCTTCCAGCGTGCCTACATCCAGAATCTCCACCACCATCAAATCGCCCGGCTCGGCACCTTCGACGCCAATCGGGCCACTCAGGTAATGCACTTGCAACAGATCCACATCACGAATGTCGTTTGCACTGTCGTCGTTCTTGATCTGACCGCCAGTCCAATCCATGCACTCCACCCGGAATTCATCACCAGGCTTCACCATGGCAATCATCGGCAGATCGGGATGCCAGCGATTGTGAATCTGGCCGTCCTGTTCCCATGGCTTTTTATCAAGATCGAGTTTTACAAGGGTTTTCATCTTGTGGCATCTCCTCTAATTGAAGGTTAGAACTGGAACTGCATAGCGACGTTGAAGCTATTGACCTTGGATGCACCCGTCACATCAAGATTGGAATAGAAAGCACTGACCTGGGCGTTGTAGCCATCAATAATGTAAGCCGTACCCAAGTCGTATTTTTTGGTGTCAACTTTGCTGTCAGCATCAAACTTTTGATACCGAACAAAAGGTTGGAAGCGACCAACACCGACTGTGTCGTTGAATATATAACCAGCGCCAGCGGAGTACGCCTTGCCTTGCTCGCTCAGGAATACGCCATCCGTGTCATAGTCGTAGTAAGCAGCTTCTACAGAGACTGCACCCGGACCAACACCTTTTTTCTCAAGCAGGAAGTCAACGCTGTATGATGAGTAATCACCCTTGTCGGCAGCGGCAGAAATTGCACCGTCTTTCTTGTAGCGACCTGCAATACCTACAGCCAGAATATCCTTGGTACCCAGGTAGTTACCTGTGCCGTAGTAGCCTGGTTCTGGATCCCAGAAGTCCACTTGAACACGGCCTGCATACATCAAGGAGTCAGAAGCCCGTGCTGTTGTAGCAGCCGTACTATTCTGCGACTGTGCATTCACACCACTGAAGAAGAATATTTTGTCGCCTTCAAATGCGCCGAAGGAGTAACTCAACTTGTCGCCAAAGGCACTACCTACCAACGCAACACCAT
>NZ_CAKZHY010000073.1 GCF_936928535.1 uncultured Bradyrhizobium sp. | reverse complement strand
GCCATCGAGCGCGGCCGCCGCAGCGAGGACGCCGACACGCTTGAGAAGCTGTTTAAGCTGTACGAGGCAAGGATCACGGAATTCAAGATCAACCCGCCGCCGGAAGACTGGAACGGGGCCTATGCGCTGCTGACGAAGTAGGGGGGCCGCGCACCGCTCAGGCTAAGATACCGGTGTCGTCCTGGCGAAAGCCAGGACCCATACGCCGCAGCAGGGGTTGTTTCGCGCGATCGGAGTTGCCAATCTTCACCAAACTCAATTCGGTGGCTATGGGTCCTGGCTTTCGCCTGGACGACTGCGGAATGCTTGGGGCCAATGTGGCTGATCAACTAATCCACGTTTGCCGCGTTTGCGGAGCCGCTCTGCGCAAATGCGACGCCAAAACTCACCGCGCTGGATAGAATGGGTCACGGGGCTGCCTGCTATATGGCCATTCCGGGATCAGGCCATAGCCCTGCGCCCAGAGAGGAAACCGCATGACGAGACCAACGACAAAAGAAATCCAGGCGACCGCGCAAGTCGCCGGCGTTCCCGTCGACGAGGAGATCGCGACACGCATCTCCAATTCCATCGGGCCGGCCTTCGAGGGCTTTGCCGCCATCGCCGGCACGCTGCCGTTCGACCTCGAACCTGCGCTCTATCCGCTGGCGCAGACGCAGAAGGTGTCGAAATGAGCCGTGAGCCTGAATTGATGAGCCTCACCGAGGTCGCGCGTGCGATCGCGATGAAGCAGGTCTCCTCGCATGAGGTGACGCGCGCGCTGCTGCACCGCATTGCGCAATGGCAGCCGCATCTCAACGCCTTCATGTCGATCGAGTCGGAGGCCGCGCTGAAGGCGGCCGAGGCCGCCGACGCCGAGCTTGCGAAAGGCGAGCTGCGTGGTCCGCTGCATGGCGTGCCGCTCGCGCACAAGGACATGTATTACGATGCCGGCAAGGTCTCGACCTGCGGTTCGCTGATCCGCCGTGATTTCGTGCCGATGGTGACCTCGACCGCGTTGCAGCGCTTGAAGGATGCCGGCCAGGTCAGGCTCGGCACGCTGCATCTCGCCGAATTCGCCTATGGTCCGACCGGTCACAACGCCCATTACGGTCCGGTGCGCAATCCCTGGAATGTCGCGCATATCACCGGTGGCTCGTCCTCGGGCTCCGGCTCGTCGGTCGCCGCACGGCTGACCTATGCGGCGCTCGGCTCCGATACCGGCGGCTCGATCCGCATGCCCGCTCATTTCTGCGGCGTCACGGGGCTGAAGACCACGGTCGGCCGCGTCAGCCGGGCCGGCGCAATGCCGCTGTCGCAATCGCTCGACACGGTCGGCCCGCTCGCGCGGACCGCGGAAGATTGCGCGCTGCTGCTGGCGCTGATGGCTGGCCCCGACCCCCAGGATTCGACCGCCAGCCATGAGCCGCTGTCGGACTACGTCGCCGCGACCAAGGGCTCGCTGAAGGGCCTCAAAATAGGGGTGCCCGCGTCCTTCTATGTCGACGATCTCGACAGCGAGGTGGCGCGCGTGCTCGACGAGACCATCGCGGTGCTCAAGCGCGAGGGCGCCGACATCGTCAAGGTCGAGCTGCCGGACCAGCGGCAATTGTCCGCGGCAAGCCAGCTCGTGCTGGCCGCCGAAGCCGCCGCCTTCCACAAGCGCTGGATGATCGAGCGTCCTCAGGACTATGGCCCGCAGACCTTGATGCGGCTGCAGAACGGCCTCGCCGTCCCCGCCATCACCTATCTCGAGGCGATGCGCTGGCGTGGTCCGGCACTGGCCGCGCACAATGCGGCCACCGCAGGCGTCGACGCGATCATCGCGCCGGCTTCGCCGATTCCGGCCCCGACGATCGCGGAGAGCGATGTCGGCGGCGGACCGAACGCGCCGGCATTGTTGCAGCGGCTGACGATGTTCACCCGTCCGGTGAACTTTTTGGGCCTGCCGTCGCTCACTGTTCCCTCCGGCTTCACCAAGAACGGCTTGCCTGTCGGCATGCAGCTGATCGGCCGCTCCTTCGACGAAGCGACCTTGCTGACCATCGGCGCCGCCTTCCAGCGCGTCACCGACTATCACGAGAGGTTGCCGAAACTGCCGTCATGACGGTGTCCTCGCCCTGCGGCTGCGGGCGGGGAAAATTCCTCTGTGGTGACACCGGCTTGTCATCATTCGCCGCGCGCCGAGGTCCGGGCGCGCTGCTACTGTGCATGGGGTTGTTTTCGACCTTTCGGCCGCGGGAACAGCATTCAGACCCCATTCATCCCGGCTGCGGTTCCATGCCGCCGTTCACGGAGAGGGACTTCATCTTATGTATATTTCTGGTCAAAGCCTCATCGTCATCCTGTTCGTCGGCCTGGTGGCCGGCTGGCTCGCTGGCAAGATCGTGCGCGGCGCCGGGTTCGGCATCATCGGCGACATCGTGATCGGCATCGCCGGCGCGTTCGTCGCAACCTACCTGTTTCCGAGGCTCGGCATCCATATTGGCGTCGGGCTGGTCTCGGAGATCATCTATTCCGCCATCGGCGCCATCATCCTGCTGCTGGTGGTCCGGCTGATCCGCGGCGGCGGCCGGCTCTAGCGGTTCGACCGATTGGAACCTTGCGCCTCTCCCCAACGGCCCCCAGTGGCCCTTGGGGGAGGCGCTTGTCTTTACTCGAAAAAGCCGCAAAGACTGTGAAATACCGGACTTGCGGATCGGGCTGTCCGCGGTAGATGTGGCGAGGTCCGGATGAATTTGATTGCATTGCACGCGGGAAGAACCCGATATTAATCCGCGGCCCGTACGCCTCGATTTGCCTTTGAATTCAGGGGTTCGGCCCCTTACCCGAAAGAGACCAGACTGATGGCAGCCGTTCCCGGCCTCCGCCGTTCAGAACTCGGCGATGCGCTGCGTGCCTGCCGCTCGGCATTCATCGGCGTCGGCTTCATGAGCTGCATGATCAACCTGCTCTATCTGACCGGGTCGATCTTCATGCTGGAGGTCTACGACCGGGTGCTGCCGAGCCGCAGCATCCCGACCCTGGTCGGCCTGATCGTCCTCGCCGGCGGCCTCTATATGGCGCAGGGCGTGCTCGACATGATCCGCAGCCGCATTCTGGGACGGGTCGGTACCGCGCTCGACGAAGCCCTGAACCAGCGCGTGTTCGACACCATCGTGCGGCTGCCGCTGCTGGTCGGCAATCGCAACGAAGGGCTGCAGCCGCTGCGCGACCTCGACAATGTCCGCTCCTTCCTCGGCAGCATGGGCCCGAGCGCGTTCTTCGACCTGCCCTGGCTGCCGCTCTATCTCGGCATCTGCTTCGCCTTCCACGTCTGGATCGGCCTGACCGCTTTGGTCGGCGCCGTCATTCTCGTCAGCCTGACGCTGGTCACCGAATTCCTGTCCCGCCAGCCGGCCAAGGAGGCGATGGGCCTTGCCGCCCAGCGCAACGACCTTGCCCAGTCCAGCCGCCGCAACGCCGAGGTGCTGGTGTCGATGGGCATGGCCGGACGCCTCAACGCGCGCTGGAGCGCGGCCAACGAGAAATACCTTGCCGGCAATCAGCGTGCGAGCGACGTCTCCGGCGGCCTCGGCGCGATCGCCAAAGTCCTGCGCATGATGCTGCAATCCGCCGTGCTCGCAGTCGGCGCCACGCTTGTCATCCACCAGGAGGCGACCGCCGGCATCATCATCGCCGGCTCGATCCTCTCGGCCCGCGCGCTGGCGCCGGTCGATCTCGCCATCGCGCATTGGAAATCCTTCGTCGCGGCCCGCCAGAGCTGGCACCGCCTCAGCCGGCTGCTGGAGCAGATGCCGGCGCAGGCGATGCCGACCCAGTTGCAGGCGCCCACCAGCCGCCTCGCGGTCGAAGCCGTCGCGATGGTGGCGCCGGGCGACCAGCGTCTCATCGTCCAGGACGTCACCTTCGCGCTCGAAGCCGGCAACGGCCTCGGCGTGATCGGGCCGAGCGGCTCCGGCAAATCCTCGCTGATCCGCGCGCTGGTCGGCGTCTGGCAACCGGTCCGTGGCAAGGTTCGGCTCGATGGCGCGGCGCTCGACCAATGGTCGAGTGACGTGCTCGGCCGTTACATCGGCTATTTGCCACAGGACGTCGAACTGTTCGGCGGCACCATCGCGCAGAACATCAGCCGTTTCGATCCGGACGCGACTTCCGACGGCATCATCTCCGCAGCCAAGGAAGCCGGCGTGCACGAGATGATCATCAAGATGCGCGAGGGCTACAACACGCAGGTCGGCGAGCAGGGCACTTCGCTCTCGGCCGGCCAGGCCCAGCGCGTGGCGCTGGCGCGCGCGCTCTACGGCAATCCGTTCCTGATCGTGCTGGACGAGCCCAATTCCAATCTCGACACCGAAGGTGACGAGGCGCTGACCCGCGCGATCCGCAGCGCCCGCGAGCGTGGCGCGATCGTCGTCGTGGTGGCGCACCGCCCGATCGGCGTCGAGGCGGTCGACCAGATCCTGGTGCTGCGCGACGGCCGCATGCAGGCCTTCGGGCCGAAGGAGCAGGTGCTCGCGCAGGTGCTCCAGCCGCGCGTCGCGCCGCCGACGCCGATCAAGGTCGTCAGTGAAGGCGGAGTGGCCAAAGCATGAGCACGATGACCGTTGGCGGGACAAAACCGGCCGCGAAAAGGACCGTGCAGCAGTCGATTCGGTTTCACCTGCTTCTCGGGCTCTCGATCGTGCTGTTCCTGGCCGTCGGCCTCGGCGGCTGGTCGTCGACGGTGCTGATTTCCGGCGCGTTGATCGCGCCGGGCCAGATCGTGGTCGAATCCAACGTCAAGAAGGTGCAGCATCCGACCGGCGGCGTGGTCGGCGAGGTGCGCGCCCGCGACGGCGATTTGGTCAAGGCCGGCGATATCGTGGTGCGGCTCGACGACACTGTCACCAAGGCCAACCTCGCCATCGTTACCAAGAATCTCGACGCCGCACAGGCGCGCGCGGCGCGGCTTCAGGCCGAGCAGCGCGGTCTCGACAAGATCGAATTCCCGCAATCG
Source organism: uncultured Bradyrhizobium sp. (assembly GCF_936928535.1). Taxonomy (GTDB): domain Bacteria; phylum Pseudomonadota; class Alphaproteobacteria; order Rhizobiales; family Xanthobacteraceae; genus Bradyrhizobium. Next base: position 3,795 of record NZ_CAKZHY010000073.1, on the reverse strand, counting down.
CTGCTTGATCGCGGCGACGATCCCGACGTCAAGGCGCTGCTGTCCGCCGAAACCAAGCTGTTCGACGTCCGCGTCAACGGCCGTGCCGGTCAGAAGGCGCAGCTGCGCGAGCGTATCCAGCAGCTCAACGAGGAAATCGAGGGGCTCGTCGCGCAGGAGAAGGCCAAGGACAAGGAGATCGCGCTGGTGCAGCAGGAGCTCACCGGCGTGCGCGATCTCTATGACAAGCATCTGGTGCAGATCTCGCGCCTGACCACGCTCGAGCGCGATAGCGCCCGCCTCAACGGCGAGCGCGCGCAGTACATCGCCCAGCGCGCGCAGGGCAAGGGCAAGATCACCGAGACTGAGCTCCAGATCATCCAGGTCGACAAGGACATGGTCAGCGAGGTCTCGAAGGATCTGCGTGAGACCAACGACAAGATCGGCGAAATGATCGAGCGCAAGGTCGCGGCCGAAGACCAGCTCCGCCGCGTCGACATTCGCGCGCCGCAGGACGGCATGGTGCTGCAATCGACGGTGCACACCGTCGGCGGCGTCGTCACCGCCGGCGACACCCTGATGCTGATCGTGCCGCAGGCCGACGACCTCCAGGTCGAGGCCAAGGTCAACCCGGTCGATATCGACAAGCTGCAGATCGGCCAGAAGACGCTGCTGCGCCTCTCCGCCTTCAATCAGCGCACCACGCCCGAGCTCAACGGCGTCGTCAGCCGCGTCTCGCCGGACGTCACCACCGACCAGCGCACGGGGCAGAGCTACTACACCATCCGCGTGTCGCTGTCGGCGGAGGAGGTCGCCAAGCTCGGCGATTCCAAGCTGATCCCCGGCATGCCGGCGGAGGCGTTCGTGCAGACCGGCGACCGCACCATGCTGTCGTACCTCTTGAAGCCGTTGCATGACCAGTTCATGCGGGCGTTCCGAGAGAAGTGACGCGGGCCGCAAGCTCGATCTCGTAGGGTGGGCAAAGGCGCAACGCGCCGTGCCCACCTTTCTTCAGTGACGATGAAGATCGTGGGCACGCTCCGCTTTGCCCACCCTACGAGACCTTCTTCTTTGCTATAGTTCGACTCACGCAACAACCCGGCGCGGTCGAACAATGCAATCCCCACCATCCATCGCCACCAGATCCTTCTCCGATGCATCCGCGGCCGTCGCGCGCCTCGAAGAGATCTACGAACGCAACACGAAGTTCCTGCGCGAGCGGTTCGAGGCTTATGTCTCGGGCGAGGCGATCACGACCCGGGTCCGGGCCTATTATCCGTTCGTGCGTCTCACCACCGCGACCCATGCGCGGCTGGATTCTCGTCTGTCTTATGGGTTTGTCGCAGGCCCCGGCGTGCATGAGACCAGCATAACGCGGCCGGATCTGTTCCGGGCCTATCTCACCGAACAGATCGGCCTGTTGATCCAGAACCATGGCGTGCCCGTCGAGATCGGGGAATCCGCCGAGCCGATCCCGATTCACTTCGCCTATCGCCGCGACATCAACATCGAAGCCGCCATCACCACCAGCGAGAACTCGCCGGTCACGCGATCGCTGCGCGACGCGTTCGACGTGCCTGATCTCGCCACGATGGATGATTCCATCGCCGACGGGACGTTCCAGCTTCAGGCAGGCGCGCCCGAGCCGCTCTCGCTGTTCCGCGCCGCGCGCGTCGACTACTCGTTGCGGCGGCTCTACCACTACACCGGCACCGACCCCGAGTATTTCCAGAACTTCGTGATTTTCACCAATTACCAGTTCTATGTCGATGCCTTCGCCGAGTTCTGCCAGCGGCGGCTTCAGTCCGGCGAAGCTGAGCTCGACGCATTCGTTGCACCCGGCAACGTCATGACGCGCAGCGATGGCAATACGACCGGAACGGCGCCGGCGCGCACGCCGAACATGCCGGCGTTCCATCTCGTTGCGCCGGGCTATCGTGGCATCACCCTGATCAATATCGGCACCGGCCCGTCCAATGCGCGCAACGTCACCGATCACGTCGCGGTGCTGCGGCCGCATGCCTGGATGATGCTCGGGCACTGCGCGGGCCTCCGCAACACGCAGCGGCTCGGCGACTACGTGCTCGCGCACGGCTATGTGCGCGAAGACCATGTGCTCGATCGCGAGCTGCCGCTATGGGTGCCGATCCCGGCGCTGGCCGAGATGCAGGTCGCGCTGGAGCAGGCGGTCGAGGACGTCACGGGTCTGGAAGGTTTCGAGCTCAAGCGATTGATGCGCACCGGCACGGTCGCCAGCGTCGACAACCGTAATTGGGAGATCTCCGGCCGAGAGGTTATTCGCCGCCTGTCACAATCACGCGCCGTCGCGCTCGACATGGAATCGGCCGCGATCGCCGCCAATGGCTATCGCTTCCGCGTGCCCTACGGCACGCTGCTCTGCGTCTCCGACAAGCCGCTGCACGGTGAGATCAAGCTCGCCGGCATGGCCAGCGAATTCTACCGCGCCCGTGTCGGCCAGCATCTCCAGATCGGCCTGAAGGCGCTGGAGCGGCTCAAGCAGCAGGAATCGGAGCGGCTGCATTCGCGCAAGCTGCGCAGCTTTGCCGAAGTCGCGTTCCAGTAAATCGGCGAGTGCCGGCTCGAACAATGACAGCACGCCTGTCGCGCCGAGCTGCCGACGTGCTCGCATACGTGTTCCCGGGAATATCCCTGCCGAAGCAGGGTTATCATCTCGTCCGGGGCGTGATCTAGCAGACATCAGGAGACCACAATGGTCAGTCCGATCATCAGGCTCGCCGTTCGCGGCGTATATCTTGCGGCGCTCGTTGCCGCAGCCGGATCTGCACCTGTCTGGGCCGCAGGCGGTGGAGGTGGTGGTGGCGGCGGTGGTGGTGCCGGAGGCGGCATGGACCCCTTCGCGCACCCCGCTTCCAGCCAGACCACGCCGGCTCCGACCTATCCGGCGCGCACGGGCACCAAAGCCACGCATAGGGGCAAGAAGGCCAACAACCAGTCCAGCATCGATGATCCGGCTTTTGCTGCCGGCTACCGCGCCGCCTACGACACCATCTATGAGCGGAACGACTATCCTGCTGCGATCGCGCAGTTGAAGTCGCTGGGCCACGACGACAGTGCGAATGTCGCCAACCTGATCGGTTATTCCTACCGTAAGCTCGGCGACTACAAGCAGTCGCAGATCTGGTACCAGCACGCACTCGCGATCGACCCGAACCACGTGCTGACCTGGCAGTATTATGGCCTGTGGCAGCTCGAGCAGGGCAATCGCGAGCAAGCGATGTTTCATCTCAGCCGGATCGCGGCCATTTGCGGGACGGATTGCGAAGAGTACAAGTCACTGGCAGCGGCGTTGGACAAGCCAACTGGAACGGCTCTCGCGTACTGAAGCGGCCCCCGAACGCTGGCCATGAGCCACCTGCAGGGTGACAAGTCCCGCGAATTTCAGCATTGTCCCGTTTGGGGGTGAACGGGACAATTTGATGCCGCTCTTGCGCGACAGGATCATCGGTCACGACCTCGAACGTCTGGCCTTCCGGTTCACCATGCTCAACGATGGTGACGTTGTGGACTGCCAGATCAGCGACGCTGCAATGGACGAGCTCGCGGGCATGCAGGGCACTGAAAGCACCGCCCGGCAAGCGCAGTTCTTGTCCCTGCGCGAAACCATCGAGCGGATCGCGTCAGATCTCTACGATGAGGCGCCGCGGTTCAAAGGCTATGTTGTCAGGATTTTTGTGCGGCATTTGGGGAGGTGAGGTCGGTTGTTGCGGCGGGCACAGCTCCATCACCGTCACCCTGAGGTGCTCGCCTCTTCGGCGAGCCTCGAAGGGCGACGGC
>NZ_CAKZHY010000072.1 GCF_936928535.1 uncultured Bradyrhizobium sp. | reverse complement strand
CCCGCCGGCGGCGCACCCGCGGGCAGCGCGCCAGCAGGAGCCGCGCCGAGCGGTTCGGCGCCAGCGTCTGCACCCGCCGCCGCGCCTGCGGCGACCGTGGACGTCGCAGCGATCGTCGACAAGGCGGCCGCCGCGCATAAGGGCGAGAAACTGGAGTGGCGTACCTCGATCGTCGATCTGATGAAGGCGCTCGACGTCGATTCAAGTCTGGCTGCGCGCAAGGATCTCGCCAAGGAGCTCGGCTATACCGGCGACACGAACGACTCCGCCAGCATGAACGTCTGGCTGCACAAGCAGGTTATGTCCAAGCTCGCTGCCAATGGCGGCAAGCTGCCGCCGGAAATCAAGCACTGACCAGCCAGCATCGGTCGACGCCAAGCAATCAAAAAAAGGGCCCGCGATCTCGCGGGCCCTTTTGCGTTCAGGCGACGAGATCCGCATCCTCCGGATGCTTGTCGAGATAGTCGACGACGAAGCCGCAGCCCGCGATGACCTTCCTGCCGTCGCGGCGGATGATGTCGAGCGCACCCTTGATCAGCTCGGAGGCAATGCCGCGGCCGCGCAGCGCACGCGGTGTTTCAGTATGGGTGATGATGACCGCCGACGGCGTCAGCCGGTAATTGGCGAAGGCGAGCTCATTGCCGACATCGAGCTCGAAGCGGCTCCTGTTCTTGTTGTCGCGTACCGATGCCGCCATGCCTGATCCTTCCGAAGCGATGCTCGTTCACTGATCTAGGCGCCTGAACCCGCCCTTGCCAAGGCGCGACCAAGGGAGGTTACCGCAGGGGAGATATCCGCAAAATGCGCGTCCAGCTCAGTCTGATGGCCTTGCTCGCCATGCTGGCCTCGGCGGCGCCGCTGCCGGCCGCAGCCGAGGGCGGTCCGGCCTGGGACGCCTGCGTGGGACTGACCAGCACGCCGGACGAGCGGGTGAAGGCTTGCTCGACCGTGATCGACACCGGAAGCGAAAGCGGCCGCAGGCTCGCCGGCGCCTATTGCAACCGCGGACATGGTCTGACCGAGAAGCGCGAGTTCGATGCGGCACTGTCCGATCTTGATGAGGCGGTCAAGCTCGATCCGGCCTATGCCTGCGCTTATAACAATCGCGGCCGCGTCTACAGCTTCAAGCGCGACTATGATCGTGCCATCGCCGAATACGATCAGGCCATCAAGCTCGATCCGTCGCTGGCGATGGCGTACAGCAATCGCGGCGAGTCCCGCTACAACAAGGGTGACATCGACGGCGCCCTGGCCGATTTCGACGCGGCGATCAAGCGCGATCCCGGCTATGCCATGGCCTATGCCAATCGCGGCTACATCTATGCCCGCACGCACGACACGGCGCATGCGCTCGCCGACTACACCATGCGGATCAAGCTCGCGCCCGATCTGCTTGCCTATATCGACCGTGGCAACGTCTATCGGGACAGCGAGCAGCTCGACCGCGCCGCCGCAGATTATGGCGAAGCGATCCGTATTGCGCCGACTGATGCGCGCGGCTGGCGCAATCGCGGCATGATCCGGCTGTTTCTCGGCGACAACAAAGGCGGTCTCGCCGACTATGACAAGGCGCTGCAATACGATCCTGCCGACGTGTTCTCCTGGAACAATCGTGGCCAGGCCAGGATGCGGCTCGGCGACGCCAAGGGCGCGATTGCCGATTTCCGCAAGGCGCTGGAATTGAAGCCCGGCTTGCAGACGGCTCAGGAGGCGCTGAGGAAGCTCGGGGCGTTGTGACGCTCCGGCTCAGTTAGACCTTTACCAGGTCCTGATAGGCCGGATGCTTCTCGATCCATGCCTTCACGAACGGGCATTGCGGGATCAGCTTGAGGCCGCTCGCGCGGACCTGATCGAGCGCGCCCTGCACCAGCCTTGAGCCGACCCCTTTGCCGCCGAGCTCCTTCGGCACCTCGGTATGTTCGAACGTGATCACATTGCCGTCGAGCCTGTAATGTTCGGTCGCGAGATAGCCTTCCACCTCGAGATCGTAGCGGTGATGGGCTCTGTTGTTGATGACTTCACTCATGACGCCTCCGGTCAGGTCTTCAGCGAATCCGTCAGCATCTTGCGGATCGACCAGGCTTCGCCGTCGGAGGAGCCTTTGATGTCGTCGATCTTCCTGCTACCGGCCTCGCGCACGAAGTCGTAACGCACGACCTGGTCGGCGGGTTTGCGGTCGTTGCGGTGGCCGGTGATGGTCACCGCCAGTTTCGCCTTATCGGCCTCCGTCTTCTCGGCGACAACCTTGAACGACTTCACGTCGGGTTCCTGCGAGTTGGTGACGGGATCGAAATCGATCGGCCCGACATCGCCCTTCGGCGTATGCGCATCGGCCTTGGCCCACAACGCGACCAGTGCCTTGGAAAGATATTTCGCCTTGGCAGCCTTGTTCTCGGTGACGAAGGCCGCGCCACCATCGCCCTTGCCCTTGGCGGCGCGGGTGTAGATCGCGGTCAGGATGGCAGCGGGATCGCTAGGGGCGGGCGCCTGGGCGAAGGCGGGCGCGGCGGCAAGGAGAGAGGCTGCAATGAGACTGCGGCGGGTGAGCATGGATCGTCCCTGAGATGATGGCGCACGACCATAGGCCGGAACAACCGGCTTGAGCGCGGTATCTCAGTAGACCCACGCAACATCCGTTTGGTTCAATCCGCCGCCCTGGCGAGCCGCGAATCGTCCGGTTGGGGCTTTGGGTGCAGACAGCCTTGGCAGATGACCAGCGATCGATTGACCTCGGCGTCCTGATCTGCGTCGACGCCATCGCGCTCGGGCTGGGCGGCGGTGCGCGTCAGGCGTGAAGGGCCGGGAGCAGAACGCGGCTGATTGGGATTCTCACCGGCACCGTCCCAGGCATAGCGTGCGGGCGTGAAGGCGGGATCAGAGGCCAGATGAGCTTGCGGGGCCACCGCACATCCGGCGAGCGCCAGCGTGAACAGGAGGACGACGGGCGCTTTGATCATGATGCGGGACTCTGTACGCGAGAACTAAAGCAGGTTGCGCCGATCATGTTTAAAATTCCCTGAACGGTGGCGGCTGCGCCCACGACCAATGCCCATGCGATATCTGTTGATCCTGCTGACGATGCTCACGCCAGCAGCGCGCGCCGACGACACGAAGCCGTTCAATCCCGCCGACTATCCGCCTGCCGTGCAGAAGGCGCTGCGTTACGCCAACGAGGAATGCGACAGCCAGGGTGGCGGTGCGGTCGCCTTTGCGCCTGATACGGTGCGCAAGATCGACCTGACTGGCGATGGCCGCGATGATTACATCGTCGATTTCCGCGACACCAAATGCGGCGACCACGAGGGCACCTATTGCGGAACCGGCGGTTGCGTGCTGGACATCCTGGTGACGCAGCCGGACGGCAGCGTCCGCGCAGTGTTTGAGGGCTATGTCCGCAGCTACACCGTCGTAGCGCCGCCGATGAAGCGCGGCGCAGCGCGTACCGTCCGCTTTGACCTGCATGGCAGCTATTGCGGTGGTTTCGGCGCGCAGGCTTGCGTCAAGGAGAAGGCGATCACGGCGAAGCCTTTCGAGTTCAAAAAGCCTTAGGGGTTCGAGAAGTCTTGGGGGGTGAGAAGCCTTGGGGCAGGTGCGCGGCCTGCGGCCTTGCTACGCCGCTGATGATCGCGATAAATGGGCTGCAATGAGCGGGCGGTCAGCGTGCCGTTCGCCGTCAAGAGGAAGCCCGATGCAGCCGCTCCGCATGTCTCGCCGCGTCATGAATCTCGCTTACATGCTGACGCAGAATGCGCGGCGGCACGGATCGCGGCCCGGGTTCGTCTGGGGAGACAAATCCTGGACCTGGCGCGAGATCGATGCGCAGGTCTCGGCTCTCGCCGCGGCGCTCGCCGCGCGGGGCATCGCCAGGGGTGATCGTATTCTGGTGCATTCCAAGAATGGCGACGAGATGTTTGTCTCGATGTTCGCGGCGTTCCGGCTCGGCGCAGTCTGGGTGCCCACCAATTTCCGCCTGATGGCCGATGAGGTTGCCTATCTCGCGCAGGCCTCGGGCGCGAAGGCGTTTCTGTGCCATGTCGATTTTCCTGAACATGCTGCGGCCGTGAAGGGCGGAGCGCTGGAATTCACCTGGAGCGTCGACGGCAAGGCCTCGTTCGGCGAGAGGTCGGTGGCTGACGCCATTGCATCGCAAGCCGGAGCCGTGGTCGAGAATGTCGCGGTCGAGCACGACGATCCCTGCTGGTTCTTTTTCACCTCCGGCACCACCGGCCGCTCCAAGGCCGCCGTGCTGACCCACGGGCAGATGGGCTTCGTCGTCACCAACCATCTCGCCGATCTCACCCCCGGCGTGACGGAATCCGATGCGTCGCTGGTGGTGGCCCCGCTATCGCATGGCGCCGGCGTGCATCAGCTGGTGCAGACCGCGCGTGGCGTCTGCACCGTGCTGCTGCCGAGCGAGAAATTCGACATCGACGAGGCGTTTCGCCTGATCGAAAAGCACCGGGTCGCCAATCTGTTCACGGTGCCGACGATCCTCAAGATGATGGTCGAGCACCCCGCTGCCGACAAATACGATCACTCCTCGCTGCGTCATGTGATCTATGCCGGTGCGCCGATGTATCGCGAGGACCAGAAGGCTGCGCTCAAAAAACTCGGCAAGGTCATCGTGCAGTATTTCGGCCTCGGCGAGGTCACCGGCAACATCACCGTGCTGCCGGCGGCGTTGCACGATCCCGAGGACGGGCCGCATGCGAAGATCGGCACCTGCGGCTTCGAGCGCACCGGCATGCAGGTCTCGATCCAGGACGACGAGGGCCGCGAACTTGGGGCAAACCAGAGCGGCGAGATCTGCGTGATCGGGCCGGCGGTGCTCGCTGGCTATTACGACAACCCCGAGGCCAATGCGAAGGCGTTCCGGAACGGCTGGTTCCGCACCGGCGATCTCGGCCACATGGACGAGGAGGGGTTCGTCTACATCACCGGACGAGCGTCGGACATGTACATCTCCGGCGGCTCCAACATCTATCCGCGTGAGATCGAGGAGAAGATTTTGACGCATCCCGCGGTCGGCGAGGTCGCTGTGCTCGGTGTGCCCGATGCGACCTGGGGCGAGGTCGGCGTCGCCGTCTGTGTTGCGCGGGAGGGTGCGAAGCCGGTGAGCGAAGCCGAGATGGCCGCGTTCCTCCTGCCGAAGGTGCCGCGCTACAAGATGCCGAAGCGGTTCTTCTTCTGGGAAGCGCTGCCGAAATCCGGCTATGGCAAGGTGCCGAAACGCATGGTGCGCGACGAGCTCGAGGCGCGCGGGCTGCTCGATCTCGACAAGACGAAGACGAGCTGAGTTTTCGAGATGCGCACCATCAAGCAGCCCGGGGCGCCCGTCGCGGAACGTATCCAATGGGTGGAGGCGAGGGGACGGGCCTTTTCGTTCACGCTTGAGGCGGGCCTGCCGCTCCTCGAAGCCGCACTCCGCGGTTTTGCGGCGGAGGGCTTTGCAGGCGGCGTGCTGAATTTTGGCCGCGGCGCGCTCGCCCCGTTCGGCTATGTCATGCCGGCGCTGTCGAAGACCGGCGAGAATGCAGCGTTCTACAGTGACACATATCGGCCTGCCGGCGTGACGCACACCAGGCTCGGCAGCATGACATTGGGATCGCGCGACGGCGCGCCGTTCTTTCATTGCCACGGGCTGTGGACCGAGGCGGATGGCAAGGCGAGCGGTGGCCACATGTTGCCGGATGAGACAGACATCGCAGAGCCGTTCGAGGTTCAGGCCTTTGGCGTGGACGGCGCGATGTTCGCCGCCGAGCCCGATCCTGAGACGAACTTCAAGCTGTTCGGGCCGGTCGTCTCCGCGAGCACCGCCGCGCGAACGACAAGTCGCGCCTTTGCCCTGCGGCTGCGCCCCAACCAGGACTTTGCCGGTTGTCTCGAAGCCTTTTGTAGAGCGCACGGCATTGCACGCGCAAAAATCCATGGCGGCGTCGGCTCGACCATCGGCGCGCGCTTCACCCACGGCGGGGTGACTGAGCCGTTTGCGACGGAGCTTGCGATCACCAGCGGCGCGATCGCGCCGGGCGCCACTGGTGCTCTCGAGGCGGCGCTCGACGTCGCTCTGATCGACTACACCGGTGGGATCGCCGAGGGGCGCCTGATCCGCGGCGACAATCCTGTGCTGATGACGATGGAGCTGGTGCTGGAAGTGCTTGAATAGGGCAAGACCGCGTTCCGCGGAGACAGCCTGGACTGCTCCGGGATCACCACGGGCTGGCGCGCATTTTTGCCATGGCGAGGTAGGTCGATTCACTGATGCCTGAGGTCGCCGAACTCGATCCCTGAAACACGTCGAGCACCGGCGAGTAGGTCTGGCTGGCGTTCCTCGCGTCGTACATGGCCGAGAAGCGGCTGAGCAGTTTTGAAACTTTCGCGGGATCGCCGAGATCTTTGAGGTTGAGGTACTTCTCCACGATCTTGGCTTGCTGATCGATCTGCATCGAAGCCATCTGATCGGGCAGATCGAAGGTGGTCCGGAACACCTCCGAGAGAGCCTTGTCGGCGAGAATGTCGTAAGCAGACGTGATGTGTCCCGCCATGCGCTGGAAGTACAGCGCCAGACGCACGCCCGGGTTGGTATCTCCCTGCTGCTGCTCCAGGCTTTGCTCGAGATAATTCTTTTGCGTTGCCAGGAATTGATCGCGCTTTTGCGGGCCCACCATCGGCAAGCGCGCGACGTTGCCGCTCTTGTCGAAATTGAATGACGCTGCGATCTCGGCAAAGCGTGGATCGCTTTCCGTGTTTGCGAAGCTCTTGGGATCGTTCAGGTCAGAGGCGAAGATCTTCTTCAGATAGGTGGTGCTCACTTTCGCCGGGTCCAAACCCTTGGCGATCAGTGTGAAATCGATCAGCTTCCTGCTTGCGAGCAGATCGGAAACGCTTTTGATGCCGCCGATCGCCTGTTGATAGCTGGATGCGTCGTTCTGGGCCTGAGCCTTGATCTTCGCCTGATCCTGCGGGCTGGCAAATTTCAGTTTTGCAATCACGTAATCCTTCGCGACATCGAGGATTTCGGCTGGATCCTGGGCCGCCAGCGGCGTCGTCAGATGGCCTTTGGCGTCGAAGTTGAACGCGCGCGCGAGCTTGACGTAGCGATCGTCCTTGAGCGTATAGACATAGCTCTTGGGATCGCTGAGGTCGCTTTCGAGAACGGCCTTCACGGTCGATTGCGGGACTTGCGTGGGATCGAGGCCGACGGCAGAAAGTGCAAAGCCATAGGCGCCTGGTGTGGAGACCAGCGCCTGCAGTGAAGTCACATTGGGGATGGCTTTTCTGAATTGCCCAATCAGGACGGCTTCCTGCAGCGGGCTTGCCGCCGCATAGACCGCCGATTTGCTGTCGTCGAACCTCATGTTCGTGCTGCCGAGGTTTGCGGCGCTCTGCGCTGGCGTCCCCGGCGGAAGCGACCCATCGGGTGAAAAGTCGAACGCGCCGGCCAGATCCTTGAACCGGCCGGTCGTCGCGATCTCGTCGTTGATGCTGGATATGCTGCTCACGGCCGACTGCAGGCGATATCTTTCGACCAGGATCTGGACTTTCAGCTTGGTGACGTCAGCGCCGGGCTGCGACAGCTGTGCGGTGTCGTCGGCGATCTTCGAGTTGGCATCGGTTGCGTCCGATTTGGCCTGGGCAAGCTGGACGTTCAGGCCATCCAGCTTGGACGAGAAAGTGACATTGACGTAGCTGTTCGGATCGGATGGATCGCTGGTCAGGACCTGCTTGATCGTGTCGCGTGGCCATTTGCTCTGATCGATCCCGAATGCCGAGGCGACATAGTTGCGGAGATGATCGTCGTTCAAAAGCTGGTCGACGCTGGTCACGGTGCCGATCTTGACATTGTAGTATTTCGCGTCGGCGGCAACGGCATCGACGTTGCTCTTCATGGCCGCGGTGTATAGCCCGATCATGTCGTCGGTCTGGCTTTCCGATTGCGCGACCTTGGTCGTGCCGCCGTCGAAGGAGAATGCCGCGGCGAAGTCCCGGTAACGCTTGTCGATCAGCGTGTTGGCGAAGCTCTTGGGGTCGGCGAGATCGCTCTGCAGCACTTTCTTCATGAAGGCCTTGGCGTAGGCCATGTCTTCCAGGCCATAGGCTTTCGTGACGTAATGATACAGGCGATAGTCGTTCATCAGGTCGTCAGCGCTGTGCACCTTGCCGATGTTGGCTTTGTAATAGGCAGCTTCGCGCGAGACGTCCGATTGCTGCGCCACCCGCGTCAGGGACTGCGTGAGATTGCGCGCGATATAGCTGTAGCTGAAATAGGTGGACACCATGGGAATTCCTGACGGCTCGGCGTGGCTTGTCGGCGTGTTCCTGGACGTCCGTCAATCATTGCCGGGTCGCAAGGCAGACAACTGGCCTCATGCCAGCAGGCAGAAACATTGTTACGATTTGTTGCTGCGATTCTGGGCGACAACTTCAGGCGTCGCTTGCGTCCAAGCGCCGCATCGTAGGGCGCGCTTCCAGCAAGCCTCCCGCAAGCTAGCGCAAGTACGCTCCATCACCGCTTGGAATCTGCATGGTGGGGACAGCTACGGCAGTTTGGATGCGGCGAAGTCTCGCAGCTTCACGAAAAAGTCCTTCAGGATCGGATTGCGGTCCACATAGGTGACGTAGCGGATCGGATGGCGCCGGCGGTCGACGCTCCAGGTCATCTGATCGGTGAGGACAGGGGCGGGGATGATCACGCTCGGTGCCCACGCAGGGTTCAGCAGCCAGCCGACCGGTGCCATGTCCCAGATCTCCTTGGCCCAGCCCATGTGATCCGAGGAATATTCCTTGAACCTCTGAGCCAGAAACGCGCCGATGCTGCCGTGCGGCTCGACGTAACGTTCGATCTCCGGCACCGTCGAATGAAGGCGCGAGGTGACGCCCCGGCACGGCACGAGGACGAGCGGCACGCCGCTGTCGAGCAGCACTTGCGCGCCGCCAACATCCTGCTTGAGGTTGAACTCGACGGTATCGGGCCATTCCAGCGCATGGCCGCCGAGCCAGACCACCACGATGCGATCGATGATGTCAGGGGCCTTGAGGAGAGCCGAGGCAACGTTGCTGATGGCACCGATGGCAATGACATAGAGCGGATTGTCGGGCGAGCTGGCGCGCGCCCGGGCGACGAGGTCGTCCACTGCGGGCGCTGTCCGCGCCGTCCTGGCGGGGCCGACATAATCGGTCACGCCGCGATGCACCAGGCCGTCAGGCGGAACATCCAGGCGCTCCAGGAGGCGCAGGATCTCCTGATAGCTCAGCTCCATACCGTGGCCGGGGTTGTCCGCGCGCGCATTGAAAAACGGCGCGGCGTAGATCGCCTCGACGTCAAAACGCTCCGGCGACAGCAGCATCTGCACCAGCGCGAACTGATCGTCGATCTCGTTGTAGGTGTCGGTGTCGAGCACGACACGGATCTTGCCGGGCGGCGGCTCGAGCAGTTTGAGGCGGGCTGCGTCCGTGAGTGTCATGACCATTTCCTCGACCAGTGCGTAATCCACCTCTTTTCTCTCCGCAGATCCGAACAGTGGTGGATTACGCTTCGCTAATCCACCCTACGTTTCCGCATAATGTATTCGCAATGGCGTGAATGCATTCGAACATGTAATCGGGTGCAAGCGCCTGCAACGCGGCCGGTGCGGCATAGCCCCAGCTAACGGCACCGCAGGCCACGCCGACCGCCCGGGCCGCCTCGATATCGCGGACCTCGTCGCCGATTGAAATGACGTCTTGCGCGACGACGCCGGCGCGCCGGATCACACGGCGGAATTTCGCGGGCTTGCCGAACACCGAAGCCGCGCAGTCGAAATGCTGAAACAATGCGGCCGATGCACCGAGCTTTTGCCGAGCATTGACCTCGCTGTCCGACGTCACCAGCGCCAGCTGCACGCCGTTTCCGGCGAGCGTTCGCAGCATCGCGTCAGTGCCAGCGAACAGCGAAATCTCGCTGGCGGCCTGCCCCTTCAGCCGCCGCGCATATCGCGCAATCGCCGGCAACTTCCATACCGGCACTTCGAGGCGGTTGAGAATCTCTCGCGTCGAGCTATGTCGCAGCTCCTCGATATCCTCATCCCGCACGCGACGAAAGCCGAAGCGATCGGCGATGTCGTTGATGGTGCGCAGGAACCAGGGAAAGCTGTCGACGAGGGTGCCGTCGAGATCGAAGATGGCGAGCGCGTAGGACATGGAGGAGGGGCACTGACAAGCGATGTGGCATGCGATTGTTAGGCAGAGGGATAGCCATGCGGCATGAGCGCATCGAAATCAACCCGGCGATCATGGACGGCAAGTCGGTCACCGCAACTTGCGGACGTGAACATTGATATCAAGATCAATGTCGCTGACGCAGGTCTGAGTGGTTCGGTGTGAGCCGCCCTCATGCCAACGACCATCGCGGGCCCGGGCAGCGCTCACATTGGCGAGCTTCAGGCAGCGCCATTGCGGCAGCGGACCGCTGCTTTCGCCGCCGAATTGCCAGGCCAGCACGGCTTCCTCACCGCTCTTGTTGGTGCCAATGATATGCGGGCAGAGCTCGCGATGTCGACCCTCGTAGACGCAGGTCACCTGTTGCTCGGCAAGGATGGCGTTGCGGAAGAGCGTATAATTGCAGCTGGGCATTTCTCCCTCAAGCGATGATCTGGCCCTGTCAAATATGACGCAATAGGGCATGGGAAGAGGAGAGCCAGTCTGACCTAGGATTTCCAAACGGTCTTCTCGGTCCAGCCGAGTTCGGCAAACTCGCCGGCGCGAAGCGGCGCTTCTCCTTCGGCAAAGAACTCATCGAGCTGTGGCGGCGCGACTGATGTTGCGGACAGCATGGCGTGCGCCTGTCCGCGGTGATGGATCTGGTGCTGGAACAGATGCATCAGCAACCGGTCGCGGCGTTCGGTCTGGACGGATGTGTCGCGGTTGATCCTGATGACGCCGTTCAGGAGCTCTGGCGTCAGCGCGTCGCACACCGCGAGCAGATGCTTGTCCATGGCGGCCTGGGCCGTTTTCAGCTCGGCAAGCGAGGGGTACGGCACCTCGTTTGCCCAGGCGCGCGGTCCGAGCCAGCCGCCTTGCAGTGCATCGATGTAGAAGAGATCGATGACGTAGATATGGTTCAGCGTGCGCTGAATGCTCGGGAAGAAGCCGGTCCGCGAAGCTTCGAACTCGGCCTGGCTGAGACCGGCGCAGGCGGTCAGCAGGCGATGGTTCGCCCAGGCATTGTTGTGGGCGAAAGCGCGATAGGTTTGCGCGAGGCCTGCGGACATGTGGGCTCTTTCCCGGGTCGTGCCGTGGCGGATTACGCTGCGCTCATCCGCCCTAGGGTTCGATGCGACGCGCTATTCCGCCGCCTCGCTCGTGCTCCGCCGCTTCGGCTTGCGTGCCTTCTTCAGCACCGGCTCCAGGAATTTGCCGGTATAGCTCCGCTGGGCCTTCACGATGTCTTCGGGCGGGCCCCAGGCGACGATCTCGCCGCCGCCGTCGCCGCCTTCGGGGCCGAGGTCGATGACCCAGTCCGCGGTCTTGATGACCTCGAGATTGTGCTCGATGACCACGACCGTGTTGCCCTGCGCGACCAGCTCGTGCAGCACCTCCAGGAGCTTCTTGACGTCGTGGAAGTGCAGGCCGGTGGTCGGCTCGTCCAGGATGTAGAGCGTGCGGCCCGTGGCGCGCTTCGACAGCTCTTTTGCCAATTTGACGCGCTGGGCTTCGCCGCCTGAGAGCGTCGTCGCTTGTTGGCCGACGTGGATGTAATCCAGTCCGACGCGGTGCAGGGTCTGGAAGGTCTCGCGCACGCGCGGCACCGCTTTGAAGAACTCGGCGGCTTCCTCGACAGTCATGTCGAGCACATCGGCGATGCTCTTGCCCTTGAACAGGACTTCGAGCGTTTCGCGGTTGTAGCGCTTGCCCTTGCAGACGTCGCAGGTGACGTAGACGTCGGGCAGGAAGTGCATCTCGATCTTGATGACGCCGTCGCCCTGGCAGGCCTCGCAGCGGCCGCCCTTGACGTTGAAGGAGAAGCGGCCGGGCTCGTAGCCGCGCGCCTTGGACTCGGGCAGGCCCGCGAACCATTCGCGGATCGGCGTGAAAGCGCCGGTGTAGGTCGCGGGGTTCGAACGCGGGGTGCGGCCGATCGGCGACTGGTCGATGTCGATGATCTTGTCGATATGCTCGAGGCCCTCGATGCGGTCGTGCGGCGCTGCGCCTTCGCTGGCATTGTTCAGCTTGCGTGCGATCGCCTTGTAGAGCGTGTCGATCAGGAGCGTCGACTTGCCGCCGCCGGAGACGCCGGTGACGGCCGTGAACAGGCCGAGCGGAATCTCGGCCGTGACGTTCTTCAGGTTATTGCCGCGCGCGTTGACCACCTTGATGGTGCGGCGATGGTTCGGCGGACGCCGCTCCGGCACCTCGACTTCGAGCTCGCCGGTGAGATATTTGCCGGTGAGCGATTTCGGGTTGCGCATGATCTCGGCGGGCGTGCCCTCGGCGATGATATTGCCGCCATGCATGCCGGCGCCGGGGCCGATGTCGAGAACGTGGTCGGCCAGCAGAATGGCGTCCTCGTCATGCTCGACGACGATCACGGTGTTGCCGAGGTCGCGCAGCCGCTTCAGCGTGTCGAGCAGGCGCGCGTTGTCGCGCTGGTGCAGGCCGATCGAGGGCTCGTCCAGCACGTAGAGCACGCCTGTCAGCCCCGAGCCAATCTGCGAGGCCAGGCGGATGCGCTGGCTCTCGCCGCCCGACAGCGTGCCGGACGAGCGGGAGAGGGTGAGGTAGTTGAGGCCGACGTCGAGGAGGAAGGTGAGGCGTTCGCGGATCTCCTTGAGAATACGCCCCGCGATCTCGTTCTGTTGCGTGTTCAGCGCGTCCGGCACGGTCTCGAACCAGGCACCGGCACCCTTCACCGACAGCTCGGAGATCTCGCCGATATGCTTGCCGCCGATCTTGACGCAAAGCGCCTCGGGCTTGAGGCGGAAACCGTTGCAGGCGCCGCAGGGCACGTCGTGGAAATACTTTGAGAGCTCCTCGCGGGCCCACTCGCTTTCGGTTTCGCGGTAGCGGCGGTTGATGTTGGTGATGACGCCCTCGAACGGCTTCTTGGTGTCGTAGGAACGGACGCCGTCCTCATAAGAGAACTTGATCTCGTCCTCGCCGGAACCATGGAGGATCGCGTTCTGCGTCTTCTTGGGCAGATCCTTCCATTTGGTGGTCAACGTGAACTTGTAGTGCTTGCCGAGCGCCGTCAGCGTCTGCGTGTAATAGGGCGAGGACGATTTGGCCCAGGGCGCGATCGCGCCCTTGCCGATGGCGAGGTCCTTGTCGGGGATGACGAGGTCTTCGTCGACATGCTGCTCGACGCCGAGGCCGCCGCAGGCAGGACACGCGCCATAGGGATTGTTGAACGAGAACAGGCGCGGCTCGATCTCGGGGATGGTGAAGCCGGACACCGGGCAGGCGAATTTTTCCGAGAACAGGATGCGCTCGGGCCCGCTCTTGTCGTGGATTTTTGCAGTTTTCTTTTTCTCCTCGACCGGCGCCGCAGCGGCAGCCGGTGCATCGGCATACTCGACCACCGCGAGGCCTTCGGCGAGCTTCAGAGCGGTCTCGAAGCTTTCGGCGAGGCGCTGGCCGATGTCGGCGCGCACGACGATGCGATCGACGACGACGTCGATGTCGTGCGGGAATTTCTTGTCCAGCGTCGGGGCTTCCGCAAGTTCATGGAAAGTGCCGTCGATCTTGACGCGCTGAAAACCCTTCTTGAGCCATTCGGCGAGCTCTTTGCGATACTCGCCCTTGCGGCCGCGCACGACGGGCGCGAGCAGATAGAGGCGGGTGCCCTCGGGCAGCGCCAGTACGCGATCGACCATCTGCGAGACGGTCTGGCTTTCGATCGGAAGTCCCGTGGCCGGCGAATAGGGCACGCCGACGCGCGCCCAGAGCAGGCGCATATAGTCGTAGATCTCGGTCACCGTGCCGACGGTGGAGCGCGGATTCTTCGACGTCGTCTTCTGCTCGATCGAGATCGCCGGTGACAGGCCGTCGATCTGGTCGACGTCAGGCTTCTGCATCATCTCCAGGAACTGGCGGGCATAGGCCGAGAGCGACTCGACGTAGCGGCGCTGGCCCTCAGCGTAGATGGTGTCGAAAGCGAGCGAGGATTTGCCGGAGCCGGACAGGCCGGTGAACACCACGAGCTTGTCGCGGGGAATTTCGACGTCGATGTTCTTGAGGTTGTGCTCGCGCGCGCCGCGAATCGTAATGGCGTGCCGGCTGGAGCCCGCGTTCTGCTGTTGGCGCTTCGCCTTGACCACTTCATCCATCCGAATTGCCCTCAAGGAATCCCAAAGGTGCGCGATCGCGCCAACGAAAAGGCGCGCTTCGTCCGGAACCGGGATCGGCACCGATGGGGTTGTCAGCGAACGTAGGAAGAACGAGGGCAGATTTCCAGTGGGACTTGCGAATCGTCAACGGATTGTTGGTGCGCTGGCGGGACTTGGCAGCAGCTGATGGCCATCACCATGGATGGAACAGCAAAAGGCCGGCACGAGGCCGGCCTTTCGTGACGTGATGGCGTTGGAGCCGAAGCTCAGTCGTCGACTTAGTACTTGGCGACGACCGGGCCGTTGAAGTGATAGTTCACGCCGAACTGCACGGTGTGGAAATTGAGCGTGCCGCTCGGAAAGGCGCCGCCGAAATAGTTCTCGCCGGCGAGGCTGCGATAGAGGTACTCGCCTTTGATCGACCACTGCGGAGCGATGAAGGCCTCGACGCCCGCACCGACGGTCCAGCCGGAGTGGAACTTGGTGTCGGAAATGCCCACGCCGAGCGCGGAGAGCGAGAGCTTGTTGTCGATCCAGGCATAGCCGCCGGTGCCGTAGAACAGAACGTTGTTGACGGCATAGCCGAGGCGGCCGCGCACGGTGCCGAGCGCGTCGGTCTTCGCGCTGGCAGTCACGACACCGAAACCGGGAACAGTGGCTGCGGCGGAAGCGTTGACGTCAGCCCAGGCGCCATCGGCCTCGAGACCGAACACGACGTTGCCGGTCTGCCAGTTGTAGCCGGCAGTGCCGCCGACGAAGCCGCCCTGCATCCGCGGGGAGCCCGAATCTTCCCAAGCGCCGCCACCCATGAGACCGAGGTAGAAGCCGGTCCAGTTGTAGACCGAAGCCATGGCCACCGGAGCCTTGGTGTAGGGGCGAGCCGCCAGGTCGGCAGCCGAAGCGGCGCCAGTGAGGGCGATCAGAGCGGCCGAAGCCAGCAAAATCTTCTTCATTTTCAACTTATCCCAGTCCCAGTTTCTGTTGTGGCCTTCCGCAAGCTCGGAAGGACATCGGACGCCGTGGTCCAACTGATGCCGTGCTTACACCACTAAAGCTGCAAGTTGTGTCTCTCAAAAGTCACAACAAATACAAAATGTAATAGTCGCTGTCCTATAGTTCCCATCGGGAACCAAAACAAAAAGGCCGGCGCGCCCGCCGGCCTTTGATTGCTGAGTGATTTCAGCGGGATCAGTACTTCGCGATGACAGGACCGCCCCAGCGGTAATTGACGCGGACGAGGCCTATGTCGACATTCTGACCGATGCGGTCGGTCTGGAATGCCCCGCCGCCGGGTGCGTTCAGCGTCAGGGTTCTGCTCCCCAGGAAGATGTGGTCGTACTCAACGCCCACCGACCAGTTCGGCGCAAAACCGAACTCGAGGCCAGCGCCAACAGTGCCGCCCCAGCGGTTGTCGCTGGCCGAGGCGAGCAGGGTGCCGGCTCCGGCGAACCCGGGCGCGGTGTAGATGTTGAACTTGTCGGCGACCACCGCGCCGCCGCCCTTCACGTAGAACAGCACGTTGTTCCAGGCGTAGCCGACCTGGCCCGTAATCAGGCCGAAGGCGTCGATCTTCGAGCGGTTGCGCTGGGCCAGGAAGAGCGTGCTGACATTGTCGCCCGAGAAGTCGGCCCAGTTGCCTTGGCCTTCGACGCCGAACACCCAGTTGGCGGACTGCCAGCGATAGCCGACCTGGCCGCCGACCGTGCCACCGGTCGCATTGTGGCAGCCCTCGCCGGACAGCGCGCCTGTGGTCGGCGAGAGAAAATCCCAACATTTGTGGCTTGATCCGCCACCGCCGTTGATGCCGATGTAAAAGCCGCTCCAGTCGTAGATGGCGGCGATCATCGGCGGCGGCGCCTTGGTGTAGGGACGTGCCGCAAGATCGGCCGCATCAGCCGGTGCGGACAGGCCCAAAGCCACGATACCGATTGTGCCGTACAGAATTTTCTTCATTGCAGTCTCCCCAGTGTCGTCCGCTTCAGTTGTCCCCTGAAGCGGTCAATCAGGCGCGACGCCCATATGAACCAATCCGATTCAACCGTAGTCCAATCGGGGGGCGGAGTCCGTCTCTCGAATGCAACAGTCAGGGGGTAACTGGGGTGGGTGTAACCCAATGAATGTTAAGCCTTTTCTTTCCTTTTCCGGTTCCAATTCACGGCGACGTGCATAGCAGCAAGAGATACCGTTTACACGCCTAGGGTGCGCCAATTTAAATGGGAACAAATCTGGAACAAATATTCGGTCGATGCTATATGTGGGGATAACCGGGCGTGTGCCCGGGCCGATCGGCCCTTGTAAGCGTATAGGGTCGGCAGGCGGCAGCGCGGGCGCGCCTTTTTCGAAATTCAGTGGCATTTGGAGTGGAGAGCGGCGATGGCGGGAAGCGTCAACAAGGTCATTCTGGTCGGAAATCTCGGCAAGGATCCGGAAATCCGCCGCACCCAGGACGGGCGGCCGATCGCGAATCTGAGCATTGCGACCTCCGAGACCTGGCGCGACAAGAACAGCGGCGAGCGCAAGGAAAAGACCGAGTGGCACCGCGTCGTGATCTTCAATGAGGGGCTCTGCAAGGTCGCCGAGCAGTACCTGAAGAAGGGCGCCAAGGTTTACATCGAGGGCGCGCTCCAGACCCGCAAATGGACTGACCAGAGCGGCGTGGAGAAGTACTCCACCGAGGTTGTGCTGCAGGGCTTCAACTCGACATTGACGATGCTCGATGGCCGTGGCGGCGGTGCGGGCGGCGGCAGCTTCGGTGACGAGCCGGGCGGCGATTTTGGCTCGTCCGGTCCGGTCAGCAGCGCACCGCGCCGTCCCGTGGCCGCCGGCGGCGGTGGCCGCAACAACGATATGGACGACGATATCCCGTTCTGAGGCGAAGCGGGGCTTTGCCCGCACGCATTTTGCCATGCTCGCGTAAAGCGACAGGATTCCTTACCAATTGGCGGGTCAAGCTTGGTTTTCCGGGCTGGCTTCATGTGCTGCCTCAAGCCTTTGACGAGGGGCGATGTGAATGGTATTAACTTTATGTTAATCTTATTCACATGGCTGGTTCCCGGCCAAGAGGACGCGCCGCATGAGCCTCGCGCCACTGCTTGACGCCGCTCCAGCGATCCCGCTGCATGCCTTTGCCGCCATGGCGGCCTTTGTCCTTGGCCTCGTCCAGTTCGCCGCGCCGAAGGGCACGCTGCCGCACCGGACGATCGGCTGGATCTGGGTGGCGCTGATGGCTCTCGTGGCCGCCTCGTCGTTCTGGATCCACCAGATCCGCATGTTCGGGCCGTTCAGCCTGATCCATCTGTTATCGATCTTCACGCTGGTGATGCTGCCGCTCGCGGTGTGGCGGGCCCATACGCATCGCGTCGCCGCGCATCGGTGGACCATGATCTTCCTGTTCACCGGCGCGCTGGGGGTGGCGGGCCTGTTCACGCTCGTGCCCGGACGCATCATGCACAGCGTGGTTTTCGGCAGTTAAGGCGCGGTTCTCGGCGGCTCGCGGAGGCCTTGCCCGAGTTGGTCGCTGGAACGGCGTAAGTCTCTGGAAAAACAGTCGGAAAAAGCGCTTCCCGAGAGCCTCCAAGGGTAGTTATCAGGGCGTCGATGCGCTATATGATTCCCAGATAAAACTTCACCGGATTCCCCCTTGGCTGACGACGACAACAAGCCCGGCGACCAGCCGGCGCAACCCTCGGACATTCGCCCCGTTTCGATCTACGAGGAGATGAAGAAGTCCTACCTCGATTACGCCATGAGCGTGATCGTGGCCCGTGCGCTGCCCGATGCGCGCGATGGGTTGAAGCCGGTGCATCGCCGCATCCTCTACTCGATGAACGAGCAGGGGCACACGCCCGACAAGAAATACGTCAAGTCCGCGCGCGTGGTCGGCGACGTCATCGGTAAGTATCACCCGCACGGCGACCAGTCGATTTACGACGCCATGGTCCGCATGGCGCAGGATTTCTCGATGCGCGTGCCGCTCATCGACGGCCAGGGCAATTTCGGCTCGGTCGATGGCGATCCCCCGGCCGCCTATCGTTACACAGAAGCGCGGCTGACGAAGGCGGCGCTGGCTCTGCTGGCTGACATCGACAAGGATACTGTCGACTTTCAGCCGAACTACGACAACAACGAGACCGAGCCGTCGGTTCTGCCGGCCAAGTTCCCGAACCTCCTCGTCAATGGCGCGGGCGGCATCGCCGTCGGCATGGCGACGAACATCCCGCCGCACAATCTCGGCGAAGTCATCGACGCCTGCGTCGCGCTGATCGACAATCCTGCGCTGACCATCGACGAACTCATCAACATCGTGCCGGGCCCGGATTTCCCGACCGGCGGCGTCATTCTCGGACGTCAGGGTATCCGCTCCGCCTACCACCTTGGCCGCGGTTCGATCGTCATGCGCGGCAAGGTCGAGTTCGAGACCATCCGCAAGGATCGCGAGGCGATCATCGTCAGCGAGATTCCATATCAGGTGAACAAGGCGACGATGGTCGAGCGCATCGCCGAACTGGTCAAGGAAAAGAAAATCGAGGGCATCGGCGACCTGCGCGATGAATCGGATCGCGACGGCTATCGCGTTGTCATCGAATTGAAGCGCGACGCCGTGCCGGATGTGGTGCTGAATCAGCTGTACCGATTCACGCCGCTGCAGACGAGCTTCGGCGTCAACATGGTTGCGCTGGACAGCGGCCGCCCTCGGATCATGCATCTGAAGGACCTGCTGGCGATCTTCGTCGACTTCCGTGAGCGGGTCGTCACGCGGCGCACCAAGTACCTGCTCGCCAAGGCGCGCGATCGTGCCCACATCCTGGTCGGTCTCGCGATCGCGGTCGCCAATATCGACGAGATGATCCGCGTCATCCGCACCTCGCCCGATCCGACCACCGCGCGCGACACCCTGATGTCGCGCGACTGGCCGGCCCGGGATGTCGAAGACATGCTGACGCTGATCGACGATCCGCGCCATCGCATCAGCGAGGACGGCACGATCCGCCTGTCGATGGAGCAGGCGAGGGCCATTCTCGATCTGCGTTTGCAGCGCCTTACCGCCCTCGGCCGCGACGAGATCCGCGAAGAGCTCGACAAGCTCGCCGGCGAGATCGGCGATTATCTCGAGATTTTGCGCTCGCGTGCCCGCGTCCTGGAGATCATCAAGACCGAGCTTGCCGAGGTGAAAGCCGAGTTCGCCACCCCGCGCAAGACCGTGATCATGGAGCAGGAAGGCGAGGTCGAGGACGAGGACCTGATCCAGCGCGAGGACATGGTCGTCACCGTCTCGCACGCCGGCTATGTCAAGCGCGTGCCGCTGTCGGCCTATCGCGCCCAGCGCCGCGGCGGCAAGGGCCGCGCGGGCATGCAGACCCGCGACGAGGATTTCGTCTCCCGGCTCTTTGTCGCGTCGACTCACACTCCGGTGCTGTTCTTCTCCTCGCGCGGCCAGGTCTACAAGGAAAAGGTCTGGCGGCTGCCGATGGCCGCGCCGAACGCGCGCGGCAAGGCACTGATCAACATCCTGCCGCTGGAGCAGGGCGAGCGCATCACCACCATCATGCCGCTGCCCGAGGACGAATCCAGCTGGGCCAACCTCGACGTAATGTTCGCGACCACCGGCGGCAACGTCCGGCGCAACAAGCTCTCTGATTTCGTTGACGTCCGCCGCTCCGGCATCATCGCGATGAAGCTCGATGACGGTGAGGCGATCGTCGACGTCCAGATCTGTACCGAGCACGACGACGTGCTGCTGACCGGCGCCGCCGGCCAGTGCATCCGCTTCCCGGTCCCCGACGTGCGCGTCTTCACCGGCCGCACCTCGATGGGCGTGCGCGGTATTGCGCTTGCCGAAGGCGACAAGGTGATCTCGCTGGCGATCCTACGCCATGTCGAGACCACGTCAGACGAGCGTTCGGCCTATCTGAAGATGCGCCGCGCGGTCGCCGGCGAAGCCTCGGCTGAAGAGGCCCCGGCGGATGCCGAGGCGGAGGAGACCTCCGGCAGCTTCCAGCTTGCGCAGGAGCGCTACGCCGAGATGTCGGCGGCGGAGCAGGTCGTGCTGACCGTCTCCGTCAACGGCTATGGCAAGCGGACCTCGTCCTACGAGTACCGCACCACCGGCCGCGGCGGCAAAGGCATCGTCGCTATGAGCGTCAACAACCGCAACGGCAATCTGGTCGCGTCCTTCCCCGTGGAGGATGCCGATCAGATCATGCTGGTGACCGACAAGGGCCAGCTGATCCGCTGCCCCGTCGAAGGCATCCGCATCGCCGGCCGCTCGACGCAAGGCGTGATCGTGTTCGACACCGCCGAGGACGAGCACGTCGTCTCGGTCGAGCACATCACGGAAGAGGCCGAGAGCGGCAACGGTGCGAATGGCGAGACGGACGGGGAGTAACGTCTAGTTTCGTAGTCCAGATTGCACTTCGCTCCATCCGGGCTTCTGTAACGGGCCTTGGTTAGTCAATCCCTTTTTGCG
>NZ_CAKZHY010000071.1 GCF_936928535.1 uncultured Bradyrhizobium sp. | reverse complement strand
AAGCTCGCCGAGGCTGCCTGATATGATTCGAACTAAGGAAACGCCCGACTAGTCCCAACAACCTGGGCGTATTTCTGACAGGCACCTGTTCGCTCCTTCGATCCATGACTGCGTGACCGCTGGACCATATCAAAAAGGACCGAAGCACCCAACGAGAAAGCCGCGCCGGATTACCGCGCCGTTGAGCCCGAATCTTCGGACTAGCTGTTGAGCTGTGGTGGCTTGAAGTCGGGGAAACGCGTCAGCATTGCGGCCTTGACGAATTTCAGATGCGAAATCGTGCTGGCGAGCTCTTTGAGCCTGCGCTGACCGTTGGAAATATCGGCGGCAAAGAGGTCCTGATGATGGTTGTCCAGCGGCTCCCGCTCCAGGTATTCGTCGGTGCCGTTGCCAAAGGTGACCGATGCCCGGGCAAGCGCGTCATCGACACGCCGATTGAGGCCAGCCTGCTCTCTTTCAGCCGCCTGCAGCGCGGTATCCAGCGCTGTCATGATCGCATCGATCCGGACGCGGTCAGTCTCGGCGTCGCGCTCGGCCGAGCGAGCCTTGAAGCCCTTGTCCTCACGCCTCGGATTTAGAAGATTGTGAGCGCGCGCTCTCAGGAACAGCTGGAACATCTGGGCCATCCCACGTTCGAGTTCTAGGTCGCCACCATCGGTCAGACATAGTTAATAAAGTTTGAAGCCTGCGCCTCTTCGGTCCGACTCTGAGCAATCCAGCTCCGCCAGGCGAGATCATGCTTGTCGTAAAGCTCGAGCCATCGCACGTCCCGCTCCCCGACGGAGCCACCCGCCGACGTCATAGAGGGACCAACGTCCATCGACGGCAGATCCAACGCTTCGAATTCTGCGGTCTCATCCAACGACAGACCGATCAACACGCGATGTCCTTCCGGATCAACGAAATATCACCGCGGCGCGTGACGCTTTGGCTCAATCATCGCGACGGCCCTCATTGAGAATCCAGGGGCCGGCAAGACCTTCAAGTCGTCGACTATAAGCAAATACAAAAGCAATCGAACAAATGGTTACGCCTAAAAACGCAACAAGATACACCATCCAAGTTTCCTCACGCCGCGCCCCGCAATTCCGGGCGATCTGAGTTCTCGCAGGAGACCCGCCAATTTCTAAACCTCGCCTCCAAGGCACTCAAGAAGGGCGATGAATTAACCTAACCGCGCATGGTTATTTGCGGCACGGCGACAACTGGACCAGGCCGGTCAATTCGATCACGAAGACGGCAGGTCTCGGCCGGCTCCGATTGAGGCGGCAGTATAGGGCGCATAGAGACGATACCGCGCCGATCGCCGCCGAGACCGCCAGGCCCGCACGCCGTAACCGCTGCAAAAGCCTGCCGCAAAGATCGCCGACATCACTAGAATTGGTATCATTGGAATGTTCCCATTTTTCGGAACGTTCCTCCCTTTCATCGTCTCGTTGTGACGACTTCAAGGTCGGCACCGCCGAAAGTTTTGTCAGACGACGATGAAGTTTGTGCAACACGCTGCATCAGCGCGGGACAAACTCAAGCAAGACATTTCGTATTTCTAGAATTCGTCCGCGATGGGCCAACTCGAAGTGGCGAAGCGTCTTGATCGCGCTGATTGGCACGCGCTGATCGGTACTGGACAAAAATCCCGTGGTTATACGGAGCGTTATGGGCTGATTTCATCGAGGTAAGGTTGAGCAGTTAGCTTAATTCGGGTTGTTAGTTGCGCGCTTCTTCCGATCGCATATCCATGATCGCACCGGGCTCCCCCAAGCCCGGCCCCACCCAAGCAAAGCCGTCGAGCGAACATGGGTCGCTTGGCGGCTTTGTCGTTGTGTCGATGCGAAGAGGAATGTTTCGGTTATGGCGCGGAAGCCCTGGTCGTTCAAAGAAGACCGCCGGCTCATGGAGCTGGCAAAGTCTTCGACGTCGCTGGAAGAGGCAGCGAAGCAGCTCGGGCGCTCGCCCGACGCGATCAAGCGCATGGCGATGCGGCTTGGTCTGTCGTTGAAGTCGAAGACGGGTAAGAAGAGCTAATCTTCGAAACGGAGCAGTCCTCTTGCGGAGGCCTGTGCCAGCACACCCAAGTGGGTCTGCTCGCCAAATTCTCCCGATAGAACCATTCGGCGAAGCTCGCTCTGCGAGACCGAAACGACCTCGATACCGGACTCTTCGACAAAGCCAGGCTTGCGATCGCCAGTCCTGACAAAGAATGAATGAGTCGCATTGCTGATCCGGCTAGAGCAGGTCGCGGATAGTCCGATACGCTCGATGCTGATCGTGGGATAGCCGGTCTCTTCCAGAAGTTCACGCGCGGCGGTCGTTTGCGGATCTTCGCCCGGGTCGACCATTCCTGCGGGCAATTCAAGTGAGAAGCGCTCGATCGCCGGCCGATATTGCCGCACCAGAAGGATCTGCGCCTCGGTCGTCATGGCCAGGACGGCCACGTAGTCAGGCTGCGCAATTGCGTAATAAGTCTCCGCGGCAGCCTCGCGAGAGAAACTCACGTCCCGAGCTATGACCTCGAGGCAGGGCGAAACTGTCGTTCGTTCGACCCTCAGAATTTTAGGCAGATCCCGGCCCATCCGGTCTCCTTTGCTGACGCTATCACCGTGTCACGGCTCACGAGATCGTGGCGGCTCAGGCATGCCCGCCTTCCGTCCAACCCGCCGGGGAACATAGATGGCATGTCGGGGTTTGATTCTACGTCCAAGCGAGGTCAGGCCGTGCTGCATCTTGCCATTTCCGTCATGTTGATTTGGTTGGCCATCAACATCGCCTTCGTGGCGTTGAGGCTGCGAGCGACGCGATCTCCGCATGGCGTAAGGAACCTGAACAGGTCGATGACCCCCTATCACCCTGAGATCGTTTCCCTGCACCGCCAAATGCGGCGATAGAGGTTTGAAGCTGAAGGGTTTCCAAGACCTCCGGGCATGGGATTTGCCAGCAATCTCAAGGCGCTAGGGGCGAGGCTTCTTGGGCGACCCCATTCCTGGACTGGTTCCATAGGTGGGCATTCCCGTGCCTTTGAAGGCGCCCCCCATGCTGTCGGGGTGAGAACTCGTGCTGATGCCGCTCCGGCTCGCAGAACCGGTCTGAGTACCGGAAGCCCGATCCTTGGTTCCCTGTGCCGAAGCCGCGGCATCTCCAGCCACCACAGCCACCAAAACCACAATTAGCACCCGGTTCGTATCGATCAGCCAACGCATGGATCACCCCTCAGGCCACGCCGCCTACCAATTAAGCAAAACCCGTTCCCCGCCCCCGGCTTCGCCGGCGCCATTAAACCCTATCTTAGCGCGTCCCGACTAGGATCGATGGTAAGCCTCCTCAACCTCCGCGCGGGCAGGATGAAATTACAGCGACCGACCTTCGCGTTTGCAGCGCTCGTGCTTGCGAGCACGAGCGTGTTTGGCCTGGCTGGCCACCTGGCGGCAGAGAGCTTTATTCGCCACCAGCAGGTCCGTCAGCTCGACGAGTTGACCGAGGTCGTCCTGCGTCGCTCCGAATTTGCGGTCGAGTTCGCGGCCGCGAGTCTCGCCGAGCTCGGCAGGCGTGACGCGGTGAACTGCGAACCTGCGACGCTCCAGGCAATCCGCCTGCATGTCTATCAGCGCTCGGCGATCAAGGACGTCCGCGTTGTCAATCCCGACGCCTCGGTGATCTGCTCGGCCTATTCCGAAACGCTGGAATTCGACAAGGGATGGGTCGAGCGCCGGGACATGCTCGCATCGCACGACGGGAAACTTTCACTGTTCCGCGTTCAACAGTTCGGTGGCGACGCGCTCGGCGTTCTCAAGGATATCAACAGCAGCGTTGCACTGGTCGCCATTCTCGGCATCAATGCGAGCCTGCTCGACATCATGCCGTCCGAACTGCGTGGACACAGTGAGGTGACCCTCTCCTTGAGCAATGGGGAGAAGCTCGGCGAGTTCCAGCTGGATGGCGACCGGCCACGGCGGAATGCGAAGCGCTTCGACAGATCTTCCGACCGTTATCCCCTTCACACCACCATCGAGGTCGACGGCGCCGTCCTCTCGACGTGGAATAACGAAGCTTATTGGCCGGCGCTTGCCGTCGCCGCCGGGCTTGGCGCCCTCTTCGGTATCCTGCTGGCGCGCAGCCGCCGCACGGAGGGACCGGTCGCCGATCTCGATCGCGCCCTGACTGCAGGCGAATTCAAGCCGTATTATCAGCCTATCTTCGATCTCAGGACGAGAGAGATCAAGGGATGCGAGGTCTTGGCGCGCTGGGTACGCGAAGACGGCTCCGTCATCCCCCCGATGAATTTCATCCCTCTTGCCGAGTCCAGCGGCCGCATCCAGGCCATGACCTGGCAGATCCTGAAATCAGCCTTGTCAGATCTCCGGCCGCTGTTGAAAGCAGACAAGGATTTCAAGCTCTCCCTCAACGTCGTTCCCAAACATCTGCTCAGCGCCGGCTTCGTCGAAACACTTCGGCGTACCGTCTTGACGGCAAAAGTCGCGACACGGCAGATCGTGATCGAGGTGACCGAACGTGACGAGCTCGACGATCTCGAGCGCGCGGCCGCCGTCGTGACCGAGCTGCGCGAATACGGCTTCCGCGTTGCCATCGACGACGTCGGGGTCGGCCACAGCGGACTGTCGCGACTGAAGGGGTTGGGTGCCAACACGATCAAGATCGACAAATTCTTCGTCGATACAATCACCGTGGACGCATCGACCACGACGATCGTCGAGATGCTGGTCGCACTCGCCAAGGACTTTCGAATGACTGTCGTTGCGGAAGGGATTGAGACGGAGGAACAACTCCACGCCCTGGTCGCGTCCGGTGTCGAAGCCGGGCAGGGATATCTCGTCGCCGCGCCGCTACCTTTCGCTAAATTCAGGGAATTAATGGCGCCGCGTCATACCGCGAAAGCTCCGGCAAACGGTGCTGAGTTGGTGGCGTGACTGACGCGGCTGGTTCGAAATCGGGACAGACGCCCGAGCACCCCTGCACAGATGCGTCCCGGCACGAACCACCATTCATGAACACTGCATCAGCAAGGTGCGAGCTTTAACGATATTCTCCGCTTTTGAGAGCGGTACGCCGGTCCACCGGCTATGATGCCGCCATGCGCCGAAATCACCTCATGGCAGCCTCAGCAATCTGCCTCGCCCTCATCGCCTACGCCACTTTGGCGCGGCTTGCGGGGCGGCCCGCGCTGATGGGTCACCACGAGGCGTATTGGGTTGTCGTCATCGAGCGCTTCAGTGCCTATGGCTTGCTGGGATTTCTCTTCTCCTTCTTGCTGCCAGGCCGCTTCATCTGGGCATGCGCACTTGTCGTCGCCGTTGCGATGGGGCTGGAAGTGCTTCAGGCACTGACACCTGATCGCGATCCCGGTGTCCTGGACGTCTTGCAAAAGGCGGCAGGAGGCACCGTGGGGGTCATCCTCGCTCAGACGATCCTGGCATTCCTTCCCCGTCCGCCGTCCTGAGGCGGAGACAATCCGGCGCTGGCGAACCCGTCAACGCGCCAGAATATCGGTTGCCTACTTCGCCATCTGACCGCGCAACTCACCACCGGGATTTGCGGCCGTGTGAAGGTTCGCATACCACTTTCCGGCCAGCAGATCCGTCGCCTGACCTTCCGTGAGCGTCGCGGTGCCCTGGATCGGGCTCTGTACGGTCTTGAAGGGGAGCACGATGCCGGCGTTCTTTCCGGCCTCGACCGGGCCGTGGAAATGCGCACCCATCACAGGACCTGACAGGCCTGTATAGGTCACCGAATAGGTCAATGTCTTCGTCTCGGTGTCGTAGGTTGCCTCTGCCTTGCCCGACCCGGCTGAATTGTTCGGAGGCACCTCGTTGGTGCCCTTTAGACCGGCCTGCAGCTTCACGACCTCCGCTCTTGCGGCTGCAGCTGTCATGAACAGCAGCCCCAAGGTCGCCGCCCCCAAAGCACTCACGCAGACCCAATGATTGGCTTTCCTCATGGCACCCCTCCTGCGGGCTCTTCGGCCCAACACGGTTGAAACACCCACCGTAGCCGGAAATTCCGGATGCGGAGTTATGCCTGATTCGAGACAAGATCGCGGGAATCTCAACGTCTATTCAAGGCAGTGCGGGGCGATTAGGCCACCCCGCGCCGATGGACATCGTTCGGCGCCAGCAGTTCCGCCATCTGCCGGTGGGTGGCCTGGAGCGCCTCGATGGCGCTATCGAGGTCAAAATCCGACTCGCGGATAGAGGCAAAAAACTTGGCTGTCAGCGCCAGATCCAGTTTGACGCGGGTTGCCCCATCGCGACTCTTGCGACGGTCTAGCGACAGGTGGATGGCCCGCAATCTCGCTTCGCTGCTGCTGCATTCGCAAAGCGTCGCGAGCTCGTCATATGTCATCCAGATTTGTGGCATGTCCCTGTCCGTCCCTTGTTGTGGACCTCACCCTAGATTTGAGCTCTGAAAGTATGGTTGCTGCGAGCGTCTGGCGAGATTTTCGCTGCACGATGGTCAATTGAAGCTGAATCAAGAGCGGTTTGCATGCGCCCAAAAGGGCGCGATGGCGGAACCTCGAACGACCGGAGATATCCGTCTTCAGGGTCTCCAATGGTCCAAGGCTTGCAGCTTTTCAGGATCGTCAAACCGTTTATAACGAACCCGGTTGACGATGGCGCTACCTGTGCTTCGCGTGGACTTGCTGCCGGCGGCCTCAGCCTGGATGGATCGTTGCAATTGCGTTGGGGTAAAAGGACATGACAGACCGACCGACTATCCTCGTCACGGGAGGCGCGGGTTATATTGGCTCGCACGCTTGCCGCGCCCTCGCCGCTGCCGGCTATCGGCCCGTGGTCTATGACAATCTCACAACGGGACATCGCAGCTTCGTCGCCGGGGAACTGGTGACGGGCGATCTGCTCGACAGCGCGACGCTGGCGCGCGCCTTTGCCGACCACAAGGTGACGGCGGTGATGCATTTTGCGGCGGCGAGCCTCGTCGGCGAGTCCATGACCGATCCGCAGAAATACTACATCAACAACGTCCAGGGCACGCTGTCGTTGCTGCAGGCGATGCGTAACGCCGGCTGCCACCGCATCGTCTTCTCTTCGACCGGCGCGGTCTATGGCAATGCCGATTCCAAGGCGCTGTCCGAGGACTTCGCCTGTGCACCGATCAATCCTTACGGCGCCTCGAAATGGATGATCGAACGCTTGCTGGCCGACTATCGCGCGGCTTACGGTTTCGGTGCGTTCTGCCTGCGCTATTTCAATGCGAGCGGCGCCGATCCGGCCGGCGGCATCGGCGAATTGCGCGACAACGAGACCCATCTCATTCCGCGCGCCATGATGGCGTTGCAGGGACATGTCGAGTTTGCCGTGTTCGGCGACGATTACGATACGCCCGACGGCACTGCGATCCGCGACTACATCCACGTCACAGATCTCGCTGCAGCACATCTCGCAGCACTGAAGCTGCTGGAAACTGGACATGCCGGCGGCAGCTTCAATCTCGGCACCGGCTCAGGCTTCTCGGTGCGCGAGATCCTGAACGCCATCAGACAAGAGACCGGACGCGAGGTCCCCCACACTGTCAAGCCGCGTCGCGCTGGCGATCCGACCTATCTTGTCGCCGACCCCTCGGCTGCGCGAAAGATCCTGGACTTCGTGCCGCGCCACTCCGACCTGCCGACCGTGATCCGCACCGCCTGGGCCTGGCACCAGAAGGCGCATCCACGCAAATAGGATTCTAAAGCGCGATGAGATTGGGTTCAATCGTCATCGCGCTTTAGCTCTTTGTTTGAGCATGATCTTTTCGGAAAACCGCTTCACACTTTTCCGGATCATGCTTTAATCGCGCGCCGATCCGAATGGGCCGGGCGGAAGCGGTCGGCGCGGCCGCGACCGGCTGTCCAGCCCCTTGGGCAATTTGTCGGCATTGAGCTTCACGACCGCGCATTTGGCCTCAGTGGCCACGACGTCTTCCTGGCTGTAGATCAAGGTGCACTCGAACCTGACGTCAGGCGCCTCCTTTGCCGTGCCCCAGCACGTCGCTACCGCGCCGCCGCAATCGCCCGAGAGATTGGCCTCGACGTCGTCAGGACCAAACACGCTCGGATTGCCCGCGGTATGGCGCTTCACGGTCAGGACCGCCGTGAAGCGTTGCTGGTCGACCTGATAGGAGCCGCCATAGGTGAAGAAGCTGTCGCTGCCGGAAATTCGCCCCCCGGTCAAATCGACAAGGCCCGTGCCCTGGCCGCGCGGGGTTCTGAACCAGGCCGCGTATTTGCCGTCTCTCAGCATGAAAACATCCGTCGAAAAATTCAGACGTATTTGCGATCAACTCTGGGGCGCGACAATGACCGATATGGCCCGTGTTCCGCCACGGTTAACGCCCTGCAAAGCCAGTTCCTAAAATTGCCGGCGCAGCCTGCGCCGCAAGGGCAGCACGCTCAAAACAACTCTATGCCGTCATCCGCAGGCTCGACCGCGTCGACCCGGCGGGCGGCAGCGCTCGACGACAACCCAAGGCCTTGCAAAAAGTCCCGGTGAACCTCGCGCTCGCGCTCCATCGTGTAGCGCGCAAAGAGATCGTCGAGCAGCATCTCGTCCTGTTGCTGCGGCCGATGCGTGCCCGCACTTGCCGTCTCGAGGCGCGATGCAACCGCGGGCAGCGTTGCAGAGGACTCGCCGAGCGAGCTCATCAAGCCTTGCGCCGAATTCATCAGGCCTTCGAACTCGGCGCCTTCGTCGACGAGGCGGGACATCAGCTTGCCGAGCCGTTCGTTGCCGGCTTCGACCTCGCGGAGCGCCTGGAGGATCTGCGGCTCGAGCTGGGCGAGCTGGGCGGGATCGCCCTGGACGCGGAGCTGCTTCAGCTCGTTGGCCGACTGCTCGATGCCGTCAAGGACGGGTCGCAAGCGTCCGGCGCCTGCCGAGACCTGGTCGGCGGTCGCCTTGAGTTCGTTGGCGATGACGACGAAAGCGCTGCCGCGGCTGCCGAGATGGCTTGCCTTGAGGCCCGCGTTCATGCCGATCAGCGTGATGTCGACCGTGGCTTCGGCGAGACCTGCGATGGCCTGGCGGAATTTGGCGAGCGTCTCCTCGACGACCGCCAGTGCCTCGTCGACCGAACGCCCGGCGCTCTCGCAGGTCGCGATCAGGGTCGAGGCGTGCGCCAGCGTCTGCTTGATGCGGGCGAGGAACGACGATGAGGAACCGCTCTCGCCGCCGAACAGCGAGCGGCCGTGACTGACGATGCTACTCGCATCATTCAGGATCGCGGACAGAGCCCGGATGATCTGGCTGATGTCGCCGCCGAATTCGCGTTGCGCGTCCCTGAGCTGAGCCGCCTGCAACCGGCGGATCGCATGGGCGCCATCTTCGCTTGCGACGGGCCCGAGGACGAGGGTCGGCTCCGAGCCGGACGACGAACGCAAGCCGTGACAGACATGTTCGAGGCGCTGCCGCGTGCTGTCGCCGGCCTGCAAGGATATGATCGCGCTGCCAACGGCTTCGGCGATCTTCCGCGTGCTGCCGCTGGCAAGATCGGCGAGATGGCTGCTCTTGCTGCGCTGCTCGCGCAGGCCGGAATAGGCAGCGCCGAGCTCGGCGCTCTCCGCGACCAGCTGGTCACCGTAGCTTTTCTCGAACTCCTTCTGCCGGCCGGATGCCGTGATGACGGCCTCCGACAAGCGCTGCTGGTCCCGCGCACAGCCCTCGATCGAACGCTGCACGGCCTTGCCGAGATCGTAGGCCTCCTGCGTGAAAGCCAGAAAACCCTCGCGATCGCCATCGAGCGATGCCGCCTCGATCCGCGCGCTGCGTGCGATGATGGTGATCATCTGGATATGCTTGAACAGCGGCTTCAGCAGAGCGGACGCCTCGGTCGTACTCTTGCCGATCATCGCGAGCAGCGCGCTCTCGGCCGGCAGCGCCCGCGCCAGCTCGCTCAGTCGTGCCGCGATCTCCTGCAGCGCGGTCGCGGCGCCTTCGATCTCGGCGCCGGAGAGTTCTCCGGAGAGAGACGCGAGCCCCTGATTCAGCTCCTTGAAGATGATATGGCCGCGGCCGAGGTCATGGCCGACGCGTGCAAAGACGTCCTCGATACGCGACGCGACGCCTTCGATCGTGGCAATCGCCTCCGTCAAATTCCCGGCCGGCATGGCGGTCATCGCGATCAACCCGCGACTGCCGGGTGGCCGGCCTGATACCACTGCATGATCTCGCGCGGGATATGGTTCAGCGAGACCACCTTCTCGACGCCACCTTGAGCGATGGCTTCCTTGGGCATGCCGAACACCACGCAGCTTTCCTCGTCCTGCGCCCGTGTCGAGGCGCCGAGCTTGCGCATCTCCAGCATGCCGCGCGCGCCGTCATCGCCCATGCCGGTCATGATGACGCCGAGCGCGTTGGCGCCGGCATGCTGGGCCGCCGAGCGAAACAACACGTCGACCGAGGGGCGATGCCGCGACACCGGCGGCCCGTCCTTGATCGCGACCTGATAGCGCAGGCCGATACGATGGAGCAGCATGTGGCGCGCGCCCGGCGCGATATAGGCCCAGCCCGGCAGCACCGGCTCGCCATCCTCCGCCTCCTTGACGCGGATCTGGCAGACGCCATCGAGCCGCTTGGCGAAGGCCGCCGTGAAACCCGCCGGCATGTGCTGGACGATCAGGATCGGGGGACAGGTCGCCGGAAGCATTTCCAGCACGTCGTTGAGCGCTTCAGTTCCACCCGTCGAGGCACCGATGCAGACGATGCGCTCAGTCGTCGGCCGAACCTTGCTCTGCACCGGCGGCGGGATGATGGCGTCAGCGGTGAGCTTCTTCTCGATCACCCGCCGTTCCGTGCGCGGCCGCACGCGTGCACGCGCCGCCGACTTGACGGATTCGCGCAGGCGCGTCGAGCACTCGAGCAGCGCCTGGCGCGTGTCGATCTTCGGCTTGGGCACGATATCGACGGCGCCGGCCTCGAACGCCTCGAACATCACATGCGATCCCTCCTCCGTCAGCGAGGAGCAGATGATCACCGGAATCGGCCGCTGCGCCATGATCTTGCGCAGGAACGTCATGCCGTCCATGCGCGGCATCTCGAGGTCGAGGATCATGACGTCGGGGATTTCGTCCTGGAGACGCTTGGCCGCGACGAACGGATCGGACGCCGTCGCCATCACCTCGATATCGGGGTCGTCGTTCAGGATCGTCTGAAGGATTTGGCGCACCGACGCCGAATCGTCCACGATCAGTACGCGAACTTTCTCCCTCGGCATGTTGCAAGCGCTCCCGATCAAACCTGGAAAATGGTCGGCTGAACCTGCTTCAGGCCCGGAACAGAACTATGGACCATCGACTCGGAATGTCCGACCAGCAAATATCCGCCGGGCCGCAAATGACTGCAAAGCTGCTCGACGACCTTACGCTGTGTCGGCTTGTCGAAATAGATCAGCACATTGCGGCAGAAAATCATGTCGACGTCGCGGTCGACGGGATACGACTGATCCATCAGGTTCATCCGCATGAAATGCGTCATGCGCCGCAGTTCGGGCACCACCCGCACTTCACCACGCGTCTTGTCGCGCGGGGACAGGAAATAGCGTTTCAGGAACGGCTCCGGCACCGGCGCAAGCACATCGCGGGTGTAGATCGCAGTCTTGGCGAGGCGTAGCACCGCGGTCGAGATGTCGGTTCCGAGGATGCGATACTGAAACCGCGATCCGCTCCTGATCATGTCGTCCAGCACCATGGCGACAGTATAGGCCTCCATGCCGGTGGAGCTCGCCGAGCTCCAGACCTTCAGGTTAGCGTTCTTGCGGCCGTGCGACTTGAGCAGCGCGGGGATGGCGATCTCCCGCATGAAGGTGAAATGCTGCGGCTCGCGGAAGAAGTCGGTCTTGTTGGTCGTCACCACATCGATCAGATGGGTGAGCTCCGCGTCGAAATGATCGGGCTCGAACAGGTTCTCGACATACTCATTGAGATCGGAGAAATTCAGCGCTCGCACACGCTTGTGCAGGCGTCCCTCCAGCATCAGCCGCTTGCCCTGCGGCAGCTTGATGCCGACCTGACCTTCGATCAGTTCGGCAATGGTGCGAAAATGGCGGTCCGAAAGATGTACAGCCGTATCCTGCAAGGCGGGCATCATGGCCGCCAGCCCCGGTCCCAAAGGCCCGCATGCAGTGAATATCGGGCCTTCAGGGCCATTTTGGTTCCTATGCGTTCACACAACAACAGAAGAGGGCAGGTCCGCCTTCAAGAGCGGCCCCGTCCTCCCCAAAGCCTCAGCGCTGAAAATCGGCGTCCCGATCATCCTCACCGTCGTTCATGTCGAAGGCGAAGCCACCGCCTGCCACCTTCATCGCGCGCGCCGGCTTGGACTGCGGCTTCTTGGCGGGACGCTCAGTCGCCGCCATGGTTGCAGCCTTGGCGCGGAGCTGATTGACAGCCCGGTCGATCGGCGCCGCGGCCTGGCTCTTGCCGCCGTGCTCGATGCGGAAATAGGCGATCGTCGACTGAAGCTGCTCGGCCTGCGAGGCGAGCTCCTCCGAGGTCGAGGACACCTGCTCGGAGGCGCTGGCGTTCTGCTGGCCGACCTTGTCGAGTTGCTGAATCGCCTGATTGATTTGGGAGGAGCCGACGTCCTGCTCACGGCAGGCCGCGGTGATCTCCTCGACGAGCTCGGCCGTCTTCTTGATGTCCGGGACGAGTTTGGACAGCATCGCACCGGCTTCCTGTGCCACCTTGACGGTGTCGGCCGACAGCGTGCCGATCTCCGCGGCCGCCGCTTGGCTGCGCTCAGCAAGTTTGCGCACTTCGGAGGCGACCACGGCAAAGCCCTTGCCGTGCTCGCCGGCCCGCGCCGCTTCTACCGCGGCATTGAGCGCAAGCAGATCGGTCTGGCGCGCGATCTCCTGCACGATGGTGATCTTCTCGGCGATGGTCTGCATCGCGCTCACGGCGCGCCCCACGGCGGCACCGCTGGCTTCGGC
Source organism: uncultured Bradyrhizobium sp. (assembly GCF_936928535.1). Lineage (GTDB taxonomy): Bacteria > Pseudomonadota > Alphaproteobacteria > Rhizobiales > Xanthobacteraceae > Bradyrhizobium. Next base: position 11,168 of record NZ_CAKZHY010000071.1, on the reverse strand, counting down.
GTCCTTGGCCGACTGCGCCGCGATCTTTTCGGTCTGGTTGGCGTTGTCGGCGTTCTGCTTCACGTTGGAGGCCATCTCTTCCATCGAGGAAGATGCTTCCTCGGCGGACGAGGCCTGCTCCGTTGCACCCTGCGAGAGCTGCTCGGCGCTGGCCGAGAGCTCCTGGCTGCCGGCCGAGACGTTCTGCGCCGCCGTGAGGGCTTCCGACACGATCTGGCGCAGCTTCTCGACCATACGCTCGAGCGCGATGCCGAGCGTATCCTTGTCCGACAGAGGCTTCGCCTCCACGGTGAGATTGCCCTGCGCGATCTCATTGGCGACGGCGGCCGTGGTGTTCAGGTTCTTGGTCATCGCATTCAGCGAGTTGATGAGATCGCCGATCTCGTCGTTGCTGGAAACGTCGATCTTCTTGCTGAGGTCGCCGATGGCAACCGCGTCCGCCAGGCCGACTGCGCGACCGAGCGAGCGACTGATATTCAACGCAATCCAGACGGCGGCCACGACGGCGATCACCAGCGAAGCGAGCACCAGGCTGATCAAGATGATCTCCGCACGGCTGCCCTCGGTCCTCGCCTCCGCGCTCTCCTCAGCCATCTGCTTTTTTACGTAGTTGATGTAGTCGCTCGCGGCATTGAGTGCGGGCGTGGTGGACTTCAGGCCTTCGTTCATCGAGTGGTCGGCAGCCTTCAGCTTGTCCTGCTTGGCCATCCTTAGTGTCTGGTCCTGCACTGCATTGGAACTGGCGTAGGCCACCCCAAACGCGTCCAGCATCTTTCTACCCGCCTCGCTCGCGCCAGCATAGGCTTCGTCCTTGATCTTCAGTGCGCGCTCGCGCATCTGAGAGATCTGGCCGATGAACTTGTCCTGGTCCGCTTCCGTTGCCGCGAGGATCGTGTTCTTCTCGGCCCGCACCTGAAGCAGGACACTCTCCTGCAATTCGGCAACTTTCGCGAGCCGCGCCGCCCGTGCCGAAAGGTGTTCAGTGGTCGAGACGGTGTCGTTCAGCTTCAGATAAGCGACGCCGCCGGCAATCATCGACAACAGAATGACGACGCCGAAGGCGCTCGCAAGTTTCGCTTTGACGGTAAATCTCATGATCAGCCCCGGTCTTCCGATTTGATGATTGATCTGCTCACGCGTGACGCTGCACTCACAGTCCCATTCAGGCCGCGCAGGACGCATCCATCGGCGTGGCCCGTCCCTGCGGAATCTCGTCATGCGCCATCAACTTGGCCAGGTCGAAAATGACGACGAACTTGTCGCCCTTGCGGCCGATACCGGCCGCATAATCGGACTGCCATTTTCCGCCGACTTCGGGGATCGGCTCGATCGCCTGCTCGTCGATGTCGGTGACCTCGAACACGCAGTCGGCGACGAAGCCGACGCCGACCAGGCGATCTTTCATCGGCACGTCGAGGATGATGATGCGGGTCGCCTCGGTGGCCGCCACGTCCGGCAGGCCGAGCTTGGTCCTGAGATCCACGATCGGGTAGCCGGCACCGCGCACGTCGATCATGCCGAGCAGGAAGCTCGGCGCATGCGGCAGGCGCGAGATCGGCCGCATGTCCAGGATTTCCCGCACGTTACGGATGCTGATGCCGAACGTCTCGCCGGCGAGCCCGAGCGTCAAATATTGAGAGGTTGCGGCCATTGCTTCAGTCCAGGATCAGTTGTTGACGTGGTCAGCGCTGAAATTCTGCGTCGCGATCGTCTTCGCCATCGTTCATGTCGAAAGCGAAACCGCCACCACCCGCGACCTTCATCGCGCGCGCCGGCTTGCGAGCGGGCACGGGTTTCTTCGCACCGCGCTCCGCCGCCTGCATCTGCCCCGCCTTGCTGCGGAGCTGGCCGACGGCCCGGTCGATCGGCGCAGACGCTGCGGCCTCACCACGCCCGGATTGCTCGATGCGGAAGAACGAGATCGTCGATTGCAGCTGCTCGGCCTGGGAGGCCAGCTCTTCCGAGGTCGAGGACACCTGCTCGGAGGCGCTGGCGTTCTGCTGGCCGACCTTGTCGAGCTGCTGGATCGCCTGGTTGATCTGCGAGGAGCCGACATCCTGCTCGCGGCAGGCGGCGGTGATCTCCTGCACCAGCTCGGCCGTCTTCTTGATATCGGGAACGAGCTTAGAGAGCATCGAGCCGGCTTCCTGGGCGACCTTCACGGTCTCGCTTGACAGCGTGCCGATATCGGCCGCGGCGGCCTGGCTGCGCTCGGCGAGCTTGCGCACCTCGGAGGCGACCACCGCAAAGCCCTTGCCATGCTCGCCGGCGCGGGCTGCTTCGACCGCGGCGTTCAGGGCCAGCAGGTCGGTCTGACGTGCGATCTCCTGCACGATGGTGATCTTCTCGGCGATGGTTTGCATCGCCTGGACGGCACGGCCGACGGCAACGCCGCTGGCTTCGGCATCCTTGGCCGACTGCGCCGCGATCTTCTCGGTCTGGTTGGCGTTGTCTGCGTTCTGCTTCACGTTGGAAGCCATCTCCTCCATCGAGGACGAGGCTTCCTCGGCCGACGAGGCCTGTTCCGTTGCGCCCTGCGAGAGCTGCTCGGCGCTGGCGGACAATTCCTGGCTGCCGGCGGAGACGTTCTGGGCCGCGGTGAGCGCTTCGGCCACGATCTGTCGAAGCTTCCCGACCATCAAGTTCAGCGACTTGATGAGGTCGCCGATCTCGTCATTGCTGGCAGAGGGGATCGTCTGGTCGAGATCGCCGCCGGCGACTGCTCCGGCAAGGCTGACTGCACGGCCAAGCGAACGGCTGATCGAGATCGAAATCCACAAGGCGGCAGCGATCGCAGCCATCAGCGAGATGCCCAGGAGAGTCATCAAGAGGAACTGGGCCTGATGCCCTTCCTCCTTCGATGTGACGGCCTGTTCGGCCATCTGCTTCTTGGTGTTCTCGACATAGGCGCCCATCGATTCGAGCGCCTCGTTCACGATCTTGCGGCCCTCGTTGGTGGAGCGATCGGCCGCCTTGACCTTGTCGGTCTTGGCGATGCGGATCGTCTCTTCCTGATAGGCATTCATCTTGGCGTAGGTCACCGCAAAGGCGTCGAGCAATTTCTTGCCGGCCTCGCTCGCGAGGGCGTAGACTTCATCCTTGGTCTTCAGAGCCGCTTCGCGACGTTTCGCGGCGTCGGCTGCGGCCTGATCGACCTCGCTGTCGTTGCCGATGATGGCGTTCTTTTCTGCGCGAAGCTGGATGAGAATGTTCTTCTCGACCTCGGTTGCTTTTTCCATGCGCTTGGCGCGCAGGACCATGCTGTCGGCCGTCGCCATCATGTCGCCGAGCTTCACATAGGCGACGCCGCCGGCGACCATCGACAGGACGATGACCAGACCGAACGCGCTGGCAAGCTTTGCCTTGACCGTAAATCTCATATCCAGCCCCTTAAACCCGGTCTCGCCCCGAGACCTCATTTCAATTCAGGATGCGTTCCATGTTGGGAACGATGACAAACTCTTCACGCCATTTCGCAATGAAGCGAATGAACTCGGGCTTCCAATGCATGCCGACGCGCGGTGTCTGCTGCACGGCGGCCTGCGAGATCTCCGTAACTTCATAGACCTTGTCAGCGGTGACGCCGACCAGCACCGGCTCGTTGTCGAGCTCGATCTCGATGACCACAATGCGCGTTTCGGCGGAATCGTCGAGCTGCGGCATGCCGAAGCGGATGCGCAAATCCGCGAGCGGAATGACGTTGCCGCGTACATTGATCACGCTGGGAACGAAAGTCCGCGCGCCCGCCACCTTGGTCACGGGCACGGGGTCGATGATCTCGCGGACGAGGCCGGCATCGAGCGCGAATTTTTCCTCACCGAGGCCGATCATGACGACCTGCATCGCGTCCGCCTGGTGTTCGGCTGCCTGTCCGTCGGTCATCACGCCGCCTCGCTGATATGCTGCTTCTCGACCTTCGACTGCGCCAGCGTGACGAGCTGCGCGACGTCGAGGATCAGCGCCGCCGTGCCGTCACCCAGGATGGTCGCACCGGAGAAGATGGTGACATCCGAATGCAGCTTGGAGAGCGACTTGATGACGGTCTGGTGGTTGCCGATGATCTGGTCGGCGACCAGGCCCACATGAGTTTCGCCGGTCGAAATGATGATCGTCTTCTGGTGCCGATCCGGCGTACCCGACGACGACATGATCTCGCGCAGGCGGAGGAAAGGCACGAGGTTGCCGCGCACGTTGAGGAAATTGCGACCGCGCGAGTGCTCGTCCTCGGCGGTCAGCTCGATGCATTCCTCCACGGCCGACAGCGGGATGATGTAGCGTCCTTCGCCGACACGGATCAACAGACCTTCGATGATCGCGAGCGTCAGCGGCAGACGGAGCGTCACCGTCGTGCCCTGGCCCGGCCGCGTCGACAGGTCGATCGAGCCGCGCATGTTCTCGATGGTTCGCTTGACCACGTCCATGCCGACGCCGCGACCGGACAGCGCCGAAATGGTCTGCGCGGTCGAGAAGCCCGGATGGAACAGGAACTGGTGGATCTCGTGATCGGAGAGCACGGCGCCGGCGGCGATCAGGCCCTGCTCTTCAGCTTTGGCGCGGATGCGGGCGGTGTTGAGGCCGCCGCCATTGTCCTTCACGGTGACGAGCACCTGCGCACCGGAGTGCACGGCCGCAAGCTCGATACGGCCCTGCTCGGTCTTGCCGTTGGCCGTGCGGGTCGCGGTGTCCTCGATACCGTGATCGATGGCGTTGCGGATCAGGTGCACCAGCGGATCGGCCAGGCACTCGATCATGGTCTTGTCGAGCTCGGTATCCTCGCCCGTCGTGACGAACTCGACCGGCTTCGACAGGTCACGCGACAGATCGTGGATCAGGCGGCGGAAGCGGCCGAACAACGAGCCGATCGGCACCATGCGTGCGCCCATCGTGGTATCGCGCAGGGACGAGGCGAGACGTTCGATCTCCTCGGCGATCATCTTGATCGAGAGATCGGAACCGGAGGCCGCGAGCTGGGTCAGCCGCGCCTGGGCGATGACGAGTTCGCCGACGCGATCCATCAGTTCGTCGAGGCGCTCGGCCTGGACGCGGACCGTGGCGATGCCGCGATCGTCGCGCTTGGTTTCGGCCTTGGATTCCGGTTTGGATTCGACCTTCGCTTCGGGCTTCGCCACCGGCCGCGGCTCCGCCTTTACGGCAGACTCTGCGGCGACTGGCGCGGCAACAGCCTCAGCCATCGGGGCGGGCGCCTCGACGGCCGGAGTCGGCTCCTCGTCGAGGAGTAGGAACAGCGGCGCCGGGGCCGGCGCCTCGACCTGCTCCAGCGGCGAGAGCGTCAGCTTCATCTCGTCCGAGACGAACATGAAGACGTCGTCGATAGCAGCCTTGTCGCAAGCCGCGTGCAGCTTGACGTCCCATTTGAGATAGCAGTCTTCCGGCTCCATCTCGTCGAGGAACGGGATGCCGTCGGTCACGGGAACGACGAAGCAGGGACCGAGCTTGCAGAGATCTTCCAGAAGATCGAGCGGATTCGATCCGTTGCGCAGGATGTGGGATTCGAATTCGAGGTAGAGGTGCCAGCCGGCCTGCTTGCTCTCGGCGGGCACCAGAGGCGGCGCTTCAACGATTTCAGCAACCGCGGCGGCTGGCTGATCCGAGGACACGAAGCGCTTGAGATCGTCGAGGATGGCTTCGCCGATGATGTCGTCCGTCGACTGCGGATCCTCGATCAGCGCGCGGATATAGTCCTTGGCCGCGAGCGCGACCGAGATCAGCTCCTGGGTCGGCTTGATCTCGCCCTTGCGGACGCGGTCGAACGCGGTCTCGAATTCGTGGGTGAAGGATGCGACCTTGTCGAAACCGAACATCGCACCCGATCCCTTGATCGTGTGCAGCGCGCGGAAGGCGGAATCGACCAGTTCGCGATCGTCGGGACGCAGACCGAGATCAAGCAGAGCTCCTTCCAGGACCTCAAACAGCTCGCTGGCTTCCTGACGGAAGACCTCGGTCGGGTCCATCGCACTCATGCGCGCACCAATTTGGCGACGACGGCGAGCAACTGCTCGGGCTTGAACGGCTTGGTGATCCACCCCGTGGCGCCGGCGCTCTTCGCTTCCTGCTTCACCGTTTCGTTTGATTCCGTGGTCAGGAACACGATGGGCATGCCGACCGCGCTCGGCAGCTTGCGCAGCGCCTTGATCAGCTCCAGCCCGTTCATGACGGGCATGTTGAGGTCGGTGATGACGAGGTCGAGCTTGCCGGCCTGGGCCTTGGCGAGGCCTTGCGCACCGTCACCGGCTTCGATCACGCTGTGGCCGGCCGGCTCGAGCACGACCTTGATCATCTGCCGGATGCTGGGAGAGTCGTCGACCGTGAGAATCGTGGCCATTACATGCCATCTTTCTTTTGCGGGAAATGCTGATCGATCATCGCTTCGCTGGCGAAGCCGGCGCGGCGAAGGGTGTTGCGCAGAGACCGGGAGAAGGAGGTCAGGACCACCGGGCGGCCTTGGGCATCGCCGGTCTTGGCAGCCGACAGCAGAAGCTGGATCGAGGTGACGTCGGCCTTGTCGACGCTGGAGCAATCGATCTCGAGGCGATCCTGCCGACCGAACGCGTCGCGGATCAGGTCATACACGCTGCGGATCGCAGCAATGCTGCAATCAGCAGGCAGCCGCAGGGACCACTTCGGCTCGGTCACATCAGACGACATTCGCCCCCCAATTCCCAAGGATTCGGTGCACGCATCGCGCGAATCCCGCACGTTGACTATTCGGGGCGGACCGTATTCAAAACCCTAATGAGACCCACCGTACAACTACGGGTCACATTCCCTGGAACTTCGCGTATGCATGCAAGCGTGCATGTGGCGCTCAAATCTCGTGCGATGCGCGCAACTTCGAGACAGTTTGCCGCGCCCGCAATGTTTGCTCCACGTTAAATCACGGGCGCTATTGCTTGAGGCCATGCTTCGCCATCCGAACGAGTCCGGCCGCCGATGCTGACCCAAGCGCTTCTGGTTGATGACAGCCGCTCTGTCCTCAATTTCCTGAAACGTCATATCGAAGCGGAAGGCCTGGTCGAGGCCACGACCTTCCTCGACCCCGTCGAGGCGCTGGCTTGCGCCCGCGAACGCGCGTTCGATCTTGTGCTGGTCGACTACGAAATGCCGCACATGGACGGCATCAGCTTCATCCGCACGCTTCGTACGCTGCCGGGCTGCGTCGACATCCCGATCGCGATGATCACGTCGCGGCAGACCGACGACGTCAAGATGGAAGCGCTGCAGGCAGGTGCAACCGATTTCCTGCCCAAGGCACCGCAGAGCGTCGAGATGACCGTGCGCCTGCGGAATTTGATTCAGCTTGGTGCAGCCGTACGCAAGCTCAACGATCGCGCTGCGCATCTGGCGAGCGAAGTCGCGGCCGCAACGCGCAAGCTCGGCGAGCGCGAGGAAGAGATCATCCTGAGGCTCGCGCTCGCGGTCGAGTATCGCGACAACGACACCGGCGAGCACACGCTGCGGGTCGCCCGCTACAGCCGCATCATCGCCGAGCAGCTGGGCCTCCCGGCCCGCCTCTGCCGGGACATCTATCTCGCGGCTCCCCTGCACGACGTCGGCAAGGTCGCGATTCCCGACAACATCCTGCTCAAGCCCGGCAGGCTGACCGACGAGGAAATGGCCGTCATCCGCACCCATGCCACGATCGGCGAGAAGATCCTGGCCGACTCCAGCTGCGAGCTGATCCAGCTCGGCGCACAAATTGCCGCAGGACATCACGAGCGCTGGGACGGCGCCGGCTATCCAAACGGCCTGAAGGCCGACGAGATCCCGGTCCCGGCGCGCGTGGTCGCGGTCGCCGACGTCTTCGACGCCCTGACGACGCGGCGCCCATATAAAGAGCCGATGCCGCTGGAGGTGGCGCGCGACTATCTGGTCCAGAACCAGGGACGGCAGTTCGACCCGGCCTGTGTCGAGGCTTTCCTGTCGCGCTGGAATGAAGTGGTCGGGATCGCCACCGGGCAAACGACGCTGTCGCAGCAGAAATCCGAGGCCGCCCTTTCACCCTTTATATCAGGGCTGACCGGGAGCCCTCCGGACCGGGACCGGGCGCCCGACGCCGTGGCGGCGGTCTGACATCCCGCCTACGGGTCACGGTTTGCGGCGACGCCGTTTTCTGTCATCACAGGCTTGAACCTGTTCCTGCTAGGCTGCAACAACACCAAGAGTGATTCTGATCACACTTGGCTCGGCCATCCCCTGCTAGGCTCGCGCCGGGACGTGGGTCAGTTACACACCGTTCGAACTGGAAGAGACAGTCATGAGAACCTTGATCGGCGCCATCGTCGGCGTGATTTGCCTGGCCGCCCCCGCCGTCGCGGAGACACCGGCCGCGATCGTCGAGGACGTCCAGGGCAAGGTCGACGGCATCGAGTTTATGGACTACGTGGCGCCTGGCAAGATCATCAAGCTCGGCCCCAAGGCCGGCGTCACGCTCAGCTATCTGAAATCCTGCCTGCGCGAAACCATCACCGAAGGCGTGGTGCTGGTCGGCGCCGAGCAGAGCACCGTGCAACTCGGCAATGTCCAGCGCGTCAAGGTGCCGTGCGATGCCAACGCCGTGCAGCTCTCCGAACGCGAGGCGAACCAGAGCGCGGCGACGACGTTTCGCACCATGCGAGCCGACGCCAACAGCGCGCCGGCGAAACTGCCGACCATCTACGGCACCGCGCCGCTGATCCAGGCCAAGAGCGGCAGCACGCTGACGGTCGAACGCACCGACGGCAAGGAGCCCGCGATCAGCCTGCCGCTCAAGGGCGATATCATGGTCGCCGGGAAATTCTTCGACCTCTCGAAGGCCGGAAAGTCGCTGACGCCGGGCGGCAGCTATCTCGCGAAACTCGGCAACAAGCGCTACACCTTCCAGGTCGATGCCAGCGCCACCGCCTCGCCGACGCCGATCATCGGCCGTCTGCTGCGGCTCGAATAGGCGACCTGCGGCAGCGCGATGCGGCGGATCGCCAGGCGGGACATCGTTGCAGCGATCCTGATTGCGCTCCTTGCGGGCTCGGTCTTCACATCTCCGCCGCTTCAGGCGCTGCAAGGCCTTTCGCTCGACATCCTCACGGCCTTGCGCTGGGAATTGGTCGGGGACCGCCGCGATCCCGCGACATCGCCGGTCGTGGTCGTGGCGATCGACGGCGAGACCTACGACACGCCACCCTTCAAGGGATCGCCGACGCAGACCTGGACGCGCGAGATCGGCCGGGTGCTCGGCAGCATCACCGAGGGCGGCGCCAAGGTCATCGGCTACGACGTCATCTTCAAGAACTCGATCGAGCAGTCGGAAATCCCTTTTGGGGATACGTCATTCGGCAGCCGCCTGAAGGGCTTCGACCGTGATTACCTGATCGCGCTGCGCAAGCTGTCCGACAGCGGCAAGCTCGTGCTCGGCGAGGTCCTCGGCAACGATCATCCGGAGTCTCCCTTCCCGGCACAGCGGCTCGCGGTGAAGAACAATGTTCGCGCCCTCAACGTCTACACCGACCCCGATGAGGTGATCCGGCGGATGCCGCTGAGCTTTTCCATCGCAGGCCAACAGGTGCCTGCCATGGCCGTGGAACTTGCCGCACGCGCGCTGGGTGCCAAACCCGAGACCGGGGCGAGCGGCACGGTGAATTTGTCGGGCTACGCGATCCCCAGCGCAGTGCCTGGTACGATGACGCTCAACTTCCGCGGCATGGGCCGCGACATTCCCGCCTACTCCTTCGCCGATTTGCGCGCCTGCGTCGAGAAGGGCGACACCGAATTCTTCCGCCGCGCCTTCGACGGCAAGGTCGTGCTGCTCGGCAGCATCCTCACCTTCGACGACCGCAAGCTCACCTCGATGCACCTGGCCCACGGATATGATGGGACACCCGGACCCCGATGCACCCTCCCCGCGCCTGCGAACGCCGAGCACAACGCCCGTAGCCAGATCGCAGGCGTTTTCGTCCATGCCGCGGTCGTGCGAAACCTGATCGAGCATGACGCCGTCACCGAGCTCGGCTTCCCGCAGCGCTTGCTTCTGGTGATCGCCTTCGCCGCGATCATGGCTTACGCTGCCGGCATGCTGGCGCCCGGCGGCGCCTTGATCACCTGGCTGGCCCTCTCGGCTGCCTACACCGCTGTCGCCGTCGGCACCTTCGTCCATGCATTTGCGCTTCCGCTGACCGAGCCTGTGCTGGCAGGTCTCGCAGCCATTGCGATGATGATCGGCTACCGCTTCGTGATCGCCGACCGCGAAGAACGCTTTCTGCGCAAGAGCTTTGCGTTCTATCTCGCGCCAGAAGTGATCGAGGGCATGGTGGCCTCCGGCAAAATGCCTGTTCTCGGCGGCGAGATGCGTGACATCACCATGTTCTTCTCGGATCTCAGCGGCTTCTCCTCGATTGCCGAGAAGATGACGCCGGCCGAGCTGGTCGCCTTGATGAACGACTATCTGTCCGCCATGACCGACATCATCGAAAGCCATGGCGGTTATGTCGACAAATATATCGGCGATTCCGTCGTCGCGATGTTCGGCGCGCCGGCCGATGATTCCGACCATGCGCGGCATGCGGTGGCCGCCGCGCTAGAATGCCGCAATCGGCTCGAGGAGCTCAACGACAGCCATCCCGCGTTCCGGGGCCGCGGCCTCGCGCACCGCATCGGATTGAACAGCGGCGAAGCCGTGGTCGGCAATATCGGCTCGCGGCGTCGCTTCAACTACACCGTCATGAGCGACACCGTGAACCTGGCATCACGCCTCGAAGGCGCCAACAAGTATTTCGGCACCGTGATCATGGCGTCCGAGGCGACTGTGAAGCAGAGCCGCGACGCCTACACCTGGCGCGAGCTCGACATGGTCCGGGTGCAGGGCCGCGACGAGCCGATCAGGGTGTACGAGCCGCTCGCCGAGAAGAACAAGGAGTCGCAGGAGCAAGGAATTCGTGCGGCGACCTATGCCAAGGGGCTTGCGAGCTGGCGCGCGCGCGACTTCGCCAAGGCGGCCGAGCAGTTCGAATCCGCCGCTGGCGATGATCCGCCATCCCGGTATTTTGCCAAGCGGGCCCGCGCATTGGCGATGAATCCACCGCCCGCCGATTGGACACCGGTGAATACGCTGGAAGGTAAGTAGCGGCATCAGCCAAGCGTGCTGGCTTCCCCTCTCCCCTTGTGGGAGAGGGTGGCTC
>NZ_CAKZHY010000070.1 GCF_936928535.1 uncultured Bradyrhizobium sp. | reverse complement strand
CATTCCGGGGCGATGCGAAGCATCGAACCCGGAATCTCGAGATTCCGGGTTCGGCTCTTCGAGCCGTCCCGGAATGACGAGGCCAATTGCTACGCTGCCTCCAGATCCAGATCCGCCCAGACAGGCACGTGGTCCGATGGCTTCTCCCAGGCCCGCACGTAGCTGTCGATGCCGACATTGGCGAGCCGGTCACTGGCCTGCGGCGAAAGCAGGAGGTGGTCGATGCGCAGCCCCTGGTTCTTCTGCCAGGCGCCGGCCTGATAATCCCAGAACGTGTAGAGGTTGGGTTCGTCGGTGACGGCTCTGAGCGCGTCGGTCAGGCCGAGGCCGAGCAGGGACTGGAAGCTTTCGCGCGTCTCGGTCTTGAACAGGGCGTCCTCGGTCCAGGCGGCCGGATTGTGCACGTCGCGGGCATGCGGGATGACGTTGAAGTCGCCTGCGAGGATCAGCGGCTCCTCGGTCTTAAGACGCTCCTTCGAATACTCAAGAAGCCGCGACATCCATTTGAGCTTGTAGGGATATTTCTCGGTGCCAACAGGATTGCCGTTGGGCAGATAAAGGCAGGCGATACGCATCACGCCCCGCTTGAGCGTCACCACGCCTTCGAGGAAACGGGCATGCGTGTCCTCGTCGTCACCGGCAAGCCCCGACTTGGTCTCGTCGAATTTGAGCTTGGAGAGCAGGGCGACGCCGTTGAACGTCTTCTGCCCGTGGGTCACCACGTTGTAGCCGAGCGCCTCGATTTCCAGCCGCGGGAACGCCTCGTCGACGCATTTGATCTCCTGCAGGCAGACGATGTCCGGCTGGCACTCCCTCAGCCAGGTCAACAGCAGATCGATCCGCTGCCGGACCGAATTGACGTTCCAGGTGGCCACACGAATCGTCATTCCAAATCACCGTACTTCACTGCTGATAGCTCCGTATAACTACCGTTTTCCACAGAAAATACCCCCAAAAATACCACCAATTCGGCCTGGTAGAGTCGCGCCTATGCTTGACCAACATGTGGTGAGTCGGTGCGGTGGGCCAATGACCCAGATGAGTGCAGGGCCATAGACGTTCATCGTCGGTCATCGCGCATAATTCATCCATCGCAACACGAAAGGCAGACATGAGCGACAAGCTTGCGCACCAGAAATCGAGCAAGCCGCCGAAGCGAAGATCGGTCGCAAGGCGCAGAAAATTCGCATCGCAGGTGACGGCACAGTGCTCGCCTACTATCGCAAGCCATATGCAATGGCGCCCGACTGGCACGACATCGGCCGGGCGAGAAAGTTGCTAAAGGAATTCGGGAGGGGGTTTTGATGGAAGCCAATCACACCCCGGGGCCTTGGGAAGCTATCCCTTGGGAGTGCAGAGCAGCGACGACAATCGTCCACAAACAAAGCGGGCGTGTCATCGCTGAATGCAGTGGGCTCGGCCGCATGTCTGACGACTGCCTCGATGATGCGCGCCTGATTGCGGCTGCGCCGGATATGCTGCGAGCGTTGGAGAAGTCTCTCCAGGCAATGTACGAACGCGACCTAGCAAACGATCTTGACGAGGGGAATCGTCGTTCTCCTGAGAAAATCGAAGACGACGGCGACTGGTCGGAAGAGGTTTACGCCATCCGTGCAGCCATCGCCAAAGCTACGAACGCAGCGTGAACGTGCCATGGGGGTATCGCCCAACCAATACCCCCACCGATACCCCCAAAACGCTCCGGTGCAACCCGCTGCAATTTCAGTGGCTTAACTGAAAGTGCGCCGAAAACGACTGCAGCCGCAATGACTTGCGGCTATTCGTCGTGAGGGTGCGTTATCCGGCGATATGCGACGGGACAGAACAGGTGGCAACTCTGATGGGCATGGGGGCGGCTCCGGACCAAGGGCCATGGTTAGAACAAACCGCCAACGTCCCCGTCAAGGACGCCGCAAAATCTCCCACAAAATTAACCCGGCTTAAGCCGGCTGCAGGTCATTGATACGGAAAAGGTTCCTTCGGATGGGATGGCCGGACAAATCCTCACAACAAACTGAGCAGCGCGACGGTCTCGTCGGCGCGTTCCTGTACTGGCTCGGCGGCTTCGAGATCGAGGATGGTCTGACCGCCGATCTCAGCGAGCGCGAGCTGCGCCGCATCCGCGCCAAGCAGATCGACGCGGTGACGCGGCTGATCCCGGTGACCATGGCCGTCACCATGCTCAACGTTGCCATCGTGCTGATCCTGTTCTGGGGCCGGGGCTGGAACGACTTCCTCGCAATCTGGGGTGCAACCCTCACGGCCGTCGCCGCGCTCGCGGTGCGCTCATGGCAGCGCTCGCACCGCAATCCACCGCAGGAGGCTTCGCCCCGCGCGGCGCGGCGGATGCTGCGGCAGGCATTCTTTCTTGCCGCGATCTGGGGCGCATTGCCGCTCGCCTTGTTCAGCCTGGTCGGGCCGACCAGCCAGCTCATCCTGGCCTGCTTGATGGTCGGCATGATGTCCGGCGGCGCCTTCACGCTGTCGACCTTCCCGCGCGCCGGCCTCGTCTATCTCGCCACCATGACCATTGCCTGCGCCGGTGCGCTGCTGCTGTGCGGCACCGGGCCGTATCTGGTGACGGCGGTGTTCCTGCTGCTGTTTGCGTTCTTCATGGCGCGCAACATCGTCTCGCAGGGCAATTTGTTCCTCGGCAATCTCAAGGCCCAGCTCGAGTTGGAGCGGCAAACCGAGATCATCTCGCTGCTGCTGAAGGATTTTCAGGAGAACGCCAGCGACTGGCTGTGGCAGACCGACGCCGAAGGCCATCTCACCGACGTGCCGCAACGCTTCGCCGACGTTGCGCAATTGCCGCTTCCGCTTCTGAAGGGATCGCATTTCGCCGACGTGCTCGACATGCTGTGCCCGGAGGACAAGGCCGCCGCCTACAACATCGTCGGCCTGATGGAGCATGCCGAGCCGCTGCACGAGATGAATTTGAAGGTCGTCGCGGGCGGCGAGGCGCGGCTGTGGTCGCTGACCGCAAAGCCCGCCTACGATCGCGACGGCCAGTTCCTCGGCTATCGCGGCTTCGGCCGCGACGTCACCGAGCGCTGGCGTGCGGAGAAGGCGGAAGCCGAGAGCCGCGCCAAGTCGGATTTCCTCGCGGTCATGAGCCATGAGATCCGCACGCCTATGAATGGCGTGCTCGGGCTTGCCAGCATGCTGCTCGAAACCGATCTGGATGCGGAGCAGCGTGAGGCCGTCACGACGATCCGCGAATCCGGCGATAACCTCCAGCGCATCCTGAACGACATCCTCGATCTCTCCAAGCTTGAGGCCGGCCGCTTCCAGTTCGAGGCGATCGACTTCGCGCCGCAGACGCTGGTCGAGGGAATCGCGAATGTTGCGCGCGCCAGCGCCAAGAGCAAAGGCATCAGCGTCAAGGTCGAGCTCGATCCGAACCTGCCGCCGACGCTGCGCGGCGACGTTGCGCGTATCAGGCAGGTGCTGCTCAATCTCGCGTCCAACGCGGTGAAGTTCACGGACGCGGGCGAAGTTGCGATCAAGGCCGTGTGCCAGGCGCGCCGGGATCTGCTCGCGACCGTCGAATGGACCGTGACCGACAGCGGCATCGGCATTGCGCCCGACAAGCTCGGGCAGCTTTTCAGCGACTTCGCGCAGGCCGACGCCTCGATCAGCCGCCGCTTCGGCGGCACGGGCCTCGGCCTTGCGATCTCCAGGCGCATCATCGAGCAGATGGGCGGCACCATCGGCGTCACCTCGGCGCCGGGCGCGGGCTCGACCTTCCGCTTCACGCTGGTGCTGCCGTGGAGCCAGGCGCAGACTTCCGATCAGGATGCAGGCCGCGAGGAAGCCGACGATCTCAAGTCCCACATTGCCATCCTCGATCGACCGCTGAAGGTGCTGGTCGCCGAGGACGACGCGGTCAACCGCATGGTCGTGAGCAAGATGCTCGGGGCCTTCGATGTCGAGACGCGCGTCGTCACCGACGGCGTCGAGGCTGTCACAGCCGTGTCTGAAGGCGATTACGACATCGTGCTGATGGATGTGCGCATGCCCGAGATGGACGGGCTCGCCGCGACCCGGGCGATCCGCGCCGAAGGCGGGCGCTTCAAGGCCTTGCCGATCATCGCGCTGACTGCCAACGCCTTCCCTGAAGACGTCAGGATCTGCCGCGAGGCCGGCATGTCGGACTTTCTGGCAAAACCGCTCCGCAAGGCCGCACTGGTCGCGGCCCTGCTGCGCGCGCTCGACGGCCACGTGATGACGGAGGAGGCGCCGCTGCAGCCGGAGCTCATGCCTGATGACGTCGAATGGACGGACGAGGAAAGGCAGATGACGGGCGTTTGAACCGTCTGTCAGATCGAGAACCCGACATGATCTGAAAAGCTCGAGCCGCTGGACTTCGAATGCAGCGGCTCGAACGTTCTACGGGCGGACGCTCGACGCCGGCCGCTCAGGGCAGCGCTGAGCGACCGACAAATTGCTGTTTATCGGGCTGCGGAGACGTGATGTCGCGGATCACGATCTCATTGTTGGTTTTGTTCACCCCCGTGAAGACACCCTGCGTTGTCACCTTGACGGGCGCCGCCCCGATTGTCGACGATTGGAATGTCGAGTGCGCCGTATAGGGCACACTGACTTTGCCGTAGTATACGACCACGTGATAGGCGTATTTCTTGCCTGCGGGGACGTTGACTTGCGTCGATATCGTATCGGTCACGGTTTCCGTGTTGGTCTTCTGGTCAGTCAGCGAGATCGTCTTGCTGTCGGATTCCTCGAACGAGGCCGACGCCGAAACCTCAACGATCTTGCCGATGCCCCCCTTGATGCTGAAGGTCTGGGTGTATTTGTGACCTGTCGTGTCGGACTCGAAGTTCGTGATCGATCGCTGTGTGGTAACCGTACGCACCAGAGAGTATGAGCTGGTGTTCGGCGTGCCACCCAACGTGTTGTCGACGGTGGTCACGGCACAGTGAGATGGCGGCATCCCGAGGTCGGCGACGGCTTTCGTCATGTCGTAGTCGACGGAATCAACGGTGATCGCACCGATTTCGGCGACCAGCCGCCACTCTTCATTGTCGGCACCTCCATCCCAACCGTAAACTCCGATCGTTCCGTGGACGTCTGAGCCGTACACGTTGATCTTGGATTCCCAGTTGAGAAGCGTGTTGATTCCAACCCAGTTGCCGCCAAGGTCCTCCGCTCTCCAGAGCTGCGTGGCGTCGGACGTATCGAGGTTCACCGCCTTCAGCGGACCGCCGGGAATATTCCTCAGCCATGCGACTGTGACCAGTCCGCAGGCGAGGACGAGGCCGGTGTCGACATGGCGAAGGATGGCGCCGCCACGCGGATCCGGCGTTGCCGTCCAGATCTGATCGATCGTCGATGTCAGCGGCCGCAGCACCACGGCGCCTTGCGGGGTGATCGTCAGCACCCAGTTCGATCGATTGATCTTGGACATGATGTAAAAGGGTTGGGTGGGGAAATCGATTTGATTGGACAATGCAGCCTCCGTTCAATTGTTGTGCTTAAAATTGCGGGTCATCCGTTTGTCGCGTTGGCGATGATGACGTCTTCAAATCTCGTTCGGCCAGCTGCGCCACAAGCCGGCCTTCCGATCGCGCACGCCGCTTCACGCCCACGTCGCATTGATCGGCCGAGCAAAATCTCGACTGTTCAATTGGACTGCCGATATCAGGGTTGAGCGAGGTTGAAGTGGCCTGGTATTGCTACCAGAGATATGTGTATTGCCGTATGATCTACTTCACACGTCGAACGATGTAACGGGGCGCCGTCACAACTTTCCATAAACCCGCGCGGCGACCGCCTTCAGGTGCTCGACCGAGCCGGACTCCGGATGCGGCTTGACCGGCGCGAACAGGATCGACGCCTGCCTGCCGTTTTTCCAGACGAAGATGTTGACGGCGTTGCCGTTGCCCTTGGTGCAGGAATGTTCGCCGAACGCTTCACCGCCGAGCTCGGGGATCGCCACGTGCTGGCAGGGGCCCGGTCGTTTCATCATGCTGCTCGCGGTGTCGCGTGAGGTCGTGATCACCGCGACGGCCATGGTGTTGGCCTCGCGATCGAACATCATGCAACTGCCGGCGCCGGTCCGCTGAACCTGTAGCGTGCTTGTATCGAGAAAGCCGTCGGCATCCGCGGCGGTGAGCCATTCGCAGTCGCCGAACCGCTCGCTGGTCTTGGTCACATTGCCGATGGCAATTCGTGCGACCTGGGTGAGGGGGCCGAGCAGCGCATCGTCCGCGCGCCGGCCGATCGGATAGACGCCGATTTGCAGGATGTAGTCGCCGGACAAGGCGAGGACCGAAGCCTCCTGGCGCTCCGCGCCGGCGGCGGTCGTACCAAACTGGCCTTCGTCGCCGATGTCAGTGACCGCATTCAGCGGCATGCGCTCACCGAGCGTCTTGACGAAGGTCGCGTATAGCTCTTTGGCGCGGTCTTTGTCGGGATTGCGGAAGACGGACAGCATCATCGTGTCGCCGCGCCCGCCCTGATAGATGCAGCCGCGGCCGTCCTGATTTGAAATCAGCGACCATTTCAGCGCTGGCATTGCGCCCGCGAGCTCCTTGGTGCTGATGAACGGGCAGGGCCCAGCCGCGTGCGCGGGAAGGGCGGCAACGGAAAGGAGGAGAACGAGGCAACAGAACAGACGATCGATCATGCGCATGGGAGTGTTTGCTACTGCTATTGGCGCGCCACGGCCGAATTAAGATGGGCATTATCGCTTCGCCGTGGCGATACGGCATCGCCGCCCGGCACAATTGTGTACGCCGGATCTGCGATTTGGTTCGATGTCGCGCTTGAAGCTCTCAGCCGCATGCTACGACCTTATCCGCGCCGCTCCGGCGCATAGTCGAGCGGCAGCACCGTGGTCGCCTTGATCTCCTGCATGACGAATGACGACGACACGTCCGCGAGCGTGATCCTCCCGATCAGGCGCTGGTAGAGCCGGTCATAGGCGGCAACATCGGGGATGACGGCCTGCAGCAGATAGTCGACGTCGCCGGTCATGCGGTAGACGCCGATGATCTCCGGAATGTCGCGCACGGCGTTCGAAAATTGCTCGAGCCAGCTCGCGCTGTGCTCGGTGGTGCGCAGCGCGATGAACGCGGTCAGGCCGACATTGATGCGGCCCGCATCGAGCAGTGTTACGCGGCCCTTGATGATGCCGTCATCCTCCAGCCGCTTGATGCGGCGCCAGCAGGCATTGCGGGAAAGCCCCGCGCGCGCGCTGAGCTCATCCAGCGACAGGGCGGCGTCATGCTGGATCAGGTTGAGGAGTTTGCAGTCTGTTTCATCCATTATCCCAAGAATAGGCGGAATTATCGTCCAAATTCAACTGATATATGGTCTATCGTGTGATATTTGGGACATCTTCTTGGGCGGAATCCGCTAGAGCTTACAGGCGAACCCCGCCGTGGAGCCCCGCATGCAAACCACCCTGCACCGGCTGTTTCTGTCCCATCCTGAGAGCGTCGATGAATCCTATGGCGAGCATTTCCTGTTCGCGCTCGGCTTTGCGGCGCGCCTGTTCGGCGCCGCGCTGGCGGCGCTGGTGCACGCCGTGATTGCCTGCCTGTTCGAGACCACCGCGAGCCGCATGATCCGGCAGATGCACGAGCGCATCGCGCGCCGCGGCCACGCGCTGCAGCCCGCCGAATAGCCAGCGCCGCGATCGGGAGCCAAGGGAAGCAGGATGTGTCGATGGTTGGCCTATCTGGGCGCGCCTGTTTTCCTCGAGGACTTCATCGCAAAGCCTTGCCAGAGCCTGATCGCGCAAAGCCGGCATTGCCGCGAGGCCAAGTCCGAGGTCAACGCGGACGGTTTCGGGGTCGGCTGGTACGGTGAACGCGAGCGGCCCGGCCTGTTTCGCGATGTGCGGCCAGCCTGGAGCGACGAGAACCTGCTCTCGATCGCGCACCAGATCCGCTCCTCGCTGTTTCTCGCGCATGTGCGTGCGGCGACCGGCACCGCGACCATCCGCACCAATTGCCATCCCTTCGCGGCGGATCGTCACCTGTTCATGCACAATGGTCAGATCGGCGGCTGGCAACGCGTGCGCCGCGCCCTGGAAGGGCATATTCCGGATGACCACTATTCCAGTCGCCATGGCACGACCGACAGCGAAGTGATCTTCCTTCTCCTGCTGGCATTCGGCTTCGCGTCCGATCCCGAGGGCGCGTTCGCGGGGGTCATCGACCTGATCGAGCGGCAGATGGCAGCGAGCGCGGTCAATGAACCATTGCGCTTCACCGCCGCGATGTCCGACGGCGAAAGGCTCTACGCGATCCGCTATGCAAGCGATTTGCGCCCGCCGACGCTCTACCTCAACACGCGCGGGCCCGGTGCGCTCCTCGTGTCCGAGCCGATTGACGACGCCAGCACCGACTGGGACTGCATTCCGCCGCAGAGCCTCGTGCGCATCGATCGCGCCGGCGTCGCCGTGAGCCCGTTTCGTCGATAGTGAGGAATGGGGGTGGTGGCGATCCCACCAGAACGGCGCGCCACGGCCGCCGAGCGCGTGTGCCGTCGAGCTCCCCGGTGGGATTTTGCGATGATCACACCTTACCCCTGTTTTGCCCGACGCATCTTCCGGATCGATGCGCGGACACCCTGCTTCAGCTCATCATCAGGCTATTGCACCCATCGCCTTGATGCGTCCACTAGACTAGGCGACCTCCGGTAGCGTGTTGAACGCGATGGTCACGCGCGATCTTTGGTTGTAGAAAGGCCTGATGCTGCTGCCAAGTTGGCAAGACATTTTGGGGCTGGGGCGATGTATGAGGGCGTGTCCGCGGAAGCTATCGACAGGAAGCTCAGGTCAGAAGGGATACTCCGCGCTGAGGGCGTACCTTTCTTCGCTCAATTGCCTGTTATCGAGAGCGCGGCCGAGGCGCTGAAACGGTCTCAAGAAGAAGTCGCGCTGCGCGCTCTTTGTGTCCTTTTCGTTGCTGCAAAGGGCGAAGGACTTCCGGAGGAATTGGCTGAAGGGCTTCTAGAGTCATACGACCTTCGGCCACATCTGACTCCCAATGAACTCGCCTTTGTGCGCGACCAGTCCCCGTCGGAGCACGACCGGATTCAATTCACCTGGAGGCACGAAGCCGCCTGGGTTCTGCTTTGGGCACTCGGCTTCGTGGCTGAATTGGGCAAGCCATCTCAGATTTGCGATGTGGAATTCGCCGCAAAGACAATGGCCGAAAGGACAACCTCTCAGTTTATCGAAGATTCCGAACTTCGTCCGATCGGCGATATTCTTGATCAGGCCGATCTGATCTACAGGTATCACTGGGCTGTCAGGAATGCCCGCATGAAGGGGCAGCAAGTACCCGCAGGTCTCGATCCTGGCGTGACGCAAGAAAGACACTACGCTTTGAACTGGCTTATCAGATACGACGGTGAGGAGTGGGATGACGTCACCACTCACACCTGACAGCTTATGGTGGGTTCGCCATCCGCAACGGCGTCGCGGCAATCACCACTTAGGCTGTATCGAACTCGCGATCGCTTATGCTGTCGAGCTCCCCGACTTGGGGACCTCGCGATGATGACACCTTACCACTGTTTTGCCCGACGCCTCAACTCATTTTCGAAAAAATCGAAGTTCGTCGCGCCGCTGGGCGTCCCCGCTACTGTGCATGGGGTTGTTTTGCAGATTTCCGTTTGGGGCTAGATCGAGAAGCTGGTGCCGCAGCCGCAGGACGCCGTCGCGTTGGGATTGTTGACGCGGAACGAGGCGCCGATCAGGTCGTCGACGAAATCGACCTGCGAGCCCGCCAGGAAGGGCTGCGAGGCGGAATCGACCAGCACCACCGCGTTGTCCTGCTCGATCACGAGATCGTCGTCGGTGCGGTCGCGGTCGATGTCGAACTTGTACTGGAAGCCGGAGCAGCCGCCGCCCTCGACCGAGATGCGCAGCATCGCGCCTGTGCCTTCACCCCTGAGGATCTCCCCGATCCGGCGGGCGGCACGGTCACTGATGGTCACGGCAGTCGTCATTGCAGGTCTCCGATAGTCCGGCGCGTCATAGCCAATTCATTTGGTATCCCGCGTCCGGCATAGTTAAGTGCCACCATACGCAGAATCAAATGGATAGGGACTAAATTCGCCGTGTCCGTCGGAATGGCAGCCCCCCGCGCGCCCTATGCCTGCGACCCCGATCGCAGCCGCGGCCGGCTGGTCGCCGAGCCGCCGAGCCGGACCCGCAGCCCGTTCCGCAGGGATTGCGACCGGGTGATCCATTCGACCGCGTTCCGCCGCCTGAAGTACAAGACCCAGGTGTTCGTGTTCCATGAGGGCGACCACTACCGGACCCGGCTGACCCATTCGCTGGAGGTGGCCCAGATCGCCCGCGCGCTGGCCCGGCAGCTGGGGCTCGACGAGGACCTCACCGAGACCCTGGCGCTCGCTCATGATCTCGGCCATCCACCGTTCGGCCATGCCGGCGAACGGGCGCTGGATGCCTGCCTGAAGGATTTTGGCGGCTTCGACCACAATGCCCAGGCGCTCCGGGTCGTCGGCTCGCTGGAACATCGCTACCCTGAATTCGACGGGCTGAACCTGACCTGGGAATCGCTCGAGGGCATCGTCAAGCACAACGGCCCGCTGACCGACCGCAGCGGCGCGCCGGTTGGCCGCTATCGCGAGCATGGCATTCCCGTCGGCATCGCCGACTACATCAAGACCTACGATCTGGAGCTCTGGAGTTTTGCTTCGCTCGAAGCCCAGGTCGCAGCGATCGCCGACGACATCGCCTACGACGCCCACGACATCGATGACGGCCTGCGCGCCGGCCTGTTCCACCTCGACGACCTCAAGGTGATGCCGCTCACGGCGGAGATCATCGCCGAGACCTCGGCGCATTACCCCGACCTCGAAGACCTCAGGCGCGGGGCGGAGCTGGTGCGCGAGCTGATCTCCCATCTGATCGGCGCCGTGTTCGCGGAGGCCCAGAAGAACATTGCCGAGCTCCGGCCGCAATCAGCCCAGGACGTCCGCCAGCAGAGCCGGGCGCTGATCGCGTTCCCGCCCGACGTCGCCGAGGAGGAGGCCGCCATCAAGCGCTTCCTCTACGGGCACATGTACCGCCACAAGCGCGTGATGCGGGTGATGGGGGAGGCGGAGCAGATCCTGTTCGACCTGTTCGCCAAATATCTGGCGTCGCCGGCCGACTTGCCGCCGGAATGGCTGGTGGGGGCGGAGGCGGACAGTGAGGGCGATCGGGCCCGCCGGATCGGCAATTTCATTGCCGGAATGACCGACCGTTTCGCCCTGACCGAGCACCAGCGGCTCTTTGACTCGACCCCGGATTTGCGTTAGGCGGCGGCCATGCCCGACACATCCTCAAGCCCGCATCTGTTCGCCGACGTGCTCGCACGCGTGCACGCCGCCTGCCGCGCGCTCGCGGCGGAAGCCAACTGGCCCGAGGGCATCGATTTTGGGCGCGTGGTGGTCGAGCCGCCGCGCGATGCCTCCCACGGCGACATGGCGACCAACGCCGCGATGGTGCTTGCGAAAGAGGCAAAGGCAAAGCCCCGCGATCTCGCCGAGCAGATCGCCGAGAAGCTCCGCGCCGATGCGCTGATCGCCAAGGTCGACGTCGCCGGTCCCGGCTTCATCAACCTGACGCTCAAGCCCGCCGCCTGGGCCGAGGCGCTGCGGACGGTGCTGCGTGAGGGGACGGACTACGGCCGCGTCCGCGGCGGCTCCAAGGTCAATGTCGAATATGTCTCGGCCAACCCGACCGGACCGATGCATGTCGGCCATTGCCGCGGCGCCGTGTTCGGCGATGCGCTGGCGAGCCTGCTGCAGTTCGGCGGCCACGACGTCACCCGCGAATATTACATCAACGACGCCGGTGCGCAGGTCGACGTGCTCGCGCGCTCCGCGTTCCTCAGGTATCGCGAAGCGCTCGGCGAGGACATCGGCGCGATCCCGGAGGGCTTCTATCCCGGCGACTACCTCAAGCCGGTCGGGCAGGCTCTGGCGAAAGAGTACGGCGAAAAGCTGCGCGCGATGAGCGAGGCCGAATGGCTGCCGACCGTGCGCGCAAAGGCAATTGCGATGATGATGGACGAGATCAGGGACGATCTCGCCGCTCTGAACATCCGCCACGACGTGTTCTTCTCGGAGCGATCGCTGATCGAGACCGGCAACAACAAGGTTGCCGAGACCATCGATTTCCTGAAGGCCAAGGGCGACATCTATGAAGGCCGCCTGCCGCCGCCGAAGGGGGCGCCGGTCGAGGATTGGGAAGACCGCGAGCAGCTGCTGTTCAAGGCAACCGCCTACGGCGACGACGTCGATCGTCCGCTGATCAAGTCGGACAATTCCTACACCTACTTCGCCTCCGACATCGCCTACCACAAGAACAAGTTCGACCGTGGTTTTGCGGAGATGATCGACGTCTGGGGCGCCGATCATGGCGGCTACATCAAGCGCATGCAGGCGGCGGTGAAGGCGACGACATCGGGCAAGGGTGAGCTCGACGTCAAGATCGTCCAGCTCGTGAAGTTACTGCGCAACGGCGAGCCCGTCAAAATGGGCAAGCGCGCCGGCAACTTCGTCACGCTTCGTGATGTGGTGGATGAGGTCGGCCAGGACGCCGTCCGCTTCATGATGCTCTACCGCAAGAACGACGCGGTGCTGGATTTCGACCTCGCCAAGGTCATCGAGCAGTCGCGCGACAACCCGGTGTTCTACGTCCAGTACGGCCACGCCCGCGGCCACTCGATCTTCCGCAACGCCCGCGCGGAGGTGTTCCCGGACCTGCCTGATGATACCGACAAGCGGATTGCCTGGCTCAGTGAGTCGGCCCTGGAACGGCTGTCAGACCCTGTCGAGCTCGATCTTCTCAAGCGCCTCGCAATTTATCCGCGGATGCTGGAAGCGGCTGCTGCGGCCCATGAGCCGCACCGGATTGCCTTTTATCTCTATGACTTAGCGAGCGAATTTCACGCACTTTGGACGAAGGGGCGCGATTTGCCCTATTTACGCTTCATTATCAATAATGATGCAGTTCTAACAAAGGCGCGACTGGCCATGGTCCAGGGCGTCGTCTCTGTCCTGGCATCGGGCCTCGCCATCCTCGGCGTCCATGCTCCGGACGAGATGCGGTAGTTTGGGGCGAACTACTTAAGGGGAATATTGGGGGTACCGGCAGAAGCCGGATCGCTTAGACTTGGTTGAAAGCCTTGTGGGTCGAAAGCTGCGCCTTGGTCGAGGGGCGCGCGGCTTTCCCGAAGGGACGCATCATCACGATGGCCGATCGATATCACGACAGACCGTTTCCCTCAGATGACTATGATCGCGGCGCCGATCAGCATGGGAGGGCGGACAGCGATCCCTTGGCCGAACTCGCGCGCTTGATCGGACAGACCGATCCGTTCGCAGCGCAGGGCCGCCCAGGTGCGCGGCCAGCCGCGGCGCCGGCACCGACGCAGAGCTATCAGCACGACGATTATCCTGAGGACGATCAGCAGGACTATGCCGAGCCGGCACCGCCGGCTCAGCCAGGGCCGCCCTCATGGATGCGCCGCGCCAATGTGCAGCCGCAGCCGGCGGCGGAGCCTGACTATCCTGTGGCCGTGAATCCCATTCATCCGCTGCATCGCTATTCGGCCCAGCCGGCCGCGCCCGAGCCGCAGTATCATCAGCCGCAGCCGTCCTATCAGGATCAGGCTTACCAGGAACAGGCTTACCGT
Organism: uncultured Bradyrhizobium sp.; assembly: GCF_936928535.1. Lineage (GTDB taxonomy): Bacteria > Pseudomonadota > Alphaproteobacteria > Rhizobiales > Xanthobacteraceae > Bradyrhizobium. The sequence goes on along the minus strand of NZ_CAKZHY010000070.1, from coordinate 10,821 downwards.
CAGGAGCCGGACCAGCATCAAGCCTATGAGGCGCCGTACGAGCAGCCTGATCCGGCGCGCTACGACGACGCGCTCTACGGGAGGCTCGAGTCGGGCGAGCAGGATTTTCAGCGTGAGCCGGCCTATCCGGACGACCCTTACGCATTCCAGAGCGACTATCCCGAGGCTGACCTCGACGAACCCAGGAAATCGCGCGGCGGCATGATGACGATCGCGGCGATCCTCGCGCTCGCCGTGGTCGGAACCGGCGCGGCCTTCGCCTACAAGACCTATATCGGCTCCCCCCAGCGGCGAGCCGCCGGTCATCAAGGCGGACAATACGCCGACCAAGATCGTGCCGGCACCGTCCGACTCCTCGGCCAAGGTGCCCGATCGCATGGCGAGCGGCGATGGCAGCGAGAAGATCGTGCCGCGCGAGGAAGCCCCGGTCGACGTCAATGCCAAGGCAGCCGGTCCCCGCGTGGTGTTTCCGGCGCTGAACCAGAATGCCAACCCGCCGTCGGTCGCGAGCGTATCGCCATCGACCGTTCCGCCGCCGAATGCCGGCCCGGTCCCGAGCAACGGGACGATGCCGAACAGCGCGCCGCGCTCGGTCAAGACCGTCGCTGTGAAGGGCGACCAGACGGATAGCGCCGTGCCACAAGGCACCGCGCCGCCTAAGCCGTCGGCTGCGCCGAAGCCGGTGGCCGCACCGGCCGCGCCCCGCACACCTCCGACGTCAGCCAATGCCAGTGCCAACCAGCCGCTCTCGCTGGCGCCGCAGGCCGAGCCTGCGCAGCGCATGGCCGCGACCACGCCGACGCATATTGCACCCGCACCCAGCGGCGGCGGCTATGTCGTGCAGGTGTCTTCGCAACAGAGCGAGGATAGCGCCGCTGCGTCCTACCGCGTGCTCCAGAGTAAATATGGCAGCGTGCTGGGCTCCCGCTCGCCGGTGATCAAGCGGGTCGACCTGACCGACAAGGGCAAGGGCATCGTTTACCGCGCCTTCGCCGGTCCGTATGCCTCGGCCGACGAAGCGGTGCAGGCCTGCAACAGTCTGAAATCGGCGGGCCTGCCGTCCTGCTTCGTCCAGAGGAATTAAAGGCCGTTTCCTTGACCCCCTCCAGGGGCAGGGTTAATCGGCCCCATGAGCACGCGGGCCTTCATTACCGGCGTATCCGGAACGGTACTGACCGCCGCTGAGCGGGCGTTTGTCCGTGCCGAAGGCGCGTGGGACTTCATTCCCTTCAGGTCCAGCTTTGATATTTCGTTCCAAGCTACGGTTAATATTAGGGAATTGAACGCGCGGCAGCCCGATGAGGCTGATGCTGCCGGTCGCAGCATTCCCGTGGATGGCGCTGCCAGGCCGGTCCATCCAGTGCCGACTTCTGCGACAATGATTGCTCAGGTGATTCGCAGCGCAATCGGGTTCCAGGGTTTGTTTATGAGTAATGACGTGCCGATGAAGACGCTGGTGGGGAGCGGGGGCGAACGACATCGCGCCAGGCTCGCGGCTGACGCGCCGCGTCACAGCAACGACAATGCGCAACTGGACGCATTGACCGCAAACACGGCATCCGCATGACCGCAGAAATTTTATCGTTTGAGACCGGCCGGCCCGCAGAGCTCGCCGAGGGCGAGCCCGCGCTGGTGGTGGACGTCGAGGGCTATGAAGGTCCGCTCGATCTGCTGCTCGCGCTGGCGCGGCAACAGAAGGTGGACCTCGCCAAGATCTCGATCCTGGCGCTGGCCGACCAATACCTGCACTTCATCGAAGCGGCGCGTAAGATCCGCCTCGAGCTGGCCGCCGATTATCTCGTGATGGCGGCCTGGCTCGCCTTCCTGAAGTCGCGCCTGCTGCTGCCGGAGCCGCCGAGCGCGGAAGGTCCGAGCGCCGAGCAGATGGCGACCGCGCTTGCGAACCGTCTGCGCCGTCTCGAAGCCATTCGCGAAGCCGCCAATCGGCTGATGAACCGGGCGCAATTGCTGCGTGACGTTTTTCCGCGCGGCGAGCCCGAGCGGATCGCCGAGATCAAGCATCCGAAATACACCGCGACGCTGTACGATTTGCTGACGGCCTACGCCTCGCAGCGCCAGTCGCGCGTGCTGGCGAGCGTGCATCTGGCCAAGCGCACGGTGTGGTCGCTCGCCGAGGCGCGCGCCACGCTGGAGCGGCTGGTCGGCAGCATCACCGAGCAGGACGACTGGGGCGTGCTCGACGATTTCCTGGTCCGTCACGTCGCGGATCCGACCCAGCGTGCGACGGTGTTCGCGTCGAGCTTCGCCGCCGCGCTCGAGCTCGTGCGTGAGGGGCAGCTCGAGCTGAACCAGAAAGAGGCGTTTGCGCCCATTTATTTCCGAAAGGGGCGCGGGAAACCGATCGTGGACGCAGCTTCTGCGCCCGATGCGCCGGTCGGTTAAGTGCAAGAAGGAGAAGCTGCCATGGCAAGCCTGGCTGAAGTGCGGGTAGAAGAGGCCGAGCCGATGGAAAACGAACCCCAGGCACGTCCCGAAGAATTGCGGCTGCTGGAAGCGCTGCTGTTCGCCTCGAATGAACCACTGGACACCGCGACGCTGGCCAAGCGCATGCCCGAGGGCGTTGACGTCAAGGCGGCGCTCGAACAGCTCCAGGCCGACTATGCCTTGCGCGGTGTGAACCTCGTGCGGGTTGCCAACAAATGGACGTTCCGCACCGCCGGGGATCTCGCCTGGCTAATGACACGCGAGAGCACCGAGACCAAGCGCCTGTCGCGCGCGGCTATCGAGGTGCTGGCGATCATCGCCTATCACCAGCCGGTGACGCGTGCCGAGATCGAAGAGATCCGCGGCGTCGTCACTTCGAAGGGCACGCTCGACGTGCTGCTGGAGACTGGTTGGATCAAGCCGCGTGGCCGCCGCAAGACCCCCGGCCGGCCGTTGACCTTTGGAACCACAGAGGACTTCCTGTCGCAGTTCACCCTGGAACAGCTCGGCGACCTGCCGGGTCTGGAGGAGCTGAAGGGCACGGGCCTGCTGGATTCGCGCCTGCCGACCGGATTCAGCGTGCCGACGCCGTCGGATGATCCGGCGCTGCGTGAGGACGAGGATCCACTGGAACCGGGTGAGGAGCTCGATCTGGCCCTGGCGCCTGCGGTCGAGCCGGAGACGCCGCCGGAAGGTGGCAATGAGGACGGTGAGGGCGGCAGCGAGGAGTGATCCTCCGGCATTCTACGGGCCGCCTGCGACCAGTTAACACTAGCAAGATTACGTAGCGCCAACAGCGAATTGGCGCTGCCTTGGTCCTTGTTTTTGGGCCTTGCGAAGCCTACGTTCCGGTCAAGATCGGCCGGGTCCCGGCCATGCGCGTTTGGAGGGTTGCAGGATGGGTTCACTTAGCATTTGGCACTGGATCTTGGTGATCGCAGTGGTCCTGCTGCTGTTTGGCCGTGGCAAGATTTCGGATCTGATGGGCGACGTGGCGCAGGGCATCAAGGCCTTCAAGAAGGGCATGCAGGACGACGACAAGCCCGCTGAGAAGCAGGAGCCCTCGAAGTCCATCGAGCACAACGCTGCGCCGACCGCAGCGCGATCCGACGTCGGCAGCAAGGCCGTCTGAGCCAGGAGCACGCGAGACGCGGGAAACGGACCCGATCCTGCGCGTGAGGGATTGGTCCGATCGTGGTTTCGCGTGAACGGAAGACGTCATGTTCGACATCGGCTGGAGTGAGCTGGTTCTGATCGGGGTCGTGGCCTTGGTCGCCATTGGCCCGAAAGAGCTGCCGGGCGTACTGCGTATGGTCGGCCAGTGGATGGGCAAGGCCCGCAAGATGGCCGCCGAATTCCAGGGCCAGTTCCAGGAAGCCATGCGCGAGGCCGAGATGGCCGACCTCAAGAAGAGCTTTGACGAGGTCAAGGAAGCTGCCTCCGGCTTCACCAGCGGCGGTCTGATGACCTCGCTGCAGAAAGACGTCAGCGATGCGCTGCGCGTCGATGCGCTCGACAAGCCGGCCGAGACGCCGGCAGCCGCCGCTGCTGTCGAACCGCCGGCCACGCCGACGACACCAGAAACTCCGACGCCCGAGACCTTTGTCGAAGCTGAGGTACATGCGGCGGTGAATGAGCCCCTCGCCATCATGCGAGAGGTCGAACCGGCTCCGGTCACACAAGAGACCGTCGCGCAGGACACGGCGCCATCCGAGGCGATCAAGGACGCCAAAGCGTCATGAGCGACGCCGATATCGAGGCCAGCAAAGCCCCGCTGATGGACCACCTGATCGAGCTGCGCTCGCGGCTGATCAAGGCGCTGCTCGGCTTCGGCGTGGCCTTCATCTTCTGCTTCTTCTTCGCCAAGCAGATCTACAACGTGCTGGTCTGGCCGTTCGTGTGGGTCGCAGGCGCCGAAAATTCGAAATTCATCTACACGGCGCTGCTGGAATATTTCATCACCCAGCTCAAGCTCGCGTTGTTCGGCGCCGGCTTCATCTCGTTCCCGATCGTCGCCACACAGATCTATAAGTTCGTCGCGCCGGGGCTGTACAAGAATGAGAAGCAGGCTTTCCTGCCGTATCTGGTCGCGACCCCGTTCTTCTTCGTGCTGGGTGCGATGCTGGTTTATTTCGTCGTGCTGCCGATGCTGGTGCGCTTCTCGCTCGGCATGCAGCAGATGGGCGGTGCCGAGACCGCGCAGATCCAGCTCTTGCCCAAGGTCGGCGAATATCTGTCGCTGATGATGTCGCTGATTTTCGCCTTCGGCATCGCTTTCCAGCTTCCGGTGATCCTGACGCTGCTCGGGCGGATCGGCATCATTACGTCAAAGATGCTGCGCGAGAAGCGGCGCTATTTCATCGTGCTCGCTTTCATCATCGCAGCCGTGCTGACGCCGCCTGACATCCTCAGCCAGTGCTCGCTCGCGGTGCCCTTGCTGGCGCTCTATGAGGGCTCAATCATCGCGGTGTCGATGGTGGAGAAGAAGGCGGCCGCCTCGCAAGCCTCCACAGGCACGGACGTGTCGACGCCGGCCAATCCGGCGGAGTAGGGCACTTTCGCTCTATCATACCGCTGCACTGCCGATGATTCGTCATGCCCGGGCTTGACCCGGGCATCCACGACTTGATCTAAGGCGGCAGATACGTGGATGGCCGGGATAAACCCGGCCATGACGGGAAGACAGCCATGCACGACATCAAATCGATCCGCGACAATCCGCAAGCCTTCGACGCCGGCCTCGCCCGGCGCGGCCTGAAGCCATTGTCGGCGTCGCTGCTCGCGATCGACGAGAGGCGGCGGGCCTCGATCCTGGCTTCGGAGCAGGCGCAGGCGCGCCGCAACGCTGCGTCCAAGGAAATTGGCGACGCCAAGAAGGCGAAGGACGAGCCGCGTGCGGCCAAGTTGATGGCCGAGGTCGCCGAGCTCAAGACCACGATGCCTGAGCTCGAGGCCGCCGCGAAGGCCGCCGACGAGGAGCTGGGCAAAGAACTTTCCGCGATCCCGAACATTCCGCTTGATGAAGTGCCCGATGGCGTCGACGAGCACGGCAACGTCCAGCACCACGTGTTCGGCGCCGGGCGCAACTACGGCTTTACGCCGAAGCTGCACGACGACCTCGGCACCGCGCTCGGCTACATGGATTTCGAGGCGGCGGCTAAACTGTCCGGCGCGCGCTTCGTCGTGCTGAAGAAGGGGCTCGCGCGTCTCGAGCGCGCGATCGGCCAGTTCATGCTCGACCTGCACACCACCGAGCACGGTTACACCGAGATCAATCCGCCGCTGCTCGTGCGTAACGAAGTGATGTTCGGCACGGGGCAGTTGCCGAAATTCGAGGACGATCAGTTCTGGGCGATCAAGGGCGAGCTGCTGGCAGAGCCCGATCACGAGCGGCTGAAGACCGAGCGCCTCGGTCTGATCCCGACGGCAGAAGTTTCGCTCACCAATCTCGCCCGTGAATCCATCCTCGATGAGAAGCAACTGCCGATGCGCCTCACCGCGCTGACACCGTGCTTCCGCGCCGAGGCGGGCGCGGCTGGACGCGACACCCGCGGCATGATCCGCCAGCATCAGTTTACCAAGGTCGAGCTGGTCTCGATCACCACGCCTGAGACCAGCAAGGACGAGCTCGAGCGGATGCTGTCCTGCGCCGAGCAGGTGTTGCAGAAGCTCGACCTGCATTATCGCGTGATGACGCTCTGCGCAGGAGATATGGGTTTTTCGTCGCAAAAAACCTATGACATCGAAGTGTGGATGCCAGGGCAGGGCGAGGGCGGCATGTTCCGCGAGATCTCGAGCTGCTCGGTCTGCGGCGACTTCCAGGCGCGGCGCATGGATGCGCGCTCGCGCGGGCCCGACGGCAAGCCGCGCTTCGTGCACACACTGAACGGCTCCGGCACCGCCGTTGGCCGCGCGTTGATCGCCGTCATGGAGACCTATCAGCAGGAGGACGGCTCGATCGCGGTCCCCAGCGTGCTCCAGCCCTATATGGGCGGGTTGAAGGTGGTCGCGCGCGAGTAAAGCGCTTTCGAGCAAAGTTCGCGTCAAGAACACGCGTCAGGCAAGAATGAAGCGCGTTGCTTGATATTGCATCAGAAACGTTTGGTTGCGAAGATCGGGCGGCCGGCTATCCTGACGGCTGCCCGCGAACGCGAACCGACCGTCCATGGCCTTGCACCGCGATATCTTCTGGATCGGCCGACAATGGGCGGTGACCGGTGCCGGCATTCAGGCCGTTGATCAGCGTTTGCGCGGCGTGCTTGATATCGACATTGCGCGGCTGTGGGACGACGCGCTCATTCAGGGCCGCAGGGCTAAGGCCGGGGTCAACGTCGAGGATTTTGACAAAGCAGTGACGCTGGCGCGCGATCGTTATCCGCAGATGCCAGTGGCGGAGCCGCTCATCGCCCAACTCAAGGCGCTTGGCGTGATTGAAACATCGCCCGCCGCGAGTCCCGTCGTACCGGCGATGCAATTGCGTGCAGAGGGCAGGCTGGCGCGCTTCCTGCCGCAATGGCGGGTCCGCCGCTAGAGCTGACGGGGTAATGCTGCGCTGCGGCAGCCGGCGGGAATCAGGGGGGAGGTCTGCGTCGAAGCCGGTTTGCTTGATCAAGCCTGGCCGGATAAGACGGCCTGACCCCAGCTCAGGAATCGACCAGCGGCATGCGCATTCTCTGCACCAATGACGACGGCATCCATGCTCCCGGCCTCAAGGTCGTAGAGGAGATCGCACGCGCGCTGTCGGACGATGTCTGGGTGGTGGCGCCCGAGCTCGATCAGTCCGGCGTGTCGCATTCGCTGTCGCTGAACGATCCGTTGCGTCTGCGTGAGGTCGGCGAGCGGCACTTTGCCGTGCGCGGCACCCCGACCGACTGCGTCATCATGGGCGCGCGTCACATCCTCGGCGCGAAGCTCCCTGATGTCGTGCTCTCCGGCGTCAACAAGGGCCGCAACGTTGCCGAGGACGTGGTCTATTCCGGCACTATCGCCGGCGCACTCGAAGGCACCATTCTGGGCATCCCGTCATTCGCGCTGTCGCAGGAATTCAGCGTCGAGACGCGTGAGCGGCCGCCATGGGACACGGCACTCAAATTCGGTCCCGACATTCTGCGCAAGGTGATCAAGGCGGGCATCCCCAAGGACACCGTCATCAACGTCAACTTCCCGTCCTGTGCGCCGGAAGACGTGCTCGGCATTCGCGTCACGCGGCAGGGCAAGCGCAATCTCGGCTTCCTCAGGATCGACGAGCGCAGGGACGGGCGGAACAATCCCTATTTCTGGATCGGTTTCGAGCGCGCGGCGATGATGGACACGCCGGCCGAAGGCACCGATCTCGCGGCGCTGCGCGAGCGCTTCGTCTCGGTCACCCCGCTGCGGCTCGACCGCACCAATGAAGCGTTTTCGGAAGAACTGAGCGCGACGCTGAAGTAAAGGCGGTTTGGAAGCGGCGGCTAGCCGCCGCGAAGCGCGGCTTCGATGGTCTTGCCGAGCGCGTCGAGCTGAAACGGCTTCTGAAGCGCGGGGCGGTCGCGATATTGCTCCGGCAGACCCGAGGAGCCATAGCCGGTCGCGAAGATGAAGGGGCAGCCTTTGGCCTTGATGACGTCGGCGACCGGCGAGATCACCTTGCCGTTGACGTTGACGTCGAGGATGGCGATGTCGAACTCGGTGGCCTGGGCGAGCCGCATCGCCTCGGTGATGTCGCCGGCTTCGGCTGCGACCTTGTAGCCGAGCTCCTCCAGCATATCGGCAACCATCATGCGGATCATCACCTCGTCCTCGACGAGGAATACAGAGCGGCCGGAAAGCCCTGTCGCGGTCATTGTCGTTGAGTCCTTGCCCATTCCCGAAAACGTTCGCAGATAACACGAATCGACGCAATGCGCGTTTCGGCCAACCGGTGCTGGAAAATGGCCGTGGTAGCTCGTCGGCTGCAAGCCGATTTATGGTCAAACCCTAAGCCCGAAAGGCTATCATGGGTTCCTAAGCAGGAACAAGATTCTGGCTCCGGACATTGGCGCAAAAACCATAGATCCGGGACCGGATGAGGTGACATAAGCAGTGATGATCTCCAATCAGCCCCCGCCGGAAAAAATGATGTTTCAGCTCACGCTGAGACGTCGCGGCATCAGCGATCAGACCGTGTTGCGGACCATGGAGGAGGTGCCGCGCGAGCTCTTTGTCGAGGCCTCCGATCGCGACGGCGCTTATCGCGACAGCGCGCTGCCGATTGCCTGCGGGCAGACCATCAGCCAGCCCTTTGTCGTCGCCTATATGACCGAGCAGCTCCAGCTCCAGAAGCAGCACCGCGTGCTCGAGATCGGCACCGGCTCCGGCTATCAGGCTGCGGTGCTGTCCAAGCTGGCGGGCGAGGTGCTGACGGTTGAGCGTTACCGCAAGCTCGCGGATGCCGCACGCGCCAGGCTCGAAAAGCTCGACTGTCACAATGTCGAGGTGATGCTCGGCGACGGCCTGAACCTTCCGCCGAACATCGGTCCGTTCGACCGCATCATCGTCACGGCCGCGGTGGAGCAGATTCCGCAGAACCTGGTCGACCGGCTCGAGGTTGGCGGCATCCTGATCGCGCCCGTCGGGCCGCATCAGGGAGTACAGACGCTGACGCGGCTCAGCCGCAGCGAGACCGGGATCGAACGCAAGGAACTCGTGGAGGTGCGTTTCGTGCCGGCGCTGCCCGGCGTGGCGCGGGAGCTGTAGAACTCCGGATCGGCAGTGCATCCAACATCTTATTGGGAGGGTTAAGCCGTTATTTACTCGGCGCGTGTTTACTTAAAAGACCAGTTCTGTTGCGTACGAGTGAGTAACCATGTCTGTTGTCGCCGAGTTGCTTTACTCGCGCCGCGTACCGCAGGTCGCGGTGCTGGCGCTGATTTCCTTCAGTTTCGCAGGGTGCAGTGCCGACATGTCGTCGCGGCTGTCCCAGTCGAACTTCTCCAACCCCTTTGAATCGACCGGTTCTGTGCAGCAGGCCCCGCCGCCGCAGCGAGAGCTGCCGCAATATGCGCGGCCGCAGACCCAGTCGGGCTATTATCAGTCCCAGGCGCTGCCGCCGCCGGCAGTCGCAGCGCCGCAATCCTACCCGGTTGCAGCGGGTGGAGGCGTCTCTGGAGGCGGGCGCGGACTCGGGTCCTATGCACCGCCGGCTCAGCCGCGTCTCGAAGCCACCGGCACCGTGCCGCAGCGATCCGTCGTGGCTGCCCAGCCGGCTGGCGGGACCAAGGTCATCGTCGGCACCAGCGACACGCTCGATGTGCTCGCCAAGCGCTATCACGTGACGCCACAGGCGATCCTCGCCGCCAACGGCTACAAAGGCCCGCGTGCGCTTTCGCCCGGCCAGCAGCTGATCATCCCGCATCCGGGTGCTGTGGCTGCTGCTCCGGCACCGGCAATGGCTCCCGTTGCCGCGGCTCCCGCGATGGCGCCGAAGCCGGTTGCGGCCGTCGCCGCGCCGTCGAGCTTCCACTTCGTCAATCACGGCGACACGCTCGCCAGCATCGCACGCAAGAACCATATCTCCGCGGCTGAGCTTGCCCATGCCAATGGTCTCGATCCGTCGGCGAAGCTCAAGCTCGGCACCAAGCTGACCGTGCCGGGTGCCAAGACTGCGGCGGTTGCCGCTCCGCTGGCTCCGGCGCCCGTCGCTGCGGCTCCCGTGGCGGCTGCGTTGCAGCCGGTTGCGGCCGCACCAGTACCCAACACCAAGATGGCCGCTGTTGCCCAGCCCGCGCAGAGCGCGCGTCTGGCTCAGGCCACCACCAATATCGAAGAGAAGTCCGCGGCCGAGGCCCCCGCGAAGCCGGCCGAAACCACCAGCTCGCTGCCGACCTTCCGCTGGCCGGTGCGCGGCAAGGTGATCACGAGCTACGGCGCTAAGACCAACGGCAAGTCCAATGACGGCATCAACGTCGCTGTGCCCGAGGGGACGCCGGTCAAGGCGGCTGAAGACGGCGTTGTCGCCTATTCCGGCAACGAGCTGAAAGGTTACGGCAATCTGGTCCTGGTTCGGCACTCCAATGGCTACGTTACCGCATATGCCCATGCGAGTGAGCTGCTGGTGAAGCGCGGCGATACCATCAAGCGCGGTCAGGTCATTGCCAAGTCGGGTCAATCCGGGGAGGTGGCGTCGCCGCAGCTCCACTTCGAGATCCGTAAGGGATCGAGCCCGGTTGACCCGCTCCAATTCCTCAACGGGGCGTAACCGCGCGGCCGGAGTAGGGCGCACGCGATCACCACAAGCACACCGTCATCGCCCGGCTTGTCCGGGTGATCCAGTACGCCGCGGCCTCTCGATCGATCACAACTTTCTCTGGAATACTGGATCGCCCGCCTTCGCGGGCGATGACAACCGTACTCGCCGCG
>NZ_CAKZHY010000069.1 GCF_936928535.1 uncultured Bradyrhizobium sp. | reverse complement strand
CCACAGCGGAAGTCGACGGGCCGCGTCGCGATGTAAATCTTCAGCTCGGCGCCGGGGACAATCATCGTGACGCCCGCACCGCGCGGATCACTCGAGATAGCCGCTCCCCATCTATCGCCGCGTCCGTCCGCACGACGACGTCGCCAATCGCAATCTCGAGCTTGACCGCCGGAACGTGACGCTCCTCAAACGGCCCCTCCACGACCAGCGGCGCGAACGGCGGCTGCGGTGCCTCGCTCGACGGCAATTCGCCGCGCTGTCGGAAGCGTCGTCGCCAATCGTAAATTTGCCAGCGCGTCGCCCCGTGCTTGCGCGCCACCTCCGCCACCTGAGCGCCGGGCAGCAGACTTTCGGCGACGATCCGAGCCCGCTCGGCCTCAGAACGCACGCGACGGCCGGACGGTCCCTCAAGCACCTCAAGCCGGCTGACTGCTCCTGACCCAACTGATGAGCTGTCCAAATGGGCGTCCTTTTTGCCGTCCAATCCCATCCCAAACCTCCGTTCAACCCGGAGGCTTCTTCGCACATCTAATCTAACGTCGAACCGAGGGTGCCGGCTTAGCGCTTACAAACTTGTCGCGAGTGGCGACAGACCGACTTCGGGTCTATCTCCAACGGGGCGCCCCCTTTAGGACCGTACGCGGACCTGGGTGACGCAAACAGCGGGAGCCCGATTGTGACCCGACGCGGACTCCGCGCTGCTTCGGTTACACGCGTTGAAACCACCGGTCCAGAAGTAAAGTTGATGGGGTCTCATCGTCCAATAATGAAAGTCCCGTCGTTTCGGAAGCTCACCGACTCGGGCAGACCGCCAGACTGAGCGAGTTGGTTCAGAAGCGGCCTCATCCTTTGCGCGCAGACTTGAATGTCCGCGGGGGCAGCATCGAAAATCACTTCGCTAAAGGCGTACTGGGGGCGGTCGGTGTAGGACCCCATTCGATCGTACCACGCAACATCGCCCGGATGGGCAAAGTTGAAGCGGGCGCGCTCCGCTGTAAGAAAACTTGCAAGGACAGCGTACGGCCCTTCGATACCGATTGCTGTTAGGTTTCGCATCAAACGCATGGCATGTCCGGTGATGCTTCGTTCGACCTCAACAACAGGTATCAACGGTTGGCCGCTGGCCCGCACATACAGGCCATCAACAGCCTCGACAATTCCGCCTCGGAACAGTTGAACATACGCGCGCTCAACATTCGCAGCGCGATTTCCATTCGACATCGTAAGAAAGCCATCGAAGTTGATTTTAAGCGCCTGTGACTGTCTTGATCCAATTGGATGAAAGGACGTGTAATCCTGCTCAAGTGCGGCCATCGGCAGCGGAGTGTCTCGGTCAAATGCTGAAAAGGGTACAACATGCAAGACGAGTATGTCGTTGTGCATGAGTGTGACCGGCGCATCAGATGAAGCGAGGCGAACAAGCCGGCTCGCTCTGAAATCTCTCGTCCGATCAGCAATTCGAGGGGCAAGTGTAAACAGTTCGCGCAGTTGGTCGACGTTCGGTTCATACTTACCGGCTGTAGATCGTGCCCAGAATCGATTGCTATTCTCGCGGATGATACGGTGAGGTGGATTATAACTCCGGCCAACTCGAAGAACGAGGATGTGCCCGCCTTGAAGCGAGACTGCTCTAGATTCTAGGGAGATGCGCGGTTGAAGTCCGGCACGGGCTCTGCTTTCGAGACGATTAATCTCGGCGTCGACGTCGCCCGTTAATGGCACAGGTGCGCCAGGGATACCTTGCGTAGCGGCGATTCCAATAATGAGGTCGCCGCCGGAGGTGTTCGCCAATGACGATACATCCGCCAGAAACTCAAGGTCGTCCCGCAAGGCGTTGCCGTAGGTCTCCCGTTTGTACTCAATGATGTTCGTTTCCGGCGCCCTGGCTGCGACGAGATCAATGATATCTTGTTCTTCAATTTGGTTGAGTGGAATGTGGAGCAATGCCATCGTTTAGCTCTCCCGAACGTGAGCCACTAGAGAGGGTCGGCCACTCGCCACCAGCTGATTCCTCGCAATCGATTATTCACACCAAATATGAAACAGCGGCACTAATCGGCGATCCCTCTCTTCGCTAGTCACTTTGTGCCACGGAATTGGCCGTGACGATCCTTGACTGTCCCAATGCATTCGCGCGCCGTTGCTATAAAGGTCAAACCCGCTTTCGAACATCTTGTATTGCCGAGGAGCACACAAAAACTCATACTTAGCTGTGGCGTCATATCTCAGTCTTGTATTTTGTTGAGAGTTCGACGAGCTGGTTTCGCTTTGTGAGTAATCGCAGCTATACCGTATATAGATCGCGATCTCATCGGTTTGATCGGCAGCCCACGTATCATTGGACGAAGATAGTTCTTTCACGCGGCACAGGTTTGTCTCAAACAGTTTGGCAGATCTACGCATACGATTGGATAGCTCAGCGGAGGACACAGTTGGTGAGCTACAATTGATGATACCTTCATCGGACCTACAGACCGTTGTGGCGTTAGCAACTGGGATAACTACTAAAATTGCAAAATACGGAGCGAGAAAGCTCAGCCAAAATCTCGGCAGCATTTCATTGAATGGCCCGAATACCACGGCTTTGGCGCGGACGGCCAGAGGTGAATAAGCCGCTGCACTTGGACTTCTCAATGCATCTCCTACATTCTTCAACATAACCGTTTTTCCAATCCGAAATCGACTGGACCGCGTACGGCCAGATAGAAGCGTCAAGCACGCATCGTGGAAGATTATAGATTGAAACATTGATGCCGGTGTCCGCCAAAGTGCGAACGCCTTCAGAAAGACTCTCTCGGTAATCCATGGGATCAATCCAGAGGGAGTTTTCATTGGCTATGGCGAAGCCCGTGTTTTCCATTCCCATGAGCGCCACATGGTCGACAAATGGGAGATTGCGAGAAATCCACCGGCTTGTTTCAGCAATAGTCGGCGCCGTGTGTGCGTGTAAAACCACACGCACCTCTACTCGTTGTCCCCTATCCTTAAGCTTCAGGATACCCAGTATCGTTTCATCGAAGGCGCCTTTGGCTTGGACCACGTAATCGTGAATGTAATCAACGGAAGCATACACCGGGATTGCTGCGATAAGGCTTGGATGATTGACGGCCTTCCACGCATCCACGATTTCGGAGCTTGCAAATGCGCGACCATTTGTAAGGACCTGGATCGCAGTGTCTGGATGCAGATCACGGCAATCGGCCAAGATATCGATAAACCTAGCCCAGTCAGAGAGCGGCTCTCCTCCCGTAAAAGTAAGGGTGGGCGTACTTTTCGGCAGAAGTGGCAAACTTTCCCTTATCTCGTCCAGGATCCAACGGTCGTCCACGTCTTTTGGGGGTTGCGAACACATTAGGCAGTAGTTGTTACAGCGCTCTGTCACCAGGAAAGAGTTGTGGCGGGAGTTGCTCCGGAAAAGAGTCCGAAATCTTCCAGTCGGGACGTGAACGCCAACGACGTCTCCGCTCCGGAGATATTCAAACTTGGCCGATACGGACAAGACACGATCAAACGCGCTCACGGCGGAGCCCGCAAGGCTTACGTCATCGTTGATTACAAAAATCGAGCTGCGCTTTTCTTCGATTGATCGAACCAATTCGGTGTCCGATCTGACTACGTAAAAATCATGCCCGTCAGAAGGCTCATTCGTTCCGAGGGATCTTAGGCGAGCAACAACCCGGGGAGATTCCGCCCCAAATCCGTGATTGAGAACGGCGGTGCCATACAAAGGAAGGATCATATGCTGGCCCAGCTGCGCAGGATCGCTGCGTCCCTTGGTGAGTTCTCCAGCATATCCAGCAGCAGACGCATGGTGCCCTTCTGCCGCTCGCAGAAATCCGAGAGAGGCTTGATGCCTACTATGTCACCCTGCGTCGCGTGGTGATGCACAGGGTTTGCACCGCAGTGACTCTCAAACACACAGTCGGAACACTCAGGGGCACATTGGGTTAGGGATGCTGAAATAGTGTCGATCAAAGTGTCGGACAGGACGAGCGAGCTGTAGTCGTGAGTGTTAACATGGCCAAGTCTGAAGGCGTTATCACCCGTCTCCGCTAACATGCGCCCCTCATCAGACGCATAGACGTAGCCATCATAGTTGTAGACAAGAGCTCCAATTCCCGCTCCGGCTGGACTTCGCAAATCAACGTAGCCAATTGGCTTGTCAGTCAGCATCCTGGTAACGACCAGCGCGGAGTAGAATTCGCGGAATGGTGTGCCTTGGTGGTTTAGCTCCAGAATGCGTCGAAGACCCCGCTCGAAGAAGCGAAGCCACCGCTTCGTATCGTAGCGGTGATACTGCTTGGTCTTAACGGCAAAACCGAAGGGCGAGAGCGGACGAAGAAAGATCCCGTCCAGTCCCAATTTCAGGTATTCTTCGATTATCTGGTCGACGCGATCGAGGCTTGATTCCGTGGTCGTCATTAATGCGCCGACCCGGTCTCGCCCGAGGACCTGTTGCGCTCGGCGGATGCCATTGACAGCCAATTCGTAACTATTGCCCCCAGGTCTTGGGCGATTTTTGTTGTGTAGATCTGGAGGTCCGTCGAGAGACGTTGATAGAAGGACTTCGTTGTCCTTGCAGTATCGCAAGATCTCATCATTGAGCAGCGCGAGATTCGTCGCGATTACAAAATCTGCCTTCTTGCCGGTCGTTGCTGACTTCGCTTTGGCCGCGTGAACAATTTTCTGGATCAAGTCAAAGTTTAGAAGAGGCTCGCCCCCTTGGAACTCAATCTTTATTCGGGACGACTTGCTCTCGAAGGCAATATCAAGCGCCCGCTGGGCCGTCGCTTCACTCATGTCGAAGCGCGAGCGATCCGTGCTTTGGCGTGAAACTTGACAATACGGGCAGGAATGTTCGCAACGCAACGTCACGACGAACATGTGAAGCGGTGTCATTTCCCGCAAGAATGACATGCGACTGCGAAGACGCAGGGCGAGAAGCTGCTGCTGAGCCTTTTGTTGGGTGCCAGTTATCAGGTGAGCGGCATAGGCTTTTTCGTATAACCCGTCTCCGGGATTAAGCTTAAGGTCAATGACCTTGTTGATTTCATCCTCGGTCAATCGGATGAAATCGCCCACCATATTCGATACTAAGAACTGCGCGTTTCCTGTGCGCTCAAAGTTGAAGGGCAAGAGCGTGAGTTCGCCACTCGGCGAGCCGAACGCTTTGGCAGCAACAAAACGGGCCATTCTAAGCCAAAGGATTACTTGTTAGCCTGGTCGGCGGCCAACGATCCAAATGCAAGCGCAAGCAGTACATTTCGAACGCCGCTAGTTTTTTCTGCCAGACGAGCCCTTAAGTTCTCGTCCGTAACGAGATCAATAAATCGCGTTCTCAATTTCTCCGCTTCTTCTGCAGGTCGCGGAAGCCGACCTTCAGCATCAAGATAGCAAATAAATCGACCGTCGATTTTCTCGATTCGGCACGTTGCAATTCCGATCAGACGATATGCCGCCGCTTGCAAGGCATCCAATGTCTGAACACCTGCATCAAAGTCTACAGCAATCGAAATTCGTAGATCGTGCTTCTCAGTAGCGGCTTGAGGCATGAGACGCGTGAGAAGCGTGGGAAGCGTGGGAAGCATGCGACGAATGCTGAGCAACTAGCGTTCCGTCCGGCTGCTGAGTCATCACGAAGCCAAGCAGATCATCGCCCACTCGGTAGTGCGCATTCGGTTCCAGTTGGGGAACGGAGTTCTCAGTGCCGACCGTGTTGGCATTTACGTCCGTTGGCGCAGCGGCTGCCTGCGCTGCGGTGCTCAGCACTTGAGTACCGGTCAAAGATGCGATCGCCGTTCCAAGGGAAAGAATCTTCTTTGAAGTGATGGACATCGCACGACCCCCAGCTGAAATGTTAGTGGTCTAACAAGAAGCATCATTTGCCAGCGGTTGCAAGTATCAACGATACCAACTTTCGATCAAAGCGAATGTTTCGCAGCAGCGAATTTGTCCCCGATCTTAAATATCGGGTCTTCGCACCCGTTTTTGCGCAAGCGCCTGGACCACAACCCTTCTCCCAAAAGGAGGCCCAACCGGTCTTTCTTTGCAGAGGAGCACGTCAAAATCTTCGAATGCTTGAGGAATTTCCCCTGGCTTTGGCAATTCAAGGTAGTTTTGGCCCTTACCGTAGTGATCCTTCCTGATTGCGTTGCTTGCAGTGCATTGGATGCTTCAAGCGACTTGAGACGGGCAACGTCGTTATCGACCGCAATCACGTCGTATCCACGGAAGGCCAGTGCCAGCGCGTTTCTCCCGAACCCACAGGGAGCATCCAAAATCGGCTCGGCGTAGGACGAGGTCACGAGGTCGAGAACTTGCATTAAGAGCCGGGATGGATCGAGCGAAGGTGAGGGCTTGTTTCTCGGAACCACGCCAACGTCCGATCTCTAAAAGAGAGGGGCAACACCGCGCTACGCGTGTTGCCCCGCTGGATTCATGGATGCTCTTCGTTCTTTGCAGCGCGCATTCCTTGAGCAGCCGTATCTCGTTCACACATGTATGCGCCGTCCTTGGTGTTTCCATAGTTATGAGTGCCAGCGAAATGGTAGATCTTGGATCGCAGGTTCACCCAAACAACAGTGTCCCCAAGACAAGAAGCCTTTGCCTGAGCTTCTGTCGCGTATTGGCTAGCTCCGGACGGAGATCCGGTGGACGGTCCCCTTTGCGTAGTTCCGTACGGCGGTTCGGCCGGCTTTGATGCGGTTGGCGCAGGAGACCGAGCTGGCGGAGGTGGGGCGGCAGTTGTCGTGGGCGCGGGGGGCGGAGCGACCGAAGGCGCTGCTACCGTTCCGGCGCGACACGCTGCTACGTATGCCTTTTCCGTGACGCCCTTTGCTTGGAAGCCGACCTTATCAGCTCGCCACTCTTCAATGCAGGCCTTGACGGTCTTTACGCCGGGCCCGGTCGGGGCTGGAGCTGGTGCGATAGTCGTAGGAGCTGGAGCGGCAGTTGTAGTCGTTGGGGCAGGGATGGCGCTCGGTGTAGCAACCGTTCCGGCACGGCATGCTTCTACATAAGCCTTTTCCGTGATGCCCTTTGCCTGGAAACCGGCCTTATCAGCTCGCCATTCTCCAATGCAGGCCTTCGCGGTCTTCGCGCCGGGGCCGGCCGGACTCGGGGCTGGCGCGGCAGTAGTCGTGGGAGGTGGGGCAACGGTCGGGCTCGAAGCGGCCCCAGACCGGCAAGTCGCTACATAGGCCTTCTCGGTAATGCCCTTAGCTTGAAAACCTGCCTTATCGGCTCGCCACTCATCCGTGCAAGCCTTCACAGTCTTTCCTTGAGCCAAAGCAGACGAAGACAATGCGGCGATCCCAAGCGCCACTGCAAAAGCAGAAATTAGGCTCGGCTTCTTCATACCCAGTCCTCCCAAATTATCATCCATACTCTAGCACAGGCGGACGTCCTGCCTATTGCCTCTCGGCTACATTTGGCCTCGGTCACGAACTGCTTTGGCGAAATCTTCGAATGAATCGAATTTTTCTACTCCGTGCAGGAACTCACCTTCGACGTAGCCATCATCTCGCATTCGAAAGCCCACACCGTCGAGATAACCAGTCTGTTGGCCTAGCGCTCGTCCAATCAGCACAGTCTCGACATGGAGCGGTGGCTTCAAGGGATTGAACGTTCCTTCCGAACGCATCTGCTTGAACGGGATGTGCATTGCACTAACGGAGCTCTTTCGAGGTGGCAATTGACCAGCCGGGAGTCGAAATGCTCCATTCGACTGCTCCGTCACGGCAGCCGATTTGTTTTCATCGCTTGCTGAAATGCTCGATAACCGAGCCAGTATCGCTCGGTGAGGGCTAACCTCATACTCGAAATACAAATTCTTCTCTATCTGTACCCGCCGCCTGGTCATAGCAACGCAAAGCTCCACCCGTACTGGCAGGTAACAGCATATCCAAGTATTCGCCATGTTGTCGACGGCGTCTGCAGGCTCTTCCGCTAAACAAGGCTGAACATCTTGGAAAGGAGATCAACTGCGCGATAATTTCTTCGAATACATACCGCTCGATCAAATTCGATGGAATCGGAGCTATTCCCCTTAGTGTGAACTTGAGAAAAGATGCGCGATCACTTTTGGCCTAAGAATATCGATGACCTTGGTCAAGACTGGCCGAGTTTTGTGATATCATTACAGCCTACCTCCCACTTCAACGAGCTCCGCATGGGTTTTTTTAGGTTTCGCAGAACCTTCAGAATTGCTCCAGGGCTTCGTCTCAACCTAAGTAAGAGCGGTGCCAGCGTTTCATTCGGTCCGCGAGGTCTTCACTATACGGTTGGTTCGAAAGGAGCCCGCACGACCGTTGGCATTCCAGGTTCGGGCATCTCCTGGACTAGTTATCAACCCTACTCATCAGGGCATGAACATCCTACGGAAGAGGACGACTGGCAGGGCACAGATAATCCAGTCACATCGGACCAAAATGCTGCGACTATTGAGAGTGCGCCAATTGAGCAATTGGTCGCAAATTCCACAATGGAAATTGCCCAGGCACTAAACGCAAACCGCAGCAGATGGCAGTCTCGGAAGGTTTTGCTTACTATTCTGGCGATTGCATTTGCTGTCGCCATTACTGCTACAGCAAATGCTGCAGGAAATACGTCACCGAATGGCGTATTCCTAATGATTTTGGGGGCATCCATTATTTGGATAGCGACGGCATTCTATAGCCGTCAGTCTCTCATCTTATCGCTTCAGTACGATCTGTCGGACAAGGAGCTCGAACCGTTTAACCGATTAGCAAGAGCATTCAATACAATGGCGCGTTGTAGGTATATCTGGCAAATTCCACTAGAGAGATCGCAACCAGATTGGAAGCGAAATGCTGGTGCATCAACTTCCGTCGAAAGAACGCGCATTTCGCTGACTTCAGGTCGTCCTCCATTAGTCAAAAGCAACATCGATTTCTTGTCGCTGCAACTATCGAAGGAGGGAATCTATTTCACCCCGGACGCTATATTGGTTTTTGCCAAAAATTCAGTCGCGGCACTCCAGTATGATGATCTCGAGATTGTTTGTAGGCGGATAAGATTTATCGAAAATGAGAGACCGCCTAGTGACGCTCAGGTGGTGGGCAGCTCCTGGCTCTACGTCAACAAAGACGGTGGTCCCGATCGGAGATTCAATAACAACCGCAAGCTGCCGATTTGCCTTTATCCAGAAATAGATTTGAAATCAGGCGGAGGCTTGGACTGTCGCATAAATTGCTCTGGCCCTGATGGCGCTGAGGAATTTGTGACCTCCATCATCGCAATGCGTAGCAATGGTGCTCCCGCTCAATCCGATCTTCTGCCGACCTCCGCGAAACCTCCACCTTTACGTCTTGAACCAATTAGAGCGCCAGGGAGTTCTAGCGTAATTGCGGCATATGAAACGGAGTCGAAGGAAGCCCGAACGCTCGCGTTAGAACACGGCCACTTATGGGAATTCTTGCTTGTAAAGGAATTGCTTAGGTCAAAATTGCGAGCGTTGAAAACCGAATGTGACCAGTTCGATGAATTGCTAAAGTCTACTCCCAAGAGAAGGTTTGGCGGCTCAGATTTTGTTGACTGGGTAGCGAATGAAACAGCTGAACTTAGTGACACAGTTGCGAAGTTCACTGCATGCATAGAGAAGGACTTGATAGTCTCCTTGGGCGAGCCCGGAGTCTCGGGTGACGCAGTCAAGATACTGAGCACGGTGAATGCAATCTTCGGTCATTGCCGACGTTTCCTGATCTTTGAACTGCTTGTATGCGCTGCTGATGTGCCTTCGGCGCTCCGCAGACTCCAGTTCTCATTTCGTGGTATTACACTCTCTGTCATATCTGTCGTCGAGGAGTTGGATCTTCAATGGACTAAGAATGTTGAGGCTCTTCGCAATGGATCTCATGAATTCAAGATCAAAGTTACGTTCTCTGCCCCTCCACAATTCCAGAAGGTCTCGGAAGAGATCGAGCGGCTTAAAAGGAATCCTGGGCTGTTGCAGTAACGCTTAGGCGCTCGAAGCCGTGAACGCGCCGACGCTTTAGCATCTCAAACGATGCGGAGAAAATAAGACGCTTTGTTTCGTTGTTCCTGGACATTTGAATTGTCATACAGGTGGTCGTCAGGTCAAAACTGGCCTATTTTTCTGATATCACTATACCCCCTCCCCTTGTGGGAGAGGGTGGCTCGCCGCAAAGCGGCGAGACGGGTGAGGGGTCTCTCTCAGCGCGCACCTTCGCAGTTGAGTTCGCGGAAGCAACCCCTCATCCGGCGCTTCGCGCCACCTTCTCCCACAAGGGGAGAAGGGAAAAGAATCTCACGCCGCCTTCGCGGCGCTCCCGCCCGGCAACCCGGCCCGCGCGAGGCCACCATAGAGCTGCTCGTTCGGCATCTGCTCGCGCAAAATCTTCCGCACCGGGATCAGCTTTTCCAGATCGATGCCGGTCGCAAATCCTTTGCTCTCGCACAGGAACACGAGGTCCTCGAACACGACATTGCCGGTCGCACCGGGCGCGAAGGGGCAGCCGCCGAGACCGCCGAGCGAGCCGTCGAGGATGCGCGCACCTTCATCGAGCGCAGCGGATGCATTGGCGATGCCCATGCCGCGGGTGTCGTGAAGATGGATACAGATCGGCTTCGACCCCGACAGCTTCACCGCGGCGCGGGTCAGGTCGGCCACCTGCTTCGGCCCGGCGTAACCAACCGTATCGGCGATCGCGACAAAATCGACGCCAGCCTCCAGGCACTTGTCGACCAGGCGCAGCACTTCCTTCGGGTCGACCGCGCCTGTGATCGAGCAGCCCAGCGCCATCGAGATGGCGGCATTCACCAGCGGCTTGTGGGCGCTGGCGTCGCGCAGCTCGCAGAGCCGCTTGACGTTGGCGATCGCGGACTCGCGCGAGCGGTGCGCATTGGCCTGGCTGTGCTCTTCCGTCGCCGACACCACCGAAGCGATCTCGCCGACACCTGATTCCAGCGCGTCGTTGACCCCGCGCTCGTTCAGAGCGAGCGCAATGCCGTGCGCCCCATCCAGGCTTGCCACCGTTCCGATGACATCGCGAACATCGGCGAATTGCGGAAACGTCTTGGCCGGCAGGAACGAGCCGACCTCGAAATGCCTGACGCCCGCGGCATATTCCTCGCGCACCCAGCGCTGCTTGGCTTCGGTGGACGGAAACTTTTTCACGAGCTGGAGACCGTCACGCAGGCCGACTTCACGCAAGGCAACACGGTCTGAGGGATAAATCGTCTCGATCCGGCTCATGTGCGCCTCCCAGCGGCTTTTGGCGTGACGTCGTCGTTGTTGTCGATCTCGGCGCGAACAGCTTCTGTATCGGCACCGAGCGGCGCGACCTTCAGGCCTTCGCCAAAATGGCTGCCGTTCCATTCGAGCGGCAGCGTCGGCACATGGAACGGCTTGCCGTCGGCGGTGATGTTGGTGACGAGCCCGCCGGGCCGCAGCACATGCGGGTCATCAAGGAGATCCTCGGGCCGGTTGATCGGCGAGAAGCAGATGTTGAGCGCGTCGAGCTTCTGCGACAGCTCCGTTACGTTCTGCTGCCTGATGATCTCGGCGACGCGCGGAAGGATCCGCGGCCGCGCCAGGATGCGGTCGGTGGTGGTGCGCAAGGCCGGGTCGTCGAGGAACTCGCTCAGGCCGAATTCGCGGCAGAATGCCTGCCAGTGGCCCTCGGTCACGACGCCGATGAAGATGCGCCCGTCGCCGGCGGCGTCGAAAATGTCGTAGATCGGCCAGGCGTGCTCGCGCTCCGGCATCGAGCGCGGCTTGTTGCCGGTCATCTCGTACTCCACCATGTGCTGCGCAACCAGGAACAGGCAATTCTCGAACAGGCCGATCCTGATATCGGCGCCGTCACGCTTGCCGCCGCGCTTCTGATAGAGCGCCGCGAGAATCGCGATCACGCCGAACATGCCGCCCATGATGTCGTTGGCGGAGGAGCCGACGCGCTGCGGCTTCTCCTTGGTGCCGGTCATGGCAGCGAGGCCCGACATCATCTGAACGACTTCGTCGAGTGCGGGGCGATGCTCGTACGGGCCGGACAGGAATCCCTTGTGGCCGGCGACGATCAGATGCGGATGCCGGCGCCGCAGCTCCTCGGCACCGAGCCCCTGCTTCTCGAGCAAGCCGTCGCGAAAATTCTCCAGGAACACATCGGCGGTTTCCAGCAGCCGGTGCATGATGTCGCGATCCCCTGATATCTCGAAGTCCAGCACCACGCTGCGCTTGCCGCGGTTGAACAGCGGAAAGAACGCCGTGCCCATGCCGCCGAGGGAGCGGGTCTTGTCGCCGGCGGGCGGCTCGACCTTGATCACTTCGGCGCCCAACTGCGCGAGGATCATGCCGCAGGTCGGGCCCATCACCATGTGGGTCATCTCGACGACCCGCACGCCTTCGAGCGGCAATCCGGTCTCAGCCATGCGTCACTCCCTGTCGGTTCGGCCGAAGACTAGGTCTTCACAAGCCTTCTTAAAAATATAATCTGTCGAAGATTGCCTTCGCAGTTCTAGAACGCTGGACCACCATGGATTCGCGCCAGCTCCGCTATTTCATTGCTGTCTACGAGCAGCGGAACCTGTCGCGCGCGGCGGACCAGGTGAATGTCGCGCAGTCCGCGCTCAGCCATCATATCTCGAATCTGGAGGCCGAGTTCGCAACGCCGCTGTTCGAGCGCAAGTCGCGCGGCATGGACCCAACCGCAGCCGGCGAGCGGCTCTACGAGCACGCTCGCATCATCCTGCGCGCGATGGCGGAAGCCGAGACCGAGGTGCGCGAGGGCGCGCGCGTCATCGCCGGCGAGATCTCGATCGGCATGGCCAATTCCGGCGTCAAGGCGATCGGCGTCGAGCTGATGCGCACGGTGCTGACCAAATATCCAAAACTCAAGCTGTCGCTGACCGAGAGCCTGTCGGGCGCGACGCTGATGCATCTGATGGTGTCCAATGTCGACCTCGCGCTGGTCTACAACCCGCCGTCGGAGAAGGAGCTGATCACGGAAGCCGTGCTCGAGGAAGAGATGTTCCTGGTCGGTATTCCCAAACTCGTCGGCAAGAGCAAAACCCCCGTCCGATTCGAGGAGCTGAGCCGGCTACCGCTGATCCTGTTGCGCTACGGCCTTGGCCTGTCCTCGCGCGCGCTGCTGGATGATCCCGTCCTCTTAAAGCGGCTAGAGGGAGGCGCCATCCTGCACGCCAACTCGATCACCGGCATGACCGGCGCGCTGGTGGAGGGGCTCGGCTGCACCATCGCGACAAAGCTGTTCGCGCGGGAGGAACTCGCCGCCGGCCGCCTGGTCGCGCGCCGGGTGGTCGATCCGAGATTAACCCGTACGCTCTATCTCTGCCGCCTGCGCAACCGCCCGATGACCTACGCGATGGAGGAGATGCGGCGGCTGATGCTGACGCTGATCGCCGAGCGGGTGCGCGAGGGGCACTGGCAGGCGGAGCTGGTGGGGTGAGGGAATGGTGCTGCTATTCTCTCTCCCCGTTCTTACGGGAGAGGGTTAGGGTGAGGGGCCTCTCTCCCGGCATTCGACGGTCGAGAGACCTGTACCCCCTCACCCGCCGCGCTCTGCGAGCGCGTCGACCTCTCCCCGCGGGCGGGGCGAGGTGAAAAATCCCGCCTTCGAAAATCTCGAACGCTCCCATCGATATGTTCTTCTGGATTTCCACCCCTGACCCGCCAACATGGCGCGGTCCGGCAGGTTCACGAAAAATCTCAGAGATGAGCCGCCGGGAACCGCGCGCGATTCAAGCGCGCCACGGGGAGGACATCATGAGCGTTGTCGGCATCGACACAGGCTTTGAGCTCGGCGCTGCGCCTTCAGGACCGGACGAGATCTCGCGGCGGCTCGAGGCGATGCCGGCGACGGGCCATGTCTGGAAGCTCGTCATCCTGCTCTCGCTCGGCGGGTGTTTCGAGATCTACGATCTGTTCCTCACCGGCTACATCGCGCCGGGCCTCAGCCGCAGCGGATTGCTCTCCACGACGACCCAAGCCTTCTTCGGCTTCTCCGGCATCGGCGCCTTCGTCGCCGCGACCTTTGCCGGCCTGTTCGTCGGCACCTTCTTCCTCGGTTTTCTCGCCGACCGTTTTGGCCGGCGCGCGATCTTTACCTGGGCGCTGCTGTTCTATAGCGCGGCATCGGTCATCATGGCCTGCCAGACCTCCTCGGGCGGCCTCTTGCTCTGGCGATTCCTTGCCGGCATCGGCATCGGCGTCGAGGTCATCACCATCGATGCCTACATCACCGAGCTGGTGCCGAGCCGGATGCGCGGACGCGCCTTTGCGGTGAACCAGGCGATCATGTTCGTCGCCGTGCCCGTGGTCGCCTTCCTGGCATGGTGGCTGGTGCCGCTCGCGCCCTACGGCGTCGAGGGCTGGCGCTGGGTGGTGCTGATTGGTGCGGCCGCGAGCATGATCATCTGGGTGCTGCGACTGTTCCTGCCCGAGAGCCCGCTTTGGCTCGCGCGCCACGGCCGCACCGAGGAAGCGCTGCGGATTCTCGCGACGCTCGAAGCCAGAGGCGGCACGGCACCTAGCCCCGCAGCATCGCTCGCGCGACCAGCCGCGCAAGCGGTCGCACCCGTCAACTTCGCCGATCTGTTCCGGGCGCCTTATCTCTCGCTCGTCGTCCTGTTCATGGTGTTCAACCTCTGCCAGGCCTTCGGCTTCTACGGCTTTGCCAATTGGGTGCCGACGCTGCTGGTGGAGAAGGGCATTACCGTCACCAAGAGCCTGCAATATTCCTTCATCGTCGCCTTCGCCTATCCGATCGCGCCGCTGCTCGCCGCGAGCTTCGCCGACACGTTCGAACGCCGCTGGATCATATCAGGCGCCTGCATCGCCATCATCGTGTTCGGCATGGCGTTCGCGCAACTGACCGCGCCCGTGCTGCTGATCGTCTGCGGCGTGCTGCTGACGGCCAGCAACACGACGATGTCCTACGCCTATCACGCCTACCAGAGCGAGGTGTTTCCGACCCGGATCCGGGCGCGGGCATCCGGCCTCGTCTATTCCATGAGCCGCCTCTCCGCGACCTTTTCGGGCTTCATCGTCGCCTACATGCTGAAGGAGGGCGGTGTCATCGGTGTGTTCGGCCTGATCACCGTGGCGATGCTGATCGTGGTGATCACCATGGCGCTGTTCGGCCCCAACGTGCGCGGCAAGGCGCTGGACACGGTGTAACTCCGGCCCCACCGTCTACACCGACGCCTTTTCTTCCGATTGTTGTCGGAAGGCGGATGGTTGCTTTTCAACCATAAGTGTAATCTGGATCTCACATTGGTTTGGATTATTGAGCTATTTTCCAGAACGGCTCTGGTTTCGCAGACAATTGCTCTGCACATCTCAAATGGTCATGGAATTGGTCAATAGCCCGGACCATTCCGTGACTACATTTTCGATCTAAGATTGCAACCGTCGGCTGATCCGGCCGACCAATGAAAGACATTTGTCACAATCAATTGGCGGAGACGGACACATGCCTGCTGACCGCAAATGGGTTCAGAAAAATCTCGGGTTCGATCCGATCGCCACACCGCCACCGCGCGAGACCTTCACGGTCAAGCGCATCGCCGATGCCGCCGTGAAAAAGACCGCCAAGGTCGCTCCGGAAGACTTTCAGCGCGAGATCATCGACTTCGATTCCGAAGGGCCCGAAGGCCGAGAGTTCATGGCCTTCTCGACCTCGACCGGGCTGTCGCGCTTCACCGACATTCCCTGGCCCAAGGGGCTCGCGCCGCAAACCGGACCGAAGCCGGGCAACGGCAAGGGCCCGTTGCCGCGCGCCGACGTGCTGGTGGTGACCTGGACCGTCGACGAAGGGCACGCCACCAGCCGCGTGCTGACGCCGGGCAAGGATTCGCATAACGACTACGTTCCCTACACGCATAACTACGCCACCATCTCGAAGAAGATGCGCAACGGCTGCCCGGCGAAGGAGCTGAAGCGGCTCGGCGCCTTCTGGACGACGAGGATCGGCAAGAAGAAGGTGGTGGTCTTCAAGTCCGATTCGCACATGTCGCAGGACGGCCCGCAGCTGCCGAACATCGACGTCTGGCGCCAGATCATCACCGAGGTGCAGCCCTCGCTGGTGATCACCACGGGCACGGCCGGCGGCATCGGCAAGCAGGTCGAGGTCGGCGATGTCGTCGTCAGCCCGATCGTACGTTTCGACTGCCTGTCGAAGTTCAAGAAGCAACCATTCGCGCAGGCGCACTACTCCAGCAAGGCCGCCAAGACCACGAAATTCGTGGCGGCCAAAACTCTGTTCAAAGCCAATGCCGGGCAACTGCCGAAGACGAACACCCGCGCACCGAGGATCTTCGTGATCAAGCCGAGCGAGCTGTCGTCGTCCGTGGTCACCACCGATTTCTTCGGCTTCGATACCTCTGACAATCACTTCAAGCTCCAGGGCCTCGGCGACGTCTCCGAGATGGGCGACGCCGTGCTGGGCCTCGTCGCCAAGGATATGGGCGCCAAGGCGCCGCGCTGGCTCGCGATCCGCAACGTCTCCGACCCGCAGATCAAGGCCGAGGGCACGCTGAAACAGCAGGAGCAGGTCGCCGCCCAGATCTACAAGGGGTTTGGTCGCTGGAGCACGGTCTGTAGCGCCATCGCCTGCTGGGCGAGCATCGTGGCGGACGGTTAGGCCGCAGTCAGCCTCCCTTGCCGAACCTTTGCCGCATGTCTACCTCTCGCGGGTGGTTGTCGTGAGAGGTTCCCATGCTGGATGCCGCCGTAAAGGCGCTATCGCAAATGATGTCGCCGCCGATGCGCTCGATCCTGTGGCGATCGATCGGGCTGGCGCTGGTGCTGATCGTGGTGTTGGCGATCGGGTTGCAGCGGCTGCTGAGCTGGTTCGCGACCTATGGCGAGGTCTGGCTGGAAGGCCTGCTCGGGCCGAGCTGGCATTCATCGCTGGAGGTGCTGGCTTGGATCATCTCCATTGCGGCCGGTTTTGGCGTCGTGTTCGGCAGCGTGTTCCTGATGCCCGCGATCACCTCGCTGGTCGCGAGCTTCTTCGTCGACGACGTCGCCGACGTCGTCGAGCGCGAATATTATCCGGCCGAGCGGCCGGGCACGGCCCTGCCGTTCAATCGGGCGATGCTCGAAGGCATCAAGACCGCGCTCCTCACCATCCTGGTCTACGTCGCCGCGTTGCCGCTGGTGTTCCTGGCCGGTGCCGGCTTCCTGATTTTCTTCCTCGCCGCCGCCTGGCTGTTGGGGCGCGAATATTTCGAGCTCGCCGCGATGCGCTTCCGCTCGCCGGAGGACGCGAAGGCGATGCGCCGCGACAACGCCGCGACGATCTTCACCGCGGGTCTCTTCATCGCGGCCTTCGTCTCGATCCCGGTCGTGAACCTGGCGACGCCGATCTTCGGCATGGCCTTCATGGTCCACATGCACAAGCGGCTCTCAGGACCGCGGCCCGAGCTGATCGAGCCCGCGCGGCAGATGCGGTGACAGACGGCGCGTCACCTCTCCCGCTTGCGGGAGAGGTGACCGAGGCCGCGGCGCGAAATCCGCTCCTCACCTCACCGTCACGCCGCATTTGCGCAGCACCTTCTTGGCAAAGCCGAACGGCGCCGGCGTGAAGGGGCCCGGCGGGGCCCGCGTGATCAAGGCGATGAAGCCGAGCCCTGATATCGCCAGCCAGAAGCAGAGCCAGAAACCGTCGATATAGGCGAGCACGTTGGCCTCGCGCGCGACGAAGCTTGCGAGCGTACCGACCGCACGCGCCTGCGCGGAGCCCGCACCATGGGCGGCGAAATGATCCGCAAGCTGCTTCAGCGCGCGCACGACGTTGACGTCGCCGACTTCCAGGTTCTGGCCGATGTAGAATGAGTGGACCTGCTCGCGGACGCGCAACCACGTCCCCATCAATGCTACGCCGATCTCGGCGCCGCCGAGCCGCATGATCTGGATATAAGCGGCGAACGAGGTGGCGCGGCTCGGATCGGAGTTGGACAGCAGCGTGATGATCAGCGGGAGCAAGGTCAGCGACTGTCCGATCGACTGGAGCAGCACGATGCCGATGAAATCCTCGCGCGCCCAATCGTGGGTCAGCTGGGTACCCCAGAGATTGGCTGCGGCGAAACAGGCAAATCCTACGGTGACAACCATGCGCGTATCGAAATGCCGCAGCAGCCAGATCGAGATCGGCACCAGCACGAACATCGGGAGCGCGCCGTAAGTGAGTAACAAAAGGCCGCTTTGCTCGGGCCTGAGCAGGCCGACACTGCCGAGGAAGTTTGGCACCAGCGACGAGTTGGAGAGGCTGGTCAGCGTATAGAGCAGGATCAAGAGCAGGCCCAATCCGATGTTCCGCGAGAACAGCACATCCACATGGGCCCAGGGCTGGCGCACCAGCGATTCGTTGATCAGGAAGCCCGCAAACAGCACGGCGCCGCCAACGAGCAACGCCATCACCGTGCCGGAGCCGAGCCAGTCCAAGCGATTGCCCTGGTCGAGGCCGGCATAGATCATCGAAACCGACGTGCCGAGCAGCAGCATGCCGCCCCAATCGGCCTCGCGCAGCAGAGCGCGGTTCACGGGCTCGCCCGGCGTGCCCAGATAGACCATCAGGCCCATCAGGGGCGCGATCACCACGCTCTGCCAATAGACCCATTGCCAGCCGAGATGATCGACATAGAAGCCAACCAGCGAACTCGACGTGTCGAGAGCAAAGCCGACGCGGATCGAGTAGAGCGAGATCGCCGGAAGCCACCACCGCATCGGCAAATTGCGGAACACGATCATCAGCGTTGCCGGTACGAAAGTGCCGAGGAGGAGGCCATGCACGACGCTGAGCACGATCAGCGTCGTATAATCGTGCACCAAGGGGACGATCAGCGAGATCACGGCATAGATCAGACTCGGGATGCCGAGCACGCGGCGCAGGCCGAACACAGTCGCAAGCCACGGCACTGCGGGCGCAATCAATATCTGCGATCCGATGCCGGCGGTCGAGAGCCACGCACCCTCGTCGAATGAGAGTGAGAACGCACCGCGCAAATCCGGCAGGCCGACCGTGGTCAGGCGGCTGTCGACATTGGTGAGAAACGAGCCGAGCAGCACCGCAGCCACGGCAAACAGCGGCTGAGGCGCGATACCACCGCGCGAGACGGGTCCACGACTGGCGTCGTCACTTGCCGCCATTCGCGCCCCTGGTGTCGATCCTGGTGACGACCGACATGCCCGGCACGAGGCGCGCCAGCAGCGGTTGATTGTCATCGAACTGGATGCGAACCGGAATGCGCTGCACCACCTTGGTGAAATTACCGGTGGCATTGTCAGGCGGCAGCAGCGCAACCTGCGCACCGGTCGCGGGCGCGATACGCTCGACCGTGCCGCGCAGCTTCTCGCGCCGAAAACTGTCGACGGTGATCTCGACCGGCTGCCCGGGCTGCACATGCGTGAGCTGGGTCTCCTTGTAGTTCGCGATCACATAGACCTTCGGCAGCGGCACGACGTTGATGAGGTTGGTGCCGATATTGACGTAATCGCCCGGCTGTACCTGACGCTCGCCGACGACGCCGTCGAACGGCGCCGTGATCCTGGTATAGCCGAGCTTGAGCCTGGCGCTTGCCAGCGTCGCCTTGGTGGCGTCGAGATCGGCGGCGCGCTGCTTCTTGGTACCTTGCAGGACTTCGAGCTGATGCTGCTGCGCGGCGATCACGGCGCGGCTTGCGCGCACATCGGCCTGTGCCTTGGCAAGGCCCGCGACCGCCTGCTCGAGCCGCTGCCGCGTGCCGGCTTCGGTCTGTGACAGCGATTGCTGGCGCTCCTGTTCCTGCTTGGCTTCGACCTCGAGGGCTTCCGCCGACAACCGCGCGGCCTCGGCCTGCGCGATGGTCGCGTATTGCAGCTCGATCTGGTTGGCGAGATTGTCGAGCACGGCCTGCGCAGCCGCCACCGCCGCCTCGGATTGCGCCACTTGCGCTTCATAATCGGCTGGATCGATCTGGATCAGGAGATCGCCTGATTTGACGCGCTGGAAGTCGTCCACGGCGACGGTCAGCACCTCGCCGGAGACGCGGCTTGAAAGCCGGGTCAGGTCGGCGCGGACATAGGCGTCATTGGTGGTCTGAACCACTTCGTTGCCGACCCATTCGTCGAAGCGCAACGTCGCCAGCGCAACGAAGGCAAGCGCAACGATCACGGCGAACAGCGGGATCGCGAGCCGGCTCCAGAGCGAGGTCGCTGGACGCTGTGTGGGCTTGGGTGACGGAACCGGAGTGGCGGACGGCGGTGGCGAAACTTGTTCCTGCTGACTCACGCTATGTCCCTCAACCGCGCGCCCGCGTTTCCGTCATTCCGGGGCGATGCGCAAGCATCGAACCCGGAATCTCGAGATTCCCCGGTGCGCAATTGCGCACCTGAGGTCCGGTCCTTCGGACCATCACGGAATGACGGTCACCACCGTCACACCGTCTTCTCCGGCCACCGGCAGAGATCGTTGATCAGGCAGACCTCGCAGCGCGGCTTGCGCGCGAGGCAAGTATAGCGGCCGTGCAGGATCAGCCAATGATGGGCGTGCAGCATGAACTCGGCTGGGATCACCTTTTCGAGACCGAGCTCCACTTCGAGCGGCGTCTTGCCGGGCGCGAGGCCGGTCCGGTTTCCGACGCGGAAGACATGCGTGTCGACCGCCATGGTGTGCTCGCCGAAGGCCATGTTGAGCACGACATTGGCGGTCTTGCGTCCCGCACCCGGCAGCGATTCGATCTCAGCACGCGTGCGCGGCACCTCGCCGCCGAACTCGCTGAGCAGCTTGGCCGACAAGGCGATCACGTTCCTGGCCTTGGTGCGATAGAGGCCGATGGTCTTGATGTAGTCGCGCAAACGCTCTTCGCCGAGATCGAGCATCTTTTGCGGCGTGTCCGCGATCTCGAACAAGGCGCGTGTCGCCTTGTTGACGCCGGCATCCGTCGCCTGCGCCGACAGCACGACGGCCACCAGCAGCGTGAACGGGTTGACATGCTCGAGCTCGCCTCTCGGCTCGGGATTGGCTTGTTGGAAACGGCTGAAGACCTCGCGAACTTCCGCCGGCGTCCAGGGTTTTGTCGCTTTGAGGGCTTTTTTGGCGGGCGCCGATTTCTTCGCGGACTTCGGCGTCGCGGTGGCCGCCTTTGCCTTTTTCTTCGGCACCGCCGCTTTGCGCGGGGCCGGCTTGCGGGTGATTTTCGCCATGATCGGGATATACTGAGGGACGATGAGCACAGGCAACGAAATTGAGCGCAAGCCGTCTGAAGATCCGCGCGAACAGCAGATCTTCTCCGCGCTGCTGACGCCGCACCGTTCGCTGAACCGCACCGGCTTCCTGGCCGTGATGCTGTTCCTGAGCGTTGTCAGCTTCGTCACCGGAATTGTCTTCCTGATGAAGGGCGCCTGGCCGGTGCTCGGCTTTTTCGGCCTCGACGTGCTCGTGGTCTGGTGGGCCTTCAAGGTCAATTTCCGCACCGGGCGGGCGCGGGAAGAGATCACCGTCACGACCTCGGAATTGCGCGTGCGACGCATCAGCCATCGCGGCCAGGTCGCCGAATGGACCTTCAATCCGCTCTGGGTCCGCATCGACATGGAGGTCGACGAGGACTTTGGCATCGAGCATCTCTATCTGATCTCGCGCGGCCACCACATCCAGATCGCCCGCTTCTTGGGGCCGGATGAAAAAGCAAGCTTTTACAAAGGCTTGATTGAAGCCCTGAACGCCGCCAAGCGTGGCCCGACCTACAATCCGATCACCTGAAGCGCCGTCGGAAATCGGGTGGTTTCGCCGGCCCGCCGCGCCTACATTTCCGGTCATGATGACACTCGCCATACATGACCAGCGCCTGGCCAAGCCGGGCCCCAGAACGCCGCGCTGCGCGACTATGATTCCGTGCGCCGGGCCATCGCGTTCATCTCGGAGAACTGGCGCGCGCAGCCGACCATCGAAGCGATGGCGGATGCGGCCGGCGTCACGCCGGATGAGCTGCACCACCTGTTCCGCCGCTGGGCCTCGATCACGCCGAAGGCCTTCATGCAGGCGCTCACCCTCGACCATGCCAAGGGGCTGTTGCGGGACTCCGCGAGCATCCTCGACGCGGCGCTCGACTCCGGGCTGTCGGGCCCGGGCCGGCTGCACGATCTCTTCGTCACCCACGAAGCGATGTCGCCGGGCGAATGGAAGAACGGCGGCGCCGGGCTGACCCTGCGCTACGGCTTCCATCCATCTCCCTTCGGCACCGCCATCGTGATCGCGACCGATCGCGGCCTCTCGGGTCTAGCCTTCGCCGATCACGGCGAGGAGAAGGCCGCGCTCGCCGACATGACGCGGCGCTGGCCGAACGCGACCTATGTCGAAGACCACGAAGGCACCGCACCGCTCGCGGCGCGCATCTTCGACACGAAACTGTGGCGGCCGGACCAGCCGCTGCGCGTGGTGATGATCGGCACCGATTTCGAGGTGCGGGTGTGGGAGACGCTGCTGAAAATTCCGATGGGCCGCGCGGTGTCCTATTCGGACATCGCCTGCAACATCGACAATCCGAAGGCCTCACGCGCCGTCGGTGCGGCGATCGGCAGGAACCCGGTGTCCTTCGTCGTGCCCTGCCACCGCGCGCTCGGCAAGAGCGGCACGCTCACCGGCTATCACTGGGGCATCACCCGCAAGCAGGCGATGCTTGGCTGGGAAGCCGGACGGGTGGGGATGCAGTAGGCGATATACCGTTGCTGCGTAGGGTGGGTTAGCCGCAGGCGTAACCCACCTCTTTGGTTTCCGCGGTGGCAGAAGTGGTAGGTTACGCCGACGACTGCGCTTCGCACAGCCGCCGTCTAACCCACCCTAGGAGACCGTCCTTAACCTGCCAGATCCAGCTTCGAGGCCACCGTCGAATCCGCATTCAAGCGGTAGATGATCGGCACGCCGGTTGCGAGCTCACGCTTCAGGATGCCTTCGGGCGACAGTTTTTCCAGCACCATGATCAAAGCGCGCAACGAGTTGCCGTGGGCGGCAACGAGCGTACGCTTGCCGTTGAGCACGCCGGGCAGGATTTCCTGCACGTAATAGGGCAGTGCGCGCGCCAGCGTATCCTTGAGGCTTTCGCCGCCGGGCGGCGGCACGTCGTAGGAGCGGCGCCAGACATGCACCTGCTCCTCGCCCCACTTCTTGCGGGCGTCGTCCTTGTTGAGGCCGGAGAGATCGCCATAGTCGCGCTCGTTCAGCGCGAGGTCCCTCGAGGTCGGCAAGCCCTTCTGGTCGAGCTCGCCGAGAATCAGATCGAGCGTGTGCTGCGCGCGCGTCAGCACCGAGGTGAAAGCGACGTCGAACACGAGGCCCTGCGCCTTCAGCTTGCGGCCGGCTTCCCTGGCTTCCGCGACACCCTGCTCGGTGAGGTCAGGATCCTTCCAGCCCGTGAACAGGTTCTTCAGATTCCATTCGCTCTGGCCGTGCCGCACGAGCACGAGAAGACGTTCGCTCATTGACTGTTTCCGTTGCTTGCTTTGACTAGATATCGGCGAGGCCGAGCACGTCGGCCATGGAGTAATGTCCCGGCTTCTTGCCATGCGCCCACAGCGCCGCTTTCAGCGCGCCGTGCGCGAACAGCATGCGATCTTCGGCGAGATGCGACAACGTCAGGCGCTCAAACGGGCCGAGGAAGGTGACACTGTGTTCGCCGGCGACGGTGCCGCCGCGCAAGGAGGCAAAGCCGATCGCGCCCGGCTTGCGCGCACCGGTGATGCCGTCGCGGCCGCGTTCCGAATGCGCCTCGTCGAGCGGGATGCCGCGCCCCGCCGCTGCCGCCTGGCCCAGCATCAGCGCAGTGCCGGAGGGCGCATCGACCTTCATGCGGTGATGGGATTCGACGATCTCGATGTCGAAGCTTTCATCGAGCGCCTTGGCGACGCGCTTGACCACGGCGGCGAGCAGATTGACGCCCAGGCTCATATTACCCGACTGCACCACCACCGCGCGGTTGGTGACGCTCTTGATCACGGCGTTGTCCGAGGCCGACAGCCCGGTGGTGCCTATGACATGGACGAGCCCGCGCTCGGCCGCGATCGCGACATTGGCGATGGTCGCGGCCGGCACGGTGAAATCCAGGATGCCGTCGGCGTCCTTCGACATCGCCCAGAGGTCGGCGGACAGTTTGATGCCGTTTTCAGGCAGGCCGGCGAGCACGCCGGCATCCTTGCCAAGCAACTCCGAGCCCGGCGCCTCCAGCGCGCCTGCCAGCACCGCGCCTTTGCTGTCGGCGATCGCCCGCGTCAGGGCGCGGCCCATCCGGCCACCGGCTCCAGCAACAATCAAGCGCATGTCTGACATGGTGTGATCCTCTTCACGGCCGTTGTAGCGGCGGGATGCAGTTCCGGCAACCGAGGGGGATCAGAGGCTGTCATTCCGGGACGATGCGCAGCATCGAACCCGGAATCTCGAGATTCCGGGTTCGGCTCTGCGAGCCGCCCCGGAATGACA
>NZ_CAKZHY010000068.1 GCF_936928535.1 uncultured Bradyrhizobium sp. | reverse complement strand
CGTCATTCCGGGACGGCTCGAAGAGCCGAACCCGGAATCTCGAGGTTCCGGGTTCGATGCTTCGCATCGCCCCGGAATGACGGCGCACTACGCACTACTATTATTCGTGGCGGCCCTGCACCCACTGCTCCAGCATCTGCAGGCACATGGCGCGGTCGTCGTCGGAGGCCTTGGCGAAGGCGCGGTTGTAGTTTTCCTTGATCCAGGTCTCATCAGTGCTGGCACTGTCACGCGCCAACGTCAGCCACATCAGGCCGCGCGCGGCCTGCCGCGGCAGGCGATCGCCGTTGAACAGCATCTGTCCGAGCAGCGCCTGCGCCTCGTGCTGCCCCTTCTGGGCGGCAAGGCCGAGCCAGCGCGCGCCGTAGCGGAAATCCTCGCGCGAGGCGTCCGGCGTCTTCAGATAGAGCCGTGCGAGATCGTACTGCGCGTCCGCGTTGCCGAAATAGGACGCGGCATAGGAGAACATCTCCCGCGCCCTATCAGGATCGGCCTTGACCTTCGAGTTCGGGATGCCGCTCAGGTAATAGCGACCGAGCGCGACGAAGGCATTGGCCACGACCTGCGCCTGCGGCGCGGACGGGCTGTCCTCGGCATGCGCATTGGCGATCCGGTTGAAATATTCGAAGGCGCGCACGTCGTCCTGGGCGACGCCGTCACCGCTGGCGTACATGCGGCCGAGCTTCCACTGCGCAATGGGATGACCACCCTCGGCGGCATATTGCAGGGCGCTGAGCGAGGTTTCCTGAGTCGCGACCGGCGGCGCAGCCTTGCGCACCGCGCCCGCGGAACCGGGCAAGCTGGTCACGACGGGGATCGCCGCATCCTTCGGATTGACAGGCGCGCCGTCGAAGGCGAGCGCCGGCGCGGCCAGCACGGTAGCCCCCAACACAAACGCAACAATGGCACGCCTAGATGTCCGCATAGCACTGTTTCTCGTGCGCGCCGCCCGGATGGGTCACTGCCCCCCCGACCGCTGGTCCAACCTGTTGGGCATATTTCCAGAGCGCACCCGACGTGTGATTGGTCGCGCGAGCGCTCCATTTGGTCTTGCGCTGAGCCAGCTCAGCGTCGCTCAATTTTACGTTAAGGGTACCGGCGTCCGCATCGATCTCGATGATATCGCCGTCCTCGAGCATCCCGATCGGGCCGCCGACCGCCGCCTCCGGGCCGACATGGCCGATGCAGAAGCCGCGGGTGGCGCCGGAGAAGCGGCCATCGGTGATGAGCGCGATCTTGCCGCCCATGCCCTGGCCGGTCAGCGCTGCGGTGGTCTGGAGCATCTCCCGCATGCCGGGGCCGCCTTTGGGGCCCTCGTAGCGGATCACGATGACTTCGCCTTCGCGATAGGTGCGCTTCTGGACCGCCTCGAAAGCATCCTCCTCCCGGTCGAAGCACCTGGCCGGACCGGTAAACTTGAGGTTGGACATTCCCGCGACTTTCACGATCGCACCTTCTGGCGCCAAATTGCCCTTCAGACCGACCACACCGCCCGTGACGGTGATGGGCTTGTCTGCCGGGTGCACCACGTCCTGGTGCGGATTCCACTTCACGCTTTTGAGGTTTTCGGCGATCGTTCGACCGGTGACCGTAATGCAGTCGCCGTGGAGAAATCCGTTGTCGAGCAGCGTCTTCATCAGAAGCGGTATGCCACCTACTTCAAACATGTCTTTGGCGACATAACGACCACCCGGCTTCAAATCCGCGACATAAGGTGTCTTTTTGAAGATTTCGGCGACGTCGAATAAGTCAAACTTGATGCCGGCCTCATGCGCGATTGCCGGGAGGTGCAGTGCAGCATTGGTCGAGCCGCCTGACGCTGCGACCACCGCGGCGGCATTCTCGAGCGCCTTGCGGGTGACGATGTCGCGCGGGCGGATATTTTGCGCGATCAGGTCCATCACCTTCTCGCCCGCGGTCATGCAGAACGCGTCCCGGATCTCGTATGGTGCCGGGGCACCGGCGGAGTAAGGCAACGCAAGGCCAATGGCCTCGGAGACGGTCGCCATGGTGTTGGCGGTGAACTGCGCACCGCAGGCGCCCGCCGAGGGGCACGCCACGCGCTCGATCTCGTCGAGGTCCTCGTCCGACATGGCGCCGACCGAGTGCTTGCCGACGGCCTCGAACATGTCCTGCACGGTGACCTGCTGCCCGCGGAAAGTGCCGGGGAGGATCGAGCCGCCATAGATGAAGATCGAGGGCACGTTGAGGCGCAGCATAGCCATCATCATGCCCGGCAGCGACTTGTCGCAGCCGGCAAGGCCGACCAGCGCGTCGTATGCGTGACCACGCACGGTCAGTTCGACGGAGTCGGCGATGCATTCGCGCGACGGCAGCGAGGAGCGCATGCCGTCATGGCCCATGGCGATGCCGTCGGTGACGGTGATGGTGCAGAATTCACGCGGCGTGCCGCCGGCGGATGCGACGCCCTTCTTCACCGCCTGCGCCTGGCGCATCAAGGCGATGTTGCAGGGCGCGGCTTCATTCCAGCACGAGGCAACGCCGACGAAGGGCTGATGGATCTGCTCGGTGGTCAGACCCATGGCGTAGAAGTAGGAGCGATGAGGCGCGCGCGCAGGGCCTTCCGTCACGTGACGGCTCGGCAGCCTCTGCTTGATGTTGGCCTTGGCGTCCATCGCGACCAGTTTCCTCGGCTCCAGTGTCCCGGCTAACCCTTGTCAGTTCAGGAAGATCGGAGCCAAGGTTTGAATCGACCTTGGAATTTTCCTGCCGCCAGCAAGGGACCAGCCCGTCCCGGAAACATTCGAGTGATTTTATTCATGTTCGGGTGTGGCCAAAAAGCGGCGCCGATGCGAACGGGCTGCGATATCGGTTAAATCGCACAGGAATGTTGCTTGGAAAGCACGATCGTTACCGGGAAGACACGGGTTTTCTTACCCAAATACCCTCGCGGAGATGACAGTTCACAATCTCTGATTTCATGACACGGCATGTGCGATCTGATGTGCGGTGATGGCCGCGCGCCACCCAAGTGAGTCGATGCCGCCGTCATTGCTTGTCGTCTTAGCTTTAGGGATCGCATTTCGCCGTGCGGACTGCGGCACATCAGTATTTCCGAATTTCGGCAACCTGCACAGACACGGCGCATTCGAAGCGGTTCTCGTTGATTCAGATCAACCGCGAGACCTCATGAGTGATGTCAGCTGTGCTCGATGACGTCTTGCAGGGAGAGAACGATATGAAAAACCGTGTCAGGCTTCTCGGATTGATCGTGACGGCTGCGCTGTTTGCGGCAGCTCCGTTGTCGCTCCACTACGCGCCGGCGAAAGTTCTATCCGTATCCCTCGACAATGCCGAGGCGAGAGTGGGACGACCGCTCACGCCGGGGAGCGTGGCTGGCGTGCATCGCAGGGTGCATCGGCGAGCCTATTATGGTGCTGCAGCGGCGGGAGCCGCGGCCTACGGAGCGTATGGCTACCGCAGAGCCTGTGGCTACTATCCTTATCCGCCCTGCTATTGAGGGCGCGTCGCGGCTCACCCCGGTGAGCCGCTTTTGACATGTCGCGGCATCCATCGTCTGCCGGGGCCGGTTGCGGTCCGGGAGCGATGGAGCATTGACTGATATAGGGTACCCCCCTATCTTATCGTCATGTCGCACACCATCAAGCACAAGTCGAAGCTGATCGGCCGGGTCCGCCGCATCAAGGGTCAGCTCGAGGCTGTCGAGCGGGCGCTGGAGTCGGAGATCGGCTGCGCCGACGTGCTGATGCTGGTGGCTTCGGTGAAAGGCGCGATCAGCGGTCTCACCACCGAACTGCTGGAAGACCACATCCGCCATCATGTCGTGGATCCCGCGCATGAAAAGGATCCGGAGAAGGCCAAGGGCGCCGCCGACCTCATCGACGTCGTCCGCACCTATTTGAAGTGAATGTCATGACCGACCTGTCCCACGTGCTCCAGCAGAGCAGCGCACACGCATGGCTGTTCGTGCCCAGCGCCATCCTGCTCGGCGCGCTGCATGGTCTCGAGCCCGGGCATTCCAAGACGATGATGGCCGCGTTCATCATCGCTGTCAGAGGCACTGTGCTCCAGGCCGTGCTGCTCGGCCTGTCGGCGACCATCTCCCATACCGCGATCGTCTGGGCGGTCGCGCTCGCGGGCCTGTATTTCGGCCGGGAATTGTCAGGCGAACGCAGCGAAGCCTGGCTGCAACTGGTCTCCGCCGCGATCATCATCGGCGTCGCCATATGGATGGCCTGGCGCACCTGGCGGGACCAGAACCACGATCATCACCATCATCACCACCACGATGAGCCGCAAGCCATCTCGCTCGCCGGCTTCGCGCTGCTGCTGGAGGTGTTCGAAGACGGCGTGCCGCCGCGCTGGCGAATCCGGAGCGAGAACGACGCGCTTCCGGCTCCCGGCGACATCAGGGTGACGACGATCCGCGAGGACGGCTCGGAGCAGACATTCGCGTTCGCTGACCGCGATGGGTACCTCGAAAGTATCGATGAGATTCCCGAGCCGCATGCGTTCAAAGCGCGCATCGCGCTCGCCAGCGACGCCACCGAGCGGCTCTTCGAAGATCACGATCACGACCACATCGATCTCGGCGACGAGGACGACGCGCATGCGCGCGCCCACGCCGCCGACATCCGCAAACGATTTGCCGGACGCTCAGTCACGACGGCACAGATCGTCCTGTTCGGCCTCACCGGCGGATTGATCCCCTGCCCCGCCGCGATCACCGTGCTGCTGCTCTGCATCCAGCTGAAGCAGTTCAGCCTCGGCTTCGTCCTGGTGCTGTCCTTCGGCATCGGGCTCGCGATCACGATGGTGTCGGCCGGCGTCCTCGCCGCGCTCAGCCTGCGGCACGTCGAACGCCACTGGGGCGGCTTCACCCGCTTCGCCCACCGTGCGCCCTATGTCTCGGCGACCCTGATCGTCTTTGTCGGCCTGTACACCGGCTGGATCGGCCTGCACGAACTGATGGCGTGAGGGCGTCGCGCGCAGGATCACACAGTCCGGCGCGGTGCTGCCACAGCATGTCGTCTCGCAGCCGCTGACCAGCGCAGCCACGGTCTCTTCCAACGCGCGCAGCTCCGCGATCCTCTTTCTGATGGAGCGAAGGTGTTGCTCCGCAAACGTCTTGGTGTCGCTGCAGGGCAACCGCCGCTCAACCGATACCAGGATGTCGCTGATATCGTCGATTGAAAAATCGAGATCGCGGCAATGCTTGATCAGGCTAAGCGCCTTGACGTCGTCGCTGCCGTAGATGCGTTGACCGCCCTGCCGAGCCGGGGGCGCGAGCAGGCCGATGCTCTCGTAATAGCGGATGGTGGGGACCGAAACGCCGGCCGCTTTGGCGAGGACGCCAATTCTCAATGCGCATGGGCTGATGACGACGTTGTCGATCGCCGTGGTGCTCTGCGCCTGGGGCTGGATCGTGTGGCGGTCGCGGAGGACCGGCCTGAAGACCCGCTCATCAGTGCTGGCGGCGATGTGCGCTGCGACCGTGCTGACCGCGACGGCCGCGCTGTGGCCGGTGATGGAGCATACCGTCTTCCACGCGCTCGGCGTTGCCACGAAGCCGAAGCCGCCCGCCGGCTGATGGACGGGCTCTCGGTCTAGGCACGCTGATCGAAACGCGCAAACACCGCGCTCGTCAGGCCGCCGAGCAGGGTCCAGAACACCAGGCTCGTCACCGTCACCGCGGTGACGAACTGGTGCGACAGCGACGACGGCACGTTGGTCTCGATGTTGGCGAGATCAGGCGCGCCGATCAGATGCGGCAGGGTCAGCAGGATCACGCCCGATATCGCCGCCGGCACAGTGCGGCGGAAGACGATCAAGGCAAGCCCTCCCGCAGTCGCCAGCACGGCGGCGAGCCACCAGATCTGCCGCGACAGCAGCGGCGACGAGGGCACGCCGGGCAGCTCCGGTGGCAGGCCGAGGCCAGGCGCGAGGGTGAAGACGGCGAAGCCTGCCAAGCCCCATAGCAGGCCTTCGTGCCAGGACACGCGCCTCCCGGTTGCGCCGCTGCGCATGGCGAAGAAACCGGCCAGAAGCAGCGCGAAGCCGATCGCAGTCAGGACGTTGGCGGCGGCGGTGTAGGCATTGCGCTCGAAACCGTCGCGCGGCTCCCAGGCGCCGCTATGATCGTGGTCGCCGGCGCCGTGATCATGGGCTGCGTGGTCATGGTCGGCATGCTCGTGCCCGGCCGCGGCCGGCTGGGCGGTGGCCGGCGCCTCGTGCTGGTGCGTCTCCGCGGCCTTCTCGAAGACTTCCGCCTTCAGGATCAGGGGGACGGTGCCGAACTGCTGGACGACGGTGACGAGGAGGCCGACGATGAAGCCCGAGATGACGGACGCGAAGACGATCGCGCGAAACGTGCTCATGCCGTCGAGGTTAGTGGCAGGGGAACGCGTTCGAATGGCGCACGTCGTGCGCCGCGTTGTGGACGACGTCGATGTGCGAGAAGCCGACCATGCCGACGACGAACACGCCGAGCACCATGGCCATCACAGCCTGCGACAGCCGTCCCAGCTGCCCGGCGGCGACCGGAAGCGTGACCTGGGCCGAGGTCTGGGCGTTGGCGAGCTGGGACTGGCTCATGGTCTATTCTCCATTGGCGATTTGCGCGTCTTCTAGCAGCTTCCGGGCAATGTCGCGACTGGTAAGATGCAGGCTTACCCCGGGCAAAATGCCCCTGCGGGCGATCTTGGCGTCCGCGGCCGCGCGAAAGGCCCGTTCAAACCGCCGGAAATGGCCGAGGCAGGCCTCCGGCGTCGGCTCCGCGCCGAGTAATGTCCGGAAAGCGCCCCGGTGCACGGCGCAGATCGCGCCGTGTCCGACCACCGGAAAGACCAGCGAGGCGATGTCGTCCCGCCAATGGACCTCGCCGCTCAAGGTGTTGCGCGGCGCACAGACGACAGGGTCATGGTCGCCATGGGTAATTTCCTGGGTGATCTCCTGACGATCTCCGGGGACCACCCTACCACAGCTATCGATGAATCACCCCGCGCCTAATCCGGCCGGCGCCTGTTCGCTTGCATCCTGATCGTGGCCCTTTCGCCGGCGTCAACCAGCTGGCCGATGCCGGTTCTTCCGGCGAGAGCGCAGCGAATGATGTTTTCCGCTGCCGATTTGCGGAAGCCATGGTCCTCGCCATCAGGGCGATTGCGGCAGACCCGGTCCAGCGCCAGCTTCATGTTGATCCGGGTGCGGGTATCGAAATGCTCGCTGATCATGCGACGGTCTCGTGCGTTGGTGTCGGGACGAAAACGTCAGGCGCGCGTCTGGGTTCCAAGGCAGCATCGCACTTGCATCCGCTCTCTTCCGTCGAGACGGGTGAGCTATGCTCGACCTCTTTCCGTTGAGACGGGCGAGCTAGCTCGCCCTCTTGTTTGCGTCGAGACGGGCGAGCTACGCTCGCCCTCTTGGCCGCTGCTGGGCCTGAGCCCAGGCGGCTTTGACATCATGCGGCGGAACATCGACACGCTTGATCGGCATCAGCTGACCGGAGGCCGAAATGATGGCCGTCTCTTCGTGACGGCAGCTGGGGCACACAAAGCGAACTTCGTGCGGCGATGCCGACCAGCTCGAGCGTTTCACATTGGCCGCCATCGGCCATGCCGCGCAATGCGAGCATGACACCAGAAACCGACCGGGATCGAGCATACCCATTCCTTAGGACTCCGCGTCCTGCCGCCCTCTTCTAATGATTGACCCATGTGAATCGTTCCGGTGCGGAGACACCGCAAGTCAGACTAGCGCTCGCTGTCCCCGGAGCGCGGCCACATCCGGGCCAGTGTTCCATCGCGCACCACCCATGCGTGCCAGATCGTCGCCGCGATGTGGAGTGCCACGGCGACATAGACGACATAGGCCAGCGTATCGTGCGCGACCTCGCCGGCATGCGCGATCTCGGGATTGCCACTCACCAGGCGTGGCCAGCTGAACGTCCAGAAGTATTTCAGCGAATAGCCGCCGGCGGACGAGAACGCATAGCCCGTGAGCGGCATCGCGAA
This sequence comes from uncultured Bradyrhizobium sp., assembly GCF_936928535.1. Classification (GTDB taxonomy): domain Bacteria; phylum Pseudomonadota; class Alphaproteobacteria; order Rhizobiales; family Xanthobacteraceae; genus Bradyrhizobium. The sequence continues at coordinate 16,139 of NZ_CAKZHY010000068.1, read as the reverse complement.
CAGGATGAGATAGAGCGTGACGTGATTGAGCCGTGCGGCGAGGCGCACCAGCGCGCCGAACGACGATGGCTCGGGCGGCACCCTCGTCGCCGCGCGCACCATCAGCCGCAGCACCGACAGGAACAGCAGCGTCATGCCGAGCGATTTGTGCACCTCCAGGAGCTCGCGGCGCGGCGACGTGCCCGCCGGCTGAAGTCCGCAGTAAAAACCGATCAGCACGGCCGCGATGAAGAGCACCGCCGTTGCCCAGTGAATCCTGCGCAGCAGCGGCGCATAGGCCGCCGTCATGTCCGCCGACATCAGGCTTCGTCGGCAATCCCGTTGCGCAAGCATCCGACCTTGTCGATCTCGACTTCGACAACGTCGCCGGCTTTCATCCACAGCGGCGGCGTGCGCCGCGAGCCGACGCCCCCCGGCGTGCCTGAAGCGATGACGTCGCCGGGCTCGAGCCGGGTGAACTGCGAGCAATAGTCGATCTGGCGCGGGATATCGAAGATCATCTGATCGATCGTGGTGTCCTGCACCACCTCGCCGTTGAGGCGGGTCTGCAAACGCAGCGGACCGACATCGCCGACCTCGTCGGGCGTCACCAGATACGGGCCGAAGCCGCCGGTCGACGGAAAATTCTTGCCCGGCGTGAACTGGTGGGTGTGGCGCTGATAGTCGCGCACGCTGCCCTCGTTGTAGCAGGCATATCCGGCGATATGGCCCCACGCCTCGCTGCGCGAGATGTAGCGGCCGGGCTTGCCAATGATGACGGCAAGCTCACCCTCGAAGTCGAGCTGGGTCGAGACCTTCGGCCGAATGATGTCGGTGAGATGACCGGTCTGGCTGTTGGCGAAGCGGCCGAACACGGTGGGATTCTCGACCTCGGAGCGGCCGGTCTCCTTGCGGTGGTTCTCGTAGTTGAGGCCGATGCAGAGGATCTTGTCGGGGTTCGGGATGACAGGCAGAAACTTGATCTTCGCCAACGGATGCCGCTTGGCCCCGGCAGCCGATTTGGCAGCCTCAGCCAGCGCGCCCGCCGCGATCGCCGATTTCAGGTCGGGGTAGCGATCCCCAAGGACGGCGCCGAGATCGGCCACGCTGTCGCCCTCCACCAGGCCCCATGAGGCAGTGTTGTCGATTTCAAAGCTTGCGAATTTCATGTGGTGTCCTTGATAGGCCGATCAGGTCGACGTGGCAGAGAGAATAGTAGCTGAAGATGATCGCGAAGAGGTCTTCGCAAAACGCGCGATGGTCCGCTCCGGGAAGATGAGTGCGAACGCGGCAACCGCGCCGACGATGAGAATGCCGGCGGTAAAGGTCATGGCGTGGGCATAGCCGAGCGCGCTGTTGCTGCCCGCCTCGCCGACGATCCACCCCGTGAGCGCGTTCGAGAACAGCGCGGATGCCGCATTGCCTGAATAGATCACGACAATCAGCCGGCCCCGCTGCGCCGGCGGCGCCACGGCGCCAAGCGCAACCGGGCCGAAGATCGTGGTGAGGCTAGGCGCCGCGAAGGCGATCGCCACGCAGGCAAGTTGGAGTGCGCCCGAGGTCACGATGCTGAGCAGCAGCGCGCAGCCTGCAATCCCCAATGCCAGTCCAGAGGCGTTGCCGAGGCAGGCGCGCAGGCTCCAGCCCCGACGCTGAAGCGCTTGCGTGATCCATGAGCCGCTGAGGAGTAGCGGCGACTGGAACATATAGATGGCCGAAATGATCCAGCCGACATCGGTCGGCTTGTAGCCGAGCCCGAGCTGAAGGAACGGCGGCAGCCATGTCGCTGAGATACCGACGATCCAGTACGACATGGTCGACATGATGATGACGCCAATCACCGTCGGATCGGTCCACAGTATCCGCGCCGGCACGTTCGGCGACGCCGCCGGCGCATCGTGGCCCGCACTCGCCACGGCGTAGGGTCCCTCCCCGCCGATCACGCTCCAGGCGATCATCCAGGCAATGCCGAGCAGGCCGCAGATCAGAAAGCCAGTGCGCCAGCCGTGATTGAGGATCACATAGGTCAGCAGCGGACCGCCCGCCAGAAGCCCGACGCTGATCCCCTGCAGGACCACCGCACTCGGAACGCTGCGCTTGTCGGCGGGAAACCAGTTATAGCAGGCGTGCAAGGCCGTCGGCAGGCCGGGCCCCTCGCCCGCGCCGAGCAGAATGCGGCACACGACCAGCACCGCGACGGAGCTCGAGAAGAACACCGGCAGCTGCGTCGCCGACCAGATCGCGGCAAGCAGCATCAAGATCCACTTCACCGGGAAGCGGCCGACCACGAACAGCCCAACGGCCATGCCCGAGAGCGAGAACAGCAGAAAGAAGCTGCTGCCGATCAGGCCAAATTCCTTCGGGCTGAGCGACAGCTCCTTCATCATCGGCACCGCCGAGAGGCCGAATACCAGCTTGTCGAAGAAGTTGATGGTCTGGAACAGAAACAACATGATGAGAACCGCGTAGGCGCGCGCAGGCACCGTGGGCTCCGTCGTTGAGCTCGCCGATGATGGCATCATTTCCCCCCCGTTGAAATTTGTCGTTGTTGTTTTCATTGCAGCCGTACCTCGAGACCGGACAGCATCGCCGTGAGTCCGGGCTCATCCGCCGCGACGCCGTAGACGTAGTGATCGGGGCGCACGATCGCGGCGGTGCAGGCGTGTCGCCCGAACCAATGTGTCACCACGCCGCTCTCTTCTCGCAGGACGTCAGGCCCCTGATCGTGATCTGCCGTCGCAATCGCGATCAGGCGCAAGCCCATCTCCGTCGCGCGTGCCGCGATGGCGCTCGACCGGGTCAACGCACTGTCGCCCTTCAGCACCAGCCGCCAACCGGCACCGCAGGCCGCGTCGAGCAGTTGCCGGCCGCCTGATGTCAGTATCCAAGGCTGGGGGAACAGTGTGCCGTTAACGGCATGCGCCATGTCGGCGCGCAGGCCGCAGCTGAGCGGCGGCACGATCTCCTGGCGGGTGATGGTTCGCGGCGCACCGCCGCCTTCGGCGAGGATGCGGGCATCGCGCGCAGCAGCCGCGTCCGGATCGCGCTCGCAGATGACGTGGCCGATCGCCTTGATGCGCGTTGTCAGCTCACGAACATGCGCGCTGCGCTCGTCCTGGTAGGTGTCGAGCAATGCCGCACCGGACTCTCCACGCAGGACGCGCCCGAGTTTCCAGACCAGGTTGGCGACATCGCGAACGCCCTGGCACATGCCTTGGCCGATGAACGGCGGCTGCTGGTGGGCGGCGTCTCCGGCAAGGAAAACGCGCCCCTCGCGCCATTTGCTGGCGACCAGGGCATGAAAGCGATAGCTCGCTGCCCGCCATAGCGTCGCATCGTCGGGCGTGAGCCAGCGCGCCAGCAGCCGCCAGACCTGATCGGGCTGCTCCATGGCGCGCGGATCTTCGCCAGGCGACAGCATGATCTCGAAACGCCGATGCGCGCCCGGCCCGACGATGTAGGTGGTCGGCCGCGCCGGATCGCAGAACTGCGCAGCTGTGCGCGGCAGTTTTGCGATCCTTGAAGCGTTGACCCTGAGGTCGACCACCAGCCAAGGCTCGTCAAAGACCAGATCGTCGAAACCGATCCCGAGCTGGCGGCGAACGGAGCTCGATGCGCCGTCGCAGGCGATGACATAGTCAGCTGTAACCTTGCGCGTGCCCCGGTCGCTGCTCAGCTCGAGCGTCACGCCATCAGGCGCCTGGCTGAGACTCCTTAACTCAGTGCCCAACTCAACGGCCACCGACGGATAGGATCGCGCATGCGCGCGCAGGATCTCCTCGACCGGCGGCTGGGTGAACACCATGGTCGGCGTATAGCCGAGCGGATAAGGCTCGCTCACCATGTCGATGCGGCGGATCAACTGGCCGCGCGCGCCAAAATGTTCCGACGCCGGAAACGGCGCAATATGCGGACGCATCTGCCCGGCAATACCGAGATTGTCGAACAGCCGCAGAATCTCGTGATCGAGCGCGATCGCGCGTGGCTTGTCATAGACCGCGCGATCGCGATCAACGGCCAGCGTTCGAATGCCTTGCGCGCCCAGCAGGCTGGCAGCAACGGCACCTGACGGGCCGAAGCCGACGATAGCAACCTGAACCTCGTTCGCGCTGATCGAACCGGACACTGACCTCGATACCTCGTTTGCGTGTTGGTGGATCGTCGTGCTCACGGCGCGGCGTAGCGAACAGCCAGTTGCGCCGCCTTGACATGGTCGGCCTTGGGCGGCGCGATGCCCCATTGATCGCTGCGGCCCGGCGGCCAGACCCACTGATCCGGACCCCGCACGACGTAGCTGTCGTCAACCTGGAGCACCTCGGCGGTGTATTCGATCACGGTTCCGACGGGGTCGATGAAGTAGGAGAACACGTTGTCGCCGGGCCCGTGGCGGCCGACGCCCCAAGCGATCGGAAAACCTGAATCGATCATGCGCCCGGAGCCGCGCATCACGGCTTCAAGGTTCGGCATCAGGAAGGCGACGTGATTGAGCCCGTTCACCTTAGCGTCAGCGATCACCACCGCGTGGTGATCGCTGTTGCAGCGGACGAATGCCATCGCCTTTGAGCGATCCGTGAGCTGAAAGCCGAGCGCCCGCTCATAGAAAGCGGTGGAGCGATCGACATCCATGCTGTTGAGATTGACGTGCGCAAGCCGTTCGGGCCGATCGCCTTGTGGTGGCTCAGGCGCATGACCGACATCGCCATGAACGAAACGCAGGATGCCGCCTTCCGGCGCACGAACGGCCATCATCGCGCCGCCCTCGGGCGCGTCGTTGGGAGCTGGACTGCGGACCAGCCGAGCGCCCTCGGCAATTGCGCTGGCGGCAATGGCATCGAGATCGTCCGCGCGCTTGACGCGAAACGTGACGGCGCCGAGCTCCGGCCGCTCACTCTGATAGAGCGCAACGACGTGATGATCGCTGCCGGTCGCGCGCAGATAAACGAATCCGGCCGCCCGCGTGACGAGCAAAAGGCCCCAGACGTCGCAATAGAATCTCACGGAGCGATCCAGATCCGGCGTGCCGAGATCGACGCTGCGCAGCGCTGTCACCGGAAACCGGGCCATGAACGCACTCCTCCGTCAGGCCGCTGTCCGGGCATCCCGGGCGTGGCTTTCTTGATCGTGGTCGCACTTTAACGACCGACATGCTCCTTTTATTACACAAAACCATATTCGCAAGAAAAATTTATAGATTTCTTGGAATCATCATCAGATGTATATGATGACAAACCGTAAGCTCAGCGAACCACGGAGGCTGGAGCGGTGGAATTGACTGCGGCACCTTCCCTGCCCGCGCCCTCGACGCAGGCGAGCCATGTCTATGACCGGCTGCGCGAAGACCTGCTGTCCGGGCGCCTCGCCCCGTCGCGCAAGCTCCGGATGCGGTTCCTGATGGAAACCTATCAGACTGGCCAAACGCCGCTGCGCGAGGCGCTCAACCGGCTGACGGCCGACGGACTGGTGGAGGTCCGCGAGCAGCGCGGCTTCTACGTCAAGGACGTCAGCCGCGCGGAGCTGGCCGAGCTGACCAAGACGCGCTGCTGGGTCGAGGCGCTGGCGCTACGCGAGTCCATGGCAGCGTCAACGCCGGCCTGGGAGGAGCAGCTCGTCCTGGCCCAACATCGGCTGAGCCGTGTGCCGCGCTCGCTGAGCGCCACCGAATTCGAGGACAATCCCGAATGGGAAAGGCTGCACCGAATCTACCATCGCACCCTGATCGGCCAATGCGGCTCGCAATCATTGATCGCGTTCTGCGGCCAGCTTGCGGACCAGCTCTATCGCTACCGCCGGCTGTCGATCAGTAAGGCCTTTCCCTCACGCCATGTCGGTGACGAGCATGCGGCGATCACGGAAGCCGTGCTGAGCGGCGATGCCGACCTGGCGGTGAAGCTGCTGACGGCACACTATCAGCGCACGGCCGACGTCATCCTTCAGGACGAGGCGATCTTCCCGGAACTGCGACGGGAGGCGGCGCGCGGCTGACCGGACGCAGTGCCGCTCATCCTCAGTGCGCGCCATGGAGCGTGCAGGCGGTCGTGCAGGTGACGGTATTGCCGTGATCGCACGACTTGCAGGCGGCAACGCACTGATTCATGTCGCGAGCATTGTAGCTGCTATAGCTGCGCATCGGGCAGAGCGGGGTCGAGCCGGTGACGTCCTGCTCCTGGTTGCAGGCTGCCGTCAGAAGCGCAAACAAGGCGACCACAAAGAGACGCATGGGATGTCCAACCATCGGACGAGTGACGTTCGCGGGCAACGGCAGCGTAACTTGGCAACCTTGCCCCAGGCATTCCCATCGCCGGGAACCGCGAACAGCGCGATTCCCGTATCCTATGGAGGATGCGTCTCAATTATTAAAAACGAATTGCGATCGCCCGACGTCCCGCAAAGACACGGATGCGGAACATCGTGCCTCGTTCTTGGCCACGCCTCCTGCCGGCCTCAGGCGGCGGCCCTGGTCGCGATCGCCTGGCGCATGTCGACCGCGAGCTGACGGTACTGCTCCGAAAGCTTCAGGTAGAATTCGCGCTTGTTGCTGTCGGTCGCAAGCTTGGCAATCAGCTCGCACTCGGCGGTGAGCGTCTCGAAGCGCTCCAGCCTGTCCTCGAGTTCTGTCATCGGCGTGTCCCCATCTAACGCCTCAGGGACGACAAACCTAAGCCCGGAAAATGGGTCACGGCGAACATCGTTATGAGGTAGAATCAATTATTCCTGGCGCGTGCAGCTATTTGCTGTCCATGCGCCAGGCACCGTCCCAATCGGCCGCCAGCGGCGCGATCTCGAACTGCGCGATGCGCGCAAGCATGGCCTGCGACGGGCCGTCGCCGGGGACGCTCTCCAGCGCAGCATTGAACGCTGAACGGGCGTCGGCGAAGCGGCTTGCGCGATAGGCGGCAAGACCCTCGCCGTAGTGCGCGCGCAGGCTCTCCTGTGACGCGGTGAGCGCGCCTGCCCGGCCCATCAGTTCGAACACCGGTTGCGGCACGCTCTGGCCGACCACCGCAAGGCGGTCGATCTCGCGCAATTCGAGCCGGGATCCAATCGCCTCGGCGGTCGCCTGCGAGATCAGGATTCGGGTACCGTAGACCTTGTTCACGGCCTCCAGGCGCGAAGCGAGGTTCACGGCATCGCCCATCACCGTAAAGCTCATCATCAGCTCGGAGCCGATGCTGCCGGTCAGGACCTCGCCGGTGGCGATGCCGATCCGCAGGTCGCAGGCCACGGGCATGGCCCGGATGCCGAGGAGGTCAGGCAGCTGCTTCTGGAGGGCGGGCACCTGGTCAGCCATGTCGACAGCGGACAGGCCGGCGAGCAGCGCCTGCTCGTCCTCCTCGATGAAGGGCGGGCCCCAGTAGGACATGATGGCGTCGCCGATATATTTGTCGATCACGCCGCGGTTGTTGCGGATCGGGGCGGACATCACAGTGAAATAGTGGTTCATCACCTTGACGAGGCCGCGCGGGGTCATGCCCTCGCTCATCGAGGTGAAGCCGCTCATGTCGCAGAACATGATGGTCATCACCCGGCGCTGGCCATCGACGGCGACCTCGGGCCGGTCGATCAGGCCCTGCACCACCTTGGGATCGATGTAGCGACCGAACGTCTCGCGGATGCGCTCGTTGTGGCGCAGCTGCTCGATCATGCGATTGAAGGCGGCGGCGAGTTCGCCGATCTCGTCCTGGGTCGAGACGGTGATGCTCTTGTCGAAGCGCCCTGCCTCGACCTCGCGGGCACCGGCGAGCAGCAGCCGCACGGGCCTCGTGATGCCGCTCGAGACCAGCAGTGCGAAGGCAAATCCGACCACGGCTGCGAGCAGCGTCACGATGGCCGAGATGACGATCGCCTGGTGCTGGCGACTGATCACCTGCGACGTCGAGAAGAAGACCTGCGTCAGCATGTCGGCGCGGATCGCATCGACCTTCCGGTTGAACGCATCGCGCAGCGTATCGAGCTGTTCCAGCGTGCTGCGAGCCTCGGCCATGTCCTTGGCCTCGACCTGCTTGAGCAATTTCGCATTGCCCTCGTCCAGATTGCGCCGCAGCTCGGTGACAGCGCTCTCGATACGAACGTCAAGCCGCGCCAGCGCGGCATTGTCGGAATAGGTCCTGGTATCGTCGATGATGGCGTTGATGAGCTTGCGCGCGGTGTCGGCCTCCTCCTCGAACTTGCGGTCCAATGCCTGGAAATCGCGAAGCCGCGCCGCATAGGCCTCCTCGTCGGTCGGCGATCCCATCCTGGTCATGACCATTTGGCGCAGCGCCAGAGCCCGCTCCAACGAGCGGATATTGGCGCGGGCCAGATGGCTATACGCCGGGATGTAGCGGTTGGTCAGCTCGTCCAGGAGAATGCCGACCTGGCTCGACATCACCATCGACAGGATCGAGGTGATCAGCATCAGGACGATCAATCCGAGGGCGATGCCGACGATCTTGCGCCGGATCGACTGGTTGAAAAGCGGCATGAGGGGGCAAAGGGCTGAAGAAGGGTCTATGGAACTCAATACACTGGATTTTGGCCGGGGAACACGCGCAATCCGTCGGGTTTGGCGCTGGGAGCGGCCTGCAACCGTCGCGCGAGGCCAATTCGTTAATAAAGGTTAAAGGAGCTGCCGCTTCCGCCCTCGGCAAGTTCCCGCGGTCCAATCCGTATTTTGCCGCATTGTTGAACGAGCGTGAGGAATGCGAAACGATGTCATGGCATCGTTTTGGTGCCGTTCTTGATTCTCAAGCCGCATGTCGTCGCGGACCTTGGTTTGAAGTGGTTTCGCAGGGGGACCATCGAATGAACCAGTGCCTACGCTCGCTCGCGTGTGTCGTTGCCGTGGCCGCTTTGGCCCTCCTTCCCACCGAGCTGGCAGCGAAGAGCAGCCACAAATCATCTGCGTCCAAATCATCTGCGTCGAAGAAAACGCACGAAGCGAAGGCCGGCAAGCAGCGGCATGCTGCATCGGGCAAGCACGGCAAACGCGCCGAGGCCAGGCGCAAGTCGAAGAGGCAGGACGAGGAGCCCGCGGACAAGCCCGCACCGCCGGCGCTGACCGGCGACCTCGCCGCGCTGAAGGACGCGATCGATCTCGCGCGCAAGGGCAAGACCGACGATGCGACCGCGGCGCGCGACCGCATTGCCGATCCGGCCGGACAAAAGCTCGCCGACTGGTTCATGCTGCGCCATTCCGAGAGCACCGCGCCCTTCAAGCGCTATGCCGCCTTCCTTGCCGCCAATCCGGATTGGCCGAGCGCTGTGCTGCTGCGCAAGCGCGCTGAGGCGCGGCTGTGGCAGGAGAAGAGCGATGCGGCCACCGTTCACGCTTTCACGATGGACCGGCCGATCAGCGCCAAGGGCAGTTTTGCGCTCGCCCGCGTGCTGATCAGCGAAGGCGACAGCGACAGGGCGACGCGCCTCGTGCGCGAGGCCTGGCGCTCGGAGGAATTGTCCGAGCGCAGCGAGGAGGATTCCTACGACGCGTTCCACGATCTGTTGCGGAGCGAGGATCATCGCGCCCGCATGGACAAGCGCCTCGGCGCCAAGGACTATGCCGGCGCAAGGCGCGCCGCAAAACGCCTCGGCGAGGATGCACTCGCGATCGTCAAGGCCTGTGCCGCCGTCAACGGCAAGGAGAACAAGGCCAAGGATTATCTCGAGGACGTGCCTGAGGACGCGCGGCGCGACCTCGGCTATGTGCTGTGCCGCGCGCAATGGCACCTCCAGAAGGATCGCATCGACGATGCGGCCGAAGTGATCCTGGCTGCTGCGCCGGACATGATGGCGGCGCAGGACACCGATGCGTGGTGGCGCGAGCGCCGTCTGCTGGCGCGAAAGCTGCTTGACCAGGGCAAGTTCAAGACCGCCTACGACGTGGTGCGCGCGGCTGCCGTGCCGGCGATGGAGGTCTACCGCGTCGACTATCACTTCATGTGCGGCTGGATTGCGCTGCGCTATCTCGACGATCCCAAGACCGCGATGATGCATTTCGCTGCGATCGACGAAGGCTCAGCCAATCCGATCGCGCTGTCGCGGGGGTATTACTGGCGCGGCCGTGCGGCCGAAGCGTTGGGCGCAGTCACTGATGCGCAAGCGAGCTACAAGGCGGCCGCGCGCTATCCGACCGCCTATTACGGCCAGCTCGCCCGTGCGCGGCTCGGCCTCGAGGGGCTAGAGTTGCGCGCGCCCTCGCCCGTGCTGGCCGCAGCCGATACGCCGGCGGCCGACGAGCGCGTGCGCGCCGCCGACATGCTCTATGCCATCGGCGAACGTGATACGGTGTTCTACTACGCCGAGGATTTCGCCAAAGAGAGCACCGACGCCGCCGCGCTCGCAGGCCTTGGCGAGCTCGCCGGCCAGCGCAACGACGCGCGCGTGATGCTGGAGGTCGGCAAGTCGGCTCTGGCCCACGGCCTCGCGCTCGACCACTACGCCTTCCCGACCATCGGCATCCCCGAGCACACGCAGGTCGCGCCCGCGATCGACACCAGCGTGATCTATTCGGTGGCGCGCACCGAGAGTTCGTTCAACCAGCGCGACAAGTCGTCCGCCAATGCCGTCGGCCTGATGCAGGTGACGCCGGAAGCGGGCCGCGACACCGCCAAGCGCTTCGGCGTGACCTATGACTGGGACAAGATGGTCTCCGACCCCGTCTACAACACGCAGATGGGCGCCGCCGAGCTCAGCGCGCTGCTGTCGGAATATCGCGGCAACCAGATCATGACCTTCGCCGGCTACAATGCCGGTCGCGGCCGGGTGCGTGAATGGGTGCAGGCGCACGGCGACCCCAGAGATCCCAAGATCGATCCGGTCGACTGGGTCGAGCGCATCCCGCTCTCGGAAACGCGCAATTACGTCCAGCGCGTGATGGAGAACGTGCTGGTCTATCGCGCACGTTTCGAAGGCAGCGGCATGGTCGCCGGCAAGACCGACCAGCGCGTGGTGACGCAGGATGCCAGCGCCAAGGCTGTGCCGGCGGGATTTGTGGGGCCGGAGTAAGAGTGGATCGCCTCACTCCACTGTAATGTTCGCCGCCTTGATGATCGGCCACCATTTTGCGATCTCGGCTTTCTGCTTGATGCCGAGTGCTTCCGGCGTGAGCTGATCCTTGGGCGTCATCTCGAGGCCTTGGCTTTCGAGCTGCTTCTTCACTGCGGGATCGTTGAGCGCCTCCACGGCGGCGGCATTGAGCTTGGTGACAATCTCTTTCGGCGTGCCCTTCGGCACCCACAGGCCGGACCACAGCGTCATGTTGAAGCCCTTCAGGCCAGCTTCATCCGCAGTCGGGATGTCGGGCGCCGAGGCGAGACGCTTGTCATCGGTGATTGCGTAGGCGCGGATGGTGCCGGCGCGGACCTGGTTGATCGAATTGGAGGTCTGGTCGACGATGATGTCGATCTGGCCGGCGATGAGGTCGTTCAGCGCCGGCGCGGTGCCGCGATACGGCACGTACTGCAGCTTGACGCCGGAGACGCTTTCGAAATAGACGCCGGCGATGTGGCTGCCGGAACCCGCGCCCGCCGTCCCCGCCGTCGGCGGTGTGGGGCGCGACTTCAGCCATTCCAGCAGCTCCTTCAGCGAGGTCGCGGGCACGGCGTTCTTGCTGACCACGATCATCGGGTTGCTCGGCAGCAGCACCACCGGTTCGAGGTCGGTGACGAGATTGTAATTGAGCTTGTAGACGGCACCGTTCGCAACATGCGTGCCGAGATGGCCGAACGAGATGGTGTAGCCATCGGGCGGCGAATGCACCGCGCGCCCCACCCCGATCGAGCCGCCGGCGCCGGTGACGTTCTCGATCACCAGGGCCTGACCGAGCGACTGGCGCATCCGCTCGGCAAGCACGCGCGCCATTGCATCGGACGGGCCGCCGGCGGCAAAGGGCACGATGATGGTGATGGGGTGCGACGGATAATCGTCGGCGCGCGCGACGCCCGAAACAGCGAGAATGGCAATCAGCGCAGCCCAGACGGCCTTCTTCATTGTCTTCTCCAAGCGATGTCTTTTTGTTTTTCTTCGCCTCTCCCCGCTTGCGGGGAGAGGGAGAAAGAAGATCTAGAACTGCGTGTAATCGATCGGCTTGTGGCGATCGAGCGTGCGGGTGACCGGCGGCAGCGGGTACTTCAGACCGGTTGCGCAGTTGAACAGCATCACGCGGTCGGCTTTCGAGACGCGGCCGTCGGCAAGGCTCTCCTTGTAGGCGGCGTAGGTCGCGGCGCCCTCGGGGCAGAGCAGCAGCCCCTCCTCGCGCGCGACTTCGTTCAGCGCCGCCGAAATCTTGTCGTCGTCGACGGCGATCGCAAACCCCTTGCTCTCGCGCACGGCGCGCAGAATGAGAAAGTCGCCGATCGCCTGCGGCACGCGGATGCCCGCCGCGATGGTGTGAGCGTCCTCCCAGCGCGTCGCATGCTCGGTGCCGGCCTCGTAAGCGCGCACCATCGGCGCGCAGCCGGAGGCCTGCACCGCGACCATGCGCGGGCGCTTGCTTCCGATGAAGCCGATCTTCTCGAGCTCATCGAACGCCTTCCACATGCCGATCAGGCCGGTGCCGCCGCCGGTCGGATAGAAGATCACATCGGGCACGTCCCAGCCGAGCTGCTCGGCGAGCTCGAGGCCCATCGTCTTCTTGCCCTCGATGCGGTACGGCTCCTTCAGCGTGGAGGTGTCGAACCAGCCGACCTTGGCCTTGCCCTCGCCGACGATCTTGCCGCAATCGTCGATATAGCCGTTGACGCGGTAGACCGTGGCGCCCTGCAGCTCGATCTCGCTGACATTCACCTCCGGCGTGTCGGCCGGGCAGAAGATCGTGGTCTTGATGCCGCAGCTCGTCGCATAGGCTGCAAGCGCTGCGCCGGCGTTGCCGTTGGTCGGCATTGCCATGTGCTTGATGCCGAGCGCCTTGCCCATCGACACCGCCATCACCAGGCCGCGCGCCTTGAACGATCCCGTCGGCAGACGTCCCTCGTCCTTGACGATGATCTCGCCGCCGCCGAGCTTCTTAGCCAACTTGGGCAGCCGGATCAGCGGCGTCGTGACCTCGCCGAGCGAGACGATATCCTTGCATTTGCGCACCGGCAGCAGTTCGCGATAGCGCCACATGTCCGCCGGGCGCTGCGACAGCGCCTCCTTGGTCAGCGCCTTCTTCACGCCCGCAAGGTCATAGCGCACCAGCAGCGGCTTGCCGGCCTTGGAGAGGTTGTGAACCTGGTCCGCCGCGTAATGATCGCCTTCCATGGCACATTCGAGATGCGTGACGAAAGTCGGGCGTTCGATGGTGAGATTGTCGTTGTCGTGCATGATTTGCCTCTTTCTTTTTGTTTATTGAAACCGCTCTCTCCACTCGTCATTGCGAAGAGCTCTTACGACGAAGCAATCCAGACAATTTCCGCTGTGAGACTCTGGATTGCTTCGCTGCGCTCGCAATGACGGCGGTGGGCGCCGTCCTACTCGTCAAATATTCAACACCCGTCCGTACGCGTCCAGCACGGCTTCCTTCATCATCTCCGACAGGGTCGGATGCGGGAACACCGTGTGCATCAGCTCTTCTTCCGTCGTCTCCAGATTCATTGCGACGACGTAGCCCTGGATCAGCTCGGTGACTTCAGCGCCGACCATGTGGGCCCCTAACAGCTGGCCGGTCTTCTTGTCGAAGATCACCTTGACCAAGCCCTGGTCCTCGCCGAGTGCGATCGCCTTGCCGTTGCCGACGAAGGGGAAGCGGCCGACGCGGATCTCGCGGCCGCTCTCCTTGGCCTTGGCTTCGGTCAGGCCGACCGAGGCGACCTGCGGATGGCAGTAAGTGCAGCCCGGGATCATCAGCTTGTCCATGGGATGCGGATGCAGGCCCTTGATCGCCTCGATGCAGATCACGCCCTCATGCTCGGCCTTGTGGGCGAGCATCGGGGGGCCGGCGACGTCGCCGATGGCGTAGATGCCCGGCACGTTGGTCTTGCCGTAGCCGTCGATCACGACGCAGCCGCGGTCGGTCTTCACGCCGAGTTTTTCGAGCCCGAGATTTTCGATATTGCCGACGACGCCGACAGCCGAAATCACCCGCTCGAACTCCGTGGTGACGGGCTTGCCCTTGCCATCGTCGATGGTGGCGACGACGCTGTCGGCTTTCTTTTCGAGCTTGGTCACCTTGGTCGAGGACATGATCTTGATGCCCAGCTTCTCCAGCCGCTTGCGGGCAAGGCCGGCGATCTCGGCATCCTCGACGGGCAGGATCTGCGGCAGCACCTCGACGACGGTGACGTCGCTGCCCATGGTGTGGAAGAACGAGGCGAACTCGATGCCGATCGCGCCGGAGCCAACCACCAGCAGCGATTTCGGCATCCGCTCGGGCACCATCGCTTCGAAGTAGGTCCAGATCAGCTTCTTGTCGGGCTCGAGGCCCGGCAGCACGCGCGGCCGCGCGCCTGTGGCCACGATGATATGCTTGGCCTGATAGGTCCCCTCACCCAGCGAACCCTTCGGGCCCTCGACGTCGGATTTCTTCACGGTGATCTTGCCGGGCGCATCGATCGAGGCCGCGCCCCAGATCACGCTGACCTTGTTCTTCTTCATCAGGAAGCCGACGCCGTCATTCAGCCGCTTCGAGACGCCGCGCGAGCGCTGCACCACGGCCTTCGGATCGAACGAGACCTTCTCTGCCGACAGGCCATAGTCCTTGGCGTGCTGCATGTAGTGATAGATCTCGGCAGAGCGCAACAGCGCCTTGGTCGGGATGCAGCCCCAGTTCAGGCAGATGCCGCCGAGATAGGATTTCTCGATGATCGCGGTCTTGAAGCCGAGCTGCGCCGCGCGGATCGCGGTGACGTACCCGCCGGGGCCCGAGCCGATGATGATGACGTCGAAGGATGTGTCGGCCATGGAGGCTCCCGTTCAACTTAAGAAGTTGCGCCGCGGACGCGGCGTCTGGAAATCAAAAACCTGACCAGCCATTCGAGCGCGACGATGAAGGCCAGGATGGCCAAGCCGATGAAGAAGATCGGCTGGGAAATGTTTCGCGAGAGCTGTTCGCCGGAGAGAAACGCGTCGCGGAAGACCTCGCGGCCGATCGGGCTGACGAGGATCGCGATCGCGAGCAGCACTGAAATCCAGGGCCATCGCGTCCGCATGCACCTCGCCCTCCCCGCGTCAGACCATCATCATCACGGGGTTCTCGATCAGCTGCTTGAACGCGCCGATCAGCTCGGCGCCGAGCGCGCCGTCGATGGCGCGGTGATCGCAGGACAGCGTCACGCTCATCATTGTTGCGATCTCGATCTTGCCGCTCCGCACTACCGGCCGCTCCTCGCTGGTGCCCACCGCGAGGATCGTCGCATGCGGCGGGTTGATCACCGCCGTGAAGTCCTTGATGCCGAACATGCCAAGGTTGGAAACGGCCGTGGTGCCGCCCTGGTATTCCTCGGGCTTCAGCTTGCGCGAACGGGCGCGCGCCGCAAAGTCCTTCATCTCGTTGGAGATGGTCGAGAGCGTCTTGGTCTCGGCCTTGCGGATGATCGGCGTGATCAGGCCGCCCGGCATCGCCACGGCAACGCCGACGTCGGAATGGTGATGCTTGACCATGCCTGACTCGGTCCAGCTGACGTTGCAGTTCGGGATCTTCTGCAGCGCCACCGCCATCGCCTTGATGACGAAATCATTGACCGAGATCTTGTAGAGCGGCTTCTTCTCCTTGTCCTTCGGCGCGGCGGCGTTGATCTCCTCGCGCGCCGTGAGCAGCTTGCCGATGTCGCAGTCGATGGTGAGATAGAAGTGCGGGACGTTCTGGATCGACGCGGTCAGCCGCTGCGCGATGGTACGGCGCATGCCGTCATGCGGGACGATGTCGTAGGAGCCCGGCTCGAACAGCGACAGGATCTGCTTGTCCGACATGGTCGGTGCGATCGACGGCGCGCCAGCGGACGGCGCGGCGGCGGGCGCCTTGAGGCCCTTGCCCGATTTGGCCTGCTCGACGTCCCGCGCCACCACACGGCCATGCGGGCCGGTGCCTGTGACCATCGAGACGTCGATGCCGGCTTCCTTGGCCAGACGCCGCGCCAGCGGCGATGAGAACACACGGCCGGCATGGCCGTTGCCCTGCGCGGCCGGCGCAGCAGCCTGAGGCGCGGGAGCGGCAGCAGGTGCCGGCGCAGCCTTGGGCGCGGCAGGCGCCGGAGCCGGCGCAGCCGCGG
>NZ_CAKZHY010000067.1 GCF_936928535.1 uncultured Bradyrhizobium sp. | reverse complement strand
CTTTTGGCTTCAAGAAAGCGCACCACGATTACGCGTTTTTACACGACCAAGACCCAATGCAGGCGTTCTTGGGTCATCATTTCCCGCGGTTGATGCCGCGGATGTAAGCCGAAACTGCGGCTACTCCTAAAGGGTGCCGATTGCCGTTACGCAAACAAAAAGAAAGAATGCGGATAAGACCAAGGCAGATAGGCCAATGCCAAATATCCCATAGAGTGCGCTGAAAATCAGCGTTGGTAGTAAGGCCAAAGAGGCAATGACGTAAGGATGGACAGGACGAGTGGGGCGAAGGAAGAGAACTGCGAACCAAAAAAGCGCGAGCGCAGGGAAATAAAGCGTTTGAGGGTCCTCATATCCACCGAATAGCAGGGAGTAAGCTATAGCGGCGACGACGATCAAGCCAAGTGCTTTGACGACCCACATCTTCCCAGTCTCTAGTCTCACGCTCGACTTCGGATATTCGACCTTAGCGCGAATTGATTTCCGAGTTCACCTAAGCATCAAGTCACCTTCGCTGTAAGTTGTTTACCATTGGACATCCATTGGGGACCTTGCCGGAAGGTCTGCTTCTGGGCCCTTTGGCGACTCTCGGTGATGCGATCCGAACGTTCGCTTCCAAGTGATGAGCCGACATCGGCTGTTCAAACCATTCAAGTCAGCACGTAACCCCTGAACGGACATCGCGAGCCGATTGCCGCATAGAGATCATCGAGGCAGCGCCACCCCGGCGATTTGCATGACGCCAAGCTGGTCGAACAACTCGATCTGTTCGCCGTTCAGCACTGGAATGTAGCAGCGACGCCCGGCATCCGGGATCAAGATACAGAGCTTATCCTCCGCGACCGTCCATGTCGCGCCGGCAGGTCCCGGAGTCTCGCTCCAGTGCGGATAGGTCATCCGGCCGTCGGGCTCGAATCGCATCGTGAACGGACCATTCGTGAGCTTGGGACCGAAGCTGATCGTCTTGCCCCGGAATTTTGCGGCCAAGGTCTCACCTGTCGGTCGTTCGCCGGCTGCTGCGGCGAGCGAGGCATCGTGCCCCGGATCATAGCCCTCGGCCTTCAGGATCAGCCAGAAGAGCCTGCCCATGCTACGCATCGAAGGTTCGGTGAAGGGCGCGTCGCGATCGACACGATGCACCACGACGAGGTCGAGCGCGGGCACGACCAAGGCGTATTGGCCGCCGGCCCCTTCGGCCATAAAGCTGCCCTCGGGCAACGTCAACGTAGGCGCAACGGCACCGCCCAGAAATCCGATCCACCAGAGATAGCCATAGCCCATCCCGCCCCCTGCTCTCGAATAGCCACGCGTGCTCTCTTCCACCCACTCCCGCGGCGCGATCTGGTGTCCGGCCCAATTGCCCTTGTGCAGGTAGAGAAGTGCAAAGCGCGCCAGGTCCCGTGCGCTCATGCGGATCTCATAGGCAGGGTGGATCGACGCTTCGCCGCGGACGTAGCTGCCATCCTGTTGCCGGTAGTCCTGCATGCCGATCGGCTTTGCGATCTTTTGGTCGAGCGCCTCGAAGATGCCGGTGCCGGTTGCGTGCTCGTAGATCGTGCCGAGCGCGTTGAAGTCCCAATTGTTGTAATACCAGAAGGTGCCGGGCGGGTGGCTGCCGCGCGGCGGCCGCATCTTGGTCATGCGCGGCGTCTCATAGAGCGCCGCGTGGTAGACCCCGGAACGCGCTTCGAGGAGTTCGCGCACCGTCGCGCCCTTCTCGATCCCGGTCAAGCCAGGCGGATTATCGTCGATGCTGAGTTCGCCAAGCGTGCTGTCGAGGTTGATCAGGTGATCCGACACTGCGATGCCGATCAGGGCGCTGAGCACGCTCTTGCGGATCGAAGCGACTTCCATCGGCTTCGTCGTATTGCCCCACTCGGCCACCACCTTTCCGTGCTGAACGATCACAACCGCGCTCGAGCCAATCTGATCCGAAAAGGATCGCGCCTGGGCCAATTCGGTCTCCGACCAGCCCGATTCTGCGGGGGTGACGCGCTCCCACTCCGCTGCCGGGAAGCCATCTTCAGCCGCGGCAGGCCCGAACCGAAGCAAAGCGCCGAGCAACACGAATGCGAAAACAATCTGGCGCATATGCATTGGATCCCACGCGCTGCGAGCTTGCTGTCAGAGTGGCCGATTTGAACCTGGAAGCCCTCTACAAACTTGGGGCAAGGTCAGCCTTCCCAGTGGCGCGCCCAAAAAAACGATCGGCTCGAATCGCCGTCGGCAACACGATCGCCAAGACTGCGACGATGGCGCCAGCAATGATATCTATGAAGTAGTGGCCACCCATGAGTGGGGTGGCCATCAACGTTGCCACGCACATCAACAGAGCGAATGGTCGCATCCACCACACGCCCCACCAAGCCCACAGTGCGAGGATTGCCGCAGCTGTATGGAAACTCGGGAAGCTGACAATTCCGCCGATTTGCGAGATGCTGAGAGCATGCAGGGAGCCGCTCCTGATCGCCGGGAGACGGCCGATTTGTATCAGATAGCCGTCAGCCTTGTATGGCCCAAAACTGGTTGGGAGATCGTACAGATAATAAGTTCCGAGCGCCGGGATGAATATCGACACGGATGAGACGATAAACAGGGTGATCAGGAATGCCATCACGTAGCGCTGCAACCGCACATGATTGCGGGTCAACCCGAGAATGATCGGAACCCCGAGTGGCGGGAATGCAATCGCTCCATAGGCGAGATAGGCATAGTCGAGAAGATAAGAGCGGGCCGTTACGAACCGATAGTAAGCCGCCCAGTCCAAACCGATAACTCGATCGCAGTAGTCCAGGGCGGCATCCTGCAGCGGAAAGTTCGATGCTGCTGCGATGTAGGTCAAAAGAGCTGAAAGAAGCGAAAGCGTGCCCAACTGAGCGATACTGGCAAAGACGAATGCCAGTCGAGGAGCGTAAAACCTGGTGAACAGAAGATGGCCCGCGGCCACGAAGAGACAAGCGAGGAGCACGGCTTCCCATGCCTCGCGGTCCGGCGCGAGAAAAAAGCCCGCGAACGGCAGCGTTACTCCGACAATGAGCGCAAGGGTCGTCAGAACAATCCAATTTAACAAATAGAGATTTTGCGCGAGAGATTGCTCATCGATCTCGGGGGGCATGACAATTTCCAATTCCGAGGCCAGTATGCCCAGCACAACCTTAACAAGAATATATCGGGAAGCGATACCTCAGTCAGAAAAGACGGGGTTCCTGTGTGAGGGCCATCACTGCGCGAGTGAATTGGTGCGCTTATTCCTGCGGCTATCAATGGAGAGGGGATGGTCCCTTCCCAACGCGGGAGATCAGCATGAGCACCCAAAGCATCCGCTTGCTTTCGAATGAAGACCTCGATGCCGTCGTGGGCGGCATGATGAATAACGGTCAAGGCCAGTTTCTCCAAACCCAGCCCAAGAATGGTGGTCCGGCCAACAACAGGGGCGATACTGGCACGCTTGTGGGCGTGCTCACCACCATGGGAGTGCTCCTGGAAATCGGCATCTCGCTTTAATAAAGCGCGAAACCTGATATCGAGGCCGCCTCAGTTGGCGGCCTCTTTGTTTCGGCCATGCTTCCATCACCGCTCCCCACCTCAGGCAATTCGCCGCAGTCGTTCCCTCGCAAAGCCTGCAAGAAAATCCAAGACGCCGTGTCGGAGCCGCGAGACCTCGTTCGTCCTTGGGCCATGATTGGGCGGTAGACGCTGACGTCGAGCCCAGCAATTCATGAGAGAAGGACAATATCATGCCCGGCACCGTACGCCTGCACCGCGTTTTCACGACCAGTCCTGACAAGGTCTATCGCGCCTTCGTCGAGGCAGATGCGCTGGCCAAATGGCTTCCGCCCAACGGCTTCACCTGCACCGTGCATCATCTGGAGGCCAGGGTCGGGGGCACGTTCAAGATGTCGTTCCGGAATTTCACGACGGGCGACGACCAGCCGTTCGGCGGCGAATATCTCGAGCTCGTCCCGGGCGAGCGGCTCCGCTACACCGACAAGTTCGACAATCCGAACCTGCCTGGCGTGATCGAGGTGACCGTGCTCTTGAAGAAGGTTTTGGTCGGCACCGAGGTCGATATCACGCAAGCCGGGCTTCCCGACGCGATCCCGCCCGAGGCCTGCTATCTCGGCTGGCAGGAATCGCTGCGCAATCTGGCGCGGCTGGTCGAGCCGGAGATCAAGCAATAGCGGTGACATGAGTATCGTGGGGTGGGCAAAGCGTAGCGTGCCCACCACCTGGCAGTTGCTGAGAGAACGTGGGCACGGCGCTTCGCGCCTTTGCCCACGCTACGGCACCATCCACGTCGTCATTGCGAGAAAGAGGAACTCTCCGAAAGTACAACTCACATCGGCGTATGAGCGATCGCTACGCGCTCGCCTTGTTCAGCCCGCCGTCCGCAGTCCAGCGGTCCGGCTCGGGACTGTGGCCGATCAACGCGAGGCCGTAGGCGATCGACTCGAACTGGTCGCCGGACATCAGCCGCTCGTTGCCGAAGCGGTCGGCGAACAGTTTTCGCACCGCCGGCACGAACGAGGTGCCGCCGGTCAGAAACACCTTCTCCACATCCCGCGCGGTGATGCGGGCTTCGCCCAGCACCTTGTCGACGGTGGCGCCCAGCCGGGCGATGTCGTCGGCAATCCAGCTATCGAACTTCTTCCGCGTGATGGCCGCGCCGATGTTGACGCCGCCACCCTTAAAGCGGAAGTCCACTTCGTCCTTTGCCGACAGGGCGACCTTGGCGTCCGACACCGCGCGATACAGCGAAAAGCCGAGATCGAGATCGACGATGGTGATGAAATCCTCGAGCTGTTCGGGCTTCAGCGCGGTGCGCGCCAGCTCACACAACTCACGCAGATCGCCGTTGCTCTTCATCAGCGCGAGCTGATGCCAGCGCGCCAGATTGGCGTAGTGGCTGTTCGGGATCGGCAGCACCTTGTCGAACGAGCGAAAGCTCGAGCCTTTGCCCAGTCGCGGCGAGACGACGTGATCGACGATGCGATAATCGAACGTGTCGCCGGCAATGCCGATGCCGGCGTGGCCGAGCGGCTCGGCGCGCAAATGGCCGCCTGATCGCGAGAAGCGCATCACCGAGAAGTCGCTGGTGCCGCCACCGAAATCCGCAACCAGCACGGTGGCATCGCGCTCGAGCCTGCGGGCGAAGGAGAACGCCGCGCCGACGGGCTCGTAGACATAGCGGGCATGGCCGGCACCGAGACGCTCGAAGGCGGCGCGGTAGCGCTGCATGGCGAGATCGTCGTCGGGATTGCCGCCGGCAAAGCGCACGGGGCGGCCGACGGTGATGTTGGCGGCCTCGAAACCGAAGACGTCGCCGCCATGGCGCGCCAGCGTGCGCAGGAACGCCGCCAGGATGTCCTCGAACTTGAAGCGCTGCCGGAACACTTGCGTGGTGTTGAAGCTCGAGCTTGCCGCGAAGGTCTTGAACGACTGCAGGAAGCGGTAGACATGGCGCCCTTCGAGAAACTGCTCGATCGCCCACGGCCCGCCTTCGGCCTGGGCGCCGGCGCCCGGCCGGTCCTCCCAGAAGCACAGCGCCGAGACGTAGGTGCTGTGGCGTTGCCCACCGTGCTCGAAGCGGACGGCCTCGACCCGGCGGTCGTCTGCCGCTAGGGCGACGACGGTGTTGCTGGTTCCAAAATCGATGCCGATCGAGACGGCGGGCGAGGCGCTCGACATGAACCACTCTGACAGTTGGATGGAAGGGGGCGCACCACTAACGGCTTAGCGTGCCGCTGCCAAGACCCTTAATTGTGCATCGCATCAGGCAAATAACCCGGATTTAGCAGGATTTGGACTAGATATGGCCAAATCGGCCGCTTTAACGCATCATTATGCTGCAATGCGAAGGATTAAATGCTGCCATGCAATAGCGGGCATGGACACTGGCATCTGGTATACATAGATTACCTTTCGAAATGAGGCAGCAATACTGACTGTCTCGGGAAAGGGAATTCCGATGTCCAAGACCGCTTCCGTCGCACTCGCGCCCTCCGCCTCGCTGTTCGCCCGTTTCATGGCCGCCGTCGACCGCTTCCTGATGGCCAGCGCCGAGATCTCCAACAACAACGGCGACCTGCCGCGCTTCGGCCTGTAAGCGCCCGACGAAACCGCCGCGCGTCGAATTGTCGCGCCGGTTGTAAAAGTTGCTAATTCCTACTTTTGAAGAATGGCCTCGCTCTGCGGGGCCATTTTTATTTGGTATCAGGCGCATATACGCAGTCTCGGCAGCTTCGGAAAACGAGGTTGCGTCATAAGCGCACAACGGGCCGCGTGCGCTTGAAGCTTGGCATAATGAATACAAGAATGCCGCCAACGCTCGCTCAAAAAAACAGAAGCGCTCATTGGAGGATTCATGACGGACATGGTGCAAGCAACAACGGCCCCTACCGCCGCACGCGTCAGCGACACCTATCGCTGGGCGCAATTGGCGGTCGGCGTAGCGGCCATGGTGATGATCGCCAACTACCAATACGGCTGGACGTTCTTCGTCCCCGACATCCAGAAAACTTTTGGCTGGGATCGCGCCTCGATCCAGTGGGCCTTTACCCTGTTTGTTTTGTTCGAGACCTGGCTGGTGCCGGTCGAAGGATGGTTTGTCGATAAATACGGTCCGCGCATCGTCGTGCTCGTCGGCGGCGTGCTCTGCGCGATCGGCTGGGCGGTCAACGCGCAGGCCACCACGCTCAACGGCTATTATCTCGGCATGATCATCGCGGGCATCGGCGCCGGCGCCGTCTACGGCACCTGCGTCGGCAATGCGCTGAAATGGTTTCCCGACAAGCGCGGGCTTGCCGCGGGCATCACCGCCGCGGGCTTCGGTGCAGGCTCCGCACTCACCGTCGCGCCGATCCAGGCGATGATCAAGGACAGCGGATTCCAGACCACCTTCCTCTATTTCGGCCTCGGACAAGGCATCATCATCTGCATCCTCGCCTTCTTCCTGCTGGCGCCGAAGCCGGGCCAGGTGCCGAGCGTGGTGGCAAACGCCGCACTCGCGCAGACGCGGCGCAACTACCAGCCGACCGAAGTTTTGCGTCAGCCGATCTTCTGGTTGATGTACTTCATGTTCGTGATCGTCGGTGCCGGCGGCTTGATGGTGACGGCGAATTTGAAGCCGATTGCAGTCGACTGGAAGGTCGACGCCGTACCGGTGACGCTGATCGGCATGACCATGACCGCGGTGACGTTCGCAGCCACCATCGACCGCGTGCTCAACGGCCTGACGCGTCCGTTCTTCGGCTGGATCTCCGACATGATCGGCCGCGAGAACACCATGTTCATCGCCTTCGGCATGGAAGGCGTCGGCATCTGGATGCTTTACCTCTGGGGCCAGGATCCGATCTGGTTCGTGATCCTGTCGGGCTTCGTGTTTTTTGCCTGGGGCGAGATCTACTCGCTGTTCCCCTCGACCTGCACCGACACGTTCGGCGCAAAATTCGCGACCACCAATGCCGGCCTGCTCTATACCGCCAAGGGCACCGCCGCGTTACTGGTGCCGCTCGCGAACTATGTGCAGCAGACCTCCGGCCATTGGGACAACGTGTTCATCCTCGCGGCCGGCGCCAACATCCTGGCCTCGCTGCTGGCGCTGCTGGTGTTGAAGCCCTGGCGGAGGTCTGTGGTCGCGCATTCGACCGTCTGACTTCGCACTCGCAACATTAACATTGCGCCTTGACGCCCGGCCTCACCGCCGGGCGTTTTCATTTTCCCGAATACACCTTAATACCGCAAACCCGAAGGAACCCTGCACATTTCTTGCGCGTCATTCTAAGATAGGGCTTGCATTCTGGAATATGGTATACCAAGCTCCCCGCCGCGCTTGCGACCATAAGCCACAATATTTGCGACACTCCGTCATCTGGGCGGCGCTGTCGTGACCAGACAGGCGCTTGGGAGGTTGTTGATGATTTCCAGCACGGATGGCGCCGTCACTGCCGCGCCTCTTCGCACAAGTTTCCGTTGGCTCCAGCTCGGCATGGGCATCGTCTGCATGGCGATGATCGCCAACCTGCAATATGGCTGGACGCTGTTCGTCGATCCGATCGACGCCAAGTACCATTGGGGTCGCGCCGCGATCCAGCTCGCCTTCACCATCTTCGTCGTCACCG
This sequence comes from uncultured Bradyrhizobium sp., assembly GCF_936928535.1. Lineage (GTDB taxonomy): Bacteria > Pseudomonadota > Alphaproteobacteria > Rhizobiales > Xanthobacteraceae > Bradyrhizobium. The sequence continues at coordinate 16,090 of NZ_CAKZHY010000067.1, read as the reverse complement.
AGACCTGGCTGGTGCCGATCGAGGCATGGTTCGTCGACAAATACGGCCCGCGCATCGTCATCATGTTCGGCGGCGTGATGATCGCTCTGTCCTGGTTGCTCAACTCCTACGCCGATAGTCTTCCCCTGCTCTACGCCGCGGCTGTCGTCGGCGGCATGGGCGCGGGCGCGGTGTACGGCACCTGCGTCGGCAACGCGCTGAAATGGTTTCCTGATCGCCGCGGCCTTGCCGCCGGTGCGACAGCCGCCGGCTTCGGCGCGGGCGCAGCCCTCACCGTGGTGCCGATCGCGGCCATGATCGCATCTTCAGGCTATCAGCACGCGTTCCTCACCTTCGGCATCGGCCAGGGCGTGATCGTGTTCGTGCTCGCCTTCTTCATTCAGCCGCCGCGGCTGTCGATCCCGCCGAAGAAGAAGCAGCTCAACCTGCCGCAGACCAAGATCGACTTCACGCCGCCGCAAGTGCTGCGTGCCCCGATTTTCTGGATCATGTACCTGGTCTTCGTCATGGTCGCCTCCGGCGGCCTGATGACCGCGGCCCAGATCGCGCCGATCGCGCACGACTTCAAGATCGCCAGCACGCCGGTTACGCTCGCCGGCTTCCAGATGGCGGCCTTGACCTTCGCGATCTCGCTCGACCGCATCTTCGACGGCTTCGGACGTCCGTTCTTCGGCTTCGTGTCTGACACGATCGGCCGCGAGAACACCATGTTCATCGCCTTCGGCACCGCCGCTTTGATGCTGCTGACGCTGTCGGCCTACGGTCACGTCCCGATCGTCTTCGTGCTCGCGACCGCGGTCTATTTCGGCGTGTTCGGCGAAATCTACTCGCTGTTCCCCGCCACGTGCGGCGACACCTTCGGCTCGAAATTCGCGACCACCAACAACGGCATGCTCTACACCGCGAAGGGCACCGCCTCCCTGCTGGTCCCGCTCGCAAGCGTGATCTCGACCGCCTATGGCTGGAAGGCCGTGTTCGTGGTGGCCGTGGCGCTGAACGCGACGGCCGCGCTGATGGCGCTGTTCGTGATCAAGCCGCTGCGCCGCTCGTTCATCCTGGGCAATGAGGCCGAGAGCACCAGTCCCGCAACCGCAAGCGCCGAGACGCGGGCCAAGACAGGGACGGCGTGAGCCGCCACACCTACGTCGATCAAAAAGGGGCGCAGCAATGCGCCCCTTTTTCTTTGCCACATGCTCCGCATGGTGATGACAAACGTCAGCATTGCTGCCGCAAGATTTTTCGGATCAGCCAAATCCAGCGCTTGACGATTGGCATTATGTATACCACACTTCCCTCATCATTCACCCAGGGAGGTTGCCATGCTGGTCGGAGACATTCTGCGCAAGAAGACGCCGCGCGTTGTCACGGTGCGAATGAACGAAACGGTGGGTATCGCCGCCAAGCTGATGCGGGCCAACAACATCAGCGCGCTGGTGGTGAAGGACGTGGTCCGCTCCGAAGGAAACACCGCGGTCGGCATGTTCACCGAGCGTGACGTGGTGCGCGCCGTTGCCGAGCACGGCGCGGGCGCCGTCAACGTCAAGGTCTCGCAGCTCGTCTCGGTGCAGCAGCTCGTCTCCTGCACTTCCTCGGACACGATCGAGCACGTCCGACACCTGATGAACCGCAATCACATCCGGCACCTGCCCGTGATCGACGATTACAGCCTCGTCTCCGTCATCAGCATGCGCGACATCGCCGCTGCGATTGACGAGGCGCTCAACGGCACGCCGCAAGCAGCAGCCTAACAGCGGCAACTCCCTTCCTGCTCCCTCTCCCGCTTGCGGGAGAGGGTCGGGGAGAGGGCGTCTCCACCAGGGAGACTCCCCAAGAGGATAGAGCCCTCACCCGCCGCGCTCGACGAGCGCGCCGACCTCTCCCGCAAGCGGGAGAGGTGCAGAGAACCTGTGGCCGGATCAATCGAACCAGTTGCCAACTTTAGTCCCGCGAGGAAGTCATGAAGATCTGCATCTACGGCGCCGGCGCGATCGGCGGATATCTCGGCGTGCAGCTGGCGCGCACAGGCGCTGATGTCAGCCTGGTCGCACGCGGCGCACATCTCGCCGCGATGCGCGAGCGTGGCCTGACCTTGCTCACCGGCGAGGAATCTCACACCGTCCATCCGCGCTGCACCGACAATGCGGCCGAGCTCGGCGTGCAGGATTATGTCATCGTCACGCTGAAGGCGCATTCGATCACCGGCGTGATCGAGAAGATGCAGCCGCTTTTCGGGCCCCACACCCGCCTCATCACCGCGGTCAACGGCATCCCCTATTGGTACTTCTACAGGCACGGCGGCGCCTACGAGAACGCGACGCTGGAAAGCATCGATCCCGGCGGTCGGCAATGGCGCGAGCTCGGCGCGGAGCGTGCGATCGGCTGCATCGTCTATCCCGCCACCGAGATCGAGGCGCCCGGCGTGATCCGCCACGTCTACGGCAACAATTTCCCGCTCGGCGAGCCCTCCGGCGAGATCACATCGGACGTGCAGCGCCTCGCCGACCTGTTCGTCGCGGCCGGCCTGAAGGCCCCGGTGCTCGACCGCATCCGCGACGAGATCTGGCTGAAGCTCTGGGGCAATGTCTGCTTCAACCCGATCAGCGCGCTGACGCACGCAACGCTCGACGTGATCTGCACCGATCCCGCCACGCGCGCGCTGTCGCGCGCGATCATGGTGGAGACGCAAGCCATCGCTGAAACCTTTGGCGTCAAGTTCCGCGTCGATGTCGAGCGCCGCATCGAGGGTGCCCGCAAGGTCGGCGCGCACAAGACCTCGATGCTGCAGGATCTCGAACGCGGTCGCCCGATGGAGATCGACCCGCTCGTCACCGTTGTGCAGGAGATGGGCCGCCTGACCAAGATCCCGACGCCCGCGCTCGACTCGGTGCTGGCGATGGTGACCCAGCGCGCCCGCATCGCCGGCCTCTATGATGGCGTCTCTAGCCCCGCTGATCCTCGCGCGCTGGCGGTGGCGTGATGGCGGGCGACATGAAGCAGTGGCTCCGCTTTCGCCACGCCGGCACCACGGGCTTCGGCACGCTCACGCCTGATGGCATCAGCGTGCATGAGGGTGAGATGTTCGGCCGCAACGCAGGCACCGGCAAGATTCTGACGCTGTCGGAGGTCGAGCTGCTCGCGCCTTGCGCGCCCAGCAAGATCGTCGCGCTCTGGAATAATTTCCACGCGCTCGCGGCCAAGCTGAATCAGCCCGAGCCACCGGCGCCGCTCTATCTGCTCAAGGCCACCACCACCATCACGACGCCGGGCGCCGTCATCCGTCGTCCCTCCTACTACGATGGCAAGACCACCTATGAGGGTGAGCTCGGCATCGTCATCGGCAAGACCTGCGCCCGCGTCTCGCCTGACGAGGCGGACCGCTTCATCTTCGGCTACACCTGCGTCAACGACATCACCGCCAACGACATCCTGACCAGCGATCCCACCTTTCCCCAATGGGCCCGCGCCAAGGGCATCGACGATTACGGCCCGTTCGGTCCTGTCATCGCCACCGGCCTCGATCCGGCCAAGCTCACCGTCCGCACCATTCTGAACGGCGCGGAGCGGCAGAACTATCCGATCTCCGACATGATCTTCTCCGCGCAAGCGCTGGTGAGCAAAATCTCCCACGACATGACCCTGCTCCCCGGCGACCTCATCGCCGTCGGCACTTCGGTCGGCGTCGGCGTGATGAAGGAGCCGGTGAACACCGTGACGGTGTCGATCGACGGCATCGGCGAGCTGACGAACGAGTTTCGGTTGTAGGTCTCTCCGTCATGGCCGGGCTTGTTCCGGCCATCCACGCCTTTGATCCACGTTTGAAGAACGTGGATGCCCGGGACAAGCCCGGGGCATGACGAGCGTAAATTGAACGACTGCCCCCGCTCTCAGGAAAGGCCCTGCATCGCCCGATCCAACCGCCCCAGCCCGGCTGTGGACTGCGTCCTCCAGCACCTCCTGCCGGCCGCCCGCCCCCTTGATCTCGGTTCCGCTCTCCAATAGCAATTATGGCCAAAATGTGCGCGGGCGTGAGGACGTCGCCATGTGGCTGTTTTTCCTGGTTGCCTGGTTTGTCCTGCTCGCCGCCATCGCCTTTCTCGCTCCGCAGGCGTTTGGTTACGACATCACCCATTTGCCGGCTGCCTTTGCCGCCCTGCCGATGCCGCAGCGGATCGCGGCCGGTGCGATTGTCGTGGCCGGGCTCGCGCTGATCGGCGCCTCGGCCTTTCGGCTCTCACGCCAGGACCGGCGCCTCGATAGCTTGCGCGACCGCCTCAGGAAGACCCGCGAGGACGTCGTCGTCGCGCACGCCCTGCAAAATCACCTCGACGCCACCGTCCAGCACCTGATCGAGAGCGACCCGAGAGAGGCCGTCTCCGCGCTGCACGACAAGCTCGGCGAGACCGAGCAGCGCGCCCTGCTCCAACAGAGCCGCAACCAGTCCACCGACATGCACGACCAGCTCGCCGAGATCCGCCGCCGCCAGCAGGGCGTGCGCGAGATGGTCGGCAAGGTCGCCGATCAGCGCCGCGCGGTCGAGCCCGTCTTCACCGAGATCCGCGACCGCCAGAACCAGCTCGAACGCGCGCTGCTCGACCTCGAAACCGACGATCGCAAGAACAATCTTGCGGACCGGCTGAAGGATATTGCCCGCGACGTATCGACGCTGCTCGGCCGGGTCAACGGGGTGCAGGACACGTTTGCGACGCTCAACCAGTACAAGGAGGATCTGGCGAAATCCCATGCCGAGCTGGTGCCGCTGCGCTCAAACGACGCCGGCATCAACGCCCTGATCGGCGAGCTCGGCCTCAGCCATGAGCGTCTCGCCAGGACCGTCGACGAGCTCGAGAGCGGGGGCGAAGCCCCGCTCAGCACCCGCGTCGAGACCCTGTCGAAAAACAAGAACGAGATCGAGCAGCGCTTGGCCCGCATTGACGACAGCGCCAACATCCTCAAAGCCATCAGGCTCGATTTCGAGGAGCTCGGCCAGCGCCAGGCCCAGCTCGAACGCTCGCTCACGGAAGTCGAGACCGACGGCGACGGCAAGACCCTCGTCGATCGCCAGAACGCGCTGAACGATTTCGTCCTGCAGTCGCGCCAGCGCCTCGGTGCGTTGCAGGAGACGCTGACGACGCTGAACGCCTTCAAGACGGAGCTGTCGAAATCGCAGGCCGATCTCGTGCCGCTGAAGGCGCCGGTGTTCGGCATCGAGGCCATGATCACGGAGGTCAGCGCCACCAGGGATCTGCTGGCCAAAACCGTCGGCGAGATCGAGGCGAGCGGCGACGTCACCCTCACCTCGCGCGTCGATGCGCTGACCAGGAGCAAGCGTGAGGTCGAAGACCGCCTCGCCCGCATCTTCGACAATTTCAACGCGCTCGATGCCTTGCGCAAGGACATCGGCGGCATCTTCTCGACCATCCGCAACAGCCTGAACCGGATCGGGTGAAGGCTGAACGAGGTTCGAACCGGGACCGATCTGCCTGCGACCAACAGCCCATGCGCTTCATCCTCGGCTTCCTGTCTGCCCTGCTCGGCGCGCTCGCCGGCTGGTCCGGCTTGGCCGCGCTTGTGGTCATGCTGGCGGGGCCGGACCGCGATGGCGGCATCGCCATGGGCGCCTTCTTCGACATCGGCCCGATCGGCGGTGTGGTCGGCCTGGTCGCCGGCATCTGGCTGTTCATGCGCTTCGGACTGGTCCGCAACGCATCGCCGGCACCTGCCGGAGAGACCCCCGGTGACGCGGCTCCCCGCGCCAGGCGGCTCTCCTTCCCATTGGCCATCACCGTGCTGCTCATCGTGGCCGTGCTGGGCTATTGGGGATGGTACGAGTTGATCCGCTCGCCCAATCTCAGCCACGGCTTCATGACGCTCCAGATCGAGTTTCGGCTTCCTCTCGGCATGACCCTGCCGGACCAGGAAGAGGACGTGAAGATCGAGGTCGAGGAAGCCTCGGGCTATGCCAACGCGATGCTGCCGCCGAACTGGCGCGCGCATGACGGCGAGCGCAAAGCGATCATCTCAACGGCTTCCCTGATGTACAAGACGCGGCACCGCGCCGTCAGTCTGACGCTGCCTGGCGTGCCAACGCAGCACTGGTCGATCGATCTTCCGTCCGACCCGGATCCCACGCCCGGCTTCTCCCCCTGGCGCACGGCAAGCGAGCCATCGCCAGCCGGGATCGAGATGCATTTCCGCTTGAGCGCCGATCGCTGACGATCGCGCGGCGCGCGGAAACATTCCGACACACATCACATCTGCGCGCGCCCAAGAGATGCCGCCAACATGTCGCGGGCGCGCCGCACTGTGGACGCATTCCGGCGTCCATGTCTGAGGCGTGTCTGGGGGCACGGCTCGGCCGTGTTTGGACCAAACCTGCTAGGGGTATGACTGTGAAGAAGATTGTATTTGTTCTGGGTGCGACGCTTGCTCTGGTGACGGCCGCAAACGCTGCGGACCTGCCGCGCCGCCAGCCCGTGCCGGTCTATCCGGCCGAACAGGCCCCGATCGGAAAGATGCCGATCGGCAAGAGCCCGGTTGGCAAGGCCCCGATCGGCAAGGCGCCGAGCCCGGTCGCCGCGCGCTACTGAGGCGATAGCGGAAACAAGCGCCTGTAGTCGAGGGGCACAGCGTGACGAACAAACCTGATCGAGCGGGGTCCTGCATCCTCGCAGGCCTCGCGCTTGCGACCATGCTCGCATGCATGATGACCTCGGCTTCGGCTAACGAAACGAACAAGCGCATGGCCGACGCCAGTGCGCTTGTCTCGACCGACACTGCATCGCGCGCCACGCCGCAAGCAACGCGGCGCTCGGTCACGCGGGCGGACAAAGGCCCCTATTACGTCGACTTCCGCGCGCGGACGGCGGCGAGCTGGGGCCACGCCTTCGTCTGGTACGGCAAGACCAGCGAGCGCGCCGTCGAGGTCGCCGGCCTGACGCCGGCCGGTGACACCTGGACCTACGTGCTCGGCTATTTCACCTGGGTGCCGTCGGAGACCGGCGCGAGCTATGGCGATCTCGACCCGGACTACCTGACCGCGAACTATCGCGTCTATCTGAACGAAGCCGACGCCAAGCGCGTGTTCGCCTATATCGAGAAGCTGAAGGCGAGCTCGCCGGTCTGGAACGCCGAGACCACCAATTGCACCGGCTTCATCGGCGACATCGCCGAATATATGGGCCTGAAGGTCCCCAACCGCTGGCAGCGCCCGGAAAACTTCGTCAACAGCCTGAAAGAGATCAACGGCGGCCGCCAGATCGTGCGGCTGTCGGCGGAGTAGCGCTTCCGTCTTTGCGAGCGCAGCGAAGCCATCCAGAGTCCCTCCGCAGAGGCAGTCTGGATTGCTTCGCTGCGCTCGCAATAACGATGTGGAGGCGGCGTGTGCTGCTTCATCACCGTCACCCTGAGGTGCTCGCCTCTTCGGCGAGCCTCGAAGGGCGACGGCCCCGCTGCATCTGGGCCGTGCATCCTTCGAGGCTCCTGGCGCGATGCGTTGCATCGCACCACTCGCACCTCAGGATGACGGAGATCCGAATTATCCGCCCCGCGGAAACACACCCACCCGCTCGCATGACTCACCGCACGGCGGCGCAATAGACATTTCCCGACCCTAGCGGCATCCTCCTCCCCATCAACTTAAAAGCACAGGCTGCCACGCAGGCGGGGGAAACTGACAATGCTGCAAACACGGTTCACAAAGCTCGTCGGCGTCGAGCACCCGATCGTCCAGGGCGGGATGCAATGGGTCGGGCGCGCCGAGCTGGTCGCGGCCGTTGCGAACGCCGGTGCGCTCGGTTTCATCACGGCGCTGACCCAGCCGACGCCGGAGGATTTGACACGCGAAATCGCGCGTTGCCGCGACCTCACCGACAAGCCGTTCGGCGTCAACCTCACCATCCTGCCTGCGATCAAGCCGCCGCCTTACGCCGAATACCGCGCCGCCATCATCGAAGCCGGCATCACCGTGGTCGAGACCGCCGGCAACAAGCCGCAGGAGCACGTCGACGAGTTCAAAAAACACGGCGTCAAGGTCGTGCACAAATGCACCAGCGTCCGCCACGCACTCTCGGCCGAGCGCATGGGCGTCGACGCCATCTCGATCGACGGCTTCGAATGCGCCGGCCATCCCGGCGAGGACGACACTCCCGGCCTGATCCTGATCCCGGCCGCCGCCAACAAGGTCAAGATCCCGATGATCGCCTCCGGCGGCTTTGCCGACGCGCGCGGCCTCGTCGCCGCGCTGGCGCTCGGGGCCGAGGGCATCAACATGGGCACCCGCTTCATGGCGACCAAAGAGAGCCCGATCCACCAGCTCATCAAGGAGAAGATCGTGGCCAATGACGAGCGCGAGACCGAGCTGATCTTCCGCACCATGCGCAACACCTCGCGCGTCGCCAGGAACGAGATCTCGACCAAGGTCGTCGCGATGGAGAAGGAAGGCGCCAAGTTCGAGGATATCCGCGAGCTCGTCGCCGGTGCCCGCGGCAAGATGGTCTATGCCACAGGCAATTCGGACGAAGGCATCTGGTCGGCCGGCCAGGTGCAGGGCCTGATCCAGGACATTCCGAGCTGCGGCGAACTGATCTCCCGCATCGTGCGGGAAGCAGAGGCGATCATTCGCAGCCGGCTCGAAGGCATGATCGTTCAACCAAGCGCGCAAGCCGCCGAATAATCACTGCAAGAAGCGAGACCAGCTCATGAAGGCTTATGTCTACGGCCCTGAGGGCGCTCGGATTTCCGACGTCGCTCACCCCAAACCTAAAGGCACGCAAGTGCTGGTGCGCGTGCGCGCCTGTGGCCTCAATCGCGCCGACACCGGCATGCGCAAGGGCCACGCGCACGGCGCGGCCGGAGGCGTCGGCGCCGTGCTCGGCATGGAGTGGGCCGGCGAAGTTGCCGAGCTCGGGCCTGACGCGAAGGGCGTCAAGGTTGGCGACCGCATCATGGGATCGGGCAGCGCCGCTTTCGCCGAGTACACCCTCGCCGACCACGGCCGGCTGTTCCACGCCCCCTCGAACATGAATTTCGAGGAAGCCGCCACGCTACCCGTCGCGCTCGCCACGATGCACAATGCCGTCGTCACCGTCGGTGGCGTGCAGCCGGGTCAAGCCGTGCTGATTCAGGGCGCGAGCTCCGGCGTCGGCCTGATGGCGATGCAGATCGCCAAGCTCAAGGGCGCGAGGCTCGTGATCGGCTCCTCGACCGATCCCTATCGCCGCGGCCGGCTGAAGGACTACGGCGCCGACCTCGCGGTCGATTCCTCCGATCCCGCATGGGTCGACGAGGTCTTGAAGGCGACGGGCGGCGAAGGTGTCGATCTGATCGTCGACCAGGTCTCAGGCAAGGTCGCCAACCAGAACCTCGCGGCGACGAAGATCCTCGGCCGCATCGTCAATGTCGGCCGGCTCGGTGGCACCCATGCCGACTTCAACTTCGACCTCCATGCCGCCCGCCGCATCTCCTATATCGGCGTCACCTTCCGCACCCGCACCATCGAGGAGGTCCGCGCGATCTTCGACGAGGTCCGCAGCGACATCTGGGGCGCGGTGGAATCGCGAAAACTCCAGCTGCCGATCGACAAGGTCTACGCGTTCGCCGACATCGACAAGGCGTTCGAGCACATGGAGGCGAACAAGCATCTGGGGAAGATCGTGGTGACGGTGCTGTAGGGGCCGACCAAGGCGACGGTGTCGTAGGGTGGGCAAAGCGGAGCGTGCCCACGATTTGTATCCATCACGAAGGAATGGTGGGCACGGCGCTATCGCGCCTTTGCCCACCCTACGACCGCGCGAGTGGCACGTACCACCCTCCAATTCGGAAGCATTCGCAACGGCCTCGCTCCTGCAACTCACTCGCGACTAGCTCTGTGGATCGTCGCTTGATGTTCATGCTCGCCCTGCTAAATCCCCTGCATGAGCGGACAACACGACAAGACATCGGTTGCGGCCATCTCGATCCTGGCCAGCGGCGGCATGGCGGCGGCCAAATTCGTGGTCGGGATTGCGATCGGATCGCTGGCGCTGATCTCCGAAGCGCTGCACTCCTCGATCGACCTGGTCGCAACCATCATCACCTGGGCGGTGGTGCGGGTGTCGGACAAGCCGGCCGACGACGAACACCATTACGGCCACGGCAAGCTCGAGAGCATCTCGGCGCTTGGCGTCACCGCGCTGCTCTACGTGCTGGCCGGCGGCATCCTGGTGGAATCCTACAGCCGGCTGCGCGAGGGAACTCCGCCGCCGACGATCTCGGCCGTGCCGTTCGTGGTGCTGGTGATCGACATCGCCGTCAATCTCTGGCGCGCCCGTGCCCTGCACCGCGCCGCGCGCGAGACGCGGAGCGAGGCGCTGGCCGCGGATGCGCTGCACTTCGCATCCGACGTCATGGGCTCATGTGCCGTCATCGCAGGTCTCGTTCTCGCGGCCTTCGGCTTCTGGTGGGGCGACGCCGCGGCCGCCGCGGCCGTGGCCGTCATGATCGCCCTGCTCGGCCTGCGGATGGCAAGCTCCACGGTGCACACCCTGATCGACCGCGCCCCGGAGGGAGCCCAGGAAAAGGCGACCGCCGCGATTCGCGGCGTGCCCGGCGTGATCGACGTCGAGCGGCTGCGCGTCCGCATGGTCGGGGCGACCACGTTCATCGACAGCATCGTCAACGTGCCCAGGACCTATCCGATCGACCGCGTCGAGGAGATCAAGCGCAACGCCCAGGCCGCCGTCAGCAAGGCGTTCGACGATGCCGACCTCACCTTCACCGCGGTGCCGGTCGCGCGCGACAACGAGACCGTGCGCGACCGCATCATGGTGATCGCACACAATTCGGGCCTCGCCATCCACCACGTCACGGTGCACGATCTGGGTATGGTCAAAGATTTGGCCAAGCTGATCGTCAGCATCGACCTCGAGGTCGACGCCGACATGCCGCTCGCGGCCGCCCACGACATCGCCAACACGCTGGAGCGCAGCATCCAGGAAGAGTTCGGCGCCGACGTCGAGGTCGACGTCCATATCGAGCCGCTGGAACCGGAACTGCCGTTCGGCGTCGATGCGGCGCCGGAGCGAGTGCAGACCATCGCCGCCGCGCTCACCGAATACGCCGCTGGCAGCGAGATCCACGACATCCATAATGTGCGCGTCCGCGACACCGATGCAGGGGAGATCGTCAACTTCCATTGCCGCGCCACGCCGTCGATGAGCGTGATCAAGGTGCACGAGCATGTCGATGCGATCGAGCGCCGCCTGCGCCGCGCGTTCCCGAGCGTGAAGCGCGTCATCAGCCACGCCGAACCGCCGCGCGTGTGAGGCGGAACGCGCGATGAGTCACACGTTCTTGTTTCGGACTCCTGATGCACGTGAGTTTGCGGAGGAGAACCGCGCAAACTCTGCATTGGATAAGAATTATTTTGCGTTAACCTTTCGTTGACTCTCGACAGCCTGCGCAAACTGGATTCAAATCGGTGTGATTCGAAAGCGTTGTGGGGCTGCTTTCGAACTGAGTAGCAAGCAGGTTTTCAGGGGGCCGAAGGCATGGCGCGTGCAGACGCCGCGAACGCGTGCGTCCAATCCGATTCGATCAAGGGATTGGCGCAATCGATCGCGAAACCTGCCTATCATCGGCTCCTGATCGCGGAGCCCGCGCTGCGTCGCGCCGTGCCGACGCTCATCATTGCCTTCCTCATCACGATCTGCCTCGGCGCGTTCGTCCAGGTCGTCGACCAGACGCGCCAGAAGCGCCTGGTGATCCAGAACGACATCTCTATGCTCGCCGAACTGCTCGCCGAGCGCATCGACCGCGCGACCTCGGTGCGCGCCGAGCGGCTGAAGACCATCGAGAACCTGCCGACGCTGCTGCCCGACATGATCCCGGCCAAGGCAAGGGTCTCGGGCCGCCACGTCGTCGTCACCTCGGCCGGCGTCAACGGCCGCATCCTCGCCCGCATTCCGATCGACAGCGATCCGGCCGGCAACGACCGCCTGCTCGATGCGATCACCACCGCCCAGCTGCTCGCGACGCCACCGCGCGACAACAATTTCGCGGACATGATGCTGCCCGATGGCAACGCGGCGCTGGCAACCTCGCGGCCGATCAAGGCGCTGCCGGGTCTCGTCACCGTGATCCAGGAGCGCAACGAGCCGATCTGGGGCTCGGACGCGGCGCTGTCGGTGACGCTGTCGGCAACGACGGGCTTCGTCGTCCTGATCCTCGGCTTCGCCTTCCACTGGCAGTCGACCCGCGCCCGCGAAGGCGACCTCATCAACGACGCGGTGCGCGGCCGCATCGACACCGCCCTCAACCGCGGCCGCTGCGGCCTGTGGGACTGGGACCTGTCGCGCGGTCGGATCTTCTGGTCGCAGTCGATGTTCTCGATGCTCGGCCTCGACGGCCGCAACGAGCTGCTCACCTTCGGCGAGGTCAACGCGCTGGTGAAGTCCGACGACATCGACCTGTTCGCGATCGCCGACCAGCTCATCTCCGAGAAGATCGACCATATCGACCAGACCTTCCGCATGCAGCATGTCGACGGCCACTGGATCTGGCTCCGCGTGCGCTGCGAGCGGACGCGCGGCGCCAGCGATGCCGGCATGCACCTGATCGGCATCGCGGTCGACATCACCGAGCAGAAGAGCCTCGCCGAGCGCACCGTGGAAGCCGACCTTCGCCTGCGCGACGCGATCGAGACCATTCCGGAAGCCTTCGTGCTGTGGGACGCCAGCGACCGCCTGGTGCTCTGCAATTCGCACTTCCAGCGCCTACACAAGCTGCCCGACACCGCTGTCATCCCCGGCACCTCCTACGAGACCGTGCTGGAAGTCGGCCGCATGCCTGAGGTCCGCACCCGCCACAACGAGACGGGCGCCCAGGGCCCGGGCGCGCGCACCTTCGAGGCCCAGCTCGACGACGGCAGCTGGCTGCACATCAGCGAGCGCCGCACCAAGGACGGCGGCTACGTCTCGGTCGGCACCGACATCACCCGCATCAAGGAGCACGAGCAGAAGCTCGTCGACAACGATCTGCGCCTGCGCGCCACCGTCATCGACCTCAAGCGCTCGCAGGCGGCGCTGGAACGCCAGACCATCGAGCTCGCCGACCTCGCCGAGAAATACCAGCGCGAAAAGACCCGTGCCGAGGAAGCCAACCAGACCAAGTCGAAATTCCTCGCCAATATGAGCCACGAGCTGCGCACGCCGCTCAACGCCATCATCGGCTTCTCAGAGATCATGGGCTCGGGCATGTTCGGCGAGCTGGGCTCCGAGAAGTACCAGGAATACTGCCACGACATTCTGACCAGCGGTCACTATCTGCTCGAGGTCATCAACGACATCCTCGACATGTCCAAGATCGAGGCCGGCCGCATGAAGCTCGATATGGAAGAGCTCGACCTGTCGCGGACGCTGGCCGAGTCCTTGCGCGTCGTCGCCGGCCGGGCCGAGGACAAGCACCTGACGCTGGATGCCGATATCGAGAAATCGATCTCCGTCGTCGCCGACCGCCGCGCCACCAAGCAGATCGTCGTCAATTTGCTGTCCAACGCGGTGAAGTTTACGCCCGACGGCGGACGCATCGTGGTGCGCAGCCGGCAGCTCGAGGACAGGATCGTGCTGATGATCGCCGACACCGGCATCGGCATCGCGCCGCACTCGCTGGCGCGGCTGGGGCGTCCGTTCGAGCAGGTCGAGAGCCAGCTCACCAAGACCTATCACGGCTCCGGCCTCGGGCTTGCGATCGCCCGCTCGCTGGCCCAGCTCCACGGCGGCTCGATGAAGCTGCGTTCCAGGCTGGAGGTCGGCACGGTCGTCCGCGTGACCCTGCCGCGCGACGCCGTCAAGGCAGCGGCTGCGATCTCCGCTGCGGCGTAAGCACGGTGGAAAGCTCGTCTGAGGCCATCCTTCGAGACGCCCGCCTCCGGCGGGCCCTCAGGATGAGGGCGGAGTGCGCAGCAGCCGTTTCAACGAACATCGATACAACGGAGCCTCATCCTGAGGAGACCGCGAAGCGGTCGTCTCGAAGGACGAGGCGCTTGCTCGGACTCTCACCTTACGACTGCAGCGTCGGCGCCACTTCGCGCGCGACATTGACCAGCGCTGCGATCAGCGGCGTCATCGGGTCGCGCTGCGGGATCACGAGGCCAATGCTGTAATTGACCTCGGGGTCGACGATCGGGATCGAGCGGACCTTGTCGGACGACAGGCCGAGCGTCTCGGCCAGCTTGGCCGGCATCACGCTCGCCCAGCGTCCGGTCTTGACGTGCGTGAACAGCACCAGCAGCGAGTTCGAGGTCAGTGTCGGCGTCGCCTCCGCGCCGACCGAGCGCAGCGCGCGGTCGATGATGCGGCGGTTCTGCATGTCGGGCGTCAACAGGCACAGCGGCACCTGCCCGACCTCTTTCCATGTCACCGTCTCGCGATCGCCGAACATCCCATCGGGCGCGGTGAGCAGGCGATAGCTCTCGTTGTAGAGCGGAATGGTGCGCACCTTGCCGATCGGCTCGTTCTCAATATAGGTCAGGCCCGCATCGACCTCGAGATTTTCGAGCAGCCCCAGCACCTCCGACGAGGTCGTCGAGCGGATGCTGAAGCGCACCTCGGGATGCCGCGCACGGAACGGCGTCGTCAGCGAAGCGACCATGCCGAGCGCCGTCGGGATCGCCGCAATCCTGATCTCACCGGAGAGCTGATGCTTTAGTCCGTTGATCTCGTCGCGCATCGCGCGGGCATCGCCGACGATCCGCCGCGCCCAGTCCAAGGCACGCTCGCCCTCGGGAGTAAATCCCTGGAATCGGGACCCGCGCTGAACCAGCATCACGCCGAGGATCTCCTCGAGCTGCTTGAGCCCGGTCGACATGGTCGGCTGGGTGACGCCGCAGGCCTCTGCCGCCCGTCCAAAATGCCGCTCCTTGGCCAGCGCCAGCAGCAGTTCAAGCTTATCGATCAACCGTTCGTCCCCTCGGATTCCATCGTGGCATGCAAGCTATCACGCTCGCCCTGCACCAACACGCAAAAACCGGCAAACGATACAAGTTTCATTACCATCCCGTATCGGTCGATTGCACTTCCCAATCGATCTGAATTCGCAATCGCAGCATGAGACAGCTTTATTGATCTTCGAATGATTCCAAATAGTTTGCGCGCCAGGGACGCTCAATCTGAGAACGAAGAATGACAGCCGCATACGAGCCTTCATACGAGCCTTGGGACGAGACGCGCGGCGCTGAAATCATCGCCGAACATGCCAGCCAGGAAGGCGCGACGCTCGTCATCCTCCACGCGCTCCAGGAGGCATTCGGCTATGTGCCGGAGGCCGCGATTCCCATGGTGGCGCAGGCGCTGAACCTGTCGCGCGCCGAGGTCCATGGCGTCTTCACATTCTACCACGACTTCCGCCACAAGCCGGCCGGCCGCCACGTGCTGAAGCTGTGTCGCGCCGAGGCCTGCCAGGCCGCCGGTGGCGATGCGCTGGCAGCGCGCGCCGAATCGAAGCTGGGCGTATCATTCGGCAACACCACTGCGGATGATCGGGTCACGCTGGAGCCGATCTACTGCCTCGGTCTGTGCTCGACCGCGCCGTCGGCGATGCTCGACGGCCGTCTCGTCGGCCGGCTCGACGAGAAGCGCCTTGATGCGCTGGTTGCGGAGGCGCAGCGATGAACATGAAGATTTCCGTTCCCCGCGATGCGACCGCAGTCGCCGTCGGCGCCGATGACGTCGTCGCGGCGCTCGAGCAGGTCGCGCAGCAGCGAGGCCTCTCGATCGAGATCATCAGGACCGGCTCGCGCGGACTGCATTGGCTGGAGCCGATGATCGAGGTCGCGACGCCGGTGGGCCGCATCGCCTATGGTCCCGTCAGTACCGAGGACGTCGCCTCCTTGCTCGAGTCCATGGCAAGCAACGGACCGCACCCGCTGCGGCTCGGCGGCGGCGAGCATGACCGCCAGCGGGCCGCCGAAGGAGGCGCCGAGAACATAGTAGTCGGAGAGGTCCGCCAGCTCGCGCCGCACGTGGGCGAGCAGGCGGGGGTAGTCCTGCGCGCCGGTCTGCGGATAGCAGACCGTGCGCGCTTGCAGCCAGTCCGGCAGCGCTGCCGTCAGCGGCCG
>NZ_CAKZHY010000066.1 GCF_936928535.1 uncultured Bradyrhizobium sp. | reverse complement strand
TCACTCGATCTTACGCGCTTACTGCGATATCCGCAGACTGGATCCGCTTCACGCCGGCCTTGGCCATGTCGGCCCAGGCCTTTGCCAGCGAGCCCTGATTGTCGATGCCGCGGCAGGCATCTTCCACGACATAGACCTCAAAGCCCGCCTTGCGCGCATCGAGCGCGGTCCAGGCAACGCAGAAGTCGGTGGCAAGACCCGCAACGAAGACGCGCTTGACCTTGCGTGACTTCAGATAGGCGGCAAGGCCGGTCGTGGTCTTGCCGTCGGCTTCGAGGAATGCCGAATAGCTGTCGACGTCCTTGTGAAAACCCTTGCGGATGATGAGCTCGGCCTGCGGGATCGAGAGATCCTTCGAGAGCGAGGCGCCATCGGTGCCCTGCACGCAATGGTCGGGCCACAGCACCTGCTTGCCGTAGGGAAGATCGATGGTCTCGAACGGCTTCTTGCCGGAATGCGCTGATGCGAACGAGACGTGGCCGGGCGTGTGCCAGTCCTGCGTCATCACCACGTTCGAGAACGCCTTCGCCATCTTGTTGATCACGGGCACGACCTGCTCGCCTTCCTTCACTGCGAGGCTGCCGCCCGGCAGGAAGCAATTCTGCACGTCGATCACGAGCAGCGCGGAAGCGTCATCAGGCTTGATGGTGGCTGCTGCGAACGTTGTCGATGGAGCGAGGCTCGCGAGCGCCGTCGTTCCCATCGCGGCCAAGATCTGTCGTCGATTAAGCATCGTCGCCTCCCCTGAAAGGATGATCTAAAGCTGATCCAAGGAAGGGAAGCCTAGTTCCGTTTGTGTACGAACGAAAGCCCGAAAATGCAGCCGGCTCTGGTGAGGACTTGGGCTGTCGGCCTCAACCTCACCGTCGTCCCGGCGAAGGCCGGGACCCATACGCCGCCGCAGCAGTTTTGCGAAGACTCGGAGTTGCCGGCTTCATCCCAAACCACTCCCTGTGGTTATGGATCCCGCCTTCGCCGGGACGACACCGAGTATGCTGGACCGCCTTCGCTAGCCTTTCAGCTGAATGCCCTACCCCTTCGGCTGGATCCCGTCGCGCACGGCGCGGAAGCGGGTGAAGGCGTCGGACCATTGGTCACGCGGGGCGCTTGCGATGATGCGCAGCGAGGTGCCGCCACCGAAGCGGATCCACTGCACCACCGTCACCGGGGTCTTGTCCTTGCCGCTGACGCCGTCGATCCGGGTCTCGAAGCCCGGCTGGCTGTTGATGCGGATCGGCTCCGACATGGTGATTCTGGTTTCGCGCAAGCCAGGGATCTGAAGCGCCGCCTCCTGGGCAAAGCGGGCGCGGTCGTCGGCGGCTTGCGGGGTGGCGCCGATCAGGCCGAGGATCATGAACGGCTTGGATTCATAGCCCGAGCTCTCGGTGCCGTCGGCGAGAATGATGCTCGAGCCCGGCACCAGCGTGCGAACGTCCTTGAAGCCGGCGAGATCGGTGACCTTGAACGGCAACAGCCCGATCTGCTCGTCAACCGACACCTCCTTGCGGATGGTGGCGGTCGCAAACATCTGCCGCACCGCCTCGTCGGTGTAGATCTTCGCGGCGTTCTCGGGGATTTGCACCGCGACATAGCCGGAGAAGCCGGTGCCCGGCACGATCATCGAATAGCGCTTCACCTGCGTGTCGCCAGCCTTGGCGCTTTCGGTGGTAAAATAGGCAAGGCCCGCCGATGTCTCGATCTTGTCCGGCTTGACACCGTTGGCCCCGGCCGGATTGGCGTTGAAGGCAGTGACGACCTCGTTATAGGCCGCCGGTGGCAGCTCGGTGATCAGGACCTTGACGCTGCCGTCTTCGCTCTCGAAGCCCGGGAAGGTCTTGGCCTTGCTGAGGCCGACCAGCGGCACCATGCCGAGGCGCAAGCCGGGCGGATAGATGGCGTCGGCGGCAAGCGTCGGAAATGCGCTTGCAAAGAGGAGCGCGAGCGCAGCGAGGGAGCGGGTCAGCTTCATGGTCACTCTGATTGGTTCACATTGAGGCCGTACGATGGTCGGCCATTGGGCCGCTTTGTCGCGCGAAGCAGCCCCTTGGCGAAGCTGTCCGGCCGGGCGCCTTTTAGCGGGTTTGGCTCGCCGGCAACAGGGCCGGGCTGCTGATGGCGGCGGGGAGGCCGGCCGATCGGCGGACCTGTTAATATTTCCTCACCCGCAAGTGCGGTTGACCCCGGATATGATCTTCCAAAACCCAATGTTTTCACGGTCCAAACTTGCGTTCGGTCCTTGCGGCCCCCTCCCCCCCTCCTATATGAGCCTCAATCATCGCAATATCGCGGATGTTTGATCTTAGGGGGTTTCGGTTCGGGTGCCTTCTGGGCCCAGCCAACCTGCCGCAAAAAGAAGGATATCGGGACCATGGGAAAGGTCATTGGGATCGACCTCGGCACCACGAATTCGTGCGTCGCCGTGATGGATGGCAAAAACGCCAAAGTTATCGAAAATTCCGAAGGCATGCGCACGACGCCTTCGATCGTCGCCGTGACGGACGACGGTGAACGCCTCGTCGGCCAGCCTGCCAAGCGCCAGGCCGTAACCAATCCGGAGCGTACGTTCTTCGCAGTGAAGCGCCTCATCGGCCGCCGCTACGACGACCCCATGGTCGAGAAGGACAAGAAGCTCGTTCCGTACAAGATCGTGAAGGCTTCCAACGGCGACGCCTGGGTCGAGGCCGACGGCCAGACCTACTCGCCCTCGCAGGTCTCGGCGTTCATCCTGCAGAAGATGAAGGAGACCGCGGAAGCCCATCTCGGTCAGAAGGTCGACCAGGCGGTCATCACCGTTCCCGCTTACTTCAACGACGCCCAGCGCCAGGCCACCAAGGACGCCGGCAAGATCGCCGGCCTTGAAGTGCTGCGCATCATCAACGAGCCGACCGCGGCTGCGCTCGCCTATGGTCTCGACAAGACCAAGGCCGGCACCATCGCCGTGTACGACCTCGGCGGCGGCACGTTCGATATTTCCATTCTCGAAATCGGCGACGGCGTGTTCGAGGTGAAGTCGACCAACGGCGACACCTTCCTCGGCGGCGAAGACTTCGACATGCGCCTCGTTGGCTACCTCGCGGACGAGTTCCAGAAGGAGCAGGGCATCAACCTGCGCAACGACAAGCTCGCGTTGCAGCGCCTGAAGGAAGCCGCTGAAAAGGCCAAGATCGAGCTGTCGTCGACGACGCAGACCGAGATCAACCTGCCCTTCATCACCGCGGACCAGACCGGCCCGAAGCATCTGACGATGAAGCTCACTCGCGCCAAGTTCGAGGCGCTGGTCGACGACCTCGTCCAGAAGACCGTCGAGCCCTGCCGCAAGGCGCTGAAGGACGCCGGCGTCACCGCCGGTGAGATCGGTGAAGTCGTGCTGGTCGGCGGCATGTCGCGCATGCCGAAGGTCCAGGAAGTCGTGAAGCAGCTGTTCGGCAAGGAGCCGCACAAGGGCGTCAACCCGGACGAAGTCGTGGCGATCGGCGCTGCGATCCAGGCCGGCGTGCTCCAGGGCGACGTCAAGGACGTGCTGCTGCTCGACGTGACCCCGCTGTCGCTGGGCATCGAGACGCTGGGCGGCGTGTTCACCCGCATCATCGACCGCAACACCACGATCCCGACCAAGAAGAGCCAGGTGTTCTCGACGGCCGAGGACAGCCAGAACGCGGTCACCATCCGCGTCTTCCAGGGCGAGCGTGAAATGGCGGCCGACAACAAGATGCTCGGCCAGTTCGACCTGATGGGCATTCCGCCGGCTCCGCGCGGCATGCCGCAGATCGAGGTGACCTTCGACATCGACGCCAATGGCATCGTCAACGTCTCGGCCAAGGACAAGGCCACCGGCAAGGAGCAGCAGATCCGCATCCAGGCCTCTGGTGGTCTGTCGGAAGCCGACATCGACAAGATGGTCAAGGACGCCGAGGCCAACGCCGCGGCCGACAAGCAGCGCCGCGAGGCTGTCGATGCTAAGAACCATGCCGACGCGCTGGTGCACTCCACCGAGAAGGCGCTGGCCGAGCACGGTTCGAAGGTCTCCGAGACCGAGCGCCGCGCCATCGAGGACGCCGTCAGCGACCTCAAGGAAGCGCTGAAGGGCAGCGACGCCGAGGCGATCAAGGCCAAGACCAACACGCTGGCCCAGGCTTCGATGAAGCTCGGCGAGGCCATGTACAAGCAGCAGGCCGAGGCCGATGCGGCCAAGGACGCTGCGAAGGACGACGTCGTCGACGCGGAATTCACCGAAGTCGACGACGACAAGAACAACAAGAAGTCCGCATAAGCCCCAAGAGGGTATGATGCGGACGGCTTGGACCCCACACGCTGAGATGGCCTCCCCCTTCAAGGGGGAGGCTTACGTGTCGGGCTCGATGGGCGGGACGCCCGTTACGATCAATCAATTCCCTAAAGCTATGATCAACGCGGCCATGCAGCCCTCTGCCGACAAGCGGAAGGGTGCCTATATCGTTGCGTGGCGACGTTGTTTCGCGCCGACTTGAAATCGCGATTGGATAGACCGAGCCCGACATGTCCACGTCCACCAAGCGCTGCTATTACGAGACCCTCGAAGTCGAACGTTCCGCCGACGAGGGCAAGCTGAAATCGTCGTTCCGCAAGCTGGCGATGAAGTTTCACCCCGACCGCAATCCCGGGGACGAGACCAGCGAAGTCAAGTTCAAGGAAATCAACGAGGCCTACGAGGTCCTCAAGGACAAGGACAAGCGCGCGGCCTATGACCGCTTCGGCCATGCTGCTTTCGAGCAGGGTGGCCCCGGTGGCGGCGCCGGCTTCGGCGCGGGTTTCGCCTCCTCCTTCTCCGACATCTTCGAAGATCTGTTCGGCATGGCCGGGCAGCGCGGCCGCGGCGGCCGCGAGCGTGGCGCCGACCTGCGCTACAACATGGAAATCACCCTCGAGGAAGCCTTTGGCGGCAAGACCGCGCAGATCGAGATTCCGGTTTCGGTGACCTGCGAGGCCTGCTCGGGCATCGGCGCCAAGGCCGGCACCAAGCCGAAGACCTGCTCGACCTGCGGCGGCGCCGGCCGCGTGCGGCAGTCGCAGGGCTTCTTCACCCTCGAGCGCACCTGCCCCGGCTGCCAGGGCCGCGGCCAGATGATCGAGGATGCCTGCCCGTCCTGCTCGGGCCAGGGCCGCGTCACCCGCGAGCGCACGCTGTCGGTCAACATTCCCCAGGGCGTCGAGGACGGCACAAGGATCAGGCTTGCCGGCGAAGGCGAGGCCGGCGTCCGCGGCGGTCCACCCGGCGACCTCTACATCTTCCTGTCGCTGGCCCAACACCAGTTCTTCCAGCGCGACGGCGCCGACCTGCATTGCCGCGTGCCGATCTCGATGGTGACAGCCGCGCTCGGCGGCGAATTCGAGGTGCCGACCATCGACAAGGCCAAGGCCAAGGTGAAGGTGCCCGCCGGAACCCAGTCCGCCCGCCGATTCCGCATTGCATCAAAGGGTATGCCAGTGCTGCGCTCGCGCCAGATGGGCGACATGTATGTCCAGGTCGTGGTCGAGACGCCGCAGAACCTCACCAAGAAGCAGCAGGAATTGCTGGCCGAGTTCGAAAAACTCTCCTCCGGCAACACCCAGCCGGAATCCGAGGGCTTCTTCGCCAAGGTCAAGGATTTCTTCGGTAATCGGGCGAACTGACGCGGCTTGACCGTATCGACTTCGGCCTATACGTCTTTATGACCATTTTCTGACACGCCGCGGTCACGCGGTCCCGTCCCGTCCGGTCCAGACATGCCATTGCCGTCGTCCGCGCGTGCGTTGAAGAAGCCCCGTCTCGATGACGAGGTGCGCTTCCTCAGATCGTGGATCGAAAAGCCCCTTCACATGGGCGCGGTGATGCCGTCGGGTAAGCTGCTCGCCCGGACCATGGCGCATTACGTCGACGTCGATTCGGATGCGCCGGTGGTCGAGCTCGGACCCGGCACGGGCGCCATCACCTCGGCGCTGGTCGAGCGTGGTGTCGATCAGAAACGCCTCGTCCTCGTCGAATACAACCCCGGCTTCTGTGCGCTTTTGCGCGACCGCTATCCGCAAGCCAAGGTGGTGCAGGGCGATGCCTATCGCCTGCGCGACACGCTCTGGAACGTGCTGAGCGCGCCGGCCAGCGCAGTGGTCTCCGGCCTCCCGCTGGTCACAAAACCGATGCTGACGCGCCTGCGGTTGATTCGCGATGCCTTTACGGCGCTCGCGCCCGGCGCGCCCTTCATTCAATTCACCTATGCGGTGGTCCCGCCGATCCCGAAATCGCTGCCCGGCGTGTCCACAGAGGCCTCGGAACGGATCTGGATGAACCTTCCGCCGGCGCGCGTCTGGGTGTATCGCAAGGACTAATTCCGCCGGCGTCTTCTTTGCGTGGCGGACTCGTTTCGCCGAACGTATGGAAGAGGATGTCAGCCCCGAAGATCCTGGTCATTCCCGGCTCGCTGCGCACTGGCTCGCACAATGCGAAGCTGGCGGCGGTCGCCGCGTATGAATTCGCCCAGGCCGGCGTCGACGTCACCCGCATCTCGCTCGCCGATTTTCCGCTGCCGATCTACGATGGCGATCTTCAGGCCAAATCTGGCGTGCCCAAGCACGCCGTCAATCTCAAGCGCATGATCGGCGCGCATCACGGCGTGCTGTTTGTCTCGCCCGAATACAACGCCTCGGTGCCGCCGCTGCTGAAGAACGCGATCGACTGGGTCAGCCGCGTGCAGGATCCGCACGAGGCGCGCGGCGAGGTCTTCCGCAACCGTGCCTTCGCGCTCGCCGGTGCCTCGCAGAGCCGCCTTGGCGCCGCTCGCGCGCTACAGGCGCTGCGACTGATTTTGACGTCGTGCCACGCCAACGTGATCGCCGACCAGTTCACGCTCGCCTTTGCCGACCAGGCCTATGACGATATGGACAGGCTCAAGAGCCAGGCCGATAGCGACGCCCTGAAGCAGATGGTGCGGCAGTTGATCGATATTTCCCAACGCATGATGTGAGGTGACATGACGCCAGCCGAAATCGCTCCGAAAGATCGCCTGATCGTTGCGCTCGATTTGCCCAGCGTCGATGCCGCGGAAGCGATGGTGAAAAGGCTCGGCGACAGCGTCACCTTCTACAAGATCGGCTATCGCCTCGCTTATGCCGGCGGCTTGCCGATGATCGCCAAGCTTGCCGACAGCGGCAAGAAGGTGTTTCTCGATCTCAAGCTGCACGACATCGGCAACACGGTGTCACAAGGCGTAGAGAGCATCACCAGGCTGGGCGCAACCTTCCTCACCGTGCATGCCTATCCGCAGACCATGAAGGGCGCCATCGAAGGACGTGGCTCTTCGAAATTGAAGCTTCTCGCCGTCACGGTGCTGACCTCCTACAATGACGAGGACTTGCGTGCAGCAGGCTTTCGGCTCGGCGTCTCCGAGCTGGTCGAAGCGCGCGCGCAGCAGGCGCAGGGGCTCGGTATCGACGGTCTCGTGTCCTCGCCCGAGGAGGCCGGTCGCTTGCGCAAGATCATCGGCCACAGCATGCACCTCATCACGCCTGGCATTCGGCCTGCGGGCTCCGCAACCGGCGACCAGAAGCGCATCATGACGCCTGGCCGCGCGATTGCCGCGGGCGCGGACTATCTCGTCGTCGGACGGCCGGTGGTGGAAGCCGCCGATCCCAGGGCGACGGCTGACGCCATTCAGGCCGAGATCGCACAAGCTCTTGCCTGACCAACAACACAGGGAGAAGAACAATGGCAAAAGGCTACTGGATCGGACGCGTCGATGTGAACAATGACGAGGGCTACAAGCCCTACGCCGCCGCCAATGGTCCAATCTTCAAGAAATGGGGCGGCCGCTTCGTCGTCCGTGGTGGCAAGTTCACCACCGCCGAGGGGGCCAGCCGCACCCGTAACGTCGTGATCGAATTCCCTGACTATCAGACCGCGATCGCCTGCTACAACTCGCCGGAATACCAGGCCAATATCAAGGTGCGCCAACCGCACTCGATCGCCGACCTCATCATCATCGAGGGCTATGACGGCCCGCAGCCGGCGGATGGCTGAGACGCGCAC
>NZ_CAKZHY010000065.1 GCF_936928535.1 uncultured Bradyrhizobium sp. | reverse complement strand
CACCCGTCTCGCCGCTTTGCGGCGAGCCACCCTCTCCCACAAGGGAAGAGGGGAAGTGATCGCTCCCGCCCCGCAAACAGTCTTGCAACGCCAGCGCGGCCATGCGACTGCCGTTGTGACGAATCTGAAAACCCCCGACGCACCCATGTCCGTCCCTTCCACCGCTCCGCTGCCAGCGCCGGCCGATGGCCGCGATGCGCTGCCGGTGCTGCATTCGGTGTTCGGCTTGCCGGGCTTTCGCGGCGCGCAGGGCGAGATCATCAGGCACGTCACCGATGGCGGCAATTGCCTGGTGCTGATGCCGACCGGTGGCGGCAAATCGTTGTGCTATCAATTGCCGTCGCTGCTGCGCGAAGGCTGCGGTATCGTGGTCTCGCCACTGATCGCGCTGATGCGCGACCAGGTCGCGGGCCTGATCGAGGCCGGCGTCAACACCGCCGCGCTGAACTCGTCGCTGACGTTCCAGGAGGCCTCTGAGATCGAGCGTCGTCTGATCGCGGGCGATCTCGATCTGCTCTACGTTGCGCCCGAACGCCTGGTGACGCCGCGCTGCCTGTCGATGCTGGCGCAAGCCAAGGTGGCGCTGTTCGCGATCGATGAGGCGCACTGCGTCTCGCAATGGGGGCACGATTTCCGGCCCGAATATGTTGGCCTCTCCGTCATCGCCGAGCGCTTTCCGGATGTGCCGCGCATCGCGCTGACTGCGACCGCAGATGAACTGACGCGGAAAGAGATCGTCCAGCGGCTCCAGCTGACCGACAGCCCGCAATTTGTCTCCAGCTTCGACCGGCCCAACATCCGCTACGAGATCGTCGACAAGCGCAACGCCGTGTCGCAGTTGAAGGATTTCATTCGGGAGCGCCATGCCGGTGACGCCGGTGTGGTCTATTGCTTGTCGCGCAACCGCGTCGAGGAGGTCGCTGCCGCGCTCGACGAGGCCGGCATTGCAGCGCTGCCTTATCACGCCGGGCTGGACGGCCAGGTGCGCTCGCGCAACCAGGACCGTTTCCTCAACGAGGACGGCATCGTCATCGTCGCGACCATCGCCTTCGGCATGGGCATCGACAAGCCCGACGTGCGCTTCGTCGCCCATCTCGATTTGCCCAAGAGCATCGAGGCCTACTACCAGGAAACCGGACGCGCCGGGCGCGACGGCAAGCCGTCGGCTGCGTGGATGGCGTATGGGCTCTCCGACATCGTGCAGCAGCGCCGCATGATCGACGAGTCCACAGGCTCCGACGATTTCAAGCGCGTGTCGATCGGTAAACTGGATGCACTGGTCGGCCTCGCCGAGACCGCGCAGTGCCGGCGCAGGCGGTTGCTTGCCTATTTCGGTGAGGAGGTCGGCACCGAGAATTGCGGCAATTGCGACAACTGCCTGACGCCGCCCAAGATGCGCGACGGCAAGGTGCTGGCGCAGAAGCTGCTGTCCTGCGTCTATCGCACCGGACAGCGTTTCGGCGCGATGCACCTGATCGACGTGCTGATCGGACGCCTGACCGACAAGGTGACGCAGTTCGGCCACGACAAGCTGTCGGTGTTCGGCATCGGGCGCGAGCTCAACGAAAAGCAGTGGCGCACCGTGCTGCGACAGTTGGTGGCGATGGGGCATTTGCAGGCCGACAGCGAGGCGTTCGGCGCCATGAAGCTGACGGAGACTGCGCGCGGCGTGCTGCGGGGTGAGACCGAAGTGTGGCTGCGCGAGGAGGCGCCTGGAACGCGCGTCCGTGCCAGCCGCGCAAAGTCCCGCCGCGGCGACCTTGCGCCGGCTGCCGGCGCACCGCAAGGCGATGTCGATCCCGAACTGCGCGCGCGCTTGCGGTCCTGGCGTTCGGACGTGGCGCGCGAGCGCGGGGTGCCGGCCTATGTCGTGCTGCACGATGCCACCATCGACGGCATCGTCAGGGCCTGGCCGACCACGCTGGACGAGCTGCGCAACGTCCCCGGCATCGGCGACAAGAAGCTCGAGCATTACGGCGAGGAGCTGCTGCAGATCGTGCGGACGCAGTAGGCGAGCCTCGATCTCTCGCCATCGTCATCCCGGACAAGCGAAGCGCAGATCCGGGATCTATAACCACAGTCCGACGTGGTTATGCCAAGCTGGTCACCACGAGTCTTCGCCAAACGCGATCCTGTGGCTATGGGTCTCGGGCTCGCGACTTCGTCGCGCCCCGGGACGACACTGGTGGCTGTGGCGCGAGCAGAGTCCCTTAGCCGTTCCGGAACGCGTAGCCGTAGCCGTTCAGCGCCGGGGCGCCGCCGAGATGGGCGTAGAGGATCTTCGCGCCCTTCTCGAAATAGCCCTTCTTGGTCAGGTCGATCAGGCCCTGCATCGATTTGCCTTCGTAGACAGGGTCGGTGATCATCGCCTCGAGCCGCGCGGTGAGGCGGATCGCTTCCTTGGTCTCTTCCGACGGCACGCCATAGGCGGGGTAGGCATAGTCCTCGATCAGCACGACGTCGTCTGCAACGATGTCCTTGCCGAGCTCGACGAGCCTGGCGGTGTTCTGGGCGATCTCGAGCACCTGCGCCTTGGTTTGATCAGGCGTGAACGATCCGTCGATGCCGATCACCTTGCGCGCGCGGCCGTCGGCGGCGAAGCCGACCAGCATGCCGGCATGAGTCGAGCCCGTGACGGTGCAGACGATGATGTAGTCGAACTTGAAGCCGAGCTCTTTCTCCTGCTTGCGGACCTCGTCGGCGAAGCCGACATAGCCGAGCCCGCCGAATTTGTGCACGGAGGCGCCGGCCGGGATCGCATAGGGCTTGCCGCCCTCAGCCTTCACTTCCTCGACCGCCTGCTCCCAGCTCTTGCGGATGCCGATGTCGAAGCCGTCGTCAACCAGACGCACGTCGGCGCCCATGATGCGCGAGAGCATGATGTTGCCGACGCGGTCATAGACGGCGTCCTCGTGGGGCACCCAGGCTTCCTGCACGAGCCGGCACTTCATGCCGATCTTGGCTGCGACGGCCGCGATCATGCGGGTGTGGTTGGACTGCACGCCGCCGATCGACACCAGCGTGTCGGCGTTCGAGGCGATCGCATCGGGAATGATGTATTCGAGCTTGCGCAGCTTGTTGCCGCCATAGGCGAGGCCGGAGTTGCAGTCCTCGCGCTTGGCGTAGATCTCGACATTGCCGCCGAGATGCTTTGACAGCCGCTCCAGCTTCTCGATGGGCGTCGGGCCGAAGGTCAGCGGATAGCGCGGGAATTTGTCGAGGTTCATGGGATCATCCCTGATGGGCGTTGGGTCTGGGATGTGGCTAGCATTGCGCCGCATAAAGGTGCTTTCGAATATTGCGCCAATATTGCGCCTTAACTTGCACAAATTGCGCCATCAGATAAGAATTCCTCCGCGATAGAACCAATATTCGGAAGCTTCTTCCATGTCTGCCCGTCTCGACCGTATCGACCTCAAGATGTTGAGATTGCTGCAGAATAACGGCCGGCTCAGCAATGCCGAGCTGGCCGTATCAGTCGCGATCAGCCCCGCCACCTGCCATCGCCGTACCCAGCGGCTGTTCGAGGACGGCTTCATCGCCGCCGTCCGTGCCATGGTGGCGCCGAAGAAGGTGGCCAAGGGCACCCTGGTGATGGTCGGCGTGGTGCTCGACCGCTCGACTCCGGAGAGCTTTGCGACCTTCGAGCAGGCGATTACCAAGCTGAAGTTTGTGCTCGATTGCCATCTCGTCGCCGGCGACTTCGACTACTTCCTCAAGATCCGCGTCGGCGACATGGAGGATTTCAACCGCATCCATGGCGAGCAACTTATCGCGCTGCCCGGCGTGCGCCAGACCCGCACCTTCTTCGTGATGAAAGAAGTCGTCGACAACGCGCCGCTGGAGTTTTGAGCCGTTGATATTTAGGCGTGATACGCGTCTTCTACGTGCCAGTGCCCGAATAGAATTCGTTCGCGGCGATCACTCCGCTGCCTTGCTTGCAGGCGGCGGAGGATTCCAGGCGATGCAGCGATTGCGGCCTTCGTTCTTGGCCTGGTAGAGGGCCTGATCGGCCGCTCCCATCAGTGCGTCGGTGCCCGACATGCTGACGGCGGCTTCGGCAATGCCAATGCTGACGGTGACGCCGAACTGCACCTGATGCGCGTTCAACTGGATCGCCATCGCGCGCTTGCGGATGCGCTCCGCGACGAGCTTGGCGCGCGACAGGCTAGTCTCCGGCAGAAGAACCGCGAACTCCTCGCCACCGATGCGGCCGACGAGATCGGACTTGCGCTTGCCCTCGTTGCATGCGGCCGCAACAGCCTTGATCGCTTCGTCGCCGACTGCGTGACCGTAGCGGTCGTTGACCGACTTGAAATGATCGATGTCGAGCATCAGCACCGAGACCGAGCGGTAGTAGCGCTGGAAACGACTCCATTCCGCATCGAGCGCCTCCAGGAAATGCCGACGGTTGTACAGGCCCGTCAGCGAATCGGTCGTCGCCAGCCGCTCCAGCATGGCGGCCTTGTTGGTGAGATCGGTGATGTCGACATAGGTCAGCATCCGGCCGCCGTTCGACATCGTGGTGCAATGCGCCCGGATCCGCCGCCCGTCGGGCGTTTGCAGGTCGCGCACGTGGTCGCCGGCCATGACCTCGGCAACGCGCTTGCCCGGGAATTTTACCAGCTCGTTCGTCGCGAGGTCAGGTGCGCTCGCGCGCTGTGTGCGGCTCACCAGTGAAGCATAGGCCGGGCGGGCGGTGGCCTCGTCTTCGCTCACCTCCCAGAACCGGCGCATCCGCAAATTCATGAAGCTCGCGTTCAAATCGGAATCGAGCAGGAGAACGCCGTCCTGGACATTCTCCAGGGCGTCCCGCAGCAGCTTCAATTCGTCCGAGGCACGCACGATGTCGGTGACAGGCGTATAGGTCAGCATGCGCCCGCCGTCCGGCAACGGCGTGCATTGGACGCGCACGACATCGCCATTGGTTCGACGCACATCGATCGGCGTCGGATCGCCAGCCTCGATCACGCGGACGCGCTCGATCACGTGGTCCTCGAGAGCGGGGTCCGGCACCTCGTAGGCCCCGATGTCGCGCCCATGATGAAGCAGCGTGAGAATGGACGGATTGCTGTCGGCGACCTGGTCAGGCAGGTGCCACATCTGGCGAAACGACCGGTTGATCAGGCGCGCCCGGAGGTTTGCGTCGAGCAGCACGATTCCAGTCGGCACGTGATCGAGGGCGGCACGCAGGGCCAGCATCTGGGCGCGCATCAGGGCATCTTGCGAGCGTCCCTGCCCGTCGCCGGCCGGGTGCTCGACGGCATCGGGCTGCTCGAAGGCAACCCCGACCTGACGGTCCGATCGCCAGATCACCCGGCAGCTCAGGATATCGCGTCCCGCAAGCCTGAGCTGGAACCGGTCGGGAACGCCAAGGCCGCTCTCCATCTCGAGTGTCGCGGCTTCTTCGGACAGTCGGCGCACGACGCAGTCGATCGACGACTGGCCGAAATTGAAGAATATCTTCCCGGAAAGGAACGTCCGTTCCGTGACCAAGCGGGACATTCGCAGTCTCCAGTGAGAAAACACGAAGCGAAAGACCGGTCCCACTTTGGCCGAACCTTCCTTGCGACGATGTAACGCGCGCGATGTTTTTGAAGGAGGATTAACAACCGGTTGACGCGGAACTTGGAAGAGATCATCGCCACGTCGCGGTCAGTTGCGCACCGCGTAAAGCGGCGTCCGCAGCGTCAGCTGATAGGACGGCTTGGGCATCCACGCGATCTGCGCGGTGATGCCGAACAGGCGGTTGTCATTGTCATCCATGCGGTCAAGGTCGAGCCGCAGGATCGGCTGGGTGAAGGGAGCTGCCAGCGTCCGACCCGCAAGCTGGGCGCCGCCGAAGGACTGCACGCCGAGGCGGCCGATGAACTTCCAGTTGCTCGGCCATTGGTAATAGCCGCCTGCATAGAGGATCGTGTTCGGCTTGATCCGGGCGATGAGGCTGGCGATGTCGGTGTAAGTATATTGCACGCCGGCAAGCCAGCCCCGCGTCTCGTCCTCGTCCAGCGCATAGTCGAATTCCAGGACGTTGTTGAACGAATTCGTCATGCCCTGTTCGTTCGGCACCGATTGCGTCAGGGTCGATTGCAGCGTGATGGTCGGGATCCTGCCGCCGTTCTGCTGATATAGATCGGCCTGCACGCCGATATTCCAGCTGGTGATGTCGAAGGACGACCAGCCGCCGCCGAGATCCGTCGACGAGCCGGATACGCCGCCATAGAGCGAGACGCGATCGCTGACATCGACGGTCAGCGGCAGGTCGAGTGCGATCGATCGTGCGGCTGGCAATCCGCTCGGCAGCGTCGCGCCGCGTTGTGCCGCCAGCGCCTCGAACGCAGCGGAGAGTGACGTGTTGCCGAAGCCGAGGCCGAGCGTGCCCGCCGGAATCGTGGCATAGATCGTACGGAGATCCAGATAGATGTTCGGGACCGCCGGCTTTGCCCGTGCGTCCTCATCCTCCGCGTCGGCGGCCCAGGCGGCGCCGGCCAACATGGTCAGGCATAACAATCCAATCGCAGCAGCGCGCAAAGCCCAATGATGCGATGGATCGTGATGTGACACGTGACAATCCGACGCGTGGCGATCTGATGACGGAATTGTTGTTACATGAAACGTGATCGGCCGTGTGGTCAAGCGCAATCGCGGGCGATGGACGGCCGCGATGCCAGAGCCTGACTCGCGCGCTTATTTTTCCACCGCACGCCTGACCTGCTCGCCGATCTGCGACAGCACGAGCTGCGCCTGGGGCAGGATCGCGCCCATGGCGTGGAAATTGTGGACCATGCCGTCATGGCAGACGTGCTCGACCGCGACGCCCGCTGCGAGCAGCTTGCGGGCATAGGCATTGCCTTCGTCACGCATCGGGTCGAACTCGGCGGTGTGGATGATCGCGGTCGGCAGCCCTGCGAGCCGCGTCGCCCGCAACGGTGAGATGCGGGGATCGGCAGCATCCAGCCCCTCGGGCAGATAGTCGGACAGGTCAGCCTCGATGGTGGCGCGGTCGATCAGATGCCCTTCCGCGAACGCCTCGCGCGAAGGGGAAGTCTCCTCGAAATCCAGCACCGGGCAGATCAGGCATTGTGCGGCGATGGAGAGGCCGGCGCTCTGTGCCGCCTCCTGGCATACGATCGCCGCCAGCGTCGCGCCGGCAGAATCACCGCCGACCACCAGTCGCTCGGCATCGATGCTGAGCGCGGAGGCTTCGCGCGCAACCCATTCGGCGGCCGCGATCGCGTCGTCGACGGCCGCCGGATATTTGTGCTCGGGCGCGAGACGGTAGTCGACCGACACGAGACGGCACCCGGTCGCATGCGCCAGTGCCGCCGCGATACGATCATGCGTCGCAATGCTGCCAGCGACGAGCCCGCCGCCATGAAAGAAAACGAAGCCCGGCGCGCGAGGGCCGGCAGATCCCGGCGAATACAGCCGATAGGGCAGCTCTCCTCCGGGGCCGGGCAGCATGCCGTCGGAGGCGGTCACATCAGGCGCCTCGGCGCGCGCAAATTGCATCAGCTTCGCCAGCGATTGCCGCCGCATCTCGACGCTCGGCCGGCTCCGCGCCTGGGGCGCAGCTGCGGCCATCATGGTCAACAAGCGCTTCGCGAGTGGATCGAGTGGCATGCTATTGTCCCTTCTCCCCTTGTGGGAGAAGGTGGCGCGGAGCGCCGGATGAGGGGTTTCTATCAACAGATGAGATCGCGGATAG
>NZ_CAKZHY010000064.1 GCF_936928535.1 uncultured Bradyrhizobium sp. | reverse complement strand
CAATGCGAGCGGGGGAACCAGCGCAGGCAGCAATTCCGGCCAGGGTGGCGGACCTCAGACACTTCGTCCGGGCAAGAGCAACGATCCCACGCGCCGCTGACGCTGTTGCGTTGCGATCCGACCTTTGCGCTGCGATTTGACAAGAACAGAAGCTGCCGAGTCCGCTCGGCAGCTTCTTTGATACCAAGTGCCCTACGACGCCTTCTGCTTCGCCTCGACGTATCGTGCAAAACTGTCGAGGATCGCCTGCCAGCCGGCTTGCTGCTGCTCGACCGAGTGGGTCGTTTCGCCATCGAAGGCGACGCGGACGACAACACCCTTGGGGCCTGGCACGAAATCGACTTCGGCCTTGCGATCGCCGAACGCATATTCGATCCGCTTGTGCTCGACGATCTCAGTGTAGGTGCCGGCGAAGTCAAAACCCATGCTGCCGTCCTTGGCTTCCATGCGGGACGAGAACAGACCGCCCTCGCGCAAATCGACCGTCGCCTTGGTCGTGTGCCAGTCGTCCGACGCGGCGTTCCACTTCACGATGTCCGCAGGCGTCGTGTAGGCACGCCAGACCTGATCAACAGGGGCGGCGACGCTGGTTTCGACGGTGATCCTCATGGGTATTGCTCCAGTTCAATTCTTTGACGGCTCGGGGTGACGACATCACTTCACGGCGGCAGGGTCGATCGACCACGCCTCTTTCGGGAAGTGTCCGCCCAAGGACGATCGAGCCACGTCCATGCCGACATGGGACCGCACCGTCAATGCGGTAAAAATTTTGGTGAGGCGATGTGCCGCAACCGGGCTGCGGACGCGCGTCAGCAGACCTTCTGAAAGCGCGCGCGCCACCGCGACGCCCTGGTCGGCGGCAGCACATAGCTTTTGCCCTCGGCCGAGACCGCCAGGGGCTGCCCGGAGGCCAGAAGATCCAGCAGACGGCCTTCCAGCGCCCCCCATTTTTTATCGGTGAGCTCGGGATGGCCGAGGTCCGCCTGGTTGAACCACGAGGTATGCGGCGGGAAGTTTTCGGGCGCGGCGTAAGTGAAGCCGGCAAAATCCATCTGCGTCTTGCCGTTGCCGATCGTAATCGTGGCCTCGGTGTGATCCTGCTTCGGCGCTTCGCCCGGATAGACCGCATCCAGCTCGTAATGCGTCCCGCAGCCGAAGCGAAACACCGTCTTGCGGTTGGTGTCGAAGAAGGTGAGCCAGGGACGATCGTAACGGTCCATCTCGAGCGTCCATGCGCCGCTCAGGATGTCCTTCGACGGGCCGCCGGCCGCCGCTACCGCCGACAATCCGAGCCACGACAGCGCGACGACAATTCCAAGCAGTCTTGCAGGCGTCGTCATGGCAACCCTTCAACGCGATCCGCGGTGATCTTCACGGCAAAGACGTCTCGACGGGCCGAGCTCTTCAGATCGGCCGTGACTTCTGGCGAATGGCCGCCGACCGTTTGAACAGTTGCTGCGCGTCGGCGGTGCGGCCCTGATCCTTGTAGAACGCAGCGAGGTTGTCCAGGATATCGACGAGATCAGGATGGTCCGGACCGAGCGTCTTCTCGAACGTCGCCACCGACAGCTTGTACAGCCGCTCCGCTTCGGCATTGCGCCCCTCGCGCGCATAGAGCGTCGCCAGATTGTTCTGCGCCTGGGCGATGTCGGGATGGTCGGGCCCATAGGCCTTCTCGGTCACCACTATGGCGCGCTTGAGCAGCTGTTCGGCATCGGCGTAGCGATGCGTGTGGATGTAGG
The DNA here is from genome assembly GCF_936928535.1 of uncultured Bradyrhizobium sp. Taxonomy (GTDB): domain Bacteria; phylum Pseudomonadota; class Alphaproteobacteria; order Rhizobiales; family Xanthobacteraceae; genus Bradyrhizobium. The sequence continues at coordinate 2,679 of NZ_CAKZHY010000064.1, read as the reverse complement.
CGTCGGCGAGGTTGCTCATCAACACCGTGGCTTCAGGGTCGTCGGGGCCGTTGGCCTTCCGGAGAATGGCGAGCCCGCGCTTGAACAAGGGCTCGGACTGGTCGTAGCGTCCCTGGCTGCTGTAGACCGCGGCGAGATTGCTCATCGCCATCACGATCGAGGGATCATTTGCACCGAGCGCCTTCTCGCGAATGGCGATCGACCGTTTGAGCAGCGGCTCGGTGACGTCGTAATGCGATTCGACGCGATAGAGTTCGCCCAGATTGTTCAGGACGGTCGCGACCTCAGTGGCATCAGGACCGAGCGTCCTCTCTCTGATCGCCAATGCGCGCTTGTACAGCAGCTCAGCGACAGGGTACTGGCCGAGATTGTAGTGGATCGTGCCGAGGTCGTTCAGCGGCATCGCGACCATGGCGTCCTCCGGCCCGAACTCCTTCTCGCGAAGCGCCAGGGCCTTCTGCGCAAGCGGCAGCGCTTCGGTATATTTGCCGGCGTCATAGAGCGCTTTCATCTGCCGGGTGAGCGTGCCGGCCTCGTCCTCTTCCGCATGGGACGGCGCGCCCAGCGACAGGCTCAGCGCGAGCGCGGCGACCGCAACACAGATCGATGCTTTCAGGGCCTTCATCGCGCGCTCCTTCGCGGCTGATGTCAGGGGGCTTCCGCAGTTTTGGTGCACCTGGAGGCGGGACAGGTTCAATGCGGAGCGGGCGTCCGGCTCAAATCGGACCGCACATCGCGCTGCGAACCGCGGCTCGCCGATACCCGATCAATCCCGCGAGGTCGCCGGCAGGATGTAGCGATCCAGCAGATCCAGCTCGGGCGCGACCATGTTCCTGGATTCCCGCCCCGCGTTGAAGACGACGACCATGTCGAGCGCGGGGATGATGATGGTCTTCTGCGAGTTGAAGCCGAGTGCAGCGGCCCATCGAACGGTGCCGTCCCTGTCAGGCGAACGCCCGATCCACCATTGATAGCCATAGCCGAACGCGGCCTTATCCGTCTCGATGTGTTCAGCCGTCGATTGATCGATCCAGGACGCCGACACGATCTGCTTGCCGTTCCAGGTGCCACGATTGAGAACAAGCTGGCCGATCTTCGCCCAGTCGCGCGGACGCAGGCTCAGCCCGTGCGCCGACATTGGCAAGCCACTGACAGGAGTCCTGTACCACTCAACATCCTCGATCCCGAGCGGCGCGAAGATATTCTCCTGAGCCAGCACATCGACGCCTTTCCCGGTGACCTTCTTCAGGATGGTGCCGATCAGCTCCGTTTCGGCATTGTTATACTGGAAGGAAACGCCGGGTGCCCTCTCGGAGCCTAATCCGGCCGACATCGTCAGAAGATGGCGCAGCGTGATGCGATCCTTGTCGGAGTCACGAAGTCCTTGGTAATCGGGAAGATAAGTCGCAATCGGAGCGTCCAGATCCTTGATCAGGCCGCGATCCATGGCGATGCCGACCAGCAGCGAGACCACGCTCTTGGTCATGGAGTAACCATTGTGCCGCGTGGTGGCGTCGTAATTGAACTGATGGGGATAGTCGTAATAGCTCTCGTAGACGAGCACGCCGTGCCTGATAACGACGATGTCGTCGACATTGGCGAGCTTGCCGCCGCGGATGCCGTCATCCATCGCGCACAGCAGCGCCGCATCCAGCCCCTGCTGCTCCGGCGCGGTCATCGCCCATCCGTCGTGGATTTCGCGCGGAATGCCGCAGGCTGATGCAGGTTGTGCACAGAAGGCGAAGGCACACATGGCTGCAATGACGCCAATCCATCTTCGCATGTCAGGCTCCCCACCATTCCCCACGACGACGTCGCAAGGATGCCGTTTGATGTGTGACGGTTTTGCGGCGCGACAGGCTTGGGAAGAGCCTTGATTTCAGGCAGGTACTGATGGCGATCAAGCGAAGTCCGCGATAGAATGCTCTCGCCGGACATTGGACACCTATCCATGGCTTTCTGGATCGCTGGTACAGCTGGATTGGTGATCGCCTATCTGCTCGGCGCGACACCGACGGGCTATCTGGCAGGAAAGCTGCTCAGAGGCATCGATATCAGAGAGCACGGCTCCCGATCGACCGGCGCGACGAATGTGCTGCGAACCCTCGGTAAATGGCCTGCCCTTGCCGTGCTCGTCATCGACGTGCTGAAGGGCGTGGCTGCGATCGTCGTTGCCCGCGTGTTCTGCCCCTGGCTCACGAGCGAGCTATCTCCGGTACCGCCGACAGCATCGGATCTGCAAGCCTGGGTGCCATGGCTTGTGTGCCTCGCCGGCATCGCCGCGCTGCTGGGCCATGGCCGCTCGATCTGGCTGAACTTCACCGGCGGCAAATCCGCCGCGACCGGGCTCGGCGTGCTGCTGGCGATGTCGTGGCCGGTGGGGCTGGGTGCGGCGGCGGCCTTCGGTATCGCGCTGGCGCTGTCGCGCATCGTCTCCTTGAGCTCGATGCTCGCGGCATTGACGGCCGTCATTCTGGTCTGGGGCTTCGACCACCCGCTGCCCTATCGGCTGCTGGTGATCGCGGGCGGCCTTTACGTGATCCTTCGCCATCGCGCCAATGTCGCGCGGCTGCTGGCGGGCACCGAGCCGCGGCTGGGACAGAGCAGCCCGGCTTCGTGAGTGCCTAGTCGGGCGTTTCCTTAGTTCGAATCATATCAGGCAGCCTCGGCGAGCTTGTA
>NZ_CAKZHY010000063.1 GCF_936928535.1 uncultured Bradyrhizobium sp. | reverse complement strand
TGAACTCCGCTGCGTATCGGCGTGAGGCGCTCACTGCTGGCCGATCTCGTTGATCTGCTTCTGCAAGGCCATGCCGCCTAGGGATTCCAGCGGTAGGCTGGAGAACAGTTCGATGCGCCGGCGCAGCACGATGAACGCATCCTGGAAGGCGCGCAGCTGCTCGATGCGGTCGCCTTCCACCGCCGCCGGGTCCGGCACGCCCCAGTGCGCCGTCATCGGCTGGCCGGGCCAGAACGGACACTGCTCGCCGGCAGCCTTGTCGCAGACGGTGAACACGAAATCCAGCGGCACGCCGTGCGGCGCCGCAAACTCGTCCCAGTTCTTGCTGCGGAAGCCCTCGGTGGCGAAGCCGTTCTTGCCCAGCAATTCGAGCGCCATCGGGTGCACTTCGCCCCGTGGGTGGCTGCCGGCACTGTAGCCGCGGAATTTGCCTCGGCTGATGGAGAGGTTGTTGATGATGGCTTCCGCCAGGATCGAGCGGGCGGAGTTGCCGGTGCACAGGAATAGCACGTTGAGCGGTTGCGGGTTCATGGCCTTGCTCATGAAGATGGAAGTGGACGGACACAGCGAGCGGAATTGCGGGTGCAGCTTGACCTCGGGCGGTGCGTCCGTGCGCTCCAATATGCGGTAGCCCTTTCCGGCGAAGTAGCGATCGGCGTCGGTGGTCAGCAGGTACAGCGTAGCGATGCCGAGCTTGCGCGCCTGCGCTTCGGCCGCCGCCACCAGCTGGGCGCCCAGGCCGGCGCTGCGCCACTCAGCCAACACCACCAACGAGCGCAGCATGGCGGCGGAGCCGAGCAGGTCCAGCCCGACCAGGCCGGAAATGCACTCCCCGTCGCGCAGAACCAGGAAGGTCTTGAGCGAATCCGCATCAATGTCCGAGCTGGGCAACCCCTGTCGATCCAGCAGGCCGCGGATGGCTTCCAGGTCTTCGGCGCTGGCGGGAGTGATCGGCATGGGGACTAGCAGCAGCCGGTCTTCTTGGGGCGCGGCGCGAAAGCGATCGGCGCCTCCGGGGCGCAGCAGCCGGCCCGGGCCGGCTTTTCGCTGGCCGCATGCTCGCCGAATACCGGGATCTCGCCGAGGGTATGGAACGTCTCCCAGGCGATGCCCTGCGGGTCCTGCACCCAGTACTTGTCCGACTTCGCGTAGCAGCAACTAGCGCCTACTTCGTCGCGAGCGGCGATCTCGGCGGCGTCGACGGTCGAGCCCGGCTGGGCGGCTGTGGCGGAAGTATCTTGCTGCATGCTCATGGTTAAGCGCGGTCCTACCGCGTGGTGATCGAACTACGGAAGGCGAGCGGCGAGGCGATGGTCTTGATGGTCTCGCGTCCTTCGCCGACGCCATTGATGGTCACGTCGCCGTAGTTGAGAATTCGCCCAAGGATGGTCTGGTTGACGTCCACACTCTCGACCTTGTCCAGCGCCATTTCAAAGGTGCGGCGCTTGATGAAGCCGATCTTGTGCACAACCCTGAGATTGGTGACGTCGGTCTCGGTGGTGAGACGATGGAACCAGCTCTTGACGGTCCAGTACAGGGCAGCCAGCGCCACCAGGCCGGAGCCGAACAGGCAGATGATCATCACCCCGTAGACATCGCTCTGGCGGGAGACCGCGAACAGGACGATCGCCACGATCCAGGCCAGGATGGCCGGAAAATAGAAGATCCAGTGCGCATTGGTCGAATACAGCACCCGCTCTCCGGGCTGCAGGATTTCGTCAATATAGCGCGCCATAGCCTCTGATAACCCATTGCCCGGATCGGGCCCCAAGAACTCGCTTAGGAACCCGCTTGCCCCCGGCCCCGCCCCTCTGTATACGCGCGGTCGGTATCCCCCAGGGCATCCGTCCGGCGCGGGTCACCATACTGATCCTCAAGAGGGAATGCACGCGTCGTCATGAGCCGTCTCGTGATGAAATTCGGCGGCACGTCCGTCGCCAATATCGAACGTATCCGCAACGTCGCACGCCATGTGAAGCGTGAGGTCGACGCCGGCCATGAAGTGGCTGTGGTCGTCTCGGCGATGTCGGGCAAGACCAACGAACTGGTGGCCTGGTGCACCGAGGCTTCGCCGATGCACGACGCGCGCGAATACGACGCAGTCGTCGCCTCGGGCGAACAGGTGACGTCGGGCCTGCTGGCCATCGTGCTCCAGAGCATGGGCATCCAGGCCCGCTCCTGGCAGGGCTGGCAGATCCCGATCAAGACCAGCGACGCCCACGCTTCGGCCCGGATCGAGGACATCGACGGCAGCGAGATCATCACCCGTTTCAGGGATCGCAAGGAGGTCGCGGTCATCGCCGGCTTCCAGGGCATCGATCCCAAGACCAACCGCATCACCACGCTCGGCCGCGGCGGCTCCGATACCTCGGCCGTGGCGATCGCCGCCGCCGTCAAGGCCGACCGCTGTGACATCTACACCGACGTCGACGGTGTCTACACCACCGACCCGCGAATCGTGCCCAAGGCCAAGCGGCTCGACAAGATCGCATTCGAAGACATGCTGGAACTGGCCTCCCAGGGCGCCAAGGTGCTCCAGGTGCGCTCGGTGGAACTCGGCATGGTCCACAACATGCCGATCTTCGTCCGATCGAGCTTCGACAAGCCCGAGGATATCGACCCGCATGCCAACCAGCCGCCCGGCACCCTGATCTGCGGCGAGGAGGAGATCATGGAAAATCACGTCGTCACCGGCATCGCCTTTTCGAAGGACGAGGCGCAGATCTCGGTGCGCCAGATCGAGGACAAGCCCGGCGTTGCCGCGTCGATCTTCGGCCCGCTCGCGGATGCCAATATCAACGTCGACATGATCGTCCAGAACGTGTCTGAAGACGGCAAGACCACCGACCTGACCTTCACGGTGCCGGCTGCCGACTACGTCAGGGCCAAGGACACCATTACCGCCGCCAAGGCCAAGATCGGCTATCACAGGCTGGATACCGCGACCGACGTCGCCAAGATCTCGGTGATCGGCAGCGGCATGCGCAGCCATGCCGGCGTCGCTGCCCAGGCGTTTTCGGCCCTTGCGGGGCGGAATATCAACATCCGGGCCATTACAACCTCCGAGATCAAATTCTCGGTTTTGATCGACACGGCCTATACCGAGCTTGCGGTGCGCACGCTGCACACGCTCTACGGCCTCGACCAGACCTGAAGCGCGCCCCTCGCGCTTCAGGTGGTTGTTTGAGCATGGTCTTTCCGGAAAACCGCTTCGCGCTTTTCCGGATCATGCCAAGACTAATTTTCTCTTAGCGGTCGCAGCAAACTCCGAGGTGTACACACCTTCGCGTTTGGCAGGCGTTTTGCTTGGCAAAACAAGCCTCAATTCGCTATACGGCGAACAGGGTGGGCTGCCGCAGACTGTGTCCCAGTTCGAGCGGCGCTGATTCGGTGCAAGCGTGGAATCTCGCGTAGATTTTGGGTTTGCGCCTGCGCCGGACAAACAAATTGATTGTTTTTCTGGAATTTTGGGCCAGCCGCCGGCCAATATCGCCGGGCCGGGCAGACGGAGGAGATTGACGGTTCATGCGGAGCGCGTCGGGAGGTCCCCGCGTCTTGTTGAGACGGCTCCGCGAAACCATGGCGGAGCAGGTCTCGGCCCAGGAGCGGCTGGACAAGATCGTGGTGCTGATCGCCGCCAACATGGTGGCCGAGGTGTGCTCGGTCTATGTGCTGCGCATCGACAATACCCTCGAGCTCTACGCCACCGAAGGCCTCAACCGCGAGGCGGTGCACCACACCGTGCTGAGCGCCCATGAGGGCCTGGTCGGCCTCGTCGCCAGTGAGGCGACGCCGCTCAATCTGAACGACGCGCAGAGCCACCCGGCCTTCTCGTTCCGCCCGGAGACCGGCGAAGAGATCTATCACTCCTTCCTCGGCGTGCCGATCCTGCGCGCCGGCAACACGCTCGGCGTGCTGGTGGTGCAGAACCGCGCCAAGCGCACCTATGTCGAGGAGGAGCTCGAGGCGCTGCAGACGACCGCCATGGTGCTGGCGGAGCTGATCGCGTCAGGCGAATTGTCCGCGCTGGCACAGCCTGGCCTGGAGCCGGCCGCGCGCCATTCGACGCAGAAAGCGGGCGCGATCCTGTCGGAAGGCATTGCGCTCGGCCATGTCGTGCTGCACGAGCCGCGCGTCGTCATCAAGGACTACATCGCCGAGGACCTGCCGAAGGAAATCAAGCGCCTCGACACCGCGCTCGCCAAGCTGCGCTCGGATCTCGACCGTATGCTGGAGCGCGGCGACGTCGCCGAGGGCGGCGAGCATCGCGACGTGCTCGAAGCCTACCGCATGTTCGCCAACGACCAGGGCTGGTCGCACAAGCTGCACGAGGCGGTTGCCACCGGCCTCACGGCCGAAGCCGCCGTCGAGCGCGTCCAGTCCGACACCCGCGCCCGCATGCTGCGCGTGACCGATCCCTATCTGCGCGACCGGCTGCACGATCTCGAGGATCTCGGCTACCGCCTGATGCGGCAGCTGGTTGGCCAGGACCACGCGCCCTCGCGCGAGCAAATGCCCGACAACGCCATCGTCATCGCGCGTGCGATGGGCCCGGCGGCGCTGCTCGACTACGACCGCAAGCGCCTGCGCGGCATCGTGCTGGAGGAAGGCACCGCCAACTCTCACGTCTCGATCGTGGCGCGCGCGCTCGGCATTCCCGCGGTCGGCGAGGTGCCGAACGCGCCCGGCATCGCCGATCCAGGCGATGCCATTATTGTCGACGGCACCTCGGGTGCGATCTATGTGCGGCCGTCGCAGGAGATCGAAGCGGCCTATGCCGAGCGGGTGCGCTTCCGCGCCCGCCGCCAGGCGCAATATTTGGCGCTGCGCGACCGGCCCTGCGTGACCAAGGACGGCGAGAAGGTCGAGTTGTTGATCAACGCGGGCCTCGCGATCGACTTGCCGCATATCGACGACACCGGCAGCGCCGGCATCGGCCTGTTCCGCACCGAGCTGCAATTCATGGTCGGCCAGAGCCTGCCGCGCACCAGCGACCAACTCGCGCTCTACCGCGCCGTGCTGGATGCTGCAGGCCAGAAGCCCGTCACCTTCCGCACCCTCGACATCGGAGGCGACAAGGCGCTGCCCTACATGGAGACGGTGATCGAGGAGAATCCCGCGCTCGGCTGGCGTGCGATCCGGCTCGGGCTGGACCGTCCCGGCCTGCTCCGCGGCCAGATCCGCGCGCTGCTCCGCGCCGGCGGCGGCCGCGCGCTGCGCATCATGTTCCCGATGATCTCTGAGGTCGCCGAGTTCGATTCGGCGAAGGCGCTAGTCGAGCGTGAGCTGACTTATTTGCGCCAGCACGGCCACACGCTGCCTGAACGAATCGACATCGGCACCATGGTCGAGGTGCCGGCGCTGCTCTATCAGATGGACGAGCTGCTGAAGAAGGTCGATTTCATCTCGGTCGGCTCCAACGATCTGTTCCAGTTCCTGTTCGCGGTCGACCGCGGCAATGCCAAGGTCTCCGAGCGCTTCGACACCATGTCGACGCCCATCCTGCGCGCGCTGCGCGATATCGCGCAAAAGTCGCAGGCCGCGAAGAAATCGCTGTCGCTTTGCGGCGAGATGGCCTCGAAGCCGATCGGCGCGCTGGCGCTGCTCGCGATGGGCTACCGCTCGCTGTCGCTGTCGGCGACCGCGCTCGGCCCGGTCAAGGCGATGGTGATCGACCTCGACGTCAAGAAGGCCGCAGCGATGCTTGGGCCCCTGCTGGATGCGCCGACCGGCAGCGTCTCGATCCGGCAGAAGCTGACGGAATTTGCCGAGGCCGAAGGCCTGGCGTTGTAGCGGGCCTGCCGCCCGCCCGTCTGCGCCGCTCGCCTTCCTCCGCCATTTGAGACCGAACCCATGTCGTCACTCCCCGAAGCCAAGCTGGACGTGCTCCTTGCTCATCATGCCTCTCTCGAGGCCGAATCGCTGGGGCAGCTCTCCTCCGAGCGCTATGTGCAGGTCACGCGCGAGCTCGCCGAGATCACCCCGCTGATCGAGGCGGTGAAGACGTATCGGTCCGCCGTGAAAGAGCTTGCCGACACCGAGGCGCTGATCGCGGATCCCTCGACCGATGCCGAGATGCACAGCATGGCGGAAGCCGAGCGCGACGAGCTCAATCCGAAGATCGAGGAGCTGGTCCAGAAGATCCGGATCGCGCTGCTGCCCAAAGACGCGATGGACGACCGCAACGTCGTGCTGGAAATCCGTGCCGGCACCGGCGGCGACGAGGCCTCGCTGTTCGCCGGCGATCTGTTCCGGATGTACGAGCGCTTCGCAAGCCTTCAGGGCTGGAAGGTCGAGGTGATCTCGGCCAGCGAAGGCACCGTCGGCGGCTACAAGGAAATCATCGCGGAGGTGCAGGGCCGCGGTGCGTTCTCGAAGCTGAAATTCGAATCCGGCGTACACCGGGTGCAGCGCGTGCCGGATACGGAGACGCAAGGACGCATCCATACCTCGGCGGCCACAGTCGCGGTGCTGCCCGAGGTCGAGGATGTCGACGTCGACATCAAGAACGAGGATCTGCGCATCGAGACCATGCGCGCGCAAGGAGCGGGCGGCCAGCACGTCAACAAGACGGAATCGGCGATCCGCATCACCCACATCCCGACCGGCATCGTGGTGATGATGCAGGACAGCCGCTCGCAGCACAAGAATCGCGCCTCGGCCATGAACATCCTGCGCTCGCGCATCTACGATGCCGAACGGCAGCGCGTCGACGCCGCGCGCTCGGCCGAGCGCAAGGAGAAGGTCGGCTCCGGCGACCGCTCCGAGCGCATCCGCACCTATAATTTCCCGCAGGGACGCGTCACCGACCACCGCATCAACCTGACGCTCTACAAGCTGCCGCAGGTGATCGCGGGCGAAGCGCTCAGCGAATTGACGGACGCGCTGACCACGGAGCACCAGGCCGCGCAGCTCGCTGCGCAGGGAGCTGCGGCTTAACAGGCCGCGCGACGCTCAGGCCTCGCCGGGCTCTCCGAAGGATTTCAACAATCGGCCCAGTGCCGGGCTCGCGGCCCGGCGGAGTTCCTCGAGGTTCTTGCGTGAAAGCGCCTGGAGCTTCTGCTCGCCCTTTTTCGTCAGCTTGAGATGCACGCGCCTTGCATCCTCCGGATCGGCGACGCGGCTGACCAGGGCGAGCTTTGCCAATCGATCGATCAGCTCGACCGCGGAATGATGCCGGATCAGAAGAAATTTCGCGACGTCGCCGACGGTCGCCGGGCCAGGGCCGACAAAGCCCTTGATGCCGAGCAGGGCTTGATGTTGCGTCGGCGTCAGTCCCTGTTTGACGGCAGCCGCCTCGCTGAATGCCAGGAAGCTGCGGATCTGGAAACGGAACTGCGCCAGTGCCGCATAGTCGGAGTCACGCATCGTGCCGCCGGCGCGCCGGGGCGGCGTTGTTACCATGGACCTCTGCGCCCTTTTCGCTTGAACCATACCCACCTCGACCATGCCGCCCGTCGCGGCGGGAGACTTAGCCTAAAGTAGCAAGCGGCCGCAGCCGGACCAACCGGGCGGTAATACCGATGCACTGCAATCCGACCGTCTATTCGAAGCTGGACAGCAGGATTTTCACCAGGATGACCTGAAATGCGATCGGGATGCGGACGCTCTTGCGCCGGATCGAGCGCTGCAGCGCGCCGGCGATCTCCGCGGCGGTCAGGCTGCCCGCCGACGCGTTGGCAATCAACTCCGCCCACATGTGCGACAACGACCCGCCTGTCGGAAGCACCGGCTTGATGGTGACGCCGCAGCCCTGCGCCCAGTCGACGATCTCGCGCATCGTGTGCGGACCGCAATTGCGCGCAGTCGCAAGGCGCTCGGCCGTCAGCGCGCGAAGCAGCTCGCGCGAGGGCGACCAGTTTCCCTTTGGCGGCTGCTCGCCGGTGAGCTCGACCGCGAGTTCCTTCAGGACATTCTGGGCGCGCACGCTCAGTCGTTTCATCGGCACCGGAGCGCGCTTGACCTGCCCTGCGCCGATGGCCGGTCCTCGCTCACCCGTCGGGCGATTGCGCGGCTCAGGCGCGCGAGCAGCATCGCCACCCTCCGCCGAAAGCCACGCGGCCTCCTGCCGTTCCGTCTCCTGCGTCCAGAATCGTCGCTTCCGGCTACCCGCCATTGTCGTCTGCCGCGCCATTTCTCTCGTCGAACCCGCCAGCCTCGTACTCACAAAGGCTAATCTATATCGTTATCCGATATGTTTTCACGACATAATTTTCGTCGTTCGACCAAAGGCGAAATTGACAGAAGGCCTTCACAAGCAATGCTTACAGTCGAGAGATACACGCGGATGTGACGTGCCCGGCGCAAGCAGGCCTACGAGGCCGATTGCCGCCGGACAGGTCGTGTTTGCCTGCAAACAAGAACGATGTTCGGAGGAACCACCATGACTGACGATCTCATCCGCCGCGGCCTTTCGCGCCGCGGTCTGCTCCAAACCACGGCGGGCCTCATCGGCGGCTCGATGCTTCCAGCGATGCCTGCTTTCGCCGAGGACAAGCCGGCGATCGGCTCTTATCCTGCGGGTGTATCGGGTTCCACCGCCTTCATCGGCATCTCGGTTCCGCGCACCGGCACCTATGCGGTGCAGGGCGAAGACGAGCTCAAGGGCTACCAGCTCGCCATCGAGCACATCAACGAAGGCCACGAGCTGATCAAGAAGATTTCGCCCAAGACCAGCAAGGGCGTGCTCGGGAAGGAACTCAAATTCGGTGTCGCGGATTCCGCGGCCAAGCCCAACGAAGCGGTGCAGGCGCAGCAGCGCTTCATCAGCGAGAACAAGGCGATCATGATCACCGGCGGCACCTCGAGCGCCGTCGCCGTGGCGCTGAACAAGCTCGCCCAGCGCGAGCACGTGCTGTTCGTCTGCGGCATCTCCGGCTCGAACGACACCACCGGCAAGGACTGCGTGCGTTACGGCGTCCGCCAGAACTTCTTCGGCCAGACCGCGGCGGCTGCAATCGGGCCGATCATGGTGAGGGAGTTCGGCAAGGGCAAGAAGGCCGCGTATCTCACGCCGGACTACACCTACGGCCACACCGTCACCAAATCGATGCAGGACTTCCTCGCGACCGCGGGCTGGACCACGACGACCAACCAGGTCGCCCCGCTCGGCGCTCCCGATTATTCCTCGTATCTGCTGAACGTCGCGAACTCGGGCGCCGACGTGCTGATCAACGTCAACTGGGGCCACGACGCGGTGCTGTCGACGCAGCAGGCAAAGCAGTTCGGCGTGCTCGACAAGATGAAGCTTGTGGTACCCTACCAGGTGCCGTTCATCGCACGCGAGACCGGCGGCCTGATGCAGGGCGTCTTCGCCGCCACCGATTATTGGTGGACGATCGAGGACAAGTTCCCGCTGGCCAAGATGTTCAACGAGGCCTTCGAGAAGAAGTACGGCTACAAGCCGGAATGGGGCGCCGAGAACGCCTATGTCAGCTTCGCCCACTGGGCCCACATGTGCGAGGAAGCCGGCAGCTTCAACCCGCCCGACGTGATCAAGGCCTATGAGAAGGGCGAGACGATCCCCTCGCTGGTCGGCGACGTGCATTACCGCCCCGAGGATCACCAGTGCGTCCGCCCTGTCATCATCGTCAAGGGCAAGCAGCAGAAGGACATGAAGAACAAGGAAGATTGGTACGACGTCGTCGAGATCGTCCCGGGTGAAGGCCTGATGCAGAAGCCTGATGCCTTCGGCTGCCATCTCGGCGACTACACCTGATCCCGAGCTAACCCCTGTGACGCCGTAGGCCAACCTCTGGACCTGCGGCGTCGCCTTTTTTGACGCAAGCCCAAGGCGCGTCACGACAGTGATACTTGCATGATCAGTTGGCCCAATCTCGTTTCGCAGCTCTTCAACGGGCTGGCGCTCGGCGCCCTGCTCGCGCTGATCAGCTCCGGCCTGACCATCATCTACGGCACGCTCGGCGTGCTCAACCTCGCGCATGGCGCGATGTTCATGATCGGCGGCTATGCCGGCTTCGTCACCTACCAGTACACGGAATCGTTCATCCTCGCCGTCATCGCCGGCTCGCTGTTCGTGATGCTGCTCGGCATCGTGATGGAACGAACCATCATTCGCCATTTCTATCATCGCCCGCACGAGGACCAGTTGCTCGTGACCTTCGGGCTCGGCATCTGCTTCGTCGAGATCATCCGGCTGATCTTCTCCAGCCAATCGCAGCTGGTCCCGCCGCCGGCGATCTTCCAGGGCATCACCAATCTCGGCTTCATGTTCTATCCGACCTACCGCCTCGCCGTGGTCGGCATCGTCGCGATCGCGCTCGGCGCACTGTTCATCGTGCTCTACCGCACCCGCCTCGGCATGATCGTGCGCGCCGGCATCGAGGATTCGGTGATGGTCGATTCGCTGGGAATCAACGTCTATCGGGTCTTCATGATGGTGTTCGGCATCGGCGCCATGGCGGCCGGCTTTGCCGGCATCGTCAATGCGCCGGTGGTGTCACTGACCCCCGGCATCGGCGACGACATCCTGGTCCAGACCTTCGTGGTGGTGGTGATCGGCGGCGTCGGCTCGTTTCCCGGCGCAATTCTCGGCGGCCTGATCGCCGGCGAGATCATCAGCGTCACCTCCATGTTCAACCCCGGCTATGCCTATGTGATGCTGTTTGCGGCGATGACGCTCGTGCTCGTGGTGCGACCGCATGGCCTGCTCGGCGTGCAGGGCCGCGAATAAGTGATCCGCAGATGCTCAAGCAACGACCGTTCCTGATCGAGACACTGACGGCCGTCGGCCTGATCGTGGCTCCCTTCGTGCTGCCTCATCTCGGCTTCGCGCCGAACACGGTGAACCGGATCCTGGTCTGGGGCCTGTTCGGCCTCGGCTTCGACATCCTGTTCGGCTTCACCGGACTGTTGTCGTTCGGCCAGTCCGCCTTTTACGGGACCGGTGGCTTTGTCGCCGCCTATCTGCTGACCCGCGCCGGCTTCAGCAATGTGCTCGGCGCGCTTGTGATCGGCATGATCGCCGCGGCGGCAACAGGCTATCTGATCGGCCTGATCGCGCTGCGACGTACCGGCATCTATTTCGCCATGATCACGGTGGCGATCGCGGAAGTGTTCTTCTTCGTCGAGTTCAATCCCCTCTCGGACTTCACCGGCGGCGAGAACGGACTGCCGGGCGTACCGACACCGAGCTTCGATCTCGGCTTCACCAGCATTCATTTCACCAATGGCTGGTCGCTCTATCAGTTCATCGCGCTGTGCTATTTCGTCGGCGTCATCATCGCGCTCCGGATCGTGCGCTCGCCGGTCGGCGCGATTCTGAGCGCGATCAGGGACAATCCGCTGCGTGCCACCGCCGTCGGCCATAACATTCACGGCTACAAGCTGACCGCCTTCGTGATCGCCGCCGCTTACGCGGGCTTTGCCGGCGGCCTGCTCGGCGTGCTCCAGGCCTTCATGCCGCCCGACGCTTTCACGTTCGACACGTCAGGCCAGCTCGTGATGCAAACCGCCATCGGCGGAAGGGGCACGTTGTTCGGCCCGCTGGTCGGCGCAACGGTCTGGCTGTTCCTTCAGGATTTCCTCCAGTCCGCGCTGGGCCTGGGCGCGGCCTGGAAGCTCGTGCTCGGCGTCGTGTTCGTGCTGCTGGTCTGCTTCCTGCGTGGCGGCATCATCGGCGGCCTCGTCGATCTCTATGGTTTCATCTCCGGCAAACGAGCCCGGAAGGCTGCAGAGACTGAGGAGATCGACGTCGAGACGCCGCAAGCTCCGCCCGCTCCGATGCAGGCCAAGGAGGTCGCGCACCCAGCCTATTCCGGCCCGATCCTGAAAGCCACCGGTCTCACCAAGCGCTATGGCGGCCTCGTTGCCAACAGCGATATCGACTTCAGCGTCGACCAGGGCGAGCTGCGCGGCATCATCGGCCCCAACGGCGCCGGCAAATCGACCTTCTTCAAGATGCTGACCTGCGAGGTCGCGCCGACCTCCGGCCAGATCATGTTCGAGGGACGCAACATCACGGGCTTGAAGGTCACCGAAGTCTGCCAGCTCGGGCTGACCAAGAGCTACCAGGTCAACCAGCTCTTCACCGGGCTGACAGTGCGGCAGAATCTGACGATCGCGGCCCTCGCCGAGCTGCGCGGAAAATTCCGGCTCGACCTGTTCCGTTCCCTCGCCGGCGTCAAGGGCCTGACCGAGCAGGTGGAGCACACGCTCGCGCTGGTCAACCTGACCCGCCGCGCCGACACGCCCGTATCCGAGCTCGCCTATGGCGAGAAGCGCAGGCTGGAGATCGGGCTCGCGCTCGCGACGTCCCCCCGCCTCTTGCTGCTCGACGAGCCGCTCGCCGGCATGAGCCCGCGCGAGCGGGTCGAGACCGTCAAGCTGCTCAAATCGATCGCGCGCGGCCGCACCATGATCATCATCGATCACGACATGGACTCGCTGTTCGAGCTGGTCGAGCGCGTGACCGTGCTGCAGGAGGGCCGCGTGCTTGTCTCCGGAACCCCTGAGGAAATCAAGACCAACGCCGCAGTGCAGGAAGCCTATCTCGGCGGCGTGCACGGAGAGATCGCCGCATGAGCCTGATCGAGGTCAACGGCCTGAACAGCTATTATGGGGACTCGCACATCCTGTTCGACGTCGCCATGCACGTCGAACGTCACGAGGTCGTGGCCTTGCTCGGCCGCAACGGCGCCGGCAAGAGCACGACGCTGAAGAGCCTGATGGGCGTGGTGACCCCGCGCAGCGGCAGCGTGAAGTTCGACGGCATCGATATTGCCGGGCGCCGCAGCCACAAGATCGCGCAGACGGGCATGCAGCTCGTGCACGAGGAGCGCCGCATCTTCGGCAGCCTGTCGGTCGAGGAGAACATCCTGCTTGCCGGCATCACTGCGCCAAAGCGCTGGCCGCTCGGGCGCATCTACGAGATGTTCCCGCGGCTCAAGGAGCGGCGCAGCAACCGCGGCACCGAGCTCTCCGGCGGCGAGCAGCAGATGCTTGCGATCGCCCGCGCGCTGGTGCGCGATCCCAAGATCGTGCTGCTGGACGAGCCGTTTGAGGGACTGGCGCCCGTGATCGTCCACGATCTCGTCAAGGCTTGCCGCGAGCTCGCAGCCGCCGGCCAGACCATCGTGCTGGTCGAGCAGAACCTGGCGGCGACGCTGGCACTGGCGAGCAGGATCTACATCATCAACAACGGCCACATCGTGCACGAGGGGCCCGCGCAGGAGCTCAAGGCCCAGCCGGAGCTGCTCCAGCGCTTTCTCGGCGTATAGTCAGCCACTGAGCGCCGCGATCATCCGCCTGGCATGATCGGCGAGCACGGCCGTGTCTTCCTTGCGCGTCTGCGCCGGCAGTAGCTCGACGCCAGACCTGACCGGCATCACGTGCATGTGCAGGTGAAACACCACCTGCCCGCTGGCCGGCTCGCTGAACTGTTGCAGGATGATACCTTGCGCGTCGAACGCCTTCATGGCGGCAACCGCAATGCGCTTGGCGGTGCTGATAACCGCGGCGAGATCGTCCTCGGCAATGTCGAGAATGCCGCGGGCCGGCGCCCGCGGGATCACCAGCGTATGCCCGAGCGAGCGCGGCATGATGTCCAGGAAGGCAAAGCTGCGCTCGTCCCTGAACACCTCGAAGCAGGGAATCTCGCCGCGCAGGATCTTGGCGAAGACATTTTGATCGTCATAGGCCGCCATATGTCCCTCCTTCGCTGCGCCGCGTGATCAAACGCGCTCCTTTCCGTTGACGCAAGCAAGGCAGCCGATCTATCCACGATGCCAGGCAGGATGGTTCCCATTGGCGGCAGGCTTCGATTCCAGACAGAGCATCGAGAGCGCGCGACGCGCGCTCTCGGCGCGGCTGCAATCGTCAGGCATCGACGAGCCGTCGCTTGATGCCCGCCTGCTCGTCGGTGCAGCGCTGGGGCTCGATCTGACCGGCCTGATCGCGCAGGCGGCGCGACAACTCACGCTGGAGGAGGCGACGCGGCTCGAGGGCTATGCGCAGCGCAGGCTCGCACACGAGCCGGTCGCCCGCATCCTAGGCGTCAGGGAATTCTGGGGTCTGCCGTTTCGTTTATCGGAAGCAACCTTGGTCCCCCGCCCCGATACCGAGACAGTGGTCGAGCGTGCACTCGAGCATTTCCGCGAGTTCGGCCTCTCTCATCCGCCGCGCATCGCCGACATCGGCACCGGATCCGGCGCGATCCTGCTGGCGCTGCTGCACGAGATTCCCGAAGCGTCTGGTGTCGGCACCGATCTCAGCCTGACTGCGCTTCATACCGCCAGGGGTAATGCCACCGCCCTCGGCCTTGCCGACCGCGCCAGCTTCGTCGCCTGCTCCTACGCCGCGGCCCTTCGCGGCCCGTTCGATCTGATCGTGTCGAATCCGCCCTACATTCCGGCAGGGGAGATTCCGAAATTGGCCATCGAGGTCCGCGAGCACGATCCGCATCTGGCGCTCGATGGCGGCAATGACGGATACGATGCCTACCGCGCCTTGATCCCCCAGGCAGCCGGCCTGCTCACCCCCGGCGGAGCGCTGATCGTCGAGGCCGGACAGGGACAGGCGCGGACGATTGAAACCTTGATGGCAGTCGCCGCGTTATCGGTCGACAGGCCCCCCAAGGCTGATCTGGCGGGCATTCCCAGGGCCGTCTCGGCCCGAAAAATGCCCCCATAAAAGCCGGATTGGGCTCGAAAAAACCTCTTGGAATATCCCGTGGGAACGACTACGTTCCGGTCAACACATCGGTGCCGGCCCCGTAGACCTACGGGCGAAAGCCGGGCTCTCGGGCGAGAGCTTTACTGATTATAGGTTCCAAGCCGCAGGTCCTGTTGAGCGCGATGGCCATTGGAGCTGCGCTGCTCTCCGACCGCAACGTGAACGAAAGCCTGATATTGCGCTTGAAGACTTACGCAACAAAGCTGGGCTTGTTTCGGCGGGCGATATGAATGGGTTCGCTGGCAATGAATGCTGGCGGGTGGGGAACGC
>NZ_CAKZHY010000062.1 GCF_936928535.1 uncultured Bradyrhizobium sp. | reverse complement strand
CAACTTTCTCTGGAATACTGGATCGCCCGCCTTCGCGGGCGATGACAGTTGTGGGTGGGGCGACGGCTTCAGCTTCCGCTAGTTCGCCGTCAGCTTCACGCCGAGCCGGCCCGCCAGCTCCTGCACGAACTGCCAGGCGACGCGTCCCGAGCGCGAGCCGCGCGTGGTCGACCATTCCAGCGCTTCACGCTCCAGCGCCTCGTCGTCGACCTTGATGCCGAAATGGCTGCAATAGCCGCGCACCATGGCGAGATATTCGTCCTGGCTGCAGCGGTGGAAGCCGAGCCAGAGGCCGAAGCGATCCGACAGCGAAACCTTTTCCTCGACCGCTTCGCCCGGATTGATCGCGGTCGAACGCTCGTTCTCGATCATGTCGCGCGCGAGCAGATGGCGGCGGTTGGAGGTGGCGTAGAGGATGACGTTCTCCGGTCGGCCCTCGATGCCGCCTTCGAGCACGGCCTTGAGTGACTTGTAGGACGCATCATTGCCGTCGAAGGAGAGGTCGTCGATGAACACGATGAAGTGGAAGTCGGCGTCGCGAAGCTTCTCCATCAGCATCGGCAGCGTCTCGATGTCCTCGCGATGGATCTCGATCAGCTTGAGCTTGTCGGCAGGTTTGCGGTCCGCGTTGATGCTGGCGTGCGCCGCCTTCACCAGCGACGACTTGCCCATGCCGCGCGCGCCCCAGAGCAGGGCGTTGTTGGCGGGCAGGCCATTGGCGAAGCGCTCGGTGTTCTCCATCAGGATGTCGCGCATCCGGTCGACGCCTTTGAGCAGGAACAGCTCGACACGGCTGACCCGCGGAACGGCCGCCAGGCGCCCGTCCGGGTGCCAGACATAGGCGTCCGCCCGATCGAACGAATCGCGCTCGACCGCCGGCTTGCCCTGGGCGGCGAGGTGGGCCGCAATGGTCTCAAGCGCGCGGACGATCCGCTCCTGGGTCTGGTCGGGAGAGGCCTTGGAGGTCACCTTGCCAGCCGCCTTTTGGGTAGCCTTTTGGGTCGCCTTGGGGCGATTTGCCGCGACCTGGACGGGCTTCTTGGCAGGGGTACGGGGGCCTTTGCCGGCCGGGCTTTTGCGAAGGTTTTTGGGCATGTCCGAAGTTCCTGAGAACGCAGCCTTATCGGGCCTGATGGCGCGCCGCAAGGTGGCCAAATCGCCGGTCTGGCAGCGTTGCAATTGGGGCGGTGGTCGCTATAGTCCGCGCGAATTTGACCGAACCGGTCGCCCTGAGGGCCTGACCGGCTTCCCCCGTTTCCACGAGGATCGTCCGAATGCTGATTACCCCTGCGTATGCCCAGGCCGCGGGCGCCGGTGACACCAACAGCATGTTGATGTCGCTGCTGCCGTTCGCCCTGATCTTCGTGATCATGTACTTCCTGATTCTGCGCCCGCAGCAGAAGAAGGTGAAGGACCACGCCGAGCTCGTGAAGAACATCCGCCGCGGCGACACTGTCGTGACCTCCGGCGGCCTCGTCGGTAAGGTCACCAAGGTCGTCGATGACGACCAGATCGAGTTCGAGATTTCCGACGGCGTGCGCGTGCGCCAGATGCGCTCGATGATCTCGGGCGTGCGCGCCAAGGGCGAGCCGGCCAAGGACAGCGCGAAGGAAAGCGCCAAGGACGACGCCGCGGCGAAGTGAGCGCTTCCTCGCGAGCATCTCAAATCTCCTGATCTGACAGGTCCAGTCGATGTTGTATTTCACGCGGTGGAAGGCGCTCGGGATTATCCTGACGGCGCTGATCGTGTGCCTCTGCGCGGTCCCGAACTTCTTCCCCGAGGCGCAGGTCAAGACCTGGCCCGCCTGGGCGCAGCGGCGCCTGGTGTTGGGTCTCGACTTGCAGGGCGGTTCCTCTTTGCAGCTCGAGGTCGATTCCAACTATGTGAAGAAGGAAAGGCTCGACCAGATCCGCGACGACGTCCGCCGCGTGCTGCGTGAGGCCAGGATCGGTTACACGGGCATCGTAACGAAGGGCGATGCCGTCGAGGTACGGATCAGGGACGCCGACGCCCAGCCTGCGCTTGCCAAGCTGCGCGAACTGGGCCAGCCGATTGGCGGCCTGATGGGGTCCAGCGGTCAGCGTGATCTCGATGTCTCCGACGCCGGCGGCGGATTGATCCGCCTCAGTATCCCGGAGGCCGCGATGCTCGATCGCATGCGCAAGACCATCGAGCAGTCGATCCAGATCGTCGAGAAGCGCGTCAACGAGCTCGGCACCGTCGAGCCCATCATTCAGCGTCAGGGTAATGACCGAATCCTGGTGCAGGTGCCGGGTTTGCAGGACCCCACCCATCTGAAGGAACTGCTGGGCAAGACTGCGAAGATGGAATTCCGCATGGTCGATCCCTCGGTGCCGCTTGAACAAGCGCAGCAGGGCGGGTTGCCACCGGACTCCGAGCTTCTGCCGGCGGCCACGCCGCCGCCGACCGGCTACGTGGTCAAAAAGCAGGTGCTGGTTGCGGGCGGCGACCTGACCAACGCCCAGGCGACCTTTGACCAGCGTACCAACGAGCCGGTGGTCAGCTTCACGTTCAATACCTCTGGCGCGCGCAAGTTCGCGCAGGCCACGCAGGAGAATGTCGGGGTGCCCTTCGCGATTATCCTCGACGGCAAGGTGATCTCGGCGCCGGTCATTCGCGAACCGATCACCGGCGGTCAGGGCCAGATCTCCGGGAGTTTCACCGTGCAGTCGGCCAACGACCTGGCGATCCTCTTGCGCGCCGGTGCGCTGCCTGCCCCGCTGACTGTCGTGGAAGAGCGCACAGTCGGTCCGGGCCTCGGCCAGGACTCGATCGAGAAGGGCGAGCTTGCTGCCTATGTCGGGTCAATCTTGGTCGTCGTCTTTATGCTGTTGACGTACCGCCTGTTCGGCGTGTTCGCCAACATCGCGGTGGCCATCAACGTCGCGATGATCTTCGGGCTGTTGTCGCTGCTCAGCGCCACGCTGACCCTGCCAGGTATCGCCGGCATCGTGCTCACCGTCGGCATCGCGGTCGACTCCAACGTGCTGATCTATGAGCGCATCCGCGAGGAATTGCGCGGCGGGAGAACCCCGATCTCGGCGATCGATGCAGGCTTCAAGCGGGCGCTCGCCACGATTCTGGACTCCAACATCACCACCTTCATCGCCGCTGCAGTGCTGTTCATGATCGGCACCGGTCCGGTGCGCGGCTTCGCCGTGACGCTGGGCATCGGCATCATCACCACGGTCTTCACCGCCTTCACCATGACTCGCCTGATCGTGGCGTGGTGGGTTCAGTGGAAGCGGCCGAAGACTGTGCCGATTTGATAATTCGAGGCCGGCTGTGACCACTACTCAACTCGTTCTCATTGTTCTCGGCGTCCTGATTGCGGTGCTGACCGTGGTCAGCGTGCTGGGCATCTTGCCGTCGCTGCGGATCGTCCCGGACAATACGCATTTCGACTTCACGCGCTTCCGCCGCATCAGCTTTCCGATCTCGGCGCTGCTGTCGATCGTCGCCATCACGCTGTTCTTCACGCATGGCTTGAATTTCGGCATCGACTTCAAGGGCGGCACCTTGATGGAGGTGCGGGCCAAATCCGGCTCCGCCGATCTTGCGCAGATGCGCTCGACCCTTGGCAGCCTCGGCCTCGGCGAAGTTCAGCTGCAGCAATTCGGCGGCCCCGCCGACGTGCTGCTTCGCGTTGCCGAGCAGCCGGGCGGCGACAAGGCGCAGCAGGCAGCCGTCGACAAGGTTCGCGGCGCCCTCGGCGAGTCCGTGGAGTATCGCCGTGTCGAGGTGGTGGGTCCACGCGTCTCCGGCGAGTTGCTGGGGTGGGGCATGGCCGGCCTGATGCTCGCGATCGGCGCGATCCTGGTCTATCTCTGGTTCCGCTTCGAATGGCAGTTCGCGCTCGGCGCCATGATCGCCAACGTGCACGATATCGTGCTGACCATCGGCTTCATGTCGATCAGCCAGGTCGATTTCGACCTGACCAGCATCGCGGCGCTTCTGACCATTCTGGGCTATTCGCTCAACGACACCGTCGTCATCTACGACCGCATCCGTGAAATGCTGCGGCGCTACAAGAAGATGCCGATGCCGCAGTTGTTGAACGAGTCCATCAACTCGACGCTGTCGCGCTCGATCATCACCCACTTCACGGTGACGCTGGCGTTGCTGGCGCTGCTGCTGTTCGGCGGTCACGCCATCCACAGCTTCACGGCCGTCATGATGTTCGGCGTGGTGCTGGTCGGCACCTACACTTCGATCTTCATCGCAGCCCCGATCCTGATCTATCTCGGCGTCGGCGAACATCGTGAAGATGCGAAGGAAGAGGCTCCGCCGGCGAAGAAAAACAAGGCATGATCCGAACCGCGTGCCCTCGCATTGGTTTGCGAGGGTAGTCAGCTCATTCGGACGAAGCTCATGGCCGGCGACCCCAACGCTCCTCATTTCCCGCGCTCGGCGCCGATCGAGGCCTATGGCAAGGGTGGCTTCGCCTTCGGCGGCATGTCGCACCGGGGCTCGCTGCTGTGCCTGCCCGATGCGATCTGGGCCTGGGACGTGACCGATCCCAGCAAGATCGACCGCTATTCGCTGGATCGGGTCTTCGCGGCTGCCAACGGCATCGACACGCTGCTGGTTGGTACCGGAACCGGGCTCTGGCGGGCCCCGCCGGAACTGCGCCAGGCGCTGAAGGCGGTGAGGGTGGTGCTGGACACCATGCAGACCGGGCCGGCCGTACGGACCTATAACATCATGATCGGCGAACGGCGCCGCGTTGCGGCCGCGCTGATTGCGGTGCCATGAGCAGCGCTGGGACGCCGTCCGACACCGTCACCTACTGCGCCGACCTCGTGCGCGGTCACGACTTTCCGCGCTATGTCGCGACGCTGTTCGCGCCTGCCGCGGAGCGCCGCGCGCTGCTTGCGCTCTACGCCTTCAATGTCGAGATCGTCCGTGTTCGCGATCAGGTGACCCAGCCTTTGCCCGGCGAGATCCGCTTCCAATGGTGGACCGACCTGTTCTCGGGCCTGGCGCACGGCAGCGCCGAAGGCAATCCGGTGGCGGCGGAGCTGTTGCGCGCGATCCGCGATTTTGAGCTGCCGGTCGAGCCGCTGTCGCTGCTCGTCGACGAGCACCAGTTCGATCTCTACAACGATCCGATGCCGACCATGACTGCGCTGGAGGGCTATCTGGCCGCGACCTCTGCGGCGCTTTTTGCGCTCGCGGCGCGGATCATGGGCGACGCTTCGGATGCGGCCGAGCACGTAGCGCGGCACGCTGGCCTCGCGCAGGGCATCGTGCAGGTGATTGCGAGCCTGCCTCGGGACGCTTCCCATCGGCAGCTGTTCCTGCCGCAACAACTGCTGACCAGTCATGGCTGCACCACGGAGGACGTATTCGCGGGCAAGGAGACGCCCAACCTCCATGCCGCCCTGAACCAGCTCATCGGCGATGCGAGGGAGCATCTGGGGACGGCGTCGTCGCTGCTGGCGCAGGTACCGCCCTCGGCGCGGGCCGCCTTCCTGCTGCTGAGCCAGGCGCGGGCCGATCTCGATCGCCTGGCGCGTCCAGGGCGCAATCCCTTCGCCCCGCAGCCGGTCTCGCGGCTACGCACGCTATGGACGTTGTGGCGAGCTTCACGATCCCGGGAATTTACCAAATAGGAGTCGGCTTATCGCCGTAGCCGGCCAAATGCTCTATGCTGTCCTATGGCCGACCTGTCCCCATCAGTAGTCCCCGATCTGAGCGGCTTTCCGGTGACGCCGGCTGACATTCACGCCGCTGCCGAGACGATCCACGGCGCCGTCGTCGAGACGCCCTGCAGCTACAGCCGAACGCTGAGCAACATCTGCGGCTGCCATCTCTGGCTCAAATTCGAAAACCTCCAGTTCACGTCTTCGTTCAAGGAGCGTGGTGCGCTGAACCGGCTCAACGCGCTGACGCCGGAAGAGCGCGCGCGCGGCGTCGTCGCCATGTCCGCGGGCAACCACGCGCAGGGCGTTGCCTATCACGCCAGTAGGCTCGGTATTCCCGCCACCATCGTCATGCCCGTGGGCACGCCGATGGTGAAGGTCGAGAATACCCGGCATCACGGTGCCGAGGTGGTTGTCAAAGGCGCGACGCTGGAGGAGGCGGCTGCGTTTGCGCGCAGCCACGGCGAAGCTCGCGGCATGATCTTCGTCCACCCCTACGACGATCCGCTGGTGATCGCCGGGCAGGGCACGGTTGGGCTCGAGGTCCTCAAGGCGGTGCCGGAGCTCGACACGCTGGTCGTTCCGATCGGCGGCGGCGGCCTGATCAGCGGCATTGCCATTGCGGCGAAGTCCCTCAAGCCATCGCTGCGGATCGTCGGCGTCGAGGCCTGGCTCTATCCCTCGATGTACAACGCCATCCATGGCGGCAATCTGCCGGCGCGGGGCGATACGCTCGCCGAAGGCATCGCGGTCAAGTCGCCGGGCAAGATCACCACCGAGATCGTCCGCGGCCTGGTCGACGACATCGCGCTCGTCAACGAAGCCGAGCTCGAGCGCGCGGTCGCAACCCTGATCTCGATCGAGAAGACGGTCGTCGAGGGTGCGGGCGCTGCCGGCCTTGCGGCGATCATGTCCGATCCCACGCGCTTTGCCGGTGAGAAGGTCGGCCTGGTCCTGAGCGGCGGCAACATCGATACAAGGCTGATCGCCTCGGTGCTGACGCGCGAGCTTGCGCGCGAGGGGCGGCTGACGCAGCTCTCGCTCGATATCCCTGACAGACCCGGCCAGCTCGCGGCAGTCGCTTCGCTGCTGGCCGAGGCCGGCGCCAACATCATCGAGGTCTCGCATCAGCGGACCTTCTCGGACCTGCCGGCCAAGGCAACGCTGCTGCAACTCGTGATCGAGACCCGCGACAGCGCCCATCTCGACGAGGTCATGGCCAAGCTCGGCGCATCCGGACTGAGCGCGCGCTGTACCTAACAATACTACCGCGGCACCAGACCCGCCACGTGGGCGATGAGCCGATCGATCTCGGCTTCCGTGTTGTAGTAATGTGGCGAGGCGCGAACGACGACTGGCAACGCCCGCTCTTCCGCGTCGATGCGGGTGCTCGACGGATGCGATGCGCCGATGGTGATGCCGGCCGCAGCGGCGCTGGTGACGACCGCGTCCGCCTCAAGGCCCGCCATCGTGAAGCTGACGATGGCACCCGGCGTCCGACCGAGGTCGCGAATGGTCACACCGCTGATGGCGGCGAGGCCGCCGCGGAGGCGGTCCGCCAGCAGGCGGCAGCGCTGCTCGATCGGGCCGAGGCCGATCGCAAGGGCGTAGTCGACGGCGGCGCCCAGGCCGAGCCGCGCCGCGTAATTGTTCTCCCAGGTCTCGAACCGGCGCGCATCGTCGCGGAGCAGATACCGGTCGCGCGAGATCCAGGGCGCCGCAAAATGGTCGATCATCGGCGGTTCGAGCTGCTGCAGCAGTTCGCGGCGGACGTAAAGAAAGCCGGTGCCGCGCGGCCCGCGCAGGAATTTTCGGCCCGTGGCTGACAGCATGTCACAGCCGATGGCTTCAACGTCGACTTCCATCTGGCCAACCGCTTGGCAGGCGTCGAGCAAATAGGGAATGCCGTGCGCCCGCGCGATCTTGCCGACAGCTGCGGCGGGATTGACGAGCCCGCCATTAGTCGGAACCCATGTGATGGCGATCAGTCTGACGCGGTCGTCGATCATGCGCTCGAGCGCGGCGAGGTCCAGTTCACCGCTGGCATCGCTGGGCACGACGTCAATGATCGCGCCTGTCCGCTTGGCGACCTGAAGGAACGCGACATAGTTGGCGGCGTATTCCGCCTCGGCGGTCAGGATCCGGTCGCCTGCGCGAAACGGCAGCGCATAGAACGCCATCTGCCAGGCGACAGTTGCGTTCTCCATGAGCGCGATCTCGTTCGGCGCAGCGTTCAGCAGTCGCGCCACCGAGCCGTAGACCGCATCGAGCCGGCCAGACTCGCGGTCGGCGGCGGCATAGCCTCCGATCTCGCTCTCAAGGTCGATATGCTGCTTCATCGCCGCGACGACGGGCGTGGGCATGAGAGCCGCGCCTGCATTGTGCAGATAGGCGAGCCGGCGGGCGGCCGGTGTGTCGGAGCGTATTCGGTCGATATCGATCAAGTTTGCCTCTCCCTCTCGCGATCCGGTCGGATGGATTAGACGCGCCTAACGAGGCGAGCAAGACCATGAACCGGCGAAGAGCAGGTCCGGCTTTGTCTCAGATGCAGAGGCCGAGCAGCTTGAGGTGGCAATTGCTGGATTTGGGCTTGCTGGCCGGCGTGGTCTCGCGTCTCACGGCGACCAGCGGCTCGCTGTCCTTTTTGGTTTTGCCTTTACCCGGTTTCGTCTCGTAATCGCCGGCAATCACCATGGCCCAATAGGTGCGCTTGCCGCTGGCGTTCTTCGCGCTCGCGATCCCGACGCGCGAGGCGTTGTGGAGCAGCAGATTCTTGCGATGGCCGGACGAGTCGATCCACTGACCGAGCGTCTTCTCGAAATTGTCGTAGCCATAGGCGATGTTCTCGGCGGCACGGCCCGCGCCCGACGGCGCGACGCGCTTGTTGAACGGGCCGAGAGCATCGTGGCTGAGATCGTCCTTGGCCGCCATCGCGCGTGCCTGGTCCATGGCGATGCGATCGAGCGTTGCGTCGCGCGTGACCCGGCCCTCGCCATGCTTCAGCCGGAAGCCGGAGATCTGTTCGGCAGGGGATTCTGCTGCCGACGTCGGCGCAGCCGCCAGCAACACCAGACCTGCAAGCAACAGCAGCGCGCGGCGCCTCATGGTCCCCCAGCTGTTCATTGGTCCCCAAATCAGTGCAGTCGCCGGCTTGTCCACCGGCATTGTGGACGCTTCAAGGCGCCGTGCATCTGTCGTCTAACTGATGGGCAGGTCCGCCTCGAAGTTGAAGCGATCGCGCAGGTTCTTGCGCTGCTCCAGGATGTCCTTGAGGAAGGCGCGGTCCTGGTCGTTCTTCATCATCGGCTCGATCAGGTCGAGCTGGTTCATCGCGACCAGTTGCAGGATCTCGGTGCGCGGCTTGCCGCTTGTATCGCGCGGCAGTGCGTGCACGACCTGGATGTGTTCCGGCGGCTTTGGGCCCTTGGCAGCCGTCAATTCGTTACGGAGCTGGCCTTCGAGTGCGGACTGATCGGCTTCCACGAACGCGTAGAGCCCGACCCCGGAGCGGCGGTCGGCAAAGGCGACGATGGCGGTGTCGCGCACGGCCGGGTTCTTGCGGATCAGCTCTGCGAGCACCGGAGCATCGTTGACCAGCCGGCGGCCGCCACCCTCGCGGTCGGTGAAGTTGAACAGGCCGCGGGTGATAGCGCGATAGACTTTCTTGCCGGTGGCAAGCCACAGGCTCGCGACGAACGATTTCTTCGCCAGCACTTTTCGCTCGCGCGGCGTCAGGGCCTCCGGCGCGTAGGAGCGCTTGTGCTTGAGCAGATGGCGAAGGTCTTCATAGGCGAGGATACGATAGAGCCGGCCGCGCCGCCTGAAGCACGCCGCGAGTTGGAAGTCGGTCACGTAGGCGCGGCCATCGCGGCCGACCAGCCAGTTTTGTTCCTTGGCGAGATCATTGTGGCAGATGCCGGCGCGGCGGAGCCGGCGCAGCACGTCCTTCGCCGAGCGGAAATAGGCGAGGTCGCCATGAGGCTTTGCCAGATGCAGCGCAACGCCGTCGACGAAGCCGCGCACCAGCGCTCGGCGCCCGGCCCAGAGCAGCTCAGGTCCGGCATTCAGGCCCTTTGCGAGCACCAGCGCGTGTTTTTCGCGGCCGAACAGGTGGCGTGCCAGCAGGAACGACCACCAGGGCACCTCGTCGAGCCGGCGCAGCACGGCATCGACCTCGCCGCTGTCGCCGTGGAAACGGCCGCGCTCGACGGTCGAGAACACGTCGCGCTTGAGCAGCACGCCCTCGGTCCAGCGCGCCGAAAGCACCACGGCGTCGTCTTTCGGGAGACTCATCGAAAACTCACGCGGCTGCGGCAATGCGCAAATGATCGGCGATCCAGCGATCGAGATCGGCAAGCGCCAAGGCGCTCATCGCCTGCTTCTTGGCCACCGTCTTCTCATTGCCGCGCAGACGCGTGCCGTCGGGCTTCTTCGTCGGCGGGCTGGCAAGCGGCGGGAACAGGCCGAAATTGATGTTCATCGGCTGGAACGAGCGCGTGCCCGGCTCGACGGTCTCGATATGGCCGCCAGTGATATGGCCGAGCAGCGACCCGAGCGCCGTTGTGACAGGCGGGCTCGCAAGCCGCTCGCCGCGCGCGTCGGCAGCCGCATAGAGGCCGGCAATCAGGCCGACGCTGGCGGATTCCACATAGCCTTCACAGCCCGTCATCTGGCCGGCAAAGCGCAGCCGCGGCTGCGCGCGCAGGCGCAGCTGACTGTCGAGTAGCTTCGGCGAATTGAGGAAGGTGTTGCGATGGAGGCCGCCGAGGCGGGCGAACTCGGCCTTTTCCAGGCCGGGAATGGTGCGGAAGATGCGCTGCTGCTCGCCGTATTTCAGCTTCGTCTGGAATCCGACGATATTGTAGAGCGTGCCGAGCTTGTTGTCCTGGCGCAGTTGCACGATCGCGTAGGACTTCGTGGTGGGATCATATGGATTGGTGAGGCCGACCGGCTTCATCGGGCCGTGGCGCAGCGTCTCGGGACCGCGCTCCGCCATGACCTCGATCGGCAGGCAGCCGTCGAAATAGGGCGTGTTGGTCTCCCACTCCTTGAACTCGGTCTTCTCGCCTGAGATCAGCGCGGCGACGAAGCCATCGTATTGCTCCTTGGTCATGGGGCAGTTGATGTAGTCGGCACCGTTGCCGCCGGGGCCGACCTTGTCGTAGCGCGACTGGAACCATGCCACCGACATGTCGATGGATTCGCGATGCACGATCGGCGCGATGGCGTCGAAGAAGGCGAGCGCGTTCTCGTCGGTGAGTTCGCGGATGGCGTCAGCCAGCGGGGCGGAGGTCAGGGGGCCGGTCGCAACGATGACGTTGCTCCAGTCGGCCGGCGGCAGGCCTTTGATCTCGCCGCGGGCGATCTCGATCAGGGGATGGTCGTTCAGCGCCCTGGTGACAGCGGCCGAGAAGCCGTCGCGATCAACGGCCAGCGCGCCGCCGGCGGGCACCTGGTTGGCGTCGGCCGCGCGCATGATCAGCGAGTCGAGCCGGCGCATCTCGGCGTGCAGCAGGCCGACGGCGTTGTTGGCGGCGTCGTCCGAGCGGAACGAATTGGAGCAGACCAGCTCGGCGAGCCCGTCGGTGCGATGCGCCTCGGTCATGCGGTCGGGCCGCATCTCATGCAGCACAACGGGCACGCCAGCTTTCGCGACCTGCCAGGCGGCTTCGGAACCGGCAAGGCCGGCGCCAATAACGTGCACGGGAGTAGATAGGGGTCCTGTCATGGGGCGGACAGGTAGCGCTTTTCGGCCGTCAGTGGAATCGCCGAGATCGAGTTTTCTGCCGCTGAAAACGACAGCGCCCGCACGAGGCGGGCGTTATCGGTTCGTCCGGTGAAGGGCTGAACGATATCAGCCCTGATACTGACCGGCGGCAACGCGCGGGATGTCCGAGCGATCGAGGCCGATGTCGGCCAGTTCGCGATCGCTGAGCTGGGACAGTTCGGCAACATTGCGCTGATAGTCCCGGAAAGCCTGGATCATGCGGATGAGCGAGAGCAGCATTGGTAGTCTCCTGTAGTTCGATTCAGCCCTTGCTCGGGCGTCATCGTTGAAATGAATATAGGTGAGAGTAGTGCGGTGCGAAAGTTCCGATGTTGCGATGCAGCTAAGCGATGTGCGCATAGCAGAGGTAAGGGACGATTAACCTCTCGGCACTGTAGCCTAACAGCTAGGCGGGCCAAGCCGATCTATGACGTAAAACTCCGTGAAATCACAGGTTTAGCGACCAAACGTACGGTGCCTATCGCTACCGAGATAGGTTACATTTCCGTGATCCTCAAGTCGTCAGGGCCAGCTTGTAAGCCCAAGTCCGGCATGCGTGATTCGCATGCGCCTGAATCCTATAGAAATGAATTTAACTTCATATTTAGTTGCTTTGATCCCGACGTCGCGACGATGAAAACAGGGCCGACTGTTCGCCTGGGGGAGGACTCACAACGGCCAGCGGGGCTGCCAGGCGACTGCTTGGCCATTCTTGCTCGATGCCACCCCAAATGGTGCATCGCACACACGTCGAACGTGTATGGCTTGATTACAAGGTTGTAATGAAAATCAGAAATTTCGCATGCGGCTCTGCGCAGCGCGCAACATCACGCAATTCTCGCGCGGAATTTATTGCGGCAAGTTGCCGCGTCGGCAGCAAAGTCATGTTGCGGATTCTGGCAATGTCGCCGGGTCCGTCCAAGAACAAGAGAAGGAAAGTAACATCATGACGAAGTTACTCGGGGTTATCGCAATTGCCGCCGTTGCATTCGCCGTCGCGCCGGCTCAGGCCGCCAAGCACAGCATGGGTGGTTGCAGCTCGGGCAATCTTGAGAAGGCCGAGACTGCTGTCGAAGGGATGCAGGACGGCGACGGCAAGATGGCCGCGCAGAAGGAAATTGCGTCTGCGCAGGACTCCATGCTCAACGGCAAAATGGGTGCGTGCGGCATGCACCTGAACAAGGCGATGCAAGCCACCATGGGCAAGTAATCGGGTAGGCAAACGCAGTCCAAGAGAGGGCCGGTCGCCAAGCGATCGGCCCTACGCATTTTACTTCTGTGTGTCTCTTACGGGGCGTGCGCGAGCTGAGTGGCAAAATAGGCCACCGTCTTGGAATAGACCTCGCTCTTGTTCCACTGCTGCAGCACCGCGAAGTTCGGGCTGCCCGGCTGCCAGTCCTTGCCCTTCTGCCAACCGTAGCCGGCCAGATAGTTGGCGGTGGAGGCAAGCACGTCGGGAGCGCTATGCAGTAGGTCGCGCTTGCCATTGCCGTCGAAATCGACTGCGTATTTCATCCAGGACGATGGCATGAACTGGGTTTGGCCGAGCTCGCCGGCCCATGCGCCCTTCATCTCGGCAGGCGCAAGATCGCCGCGCTGAACGATGCGCAGCGCATCCATCAGCTCACCGCGAAACTGCTCGGCACGGCGGCAATCATAGGCCAATGTCGCCAGTGAGCGGATCGTCGAGAACTTGCCGGTGTTGACGCCGAAATCGGTCTCCAGACCCCAGATCGCGACCAGGATCTCGCCCGGCACGCCATAGGCCTGCTCGATGCGCGACAGCACCGATCCGTATTGCTTCATCATGTTGGAGCCGCGCGTCATCCGCGGCGGCACCATGCGGCCGGAAAACTCCTCAAAGGTTTGGGTGAAGACCTTTTGCGATTTGTCGCGGTTGAGCACGCTCTGGTCCAGCGTGACGCCGGCAAGGCCGGCCGCGGTGGCCTGTTGCGAGATCCCCTTAGCCGCGGCCTCGGTTTTGAAATCCGCGAGCCAGGCGTCGAAATTGCCCGAGCCGCAAGCGACCGCAGCCAGAGCGGGCTCGACGGACACGATTGAGGCTGAAAGGGCGAGGGCGGCGAAAGCGAGACGAGAAATCGTCAGGGTCATCAGAGGTAATTGATTCCGTGAAGGGGCATGACCGGCGGCGGCAATCTCTGATGTAACCGCGGCCAAAGCAAGGCGTATGACAGCACCGCTCCCGCCGGGTGACCGGCGGGAGCGCTCTGACGAGATCGCCTGGCGCCAGCTCTATTCCCTATTGCGCCATGGGAAGAGATTGGCTGGGAAATCGGCCGCCGGCTTGCGCGGGCGCTGGGGCGGGGGCGGTACAGGCCGGGCACCGGGGTCGGAGACGATCACCTTGCGATAGAGATGCCAGGTGGCGTGGCCGAGCAGGGGAATGACGACGGCGAGCCCCAGGAACGCGGGGATTGTTCCGAGCGCCAGCAGAACCGCCACGATCAGGCCCCACGCCGCCATCGGCACCGGGTTCTTGGCGACGACGCGCAGCGAGGTGACCATTGCCTCCAGTGCGCCGGCGTGGCGGTCGAGCATCAGCGGGAATGATACCGCGCTGATGCACAGCGCCGCGAGCGCGAACAGGAAGCCCGTGCCACAGCCGATCACGATCAGCCACCAGCCCTGGGAGGTCGTCAGCACCCGCGTCAGGAAATCCGAAATGCCGGTGACGCCCTCATAGCCGAACGCAGCCACATAGATCGCCTGCGCGGTCGCGACCCACGTCACGAACAGCGCCAGCAGCAATGTGCCGAGGCCGAGCATGGCGCCGAAGGAGGGCGAGCGCAGCACGTCCATGGCGTCCCACGCGCTCGCTTCCTCGTAGCGTTCGCGGCGGCTGGAGAGCTCATAAAGGCCGAGTGCTGCGAACGGGCCGATCAGGGCGAAGCCCGCGGCGAGAGGAAACAGGAGCGGTATCACGGAATAGCCCATCGCGACGCGCGCGATCACGAGACCGAGCACCGGATAGATCACGCAGAGGATGATGGCGTGGCTGGGGACTGCCTTGAAGTCTTCCCAGCCGCGCTTGAGCGCGTCGTGCAGGTCGGAGAGTTCAATGGTTCGGATCACCGGTCCAGCCGCGTCTGCGGACTGGCCCATTGTGGGGACATTGCCCTGATAAAGTGTGGCCATGGTCGGCTTGCTCCCTTGCCATGCAGCCGAATTCGGCGCCGACAACGGCGCAAGCGGCCGCTTCTTTGAGTTTCGCGAGTCCAACCAGACGCGAATTCCTGGTGGCATCGCGAGCTGAGCACCAAGCGTACGCTTATTTCCGAGTCCTGTCCCTCACGCTTGGGTGAGATTCGTTGCCGCAGTGCAACCTCGCTGACGTCATCCGGTCGTCATTTCGCCGCAGATAAGCTCATGCTGTTTGTGGCTCGCGGAAGTTCGCGGGCGCACCGGCGTAACTTCGTCTATAAGGGCTCACTCAGGGCCTTCCAACGGGATCCTTTTCGGGGAACAGACATGAGCATTTTCGGGAAAATCATGGGCGCAATCTTCGGCAGCCATACGGCTTCCGCTGCGCCCGCCGGCGGCGCACCC
>NZ_CAKZHY010000061.1 GCF_936928535.1 uncultured Bradyrhizobium sp. | reverse complement strand
GGACAAGCCCGGCCATGTCGCCGTGGGCGCATCGACACGCCCAGCGTTCATCTCATCTGCGATTGCTTCCCGCGGGAGTCGCGGATTACGTTGCATAACGATCAAGCCACCAGCTCGGCGAACAGATCCGCATCGACGTTGCCGCCTGACAGCACGATGACGACGTTCTTACCCGCAACATCGAGACGCCCCGCCAGCAGCGCGGCAAGGCCGACTGCACCACCCGGCTCGACCACCAGCTTCAGCTCGTGATAGGCAAACGCCACGGCCGCGCCGACTTCCTTGTCCGACGCGGTCACGCCGCGCGCCAAGAGCTTGCTGTTGATCGCGAAGGTCATCTCGCCGGGGATCAGCGCCATCAGCGCGTCGCAGATGGTGCGGCCCGCCGGCGGATGCGGCTCGCGATGGCCCGCGCTCAGCGAAATGCCGTGATCGTCGAACGCCTCGGGCTCGGCCACCACGATCTGCGCTTGCGGATAGCGGGCCTTCACGGCCGTCGCGACGCCCGCGATCAGGCCGCCGCCGGAAGCCGGCGCCACCACGATGTCGGGTGCAAGGCCGAGCGCTGCCATGTCCTCCGCAATCTCGCGGCCGGCGGTGCCCTGGCCTGCGATCACGAAAGGATCATCATAGGGCCGCACCAATGTCGCGCCGCGCTTCTCGGCGATGCCGCGCGAGATCGCCTCGCGGTCGTCGTTGTAGCGGTCGTACAGCACGACCTCGGCACCATAGGATTTGGTGCGCTCACGCTTCGACAGCGGCGCGTCCGCCGGCATCACGATGGTCGCCTGCATGTTCAGGATCTTGGCCGCCGCCGCCACGCCTTGGGCGTGGTTGCCGGAGGAGAATGCGACGACGCCGCCGGCACGCTTGTGCTGCGGGATCGAGAACACCTTGTTGAAGGCGCCGCGGAACTTGAAGGAGCCGGTGCGCTGAAGCATCTCCGGCTTCAGGAACACTTTTGCGCCAACGCGCTCGTTGAGCACGGGAAAGGACAACAGCGGGGTGCGGACGGCGAAGGGCGCAAGCACGCGCGCTGCGGCGTCGATATCGGCGGGGCCGATCGGAAGGGGCTGTTCGGACATGAGACGATGTTATCGCGCCGGACGAGCGGCGGGCAAGACGCGCGCGGGGATTTTACCGCTGAGGTCAGGCCACGAAACGCGGCTGTTCCGCCCCATCCCGGCCCGGCAGCACGGCGCCAACGGCGCGGATGCTGTCGACAAAAGCCCGGGCCGAGGCCTCCCAGGTGTAGTTGGCTGCGAATTCGACGCAGGCCTGCCTCGAAATGTCGAGCGCCGCGAAACAGGCGTTGCGCAAATCGTGATCCAGCGCGCCGACAGGCGCATCGCCGATCACGTCGCGCGGACCCTTCACCGGGAAGGCCGCGACCGGCAGGCCGCTCGCCAGCGCCTCGAGCAGGACCAGGCCGAACGTGTCGGTCTTGCTCGGAAACACGAAGACGTCAGCCGCCGCATAGATGTCGGCCAGTTCCTCGCCGTGCTTTTCGCCCAAGAAAATCGCGTCGGGATAAGCCTCCTCAAGCGCGTTGCGCGCCGGGCCGTCACCGACGATCACCTTGGTGCCGGGCAGATCGAGATCGAGGAACGCCTCGAGATTCTTCTCCACGGCGAGGCGGCCGACCGAGAGGAAGATCGGCGCCGGCAGGCAAAGATCGACGGCACGGGGATGGAAAAGATGGGTGTCGACGCCGCGCGGCCACAGCACGACATTGTCGAAACCGCGCTCGCCGAGCTCGCGGGCCAGCGCCGGCGTCGCCGCCATCACGGCCCGGCTCGGGCTGTGGAATCGGCGCAGCGCTCGCCAGATCAGCGACCCCGGCACCGGCACCCGGGCGCGGACATATTCGGGAAAGCGGGTATGGAAACTGCTGGTGAACGGCAGCTTGCGCTGCCGGCAATAGCGTCGGACCATCAAGCCGATCGGCCCTTCCGTCGCGATATGGATGCTGTCGGGCCGCGCTTCCTCGATCAGCTCAGCGATGCGCGCCGGGCGCGGCATCGCCAGCCGCACGTCGCGATAGCTCGGCATCGCGAAGGTGCGGAACGATTGCGGCGTCAGGAACGTGAACTCGACGCCAACACCTTCGACGCGTAGCGATTTCGCGGCGTCAGCAAGCTTGGTCAGCGTCCGAACCACACCGTTGACTTGCGGGTGCCAGGCGTCGGTCGCGACCAGGATGCGCATCAAGCCGCCCTTGCTGCCACCTGCGGCACTTCTGCCGGTTTCTGCAGATGATCCGCCCAGGTGATGATCTCGAAATGACCGTCGTCGTGCTCGACCAGCGCGGTGCAGCTTTCGACCCAGTCGCCGCAATTCATGTAGCGGATGCCGTTCTCGTCGCGGATCACGGCGTAGTGGATGTGGCCACAGATCACGCCGTCGGCGTCATGGCGCCGTGCTTCGGCCGAGAGCGCCTGCTCGAACGCGCCGATATAGTTGACCGCGTTCTTCACCTTCTGCTTGGCCCATTGCGACAGCGACCAATACGGTACCTTGAACAAGCGGCGGAAGAAATTGACGAAGCGATTCATCTGGATCGCAAAGTCGTAGGCCTTGTCGCCGAGATGGGCGAGCCAGCGCGCATTCTGCACCACGAGGTCGAAGATGTCGCCGTGGATGACGAGATAACGCTTGCCGTCCGCGCTGGTGTGGACCGTATTCTCGACCACGTCGATGCCGCCGAAATGCGTGCCGTAATAGTTGCGCAGGAACTCGTCGTGATTGCCGGGCACGTAAATGACCTTGGCGCCCTTGCGCGCCTTGCGCAGCAGCTTCTGGACCAGGTCATTATGCGATTGCGGCCAGTGCCAGCTTGATTTCAGCGCCCAGCCATCGACGATGTCGCCGACGAGATAGATGGTGTCGGCATCGTGGTAGCGCAGGAAGTCCAGCAAAAGGTCGGCTTGCGAGCCGCGGGCTCCGAGATGAACGTCGGAGATGAACAACGTGCGAAAGCGCCGCTCCGGGCTCTCGTCACTCACATCGTAACTTCCCATGCGCCAGCCTGTAACTATGTCCCGTGACAGGGGGATGACCGATTGAACCCTCGAGGCATCCTCAAATGCGAATCGAACCTTGCCTCGCCCTCCCCGCGAATATCAGTCGCATGCGACAATCAGGCGACATGGCAGGGCAAGGATTGCCCGCAAGACCCCGGAACCCCGGCCTTATTGGTTAATACCGGCGACTGAGGGCGCCGGCAGGACGCTGGAATCAGTAAAACTTGTGGAAATGGTGGATCGGGCCGTGGCCGTGACCGACGCTGAAACGGTCGGCAGATGCGATCGCCGCGCTGGTCCAGCTCTTGGCGTTGCGCGCGGCCGTCTCGAGATCCGCGCCGGTTGCGAGGCCCGCGGCCACCGCTGACGACAGCGAGCAGCCGGTGCCATGGGTGTTGCGGGTGGCAACACGCGGCGCGGCGAGCGCGATCGTGTGGTCGGCGTCGACAAGATAGTCGGTGCTCTCCGCGCCCTCGCCGTGCCCGCCCTTGATCAGGACCGCGCGGCAGCCAAGCGACAGCAGGCGGCGCCCCTGGCTTTCGATCTCG
Source organism: uncultured Bradyrhizobium sp. (assembly GCF_936928535.1). Taxonomy (GTDB): domain Bacteria; phylum Pseudomonadota; class Alphaproteobacteria; order Rhizobiales; family Xanthobacteraceae; genus Bradyrhizobium. Next base: position 70,434 of record NZ_CAKZHY010000061.1, on the reverse strand, counting down.
GCCTCGCTGCGCGCCACCTTTTCGTCGAGCAGCGCGGCCGCCTCCGGCAAGTTCGGCGTGATCACGGATGCGAGCGGCATCAGTCTCGCGCGCAACGCTGCGACGGCCTCCGCGGCGAGCAGGCGGTCGCCCGAGGTTGCGACCATCACGGGATCCAGCACGACATGGCGTGGTTTCCAGCGTGCGAGCGCAGACGCGATCGCATCGATGCTCTCAGCCTGCGCCACCATGCCGATCTTCACCGCGCCGACATCGAGATCGGAAAACACGGCGTCGATCTGCGCGGTGACGAACGCTGCCGGCACCGCGTGAATGCCGGTGACGCCCTTGGTGTTCTGCGCCGTGAGCGCCGTGATCGCGGACGCGCCGTAGACACCGAGCGCGGCGAAGGTCTTCAGGTCGGCCTGAATGCCGGCGCCGCCGCTCGAATCCGAGCCGGCGATGGTGAGCGCCACTGCTGTCATCGCCGGATATTCTTGCTCGAAAAGGACATGGCCATGGCCTGTCCTAGCGCGCCGGCGGGGCCCCAGCAAGCCGGCGAATCAGGCCGAGCCGCTGCTGCCGGACATTGTCGTCCCGAAAGCGTGCATATCCCGGAAAAATATAACCTCGGCAAGGCCCGGCCTTGGCGCACGTACATGCTGATGACACGTTAGTTGATGGATTCGTCCAGCGACGCTGAATTGCGGGCCGGCCCCGGCCCAGCAATCCTCTTGGGAAGAGATCATGTGGGCCTTTTTTGAACGTCTCCTCGATTCCTCGATGCTTTCACCGCACGGCATCTGCCTGTTGTGGGAGCCCGAGCTGATCTGGCTGCACGTGGCCTCCGACGCAATCATCGCCGCCGCCTATTTCTCGATCCCGTTCGCTCTCACCATTCTCGTCACCAAGCGGCGCGACCTCCAGTTCGGCTGGGTGTTCTGGGCGTTCGCGGTCTTCATCATGGCCTGCGGCCTGACGCATCTGCTGTCGATCTACACGCTTTGGGTTCCGGTCTACGGCATCGAGGGCATCGTCAAGGCGGTCACAGCCGCAGCCTCCATCTTCACCGCCGGTGCACTCTGGCCCCTGCTGCCGAAGATCCTGTCCATCCCCTCCCCGTTCGAACTGCAAAAGGTTCAGGCCGCGCTCGAGGTCGAAGAAATCAGGAGCCGGGATGCGACGCTGCTGCTCAAACAGGTCGGGGACGCCCAGCGCGCGATGCGCGAAAGCGTGACGCGCCTCACCGCCGTCGTCGAGACTGCCGTCGACGGCGTCATCCTGTTCGACGCGCAGGCCCGCATTCTCCTGTTCAACCCTGCCTGCGAGCGGCTGTTCGGTTATCGCGCCGACGAGATCATGAACCACGACATCGGCATGCTGATGTCCAATGAGAGGCCCTCATCCGCAGGTCATGGGCGTTTCGCAACCGGAGAAGCCATCGGCCTGCGCAAGGACGGCTCGACGTTTCCGATGGACCTGTCGGTGGGCCAGGCGTGGCAGGACGGCGAACTGATCCACGTCGGCATCATCCACGATCTCACCCTGCGCAAGCTCACCGAGCAGCAGCTCCAGCAGGCGCAGAAGATGGAGACGGTGGGCCAGCTCTCCGGCGGAATCGCCCACGACTTCAACAATCTCCTCACCGTCATCATCGGCAACGCCGAGCTTCTCAGCGAGCAGCTCAAGGCGCGGCCTGATCTGCAGCAATTCGCCGACGACATCTGCGAGTCCGGCGAGCGCGGCGCGGAGCTGACGCAACGACTGCTGGCGTTCAGCCGCCGCCAATTGCTGCAGCCGCGCACGATCGATTGCCGCGAGCTGATCTTGTCCATGCTCAAGCTGTTCAGGCGCACCATGCGCGAGAACATCGAGATCAGGACGACGTTCGGCCCCGGCACCATCCAGGCCTTCGCGGACCGCGCCCAGCTCGAATCCGCCGTGCTGAACCTTGCGCTCAACGCGCAGGACGCGATGCCATCAGGCGGGCATCTGACACTGAGCACGGAGATCGCCGCGATCGACGAGGACTATCGCGCCCTTCACCCGGAGGTGGCATCCGGCAGCTATGCCCTGATCTCGGTCACCGATGACGGCGAAGGCATGACGCCTGAAGTGATCGAGCGCGCGTTCGAGCCATTCTTCACCACCAAGGAGGTCGGAAAGGGCTCCGGCCTCGGGCTGAGCATGGTCTACGGCTTCGCCAAGCAATCCGACGGCCATGTCTCGATCTATAGCGAGCAGGGTCTCGGGACGACGGTCCGGATCTATCTGCCGCGCGTCGGCGCCGGACAGTCGGTGGCCGACATGCCCGAGACCGACGATGCGGCGCCGCGCGGCCATGAGACCATCCTGATCGCCGAGGACGATCCGTTCGTGCGCTTTTCGGTGATCCAGCGGGTGGAGGCGCTCGGCTATCGCGTCGTCGCCGCCGTCAATGGCAGGGAGGCCCTGCAGCGGCTACGCGCCGACCCCGGCATTGACATGCTGTTCACTGATATCGTCATGCCCGGCGGCATGAGCGGCTGGGAGCTCGCCGAGCAGGCCCGTCGCATGCGTCCCGGCCTGCCGGTGCTGTTCACCTCGGGCTACGCGCTGGAGACCCTGGTCGAGCAGGGCCGCGCCCAGGCGCAGGCCGTCGTCCTGACCAAGCCCTATCGCAAGGCTGAGCTCGCCCAGCGGCTCAGGGATGCCTTTGCAGCGGTGGCTGTGGCGTCGTAAAGCGGCGAACTGGTATTTAAAGGGGTCGGCCAGCCCGCTTGCTAAATCGGGCCGGTTTTGGCCTATTAGCCGCCAAGATATGTCTTCGGAGTTGACTGCAATGGTTCCTTTCTTCGTCCAGATCAAATGCAAGCTTGGCCAATCCTATACGGTGGCCAATGCGCTTGCCGAAGCCGAGATCGCCTCCGAGATCTACTCCACCGCGGGCCAATACGATTTGCTAGTGAAGTTCTATGTCGACAACGACACCGACATCGGCCACTTCGTCAACGAAAAGGTGCAGGTGCTGCCCGGCATCCAGGACACGCTCACCATCATCACCTTCAAGGCGTTCGGCACCGGCTAGCTGGACGTCATTCGAGAGCACCGGCTTTCAGTCGCCACCGGGCTTGCGCTTGGGCGGCGTCGGGCCGTCGACCGGCAGCGACTTCAGATAGGCCGCCATCGCGGCACGATCCTCCGGCTTCAACTGCGCGAGGTTCTTGATCACCGGCCGCATCGACCCCGATGCGCTGTCGCCCTCGGGCATGTCGCCGGTCTCGAGAAAGTCGGCGATATCCTTCTCGCTCCAGCTACCTAAGCCCTTCTGCGTGATGTTCGGTACCCAGCCCTCGCCTTCGGGATTGGGGCCGCCGGCAAAGCGCTGCGAGGCAATGACGCCGCCGAGCAAATTGCGCGGGCTGTGGCATTCGGCGCAATGCCCAAAACCGTTCACGAGATAGGCGCCGCGATTCCATTGCGCGGAATGCGCCGCATCAGGCACGAACGGCCGGACATTCATGAACAGCAATTTCCAGATGCCGACATTGCGGCGGATGTTGAAGGGAAACGGCAGGTCGTGATCGCGCACCTGGCCCGATACTGGCGGCAGCGTCTTCAGATAGGCGAAGAGATCGCGGACGTCGTCCACTTTGGCTAGGTGATAGGACGTGTAGGGAAACGCCGGGAAGTAGTGCGTGCCCTCGGGCGAGATGCCGCGCATCACCGCATTGACGAAATCGGCCTCGCTCCAGCGGCCGATGCCATCGGTGTGATCAGGCGAGATGTTCGGCGCATAGAACGTCCCGAACGGCGAGCCGAGCGCGAGGCCGCCGCCGAGCTTCAAACGATCCGGCTGGTTGGGCACGGCATGGCAGGAGGAGCAGCCGCCGGCATTGAACAGCTCCTGCCCATTGGCAAGATCGGGCGCGCGCGTCGGCGCCGGCAAGGCCAAAGCGGTCGGTGCGGTCAGCCACCAGTAGAGGGCAAAGGCTGCGACAACGGCAACCAGAAACACGGAAATTGTTCGTCGCAGCATTGAGGATCCCATTGAGCTCGAGCGAATTTACGGATCATCCCGCAGCCGCTCCAGCCACGAATAATTTAGATGGTTTGGCCGGAATCCGGGAATAAAGTCAGAACCGCACTGTTTGCAAGTTGACCGCAATCAGGCGTCAACAGGGAGAGACCCATGAACAAAGCGCTTTTTGCCACGCTGGCACTCGGAGCCGCCGTCGCATTCGCAGGCTCGGCCAGCGCGGAGAAACTCAAGGCGACACTGGACGCAAAGTCCGAGGTCCCCGCCAATGCCAGCGCCGGCACCGGCACCGCCGATCTCGACTATGACGCCGCGACCAAAAAGCTGTCCTGGAAGGTGAGCTATTCCGGCCTCTCCGGCCCGGCCACCGCCGCCCATTTCCACGGCCCCGCCGAGGTCGGCAAGAACGCCGGCGTCGCGGTCCCGATCCCCGGCATCGCCAAGAGCCCGGCCGAAGGCTCGGCCACGCTGACCGACGCGCAGGCCTCCGATCTCCTCGCCGGCAAGCTCTACGTCAACATTCACACGGCGGCCAACCCGGGCGGCGAAATCCGCGGCCAGGTCACGAAGTAAATCGGACGAAGTAAACGAAGCAAATTTGATGAAGTAGGCTTCAAGGCAAATTTATCGGCAAAGGCCGGGCGCATGCTGCGTCCGGCCTTTTCGATTCCGGGCGGGCCTCGATCGGCGCTAGACTGTCGAATGGCGCACCATCATCCGTGGCGCCTGGAGCGATCCATGAGCAAAGCAGCAATTCTGACGGCAATTGCGGCGGCGGCAGCGCTGCTTTCATTGGTTCAGCCTGTCGCCGCACAAAGCGATCTTGAACGGCAGGCGCAGTGCGAGCTGTCCGCCATCCGCGACACCAGATCGCCTCTGGCTGTCCAAACTATCCGTTCGGCCTGCAACTGGCTCGTCGTCAACGGCGACTCCCTGCTGAACGCATCCACGTCTGCCTCGTGCGCCAGCTCTCGGGCGCCCAGTCCAACGAGGCTGCCGCGGCGATCATGTCGGCATGTCGTGCGTCCAATCCGCTTTGAAGCTGCCGCCTAGACCGCGCTGAGCGCATGCTCGAGATCGGCGATCAAATCTGACGGATTTTCGATGCCGATCGACAAGCGGATGGTGCAATCGAGCACGCCGATCCTGCGACGGATATCGGCGGGAACGCCGGAATGGGTCATGGTCGCCGGCAGGCTCGCCAGCGATTCCGTTCCGCCGAGGCTGACCGCGAGCTTGAAGATCTGCAAGCCGTTGAGAAACTTCTCCGCCGCCGCCTGGCCGCCGACGATATCGAACGAGAACGTCGATCCCGCCCCTAGGCATTGTCGCGCGAAGACGCGCCCCGAAGGCGAGGTCTCCTCGTGATGGCCGAGGTAATGAACCTTCGCCACCTTGGCGTGGTCGCGCAGGAAATCCGCAACCAGGCGCGCGTTGCTGTTGGCCTTTTCCATGCGCAGGCTCAGGGTCTCGAGCGAGCGGTTGATCATCCAGCAGGAATGCGGATCGAGCTGGGTGCCGATGGCGCCGCGCAGCGCCTTGACGCCCTTCATCATCGCCTTGGTGCCGAGCGCCGCGCCAGCGATCAGATCGGAATGGCCGCCGACATATTTGGTCAGCGAGTACAGCGAGATATCTGCGCCATGCTCGATCGGCCGCTGAAACACCGGCCCCAGCAGCGTGTTGTCGCAGGCGATGATCGGCGTGTGGCCCTGGGCCTTGCCAATGCTGTCGGCAACGCGGCGCATCAGCGCGATGTCGACGAGGCCATTGGTCGGGTTGGCCGGCGTCTCGATCAGGATCATCGAAACCCGCCCCCGACGCATGGCCTCCTCCGCGGCCTGGTTGACAACCGCCTCGTCAATGCCGTCGGCAAAGCCGGCCGCGCCGATCGAGAAACGCGACAGCGTGTTCGTCAGCAGCGTTTCGGTGCCGCCATAAAGCGGCTGCGAGTGCAGAATGACGTCACCCGGGCGGACGAACGCCAGGATCGTCGTCGAGATCGCCGCCATGCCTGACGAGAACAGCGCGCAGCTCTCCGTGCGCTCATAGACCGCGAGCCTGTCCTCGACGATCTCGCTGTTGGGATGGTTGAAGCGCGAATAGACGAGTCCGGCGCCCATGCCCTCCGGCGGCTCGCGCCGGTCCGCGACATAGTCGAAAAAATCCTGGCCGTCCTCGGCCGTCCTGAACACGAAGGTCGAGGTCAGGAACACCGGCGGCTTGATGGCACCTTCCGACAGCTGCGGATCATAGCCATAGGTCAGCATCAGCGTTTCCGGATGCAGCATATGGTTGCCGATATGGGTTTTCGACGGAAATGGTTTTGCCATGGCCTGTCTCACTGTTGCCTGAGGTTGCCGCCGCTCGCCGGAACTCTTGAGAGCGTGAGGCATCGACGCCGCGGCGGCGCGAGCAAGCATAGTCGTTCTGGCGGTGATCCGTCAGGGCGTGGGCGGAGAATTTACCGCACCCACCGCTGTCATTCCCCCCGAAAGCGGGGAATCCAGTACGCCGCGGCCCATCGCTTCAATCGCAGCCGTCTCGGCGTACTGGATCGCCCGGTCAAGCCGGGCGATGACACGGAGTACGTAGCTATGGTTGAGGCAACAGCGCGCCGTCCTACTTGAGCTTCAGCCGATATGTCTCGTGGCAATCGTTGCAGCGGTCGTTCATCGCGGTGTAGGCGGCCTTCAGACTCGCCACGTCGGTGATCTTGCCCTTGACGTCCGCGATCGCCTTTTGCACCGGCGGGATCTTGGAGTCGAAATCAGCCTTGTTCTGCCAGACCTTCGGCGAGGAACCATAATGCGAGTTGACCACGTCCTGCTTGGGATTGACCTCGAAGGTCTTTGCGATCTTGGCGACGTCGGCCTCGAGGCTGGCGATCGCCGCGTCGACGGCCTTCTGATCGTAGGGGATTTCGCCCTTCGTCATCTTGAGGATGACGCCGTACATGCTCTTGGCCTGCGAGCGCATCAGATTGTCCTGCTCGACGGCGACCTGCTGCTGCGCCATCACGGCGCCTGCACCCAGAAGCAGGGTGCCCGCGACAACAAGAATTCGTTTCATAGGCTTGTTACTCCGGCTCGCAAGTCGGTTTGGGGGAGACCATAGGGGTTAGAACCCGGCCGCGGGCGGTTCATTCCCGCGGGCCGCGCGGCGGCCGCCTCACAGGCTGTGGCGGCGATGGTGCTCGTTGATCGCGATCCACACCCGTTCCGGGGTTGCCGGCATGTCGATGTGATCAATCTTGTATTCGCGCCAGAGCCCGTCGACGATGGCGTTGACGACCGCCGGACAGGAGCCGATCGCGCCGGCCTCGCCCGCGCCCTTCACGCCCATCGGATTGGTCGTGCAGGGAATATTGTTGGTCTCGAACACGAAGGCGGGACCATCAGCGGCGCGCGGCAGCGCATAGTCCATATAGGTAGCGGTGATGAGCTGGCCGTCGGTCGCACCATAGACCACCTGCTCCATCAGCGCCTGGCCGATGCCCTGCATGGCGCCGCCATGGACCTGGCCCGCCAGCAGTAACGGATTCAGCGTCTTGCCGAAATCGTCGACGATCACGTAGTTGACGATCTTGATGATGCCGGTGGCCGGATCGATCTCGACCTCGGCCAGATGCGTGCCGTTCGGATAGGTGCCGTCGGCGCTGGCGAAGGTCGCGGTTCCCTTCAGCTTGGACGGATCGGCGCTCGCGCGCTTGGTGAGATCGGCGAACGAGATCGAGCGGTCGGTGCCGGCGATGCGGATCACGCCGTCGGTGATCTCAAGATCGCCCGCGCTCGCTTCCAGCGCCTGCGCCGCGATCTCCTTCAGCTTCGTACCCAGATCACGCGTCGCCCGCTCGACGCTGACGCCCCCTGAGGGGATCGAGGCCGAGCCGCCGGTACCGAGACCGGTCGCGATCTCCGCGGTATCGCCCTGACGGACGTGCACGCGCTCGGGCGCCAGGCCGAACTGTTCGGCAACGATCTGCGCATAGGCGGTCTGGTGCCCCTGCCCGCTCGACTGCGTGCCGATCAGGACGGTGACGTCGCCGTTGGGTTCGAGCCGCACGTTCGCGGTCTCTTCGCCCATCACGCCGCAGATCTCGACGTAGCTCGCAAGGCCAATGCCGCGGATCAGGCCGTTCTTCTTGGCCGCCTTGGCCCGTTTTGAAAACTCCTTCCATTCGCCGATCTCCATCGCGCGCTTCAGATGCGCGGCGAAATCGCCGGAATCGTAGACCTTGCCGGTCGCGGTCTTGTAGGGCAGCGCCTTCGGCTGGATGAAATTCTTGCGGCGGATCGCATCCGGCGTCATGTCGAGTTTTCGCGCGCAGGCGTCGACCAGGCGCTCGATGACATAGGCGGCCTCAGGCCGGCCGGCGCCGCGATAGGCATCGACGGGGACGCTGTGGGTGAAGATGGTGCGCACGCGGCAGTGGAAGGCCTGGATGTCGTAGAGGCCCGGCAGCATGCCGGCGCCGCCGTGAGGGATATAGGGTCCGAAGGTCGACAGATAGGCGCCCATGTCGCCCATCAGGTCGCAATCCATCGCAAGGAACTTGCCGTCCTCAGTCATCGCCATCTTTGCGGTGGTGACGTTGTCGCGGCCCTGCGCATCGCCCATGAAATGCTCGGAGCGATCGGCCGACCATTTCACGGCCTTCTTCAGCTTGCGCGCCGCGACGGCCATCAAGGCGTATTCGCGATACGGGAACAGTTTTGTGCCGAAGCCGCCGCCGACGTCGGGGCAGATCACGCGCATCTTGTCGGTGGGGATGTTGAGTACGTTCTGGCACAGGATGTCGCGCAGGCGGTGGCTGCCCTGGCTGCCGACCGTGAGTGTCAGATGATCGGCCTTGGCGTCGTATTCGCAGACCGCCGCGCGCGTCTCCATGAAGCTCGCGACCACGCGCGGATTGACGATGGAGATTTCGGCAACCGTATGCGCCTTGGCGAAGGCGGCCTCCGTCGCTTTCTTGTCGCCGATCGAGACGTCGAACAGCACATTGCCCGGCTTGTCCGGCCAGACCTGCGGTGCGCCCTTCTTCACGGCGTTGACCACGCCTGTCACCGCCGGCAGCGGGCTCCATTTGACCTCGATCGCCTCGATCGCGTCGCGCGCCTGGTCGATGGTCTCGGCGACTACGAAGGCGACGGCATCGCCGACATGCCGCACTTCATCCTTGGCGAGGATCGGGTAAGGCGGGCCGGTGAACGGATCGGTCTCGAGATTGAACAGGCACGGCAGATTGCCGAGATCGGCGACCTCGGCGGCGGTCAGAATCAGCGCAATCCCGGGAAGGGTGCGGGCCCGGCTGGCATCGATGGTGAACTTGGCATGCGCATGCGGCGAGCGCAGCACCAGGCAGCGCAGCGCGGCCTGCGGCGCGTAATCGTCGGTATAGCGGCCCTTGCCGCGGATCAGCGCGTCGTCCTCCTTGCGCAGCACGCTTTGGCCGACGCCGAACTTGATGGGGGCTGCCATTGTCTTGTCCCGTCCTATGGTTGTTTTGGGGGCATATTGCCGTGGAAAAACTGGCAGTGCAAACGGGTTTAGGCGGGTCGGCCCCGCAAAAAAATGCCTCGTACCTCGCCTGTCAGAGCCCCCCGACGTCGTTGAGTCGACCCGATGGCCTCACCGCGCAAGTCTGAGAACAAGCGGCCGTACTAAGTCGCCACTCGTTCTCAGAGCGCAGGTGTTGCAGTTGATCATCTACATCCCGCCGCGGTTCCAGAGATAGCGCGTGCTGTCTCTCAGATTATCGATGGCACGCTGCGGTGAAATGTAGTCAAGCTCGCCGCGCGTCAGGCCGATGTCCATCAGTTCTCTGTCGCTCAGATCGTACAGGTCGAGCGCTTGGCCATGGCGCAGCTGCCAATACGCACGCCAAGCCCGCTTGAGCAGACCGAGCAGGCCTTGCGTCGATGCGGCCGGCGGCCCGGCTGCGTCCTTTTCCGACAAAGCGTCGTCCAGCGCCGCAGCGGACGCCTTGAGGCGGGCTGCCAGTGCCTGATCGACCGCACTCTTGGCCGACACGATCGAGAGACTGAGGCCGCGCCTTGCGGCGTCAGCCCCGATCCCGGGTGAGATATCCGTCAGTTGTGGTGGCATCGTACGCTCCTGCTGTTGTGCCGACAGGGAGCGTGGCCAAACAAAAGGCCCCGTCCGATGCCGGCGGGGCCTGGTGGAAAAGATGTCGTCGTCGAATTGCTAGCGCACGACTCCTTCCACGGCCCAGCCGAAGCGGGTCATGTTCCAGAAGTTGACTTTGCGCGAGCATTTAATCATGGGCGGCCAATAGCACGGCAATCGCGCAAAATCAAGAGATGTGCAGTGGTCGGGTGCATCCTGGAGGCGAGCACCTCTTCGCGCTAACCGCGCACCAGCACGAGCAGCCAGCTGCGGCCGAACAGCAGGAGGATTGCGAGCGCATAGACGATCGTGCCGCCGACGGCCAGCAGCACCAGCGTCACTTCGTCATGAAAGCGCATCGCGCCTAGCGAAGCACCGCTGAACCGTGCGATCAGCCAGAAGGCCACCGCCAGAATCACGCCGGTCAGCAGGAATTTGGCGAGCGACATTAGCCAAGCGCGGTCGAGCACGAGAAAGCCGCGCCTGATGGCGAAGAACAGCACCAGCAGGAGATTGGTCCAGACGCCAACGGCGGTTGCGAGCGCAAGGCCGATCTGGGCCAGCGAGCCCATCAGGGCGACTTTCAGCGCGACGTTGACGGCGATGCCGGTCAGCGACGCCCGGACCGGCGTCGCCGTATCCTTGCGGGCGTAGAAGGTCGCAACTGCGCTCCGGATCAACACGAAAGGGATCAGGCCGATCGCATAGGCCGCGAGCGTGCCGCCGGCGGCGATCGCATCGGCCTTGGAGAACGCGCCGCGGGCGAACAGCGCGCGCATGATCTCGTCGGGCACGGTCAGGAAGGCCGCCACGAACGGGATCGAGAACAGCAACGTGAAATCGAAGGCGCGGCGCTGCGCCTTCATCGCGCCGTCATGGTCGTTAGCCGTGATCCGTTTCGACATCTCCGGCAGCAGCACCGTGCCGATGGCGATGCCGATCACACCGATCGGCAGTTGGTTAAGGCGGTCGGCATAATACAGCGCCGACAGCGCGCCTGCGGGCAGGAAGGTCGCGATGATGGTGTCGGCGAACAGCGCGACCTGCGTGCCCATCGAGCCCAAGGTCGCGGGTCCCAGCGCCTTGAAGAAGGCGCGGACGTCTTCGTCGAGCTTGAGCGGCGCGAAACGCGGCATGCCCCCGTGGCGAGCGAGATCGCCGGCGAGCAGGAAATATTGCATGAAGCCCGAGATGAGGACGCCCCAGGCCGCGGCGTGGCCGGCGGTCGGAAACCAGGCCGCAAGCGCCAAGGTCATCATCATCGCGACATTGAGGAAGATCGACGCGGCCGCGGCGCTGGCAAAGCGCTGCATCACGTTGAGCATGCCGCCATAGAGCGTCACCAGCGTGATCAGGAGCAGATAGGGAAAGGTGATCCGGGTCAGCTCGATCGCGAGCTTGCGCTGCTCGGCATCCTCGCTAAAGCCCGGCGCCAAAATGCTCATGGCCTGCGGCATGAACAGCCAGGCGACGACCAATAGCACCACCTGCGAGGTCAGGAGCAGCGTGAAGATGCGGTCAGCGAACAGCCGTGCCGCGCCCTCCCCCTTCTCGCCATGGACATGCGCATAGGCCGGCACCCAGGCTGCATTGAAGGCGCCTTCGGCGAAGATCGCGCGGAAATGATTGGGCAGCCGCAGCGCCACGAAAAAGGCGTCGGCCACGGGACCGGCGCCGAGGATCGCCGCGAGCATGATGTCGCGGGCAAACCCCGTCAGCCGCGAGAGCAGCGTGTAACCACCAACCGTGAAGATGCGTCCGAGCATGCGTCTCCTGTAGAACGTTATCGATCGACCGATAAGCCTGTGAGGTCTGATAAGGCAAAAAATCGGTCATTCGGCTGGCTGCCTTTCCACAACGGCCACGGCGACCTCGGCATGAGGATCAAGTTCTGTGGCTGAAAGGATCGAGCACCGTAACCCCGGCGGGTTTGAAGTCGGACACATTTCGCGTGACCACGGTGAAGCCGTTTTCCAGCGCAGTGGCCGCGATCATGAGATCGGCGCTGTCATTGCCAAGGGCAGCGCTCAGCGCGCCCCAACGACGTGCCGCGCGCAAGTCGAACGGTACGATCCGCTCACCATAGAGGTTCACAACCTGGTCCAGCCAAGCAGCAAGCGCCGCCGCAAAACCCGCGTCGGCCGTGCTTTGTCGGGCGATCCCACGCTCTATTTCGCCGATGCTAACGACACTGAGAAAAAGATCCGCGGTACGCTGGCGCTCGAACCACCTGACGACACCCGGATCGCGTTCGCGTCTGCGCAACTCAGACAAAACGACGGTGTCGATCAAAAACATCAGATTCCGGGCTCGCGCATCCGGACTTTCGCCCGCGGAAATTCGCGATCATCCTGAGGCATGGCGAGTAACACGTCCGCAAAGGAGGGAGCCTTCGCGCGTTCGAGGCGCCGCAGGCGTTCATACTCTGCCACGTCGACCACCATGACGGTTGGCTTGCCGTGCTTGGTGACCGTCTGCGGCGCGCGCCGCGCCGCCTCGACCACCTCGCTGAACCGATTCTTGGCGTCCTGGATGGACCAATTGCGCCGGGACATGACCGATCCATTCTAGCTAGAATTTCTAGCTAGAATACGAAACGGTCGGGTTTCCGTCAATGCATGAAATCCGCCCGATTGCCGGGGATGCAAACGGCGGAATCAGGCCGAAAGCGCCCCATGCACGGCGGCGATAACCCGCTCCTGATCGGCTTCGGTCAAATAGGCGTGCATCGGCAGGCTGATGACGACCTGCGACAGGCTCTCACATCCGGGCAAGCCGCCCTCGGCGACAGGATATTGCCGGTAGGCCGACTGCTGATGCATCGACTTGCCGTAATAGACCGCGGTCGGCACGCCCTGTGCCTTCAGCGCGGCAGCGAAGCCGTCGCGGTCGGTACCTTTGGGCAGGCGAACCGTGTACTGCGCCCAGACCGAGGTATTGCCGGGCGCGAGGCGCGGCACGGTCACGACGTTGGACAGGCCCCGCGCGTAGCGCTCGGCGACCTTGTTGCGCGCGGCGATCTCGTCGTCGAAGATTTTCAGCTTCTCGATCAGGATCGCGGCCTGCATGGTGTCGAGCCGGCCGGTCAGGCCGAGGCGGACGTTGTCGTATTTGTCGGTGCCCTGCCCGTGCACGCGGATGCTGCGCAGGGTCGCGGCAAGCTCGTCGTCGTCGGTGAGGATGGCACCGCCGTCGCCGAAGCAGCCGAGCGGCTTGGCCGGGAAAAAGCTGGTCGTGGTGGCGAGCCCGAAGGTGCCGAGCTTGCGGCCCTTGTAGCTGGCGCCAAAACCTTGCGCGGCGTCATCGATGATGAACAGGCCTTCGGCCGCGGCGATCTCGGCAATGGCATCGTGGTCGGCGGGCTGGCCGAACAGATCGACCGGAATGACGGCGACCGGCCTCAAGCCGGCCTTGCGCGCGGCCGCAACGCCGCGCTTGAGCGATTCCGGGCTCATGTTGAAGGTCGTCTCGTCGACGTCGACATAGACCGGCGTCGCGCCAGTCCGTGCCGCCGGCGACGCGGTCGCGATGAAGGTGAAGGACGGACACAGCACGGCATCACCGGGCCCGACATTCTTCGCCATCAGCACCATCAGCAGCGCATCGGTGCCGTTGGAGCAGCCGATGACATGCTTGGCGCCGCAATAGAACGCAAGTTGCTTCTCGAACTCGAAGACCTCGGGGCCGTTGACGAACTGGCAATGGTCCATCACGCGCTTGACGGCGGCATCGAGCGACGCACCGAGCCGGACGCGCTGAGAGGCGACATCGATGAAGGGAATGGGTTCGGAACGCAGATGCTGGTTCATGGCGCCTTGCGGGTTTTGAGCGTTCGACATGGAAAGGGTTTAGCCGGCGACGCGGCGCGGGCCCTTGAGGGCGGGCGACGTCGCTGCAGGCCGTGACGGCGTCTCCAGGCACTGCGTCGCGATCTCGAGGCTGGCGACGCCTTCGTCACCGGTGACCGCAGGGGTCTCGCCGTTGCGCACTGCCTTGAGGAAGGCGATCAGTTCGGCGCGGAGCGGCTCGTCATGGCCGACGGGCAGATGCCGCATCGAATAGCTGCCGTCGGGCCTGAAGCCGAAGCATTCGGTGACCTGGCGCGTCAAGAGATCGCCCATCACGTATTTGCCGCGGGTCGCCACCGTGACGCTGCGCGCCTTGAACGGCGTCAGCCAATTGGTGTTGATATGCGCGAGCACGCCATTGGCGGTGCGGAACTGCAAGAGCGCGATGTCCTCGCGCTCGGCGACCGCGCTCGACAGCTGCGGCTGGACCTCGACGATGTCTGACTCGGTGAACCAGCGGATCAGGTCGATGTCGTGCACGGCAAGATCAATGACGACGCCGACATTGGACATGCGCGGCGGGAACGGGCCGACGCGCGTGATCGCGATGGAGAGAATATCCTCGCCCGCGATCGCCTGCTTGACCGCGGCCACGGCCGGATTGAAGCGCTCGACATGGCCGATCATCAGCGTGACGCTGGCCTTTTGCGCAGCAGTGACGATCTCGCGGCCCTCTTTCACCGTCGAGGCGATCGGCTTCTCGACCAGCACGTGGATGTTTTTGGCAATGCAGGCGAGCGCGACCTCGTGGTGCAGATGGGTTGGCGCCGCGATGGTGACGGCGTCGACGCCCTCGGCGAGCAGTTGGTCGAGCGTCTCGAAGCTGTTGCATCCGGCAAGCTCGGTCGCGCGCGTCCGATGCGCCGGCGAAGGATCAACCACGCCGACCAGGCTGACGCCGGGCAGACCGGCGAGCACGCGCGCGTGGTTGCTGCCCATCACGCCCGCGCCGACGACGCCGACGCGCAGGCCGGCCTTTGCCGGTTGTGACCCCATGGAACTCATCTGAGCAAACCCCGATTCAACGCAAATCCCCGGGCCGCTTCTAGCACGGGTGCCATAGACGTGGCGAATGCCCGCCAAATTGGCCGGACACGATTTGATTCAAAAAGTTACACGTTCTCCGGGCCTTAGCTGCAGAAAGCGGGCATTTCGGCCCGGAGCGCGTGATTCGGAGTTCGCTGGTTACGACCTTTGATAATCGTCTTCAATCCGGATGATGTCGTCTTCCCCGAGATAGGAGCCGGTCTGGACCTCGATCAGTTCCAGCATGATCTTGCCGGGGTTCTCCATCCGGTGCACCGCGCCCATCGGGATGTAGATGGATTCGTTCTCGTGCACCGTCTTCACCGTCTCGTTGACGGTGACGCGGGCCGCACCGCGGACGACAATCCAGTGCTCGGCGCGATGATGATGCTTCTGCAATGACAGCCGCCCGCCCGGCTTCACCACGATGCGCTTGACCTGGTGGCGCTCGCCATTGTCGACCGACTGATAGCTGCCCCAGGGGCGGTGCACCTTGAGATGCTCCTCGGTGACCTTGGGCGCGACCGCCTTCAGCTTGGTGACGAGGCGCTTCAGCCCGTTGGCATCCTTCTGCCGCGAGACCAGCACCGCATCGGCAGTTGCGACCACGACGAGATCGTCGACGCCTTCGAGCGCGACCAGCGCATGATCGGTCGTGACGTTGCAGTTGTGCGACTCCTCAAACACGACGGTGCCGTGCGCCGCATTGCCTTGCGCATCCTTGTCGGACAATTCCCACACCGCACGCCAGGAGCCGACGTCGGACCAGCCGCACGATACCGGCACCACAGCTGCACGCGCGGTCTTTTCCATCACCGCATAGTCGATCGAGATCGCTTTCGCCGCGCCAAAGGCCTGCGGCTCCAGCGTCACGAAGCCGAGATCGCGACCGGCATTGGCGACCGCATTGGACACTGCATCGACGCTTGCCGCATCGACCTTTCGGTATTCGTCGAGCAGCAGGCTTGCGGGAAACATGAAGTTGCCGCTGTTCCAGAGATAGCCCGAATTGACATAGTCGGCGGCCTTCACCGCATCCGGCTTCTCGACGAAGCGCGCGACCGCATGCACCTCGCCTGAAATCACCTCACCCGGGCTGATATAGCCGTATTCGGTCGCCGGCCGCTCCGGCTTGACGCCGAAGGTGACGATGCGTCCCGTGCTCGCGGCGGCAAGGCCCTCGCGGCACGCCGCAACGAAGGCGGCATTGTCCTGCACGACGTGATCGGCGGCGAGCGCCAGCACGATCGCTTCATTGGTGCGTGCTTGCGCGAACGCAGCGCCCGCGGCGATCGCGGGACCGGAGTCGCGGCGCATCGGTTCGAGGATCACGTCGGCCTCGATGCCGATCTCGGCGAGCTGCTCCAGCACCATGAAGCGGTAGGCCGCATTGGTGATGACGACAGGGCGATCGAACAGCGACGGATCGGAGACGCGCAACAACGTGTCCTGGAAGGTCGAGCGCGCGCCAAACAGCGGCAGGAACTGCTTTGGCCGCACCTCGCGCGAAGCCGGCCACAGCCGCGTGCCGGCACCACCGCACATGATCAGGGGGATAATGCGTTTGTCCATCGTCGTTTCAAACCTTGTAGTGGTCGCGATACCAGGTGACAAAATTGTGGACCCCGCGCTCGATCGGCGTTGACGGTGCAAAGCCGGTGTCGCGCATCAGATCCTCGACATCCGCGAACGTTTCCACCACATCTCCCGGCTGCATCGGCAGCAATTCTTTGATCGCCGTCCGACCCAGCTCCCGCTCTAGAAGTTCGACGACATGCATCAGCTCTTCGGGGCGGTGATTTCCGACATTGTAGACTTTAGACGGCGCATTTGCGGCAGCCGGATTGTCCGCAGGCACAAGATCGATCAGTTTGGATACGACACGGGTCACATCGTCAATATAGGTGAAGTCGCGGCGCATCCTACCATGGTTGAAGAGCCGGATCGGCTTGTCAGCCAGGATGGCGTTTACGAACATAAACATGGCCATATCAGGCCGGCCCCACGGGCCGTAGATGGTGAAAAACCGCAAGGCCGTGACCGGCAGCCTGTACAGATGGCTGTAGGATTGCGCCATCACCTCGTTCGCCTTCTTGGTCGCAGCGTAGAAGCTCACCGGATGATCGGTCCGGTCCTGCACGGAAAACGGCAGTTTCGTGTTCGCGCCGTAAACGGACGATGACGAGGCGTAGGCAAGATGACGACATCCGTTGTTCCGGCAGCCCTCCAGTACGTTGAGAAAGCCCTGGAGATTGGAATCGACATATCTGTGGGGCTGGTCGATCGAGTGGCGGACGCCGGCCTGGGCCGCCAGATGCACGACTTTGGCAAATCGATGTCGCGCAAACAGTGCCGCCATCGCCTCGCGATCGGCAAGGTCGACCTGCACGAAGGAGAAACCGGATTCACAGCGCAGCAGCGCTAGTCGCGCCTGCTTTAGCGCCGGATCATAATAGGTGTTGAGATTGTCCAGCCCGACGACAGGCCGGCCCTCGGCCAGCAATTGCCCGGATACGTGAAAGCCGATGAAACCAGCAGCCCCCGTGACCAAAATCGCCTGATCTGTCATCCTGTTCCCAAGCAATTCGCAAGGCGCATCCCAAGGCAAATCCCGGAACATGCGTCGCCACATCGGCAATATCAGCCTTTTTAGACGTCGCCCCGAGGGGACCGCAATAGCTAGCAACTTTGACTGTAAAGAGCCCCCACAAGGGTCTGGAGACAGAGAGAGCTCTCGCAACAGGGCTATTGCAAGATCGGCGCCAAAACCATACCAAAGCGGCCGAATTCGGCGCCTGGCGTCGGGTAACCTCAACCTACGCCAACCCTGTTCATGCGGGCAAGATGCGCCGAATCCTGCTGTCTACAGCCAAAATCCTGATCTCCGCGGCGCTGCTTTATCTGGCATTGCGCAAGGTCGATCTGACCGAGCTATTCTCGCGCTTCACGGTGTCCAGCCTGCTCTGGATCGGCATTGCAATCGCGGTGACGTTCCTGCAGATCTTCATCGGCATGCTACGCTGGTGCGACGTCAGCGCTGCGTGCGGTGCGCCGCTCGAGTTCGCCCGTGCCATGCGCTACAACGTGATCGGCTCCTTCTTCAACCAGACCCTGCCGTCCGCAATCGGCGGCGACGCGGTGCGGCTGTGGCTGGTCGCGCGCGCCGGCGCCGGTTGGCGCGCAGCGACCTATTCGATTTTCGTTGATCGTGCCATTGGCCTGATCGCGCTGGCGATTCTCATCGTCGCGAGCCTGCCGTGGAGCTATCAGTTGATTACCGACCCGCATGGTCGCTCGGCTCTATTGCTGGTCGACCTTGCGGCGCTCGCGGGCGGCCTCGGCTTTCTGGTTTTCGGCGCGCTGCAATGGTCGTGGCTGAAGACCTGGTGGGCGACGCATCACCTCCACGCTTGTGCCGTGATCGCCAATCGCGTCATCTTCAATGCGGTGCGCGGGCCGAGGGTGGCGATCCTGTCCCTGCTCGTTCACGTGCTAACCGCCGTCATCGCCTGGTGCGTGGTGCAGTCGATCGCAGCCCCCGTTAGCTTCGCTCAGGTTTTCCTGCTCGTGCCGCCGGTTATTTTGATCACCCTGATGCCGATCTCGATCGCCGGCTGGGGTGTGCGCGAGGCCACCATGGGGCTGGCCTTCGGTTTCGCCGGACTTGCCGCGAATGAAGGCGTCAACGTCTCGCTGCTGTTCGGCGCGGTGTTCTTCATCGTCGGCGCCGTCGGCGGCTTGGTCTGGATTCTCAGCGCGGAGAAAGCCGCGCAGGGCTCGGCGCAGCTCGGGGTTCCCGAGTGAACGCGCTCACCATCGTGCCGTTGCTGCTCGCCATTGCGATCGCCGCGCTGATCTCGGCACTCATCACCTGGACCAGCCGTCCCCTACTGCAGCGCTACGCGCTGGCGCGGCCCAACGCGCGCTCCTCGCACCGCATTCCGACCCCGCAGGGCGCCGGCATCGCGGTGATCGCAGCGACCTTGCTCGTCGCATCCGCGTGGGCTGCGTGGGCGGGCGTGGCGATCCCTCAGGCGCTGGTGATTGCAACCATCGTGATCGCGCTGGTCGGCTTCGCTGATGACATCGTATCGCTGCCGGTGCTGGTGCGGCTCGTGCTGCAAGCCGCCTGTGTCGGAGCCGTGGTGTTCAACGCACCCGAGGCCGCGCGCATCGCGCCGGCGCTGCCACTCGCTTTGGAGCGCGGGCTCATCCTGCTCGCGGGCGTCTGGTTCGTGAACCTCGTCAACTTCATGGACGGGCTTGATTTGATGACGGTGGCGGAAGTGGTGCCGGTCAGCGCTGCGCTGCTGCTGCTCGGCCTGCTCGGCGACTTATCCTGGCCGGCGGTGTCGATTGCCACCGCGCTGTGCGGTGCCATGCTCGGCTTTGCGCCATTCAACAAGCCGGCTGCGAAGGTGTTCCTGGGCGATGTCGGCAGTCTTCCGATCGGCCTTCTGCTCGGCTGGTGCCTGCTTGAGCTCGCCTGGCGCGGGCAGGCATCCGCAGCGCTGCTGCTGCCATCCTATTACCTTACCGATTCCACCATCACACTCTTCCGCCGGATCGCAAGACGCGAGCAGTTTTGGTCGGCGCATCGCTCGCATTTCTACCAACGTGCCACCGACAACGGCTTCACCGTTTCCCAAATCATCGGCGAAGTGTTCGTACTCAACCTCGTCCTAGCGGCGCTGGCCATCCTTACCATTTACGCCGATTCAGAGACGGTCACGCTGCTCGCCATGCTGGGAGGCGCGATCGCCCTCGCAGTCGTACTGCGGCGGTTCACACGCACTCACGCAGCCTGAGCACGACGCTGGCCGCAAGCCTTGAAAGCGCCTCCCGGCGTGACATTCGGCCGCTGCCGCCTGGGGCACCAAAATCGGTGCCAGCGCGTCAGATTTTTCACGCGTACCGGCTGAGTACAATAAGCGGAGATTCCAACACTTTCTACGAAATCCCGAATAGAGTTGGGCTCTTGCGGGGCGCGTTAGCTAGACGAGAATAAACGTGAGCATCGCGACCCGCTCTCTCGAACCACGTAGTATCAATCACGCGTAAGGCACATAACAAATGCTGGGCTGCTAATTTAGTACGAAGTTGCCGACGCAGTTGCAGGAGCGGCGCATTAAAAGCGTAGCGCAACAGCAACACGGACACGCTCCCATCCGAGTCTTGAAGCGATAACGCGCGCGACCGGGCCGGCGACGGGCGCCCCAGGCAAGCGGGCAGCAAAAGATCGCTCCAAGTGAGCAGGCAGTCTCGGCCAAGACCGCCGGGAATTCGGCGGATCGCTAACTAGCTCGCAACCGTAGCCCTGCTTTGACGCTGTTTTTCACGCTGCAGTCGACCCAAATTCAGGTACCGCGTCCTTGAGAATAGTCCTGATCGTCGACCGGTCATCCCGAGCGATCGCCTGGTCGAGCGCCGTGATCCATTTGCGCAGTGTCTGCAAGGGCGTCTCAATCGGCTGCGCGGCCATAATTCCGACGATGCCGATCTCACGGGTTGGCTCTTCCGAAGCAAACAGGATTTCATTCAGGCGCTCGCCCGGCCGCATGCCTGTGAATACAATCTCGATGTCGTAGCCCGGCTGCAGTCCTGACAGACGGATCATGCGCTCGGCGAGGTCGACGATTCTCACTGGCTGCCCCATGTTGAGGACATAAACCGAGACATCGGAGCGTTGGGTACCGAGCGCATGTGTCGCTGCCGTTATGACTAGATCGCAGGCTTCGCGTATCGTCATGAAGTAGCGGATCATTTCGGGATGCGTCACCGTCACCGGGCCGCCTGCCTCGATCTGCGCTTTGAATTTCGGCACCACTGAGCCGTTCGAGGCCAGTACATTGCCGAACCGAACCGAGATCAGCCGGGTCAACGGCTTGGCGCCAGCGGCGGCTGCAGCAATATCATGGTCGAGCGCCTGGCAATACATTTCAGCGAATCGTTTGGTGAGACCCAGCATCGACACCGGCTCAATAGCCTTGTCGGTCGATATCATCACCATGGCTTCGGCTCCGGCGGCAAGCGCCGCGTCGGCTACGTTGATCGAGCCGAAGATATTAGTCTTGACACCCTCGCTCCAATCGCGCTCGAGAATAGGCACGTGCTTGAGGGCCGCTGCATGGAACACAATATCAGGCTTGAACTCAGCCATCAGGCGCATGACTCGCTCGCGGTCGCGGATATCTGCGATCCGCCCATCGATGACGACATCCGCGCCGTGCGCGGCAAGCGACTCGGTAACCGCGTAAAGTGCGGGCTCGGAATTCTCTAGGATTAGGATGCGCGCGGCGCCGAAAGCGACGACGCGCTCGCAGATCTCCGAACCTATCGAACCGCCACCACCGGTGACGATCACCGCCTTGCCCCTAATCAGGGCTTCAAGGCGAGCATAGTCGATTTTCTCGCTCGGCCGCAGCAGAAGATCTTCGACTGCGACAGTTGTCAACCGCGGCGTGTCGCCGCTCTCTAGCGAGGGCATGCGGTTGACTATTATTCCCAGCTTTCGCGCTCGCATCAGGACTGATTCCGGATGGGCCTCTGGCTCGAATGCAGATGGGGTCATCACCATGCGCGTGATCGGCTTATTGCGCTTAGCGAAGTCGGCGACGACGTCCCCAATGTCGTCGATACCACCCAGAACCGGCACATTGCGGATTAGCTGTCCCCAATCCGAGTTCGACGGCGACAAGACACCGACCGGCCAGATCCGCTTTATCGCCCCGCTCTCGATACCCCGCAAAAGCACTTCTGCATCTGCCGCGCGACCGATCAGCAGCGTCGGCGCGGCATCCTCAGTGCGTGCGTGGCGCCGTACCCGCGTGTAGCGAAAATAGCGATAAGCCATGCGCAGCGCGCTAAGAAAACTGATCTCGAGGAACCAGTAGAGTACGATCGTCACCTTGCCGAGGAAGAAGGCGCCGCGAACGTTCGGAGAAACGAAGATGTAGTCAAGCGCCAGCAGTGCAACCGTTAGCACGGTCGCGACGCGGATGATGTTCATTGCATCCGGGAGTGAAATGAAGCGCCATTTTGTTGTGGTCAAGTTGAATATGAAGAACACGACCACGCTAAAGGCGAGGAAATACGGCAGGATCCGCAGCAAAAGCGGCAGCCGGTCGTAGAAGTCGTTGCCACCTTCGAAACGCAAATAGAATGCCGCGAACAACGCCGCTGTCGTCGCCAGCAGGTCGTGGAGGGCGATCATAAAATTGCGCAAGGTTAGGTGAGAAAGTCGCGTCATCCGCCGACCTGATGAATTTCCTACTAGGTACAACTTGACCGCGCTGATAGCCTATCTCAATAGGACTTACCAGCAACGCGGCCGTTCAAAACCGCTTCCCCACCTTCGCTTCGGCTTGTCGGACCCGAGCCAACATGCCGCCGGTAAATATCTAAGCCGAGAGATCGCCGTGAGCGATGTCAACCACGGCAGCGAGACCACAGTAGGAATCGCGAACAGATCGGCCTTCTCGCGCCAAACCACCGGAGAGCGAAAACGCCGCAGAATCTGAAGAGTCGCCTCGCACGCAAGTCCGGTCACGTCGCCCCCCCGCGCGCGCGATGGACGAGCGCCGTCGTGCTGAAGCCCTGGAGGATGTCAACCAGCACGACCGTTCCACCGGCGGCCTCGACCACCTCGTGGCCAACCACCTGTTCGCGTGTATAATCGCCACCTTTGACCAGAACACTCGGCGCGATCCGGGTGATCAGATCGATTGGCGTGTCTTCCTCGAAAATAACGACGAGGTCGACGGCCTCGAGCGCAGCAAGCACTTCAGCACGAGCCCGCTGGTCTTGAACCGGGCGGTCAGCGCCCTTAAGCCGCCGCACTGACGCGTCGCTATTGAGACCGACGACCAGGCGATCGCAGGCGGCACGCGCCGCAGTCAATACCTTGACGTGGCCGGGATGTAGGATGTCGAAGCAGCCATTGGTGAAGCCGACGCGCAGCTTTTGCCTTTTCCATTCAGCCAGCTGGTAATCGAATGCAGCAGCGCTTACGACCTTCTCCTCGGCCGCGAGTGTCGCATGCGGCAGAATCTTTCGGCGCACCTCGTCGACGCTGACGCTGGCAGTGCCCTGCTTGCCGACTGCCACCGCGGCAGCGGCACTTGCCATGCGCAGCGCCGTGTCCCAATCAGCTCCTGCCGCGATCGAGACCGCAAGCGTGGCAGCGACGGTGTCGCCCGCGCCGGAGACGTCGCGCACCTCCGCCGGGAAAGCTGGAACATGGACGACTTCGCCATGACGCGGCACCAACGTCATGCCGTGCTCGCCTTGGGTAATTAGGATCGCCTCACAATCGGCAAGCCGCATCACGTCCTCGCTGGCATCGACGACGCTCTGCGGCGTGTCGGCGCGGCTACGGGTCGCTTCGGCAAATTCTTTGCGGTTGGGCGTCAGCAACGTGGCGCCGCGATAGATCGCCCAGTTCAGGCTCTTGGGATCGACGATCACGGGCTTGCCGAGTTGTCGCGCGGCATCGATGGTGTGACGGATCACGCGCGCAGTCAGCAGGCCCTTCGCATAGTCGGACAGCAGCACAATATCGGCGCGCGCGATTTGCGGTAGGATCGCCTTGATCAATTCCGTCTCGACCTCGTCGGAGGCGGGCAGCGCTTGCTCCCAATCCGCGCGCAGCATATGTGTCGAAAAATGTTCGGAGACAAAGCGGACTTTTCGAGTTGTCGGCCGTGATGGGTCGCACACCAGCGCGCTTTCAATGCCGGCGTATCCTGCTAGCGCGGAGCCGAGGCGCGCGCCCGCATCGTCCTCGCCGACGAGACCGACGAAGACACAGTGCGCACCGAGGGACACTACATTGCGCGCAACATTGCCGGCGCCTCCGACATGGATCTCGCTGCGCTGGGCGGCGAGAACTGGTGTCGGCGCTTCCGGTGATATTCGCGACACCTCGCCATAAACGAACTCGTCCAGCATAATGTCGCCGATGCAGAGCACCGTGCGCTGAGAGATCGCTTGTGCCAGAGCATCGAAATCGAGAATGGGCGTCGGCATGATGAATAGGCCTCAACGGAAGCGATCTGGCCGGTCGAGAAAGTTCCCGACATAGGCCTTCACCGCGTCATCGAGCGTCGTAAAGCCACCGTTATATCCGGCACGGTATAGACGATCGACCTTGCTCTCCGTGTAATATTGGTAGCTGCCGCGGATCTGCTCGGGCATGTCGACGTAATCGATATTGGGTTTGGTGCCGAGCGCTGCATACGCAGCCAGCATCAATTCCCGGAAACTGCGCGCCTTGCCGGTGCCGACATTGAACAGCCCCGACACCGAGGGCGTCGCCAGCAGCCATAGAATGACGCGCACGACGTCGTCGACATAGATAAAATCGCGGCGCTGGTCGCCATCGGCGATGCCATCTCGGTAAGACTTGAATAGTTGAACAACACGGCCTGCCTTGACGTCGTCGAAGCGGCGCGCCAGCACGCTCATCATCGTACCCTTGTGGTATTCGTTCGGGCCGAACACGTTGAAAAATTTCAGCCCTGCCCATTGAGGTGGCAGCGGATCGCCCTTCATGACGCGCCCGGCGACCGCAAGATCGAAGAGATGCTTACTCCAACCGTAAAGATTCATCGGCCGCAGCTTTTTCAGCTCCGGCAGCGAGGCATCGTCGTCAAAACCCTCCGCGCCGTCTCCGTACGTCGCGGCGGAAGAGGCGTAGATCAGCGGCACCGTGTTCACCGTGCACCAGTCGAGCAGGCGCGTCGAGAACCGGAAATTGGTTTCGATTACGAGATCGCCGTCGGTCGCGGTGGTCTCGGAAATTGCCCCAAGATGGATTACGGCGTCCAACTTGCGGCCCTTCAGCCATCCATGGAGCTCGGCGGGGGGGACGATATCCACAAGTTGGCGCTTTGCCAGATTGCGCCATTTGCCCTCGCTGCCCAGCAGATCGCAGATCACGACACCAGGATGCCCGGCCTCGTTGAGCGCAGCAACGACATTCGATCCGATAAAACCGGCTCCGCCAGTCACCAGCAACATTCCAAATACCTGCCTGAACATTTTTTGCGGTCCAAGCCCTGCCGTAGCGCATCATCCACAAAAGTGTAAGCGGTTTGGGTTGACGCTCTTGGACTTGCTTCTGCCGTCTTTACCTGCCGGTCTGAAGCGGATAACCGAAGCGGGCATCAGGGCGTCTTGGTCAATCAAAGAATGAATATTGATTCGCATTTTGACCGGAGTGGGGAACGTAGCGACACGCGACCGATCCTGATCATCCCCTATATGTGGATCGGCGATTTCGTTCGGAATCATACGGTTGTTCGGGTCCTAAAGGAACGCTGGCCGAATCGGCCGGTCGATCTCTTGACGACCACTCTCTGCGCTCCCCTGGTCGACTATATGCCGGGTGTGCGCAGCGGGATCGTATGGGATTTACCGCGCAGCCGCCTAGCGGTTCGCCGCCAGTTCGGCTTGGCAGAGCTCCTGCGCGAGCGGAACTACGGCACGGCCCTCGTGCTGCCCCGTACCTGGAAGGCCGCCATCGCGCCGACGCTGGCCGGTATCCCCGAACGGGTCGGCTGGATTGGCGAATTCCGGTTTGGACTCATCAACCGATGGCGCTGGGGCGAGAGCAAGCTGCCCCGCTTCATCGACGAGAATGCCGCTCTGGCCCAGCCGGATGGCGCGCCGCTTCCCCCCGAATGGCCGGTGCCCCAATTGCGCGTCCCGGCCGACGAGATCGCCCGTTGGCGCCAAGCCAACGGCCTCTCCAGCGGCGCCGCCGTGGCGCTCGCCCCCGGCTCGGTCGGCCCCTCCAAGCGTTGGACCTATTATCCCGAGGCCGCCCGCCTGCTGATCGAGCGCGGGCTGGAGGTCTGGGTGGTGGGCGGCCCTGCCGAAAAGGGCCTCGCCCAGGAGATCGTCGCAGCCGGCAGTCCCGGCGTGCGCGATCTCACCGGCAACGATTTGCGCAATGGCGTACTCGCCATGGCGGCGGCCGGCGTCGCGATTTCCAATGATTCAGGCCTGATGCACATCGCGGCCGCGCTGGGCACGCCCACCATGGGCATCTTTGGCCCGACCAGCCCCTATCTTTGGGCGCCCCTCAATGGCCTCGCCGCAACCGTGGTTCAGCATAAGAGCGTGCTTTCATGCCAACCGTGCCAACTCACGGTTTGCAGGAAGAATGACCATCGCTGCATGCGGGATATCGCGGCGAGTGAGGTGGTAGGGATTGCGAGAGACGTTCTTGCCGGGAGAGAGCGATTCGTAGATGTCTGAGTGCCAAAGGTCTGACAGGCGCGCGGCGAAGCCGGCCGCCTTCCTCGATCGCGATGGCGTCATCAACCACGACGACGCCTATATCGCCACGCGTGACCGCATCCGCTGGATGCCCAATGTCAGCAGGGCCATACGGCGCCTCAACGAAGCCGGCTATTGGGTCTTCGTGTTCACCAACCAGTCCGGCGTCGCGCGAGGTCTTTTCACCGAAGCTGACGTAAAGAAGCTGCACGACTGGATGCGCGACGAGCTTGCCCGCGAAGGTGCGCGGATCGACGACATCCGTTTTTGTCCCTATCATCCGGAAGGAACGGTCGCCGGCTACAACCAAGAGCACGACTGGCGTAAGCCCGCGCCCGGAATGCTGCGCGATCTGATTCAGCACTGGCCGGTGCTGTTCAACGGCAGCTTTGTGATTGGAGATCAGTTGAGAGATCTCGAGGCCGGTAAAGCGCTTGGACTGCCAAGCTTTCTCTTTCCCGGCGGCGACCTCGATGCGTTTGTGACCAACGTGATTGCCCAGTCCAAGCGGGGGTAGAGCGATCCGTCGGATCGCTTCAGCCTAACATATGTTGCTTACACCTTTGGGAAGACTTGGCATCCTTGGCTTTCCGGAGGATACAGTCGATGGACGAAAACTTCATCAAAGTGCGCGCTCAAGAGATCCGCGAGCTCGCGACCAAAGCGGACTCGTTCACCAAAAAGCGTCTGCTCGATCTTGCTGACACTTACGAGCGCAGGCTGCGCCCGGCGCCGCACACAACAACAAGAGTCGCAGGCGCCTATTCGCAGCCGCAGACGAAACGCTAGACATGTCCACAGACAAGGAACGCAAGAGCCATCGCGTCGTCTTCGAGCGGCCGCTGACGGCACAGATGATGGCGGTAGATGGCACCTGGCGCCGCCCCTGCCAGGTTAAGCACGTGTCCGAGACCTCCGCCACGCTCCAGGTCGAGACCTCCATTGAGGGGCTTGTATTGAACGAGTTCTTCCTCGTGCTTTCTTCAACCGGACTTGCCTATCGCAGATGCCAGCTCGATCGCGTCAATGGCGACGCGCTCGAAGTCAGCTTCCTGCGTCAGAAGACCAGGAAGAAGTCGAGCCGCGAGACGTCGGCCTGATCAAGACGTACATGAGGGTCGCCGAATTGCGCGCCCGGCGGCGAAATGCCGTCTGCAGTTTTTGGGATGATGCCGACTACAACTGTTTTGTCCGACGAGGCAAACAAACTTCGGAAATCAGCATTCCGATCGTCCGCGCTGGCGAGCAATTGGCTTGGTTCGCACCGCCACTGTGCATGGGCTTTTTCGCATTGCAAAAGCACTTCAGAGTAGCTGCCGATAGATCTCGCCGATCCGAGCCGCTTCCGCGTTCAGGCTAAACTTGGCGAGTACTCGCTCGCGTGCGCACTTACCCATCACAGTCGCCTTAGCGACATCGCGCATCAGCGGCTCCAGCGCTGCCGCCAGGACCTCAGCATCACCTGGCGCAATCAGCACGCCACTCACGCCATCCTCCACCACAAGTTCGGCCGCACCGGCGCGCGCGGCGACAAGGGCACTGCCCGCCGCCATCGCCTCGATCAGCGTCAAGCCGAAACCTTCATTGCGCGAGGTGAAGGCGTAGATCGTCAATCGTTGATACCAACGCTGCACTTGCTCGATCGGCAGCTCGCCCGTGATGACAATGCGCGATTGCAGGCCGGCAGCCTCGATGCGACTCTTCAGATCATTCGCAAACGGTATCTGCTCGGCTGTGACCTGACCGACGATGACGGCAGTGAAGTCAGGATAGAGCGGCAACAGCCGGCACATCGCATCGACGAAGACATCCGTGCCCTTTTGCGCGCGGACGCGACCGAAGCAGCCGATGGCGTAGCGACCCGGCAAACCGCTTTCTGCGAACGCGGCGGCGCGATCCTTCGGCGGTGCATAGGTGTCGGTGTCGACGCCGTGGGGTACCACCGTCGATTGCACTTTCAGGAACGAGGCGGAGATGCCGGATGTCGCAATGATCGCATCCATCTGACGGATTAGCCAACGCGTGATCCAGCTGTGATGGCGCTGCCCCGCCGAGGTGAACACCAGCTTGAGCGGCCAGCCGAGTGCGCGGAGTAGCACGCCTGCGATCATCTCGTTATTGCGCCGCGCATGCCAGATCACGGGCGACTTGCGGCGCCATAGTTTCAGGACAACACTGAAGCCGAGCCGCGCAATCCCCTCCGGCGCGTCCGAGCCGAACCAGCCCGCGTGAAAGAGCTTTGCCAGCCGCGGCGCCACCATCCGGTTGGTCGCGGTGACCCCTGAATAGCGCCTGTGCAAATTTGGCACGATCACTTCGAGATCGCTGGGGGAATTCGCCACGTCATGCTCCGTTTGGTGCGTCTCCTATACGCAACATTAAGCATAGTGACCAGTTCAAGACCGCCGATACCCCCTCTTCACCACGCAGACGTTAACTTGGCGCGTTGATCGAGGACGGGTGAGATCATGACTGTGCTAGTCACCGGCGGCGCCGGCTATATCGGAAGTCACACGGTCCTGGCGCTGGCGGAAGCCGGCGAGGATGTCGTCGTGATCGACGATCTCTCCACCGGGTTCTCCGCCTATCTGCCCGAGCGCGTGCCGCTGTTCATCGGCGATGCCGGCGACGAGAACCTGCTCGAGGGCGTGATTGCCCAGCATAATGTCGAAAGCATCATCCATTTCGCGGGCTCCGTGGTCGTGCCGGACTCGATGCGCGATCCGCTCGGCTATTATCGCAACAACTTCACCACCGCGCGCAATCTGCTCAACGTCGCAGTCAAGCGCGGCATTGGCCGCTTCATCTTCTCCTCGACCGCCGCCGTCTACGGCAATCCGGACCAGGTGCCCGTGCCCGAGCACGCGCCGACCCGGCCGCTGTCGCCTTACGGCTCGTCGAAGCTGATGACCGAAATCATGCTGCACGACGTCGCCGCCGCCTACGGCATGCAGTACGTCACCTTGCGCTATTTCAACGTCGCCGGCGCCGATCCGCAGGCGCGCATCGGGCTTGCTACCGTCGGCGCCACACATCTGCTCAAGATCGCGGTCGAGGCGGCGACCGGGCAGCGCGCCAAGATCGACGTGTTCGGCACCGACTATCCGACCCCGGACGGCAGCTGCATCCGCGACTTCATCCACGTCACAGACCTGTCGCAGGCGCACCGCTCGGCGCTGGCCTATTTGCGCAATGGCGGCGCCTCGACCACGCTGAATTGCGGCTATGGCCGCGGCTATTCAGTGCTGGAAACCATCGACGCGGTGCGCCGTGTCTCGGGCCGCAGCTTCGCCGTACAATACGCCCCGCGTCGGCCCGGCGACATCATGACCATGGTCGCCGACACCAGCCGCATCCGCGGCCTGCTCGACTGGAAGCCGCAATACGAGGACCTCGAGATCATCGCGGCCCACGCGCTGGCCTGGGAGGACAAGCTGTTCCGGGAGCGCCACGGCGAGCTTCGCCAAGCCGTCTCGGCCTAGAATCGCATCCTGCGCAAGCCTTTAATTGGGCTTGAAAAGCGCAGCTTTAGCGGGCACAGAGGCCATTCGATCCCTGACGCGCGGGCAGGCTTTTCCCAGCGCCGTCAATGGACTACGGATGGCCCAGTTTCCAAAGAAAATCACCGACGATCCCTATGCGGCGATGATCCTCATCCGCCGCCTGGTCATGGAACAGGGGGTCGTCTTCTGGCGGCGCTACCTCGTGGCCTTCACGCTGATGGCGGCTGCCGCGGGTGCGACCGCAGGCGCGACCTACGTGCTCGGCCAAGTCATCAACCAGGCCTATGTCGACAAGAACATCCCGGGCATCGCGATGTTCTCGGGCATCACGGTGATTCTGTTGTTCATCAAGGGCGTGGCGACCTACGGCCACATGGTGATCCTGACCAAGATCAGCAACGCCATCCTCGCCACCAACCAGCGCCAGCTGTTCGCAAAACTGATGCGCGAGAGCGTCGGCTTTTTCTCCGAACGGCATTCGTCCGAATTCCTGGCGCGGCTCACGGCCGGCGCCAAGTCGATCACGGACGTGCTCAACATGCTGGTCAACGCCGTCGGTCGCGACCTCTTGATGCTGGTCGCCATGATCGGCGTGATGGTGTGGCAGGATCCGCTGATGTCGCTCATCGGCCTTGTCGCGGTGCCGCCGGCGATGCTGGTGCTGCGCAAGCTGGTCAAGCGCATCAAGGGCCTCGCCTACAACCAGTTCACCGGCACCGCCGACATCATGGAGACGATGCAGGAATCGTTGCAAGGCATCCGCACGGTGAAGGCGTTCACGCTCGAAGACACCATGCAGAAGCGCATCGAAGAGAACATCGCGATCGTCGAGCGCAACGCCAACAAGATGGCCCGCGTTGCCAACCGCTCCAACCCGCTGATGGAAATGCTCGGCGGCTTCGCAGTCGCCGGCTGCCTGCTCTATGGCGGCTACAGCGTGGTCGCGCTCAACGCCACGCCGGGCGCCTTCTTCTCATTCATGACCGCATTCCTGATGGCGACCGAGCCGGCCAAGCGGCTGGCGCGGCTCAATATCGATTTGAACAGTCAGCTCGTCGGCGCACGGATGCTGCTTGAGATCATCGACAGCCCGGCGAGCGAGCATTCCGACGACGACAAGCCGGCGCTGAAGCTCACCGACGCCCGCATCGACCTGCGCGATGTCAGCTTCTCCTACCGCTCAGGCGAGACCGTCCTCAACCGCATGAGCTTCGTTGCCGAGCCCGGCAAGGTCACGGCGCTGGTCGGCCCGTCCGGCGGCGGCAAGTCGACCGTGCTGGCGCTGCTGCTGCGCTTCTACGAGGTGACGCAAGGCGACATCGTCATCGACGGCCAGTCGATCGGCGCGATCTCGCGAAAATCGCTGCGGGCCCAGACCGCCTATGTCGGCCAGGACGTCTATCTGTTTCGCGACACCATCCGCAACAACATCGCCTTCGGCAAATCGGGCGCGGGTGAGGACGAGATCATCGAGGCCGCGAAGGCCGCTTGCGCGCATGATTTCATCATGAGCTTCCCGCTCGGCTATGACACGCCGGTCGGCGAGCATGGCACGCAGCTCTCCGGCGGCCAGCGCCAGCGCATCGCGGTGGCGCGCGCGCTGATCAAGAACGCGCCGATCATCCTGCTCGATGAAGCAACCGCCGCGCTCGATTCCGAGTCCGAGCGGCAGGTGCAGGAGGCGATCGAGCACCTCTGCCAGAACCGCACCACCATCGTGATCGCGCATCGCCTGCACACCATCATGCACGCGGACAGCATCCTCGTGGTCGAGGGCGGCGAGATCGTCGAGCAGGGCCGTCACGACGAACTGCTGCGCCGCTCGGGCCGCTACGCCTCGTTCTTCCGCCTGCAACATCACGACGCCGGCGCTCTGGCGCCGATCAGCGCCACCGCATAGAGTTCTCCCCACCTCAAGAGCAGCGAGACCGCCTCATGAACGCCGCCTCCTACGTGATCCCGCCTCCGCCCCAGGCTTCGCTCCCCGTCGTCGGCGAGGCCGGCCGCTATCCGGTGCGTCGCATCTGGTGCGTCGGCCGCAACTATCTCGAGCACATTCGCGAGATGGGCAATGACGAGCGCGCGCCGCCGTTCTTCTTCGCCAAGCACGCCGACATGCTCGTGCCGGATGGCGCCACCATTCCCTATCCGCCGCTGACCAAGGACCTGCATCACGAGGTCGAGCTGATCGTCGCGCTGAAGAGCGGCGGGCTGAACATCCCCGCCGACAAGGCGCTCGACCATGTCTACGGCTATGCCGTCGGCATCGACCTCACGCGCCGCGACCTTCAGATCGCCTCGCGCAAGAAGGAGCGCCCCTGGGAGATCGGCAAGTCGTTCGACGGCTCGGCGCCCGCCTCCGCCATTCAGCCAGCCTCCAAGATCGGCCATCCCATCAAGGGCAAGATCTGGCTCACGGTCAACGGCAAGGAAGCCCAGACAGGCGATCTCGAACAGATGATCTGGAACGTGCCGGAGACGATCTGGCAGCTCTCGCAGCAGGTGAGGCTCGCCGCCGGTGACATCATCATGACGGGCACGCCGGCCGGCGTGTCGCAGCTCCAGCCTGGCGACAAGCTCGAATGCGGCGTCGACGGCGTCGGCACACTGAAGGTGAGCATCGGCCAGCCGGAATAAGCTGCACGGCACCTAGAAATCAAAAGGCCCCAAACATCGTTCGGGGCCTTTTCATTTCCGCTGGCTCTACCAGGCCTTCACCGGCCGGTCGGCGTGGCTTGTCTGGGGCACACCGCGATTGAGGGACATGTGCGAATGCACGCACAGCCAGCGATCACCATTCCTCGAAAAGATCATGGTGGCGCGGCCAGGGCGCGGAAACGCGCGACCGTCAGGATGGTAGCCCGTGCTCGTCCACGGCGCGATCACCGTCACCATGGAGCTATCGGAAGACGCCAGGATCGAGATCTGGTCGAGCACAAATCGGAAGTCGCTCGTCTTCGGCCAGACGTTGTCCCACTGCGTGGTGACCCACTGATCGAGGCCGGGGATGACATCGTTGTGTGTGCCAAACGCCAGGACTTCAGGATGAAACAGTGGCCGCGCCGAGGCGTAGTCGACCTCGCGGACATACCCTGAGAACGTTTCCAGCCACTCGCGGAAGAACTGCACGGTCGCGGTGTTTGCAAGTGGCAACGAGCCCATTGCCTGCTCCGTTTTGATTCAGGCAACGTGGTGTCCGCCGATCACCTCAGCGCCGAGAATACGATGAGGCCGAGAACCAGCGCCGTCAGCGAATATTTCAGCGAGTAGTAAACGTTGCGGTTCCACTCCTTGACCTTTCGGCTGCCGAGATGGATCTCGTAGAGCTTGCCGAACACCTTGTTAAGCGCGCCGACATGCTCGCCATCGACGTTCTGGGTCGCCGACGCCTTGACGATGTGATGGCTGACCCAGCGATTGATCGCGGTCATGAAGCCGTACTTCATCGGACGCTCGACGTCGCAGAACAGGATGATGCGATTGACGTCGGTCGCATTCTCGGCCCTGTGGATGAAAGTCTCATCGAACATGAAGGCTTCCCCATCGCGCCAGACGCATTCGACGCCATCGACGAGGATTCGGCACTTGTTCGAGTTCGGCGTCACGAGACCGAGATGGTAGCGGAGCGAGCCGGCGAAGGGATCGCGGTGGGCGCCGAGCTTGCCGCCCGGCGGCAGCATCGCGAACATTGCGCCGTGGACGCTCGGAATCGACTTGAGCAGCTCCACCGTCTTCGGACACAGCGTGTTCGCCGAGGGCAGGAAGTCGTCGTACCATTTCAGGTAAAACCGCTTCCAGCCACTCTTGAAGAACGAGTAGAAGCCCCAGTCGTTGTTCTTGGCGGCGGCGCGGATGAAGCCCTCGTCGAACAGGCGTACAGCCTCGTCGCGGATGGTTTCCCAGTTTTCGCTGAGCGGCTTCAACTCGGGAAACTGCTCGACCGAGATCACCGGCTTGTTCGGCACCGCCGAGCCCGCATACATCAGCACATTGTAGGGCGCGAGATAGGTCGAGTGATCGCCGAGCTGGCGCGCGAAGCGCAGCCGCTGCTTGCCGCGGAAGTGAACGTAAATCGTCGATGCCACAAGCACATACAAAATGACAAGTTGCGGCGCAAAAAGCTGTTTCAGCATTTCCCCAATCCCGAGTGACCCAGCCGGATTGTCGTGTAACCCGACCCCGCCCAAGCGGCAAGATATTCACCAAGGGGTTGCAATCACAGTCAGGAGCGCCCGGGGAGCGGAATCTGGAGTCAAAATCGGCCGAAGCGGCCGGATTACGCCCTGGACAGCGCCTGGAGACCCTTGAAGGTCAGGCGCTTCGGGTCGGTGACCCCGGCGAGATAAAGCCGGCGGATGAATGCAATGACGGCGTCGCGGTCACAATCGGTCAGCGCGACGACGGCATCGACCGCGATCTTCTGGGCTTCCATTGGGCTCACCTCGGCCTCGCGAGTAACCCCGGCCGAGACAGGCTAGGACTCATCCGTTAAATCGGCGTTAACCGTTTGGAACCTTCACCGATTCAGGCTGGCGGTCGTATACGCAAAACAACGCATTGGCAGTCGCGGAGCGGCCGCAATGTTTAGCGCGCACCAATGCTCTTTTTAAGTAGCGCGAACTGCTTCTTGAGGCGGGGGACTGCGAAGTCGGTGAAAGCGCGCACCTTCGGCACCGAGAGCCGACCCTGCGGGCAGATCAGGTGAACCGGCATCTCCGGGTCCTCGTCACCGGCAAGCACGATCTCGAGTTCGCCGCGCGCGACCTGCTCGGCGACCTGATACGAGTACATTCGCGCAACGCCGCGCCCGGCGACGGCGGAAGCCACGGCGGCATAGGTGCTGCTGACGGTGAGACGCGGGGTGAACTGGACGGTGCGGGGCGCTGACGAGTTTTTCGGCGGTTTGAACGTCCATGAATTGGGAAGATGGGCCATCGCGACGACCTGATGCTTGGCGAGATCGCTTGGCTCCGCGATCTGCGGGTGTTGCTTGAGATAGCGAGGAGCGGCCACGACGACACGGCGGACCTCACCGATCCGCGTCGCCACCATCGCAGAGTCCGCGAGCGGACCGATGCGAAGCGCGATATCCACGCCTTCATCGATGAGATTGACCGCGCGGTCGAACAGGAGGAGCTTCGCCGATACCGTCGGATAGGCGTCGAGAAACGCATCCAGGATCGGCCGCAGCACCATCTCGCCCGACACCACCGGAGCCGTGATCGTGAGCAGGCCGCGCGGCGCGGTGCGCGGGCCAGCGGCAATATCGTCGGCTTCCTCCAGCTCGATCAGCACGCGGCGGCAGACCGCCACGTAGCGCTCGCCCTCTTCGCTCAGCTTGATTGACCGCGTGGTCCGATGCAGCAGCTCGGCGCCGACCCGCTCTTCCAGGAAGGCGATGGCGCGGCTGACCGCCGCCGGCGAACGACCAAGCTTTCGTCCCGCGGCGGCAAGGCTGCCTTCATCTACCGCAAGGACGAACACCTTCATTGCATCGAGACGATCCATGCCTTCCCGCGGCCCTGTGAGCTTCCACCGCCAAGCTAGGCGTTCGCCCCCACCGCGACAACTCCCGCCTGGCGCCGGTCCGGCATTCGTGCGCGCCGCGAAAGAGTGTCTGCCGGACGGCGCGTCTTCGCAGCCGGGCCGCCGCGGCCTACGTCAGACCCCAGGCCGGCGAGCGCTGGCACGGATCAACATCAGGAGCCCGTCATGGGTATCGAGCAGAAGGTTGCCATCATCACCGGTGCATCGCAGGGCATCGGCGCCGCCCTCGTTCAGGGTTTTCGCGATCGCAATTATCGCGTGGCCGCCACGGCAAGGTCGATCAAGCCGTCGGGCGATGACGACGTTCTCGCCGTTGCCGGCGACATCGCCGACCGAAAAACGGCCGAGCGCGTAGTCGCACAGGCGATCGCCCGCTTCGGCCGCGTCGACACGCTGGTCAACAACGCCGGCATCTTCGTCGCAAAGCCGTTCACGCAATATACCGCAGAGGACTATGCGGCTGTGATGGGCACCAACGTCGCAGGCTTCTTCAACATCACTCAGCTCGCCATCGCCGAGATGGAGAAGCAGGGATCTGGCCACGTCGTCCAGATCACCACGACACTGGTCGATCAGGCCAACTCTAAGGTGCCCTCGGTGCTGGCCTCGCTGAGCAAGGGCGGGCTGAACGCGGCAACCAGGTCGCTCGCGATCGAATATGCCAAGCGCGGCATCCGCGTGAATGCGGTTGCGCCCGGGGTCATCAAGTCGCCGATGCACCCGGCCTCGACGCACGCCCAGCTCGGCGCGATGCACCCGGTCGGCCGCATGGGCGAGATGTCCGACATCGTCGATGCCGTGCTCTACCTGGAGAGCGCGTCTTTCGTCACTGGCGAGATCCTGCATGTCGACGGCGGCCAGAGCGCCGGCCATTAGGCGCATCCGCGCGCCCTCGCGCGAGGACAATGACATGACCAACGTAGACACGAAGCAATATGTCGAGGCTTGGTCGCATAGGCGGCCGGGTACGACCTTACGACAAACGTGGCGCTATGCAGTGGCGGGACTGTCCGCCTCGCTGGTCGGGCTTGGCCTCGCCCGCTTTTCTTACACGCCGCTGATACCGGCGCTGATTGCGGCAAAATGGTTCAACGCCTCCGATGTTGTCTATCTCGGCGCAGCAAATCTCGCCGGCTATCTTGCCGGCGCGCTCGCGGCGCGGGCTGTCGCTGCACGCATCGGCGCCGTGCGCGCGCTGCGCGCAATGATGCTGCTGGCGACCCTCTCCTTCTTTGCCAGCTCGGCCCCTCTATCGTTCACCTGGTTCTTCGCCTGGCGCTTTCTCTCCGGCCTCACCGGCGGAATCATCATGGTGCTGGCAGCGTCCGTCATTCTGCCGCACACCTCGCCGGCGCGCCGCGGCATCGTCGGTGGCGTGATCTTTGCGGGCGTTGGCCTCGGCGTTGCGGCATCGGGCACGCTGGTGCCATTGTTGCTGCAGCAGGGCTTGCGGCAGAGCTGGGTTGGCCTCGGCGTGCTCTCGGCCGTGCTGACATTCGCGAGCTGGTGGAACTGGCCTGCGGAAACCAAGGCTGATGCGGCGTCCCCGCATCATGCCAAGCAACGACATGCCTCTCCTGCCATCCGCGCACTACTGATCCAGTACGGACTCAACGCGGTGGCGCTTGTGCCGTACATGGTCTTCATCGTCGATTTCGTGGCACGAGGCCTTGGCCAGGGCATTGCCGCCGGATCGCGCTATTGGGTGCTGTACGGCCTAGGCGCGATCGTCGGCCCGCTGGTCACCGGCCATCTCGGCGACCGCTCCGGATTCGGCCCGGCCTTGCGCGCAGCCTTTCTGATCGAAGCAGCCGCCGTGCTGCTGCCCACCGTCAGCACCGCACCTCTTTCGTTGATCGTGTCGAGCGTCGTGGTTGGCGGCTTCACGCCGGGCATCGTCCCCCTGGTACTCGGACGCATCCATGAACTTGTTCCGCACTCCAGCGAGCAGCAGCGTGCGACATGGAGCCAGGCCACGACCAGCTTTGCGCTGTTCCAGGCGGCCGCCGCTTACGGCTTCTCGTGGATCTATGCGAACACCGGCGGCGACTATCTCGTCCTGTTCGCCCTCGGCGGCGGCGCCGTCGTGCTGGCGCTCGCGATCGACCTCGGCCTCGCGCTCACCACGCGCAAGACCTAGACGCGACGGTGGCGGCGTGATCAGGAATATCGCATCACGCCGTCATCGATCTTGCCAAAGCGCAAGGAGACGATGTCGAGAGCGTAGTTCTGGTACA
The DNA here is from genome assembly GCF_936928535.1 of uncultured Bradyrhizobium sp. Lineage (GTDB taxonomy): Bacteria > Pseudomonadota > Alphaproteobacteria > Rhizobiales > Xanthobacteraceae > Bradyrhizobium. Next base: position 32,864 of record NZ_CAKZHY010000061.1, on the reverse strand, counting down.
GCCGCCATGGCCGCTTCGAGCCCTGCTTTGGCATCTTTGCGACGGAGCGCTGCACATAGCCCGAGGTGAAATCCAGCGACGGTTGCGCGGTGATCTCAGGGTCCTCGTTGTGCGGCATGGCTTGCCGGAAATTATGCCGGTCCATGTAGTTGATAAGCCGGCAGACGTATTCACAGGTAAGATCGCATTTCAGCGTCCAGGACGCATTGGTGTAGCCGAAGGCCGACGCCATGTTGGGCACGTCGGCATACATCATGCCCTTGTAGGTGAGCGTCTTGGCGAAATCGACGGTACGGCCGTCGACGCTGACCTCGAGGCCGCCGACGACCTGGAGCACCAGGCCCGTCGCAGTCACGATGATGTCGGCGGGAAGCTCGCTGCCGTCCTTGAGGCGGATGCCGTCGTGGGTGAAACTGTCGATCTCGTTGGTAACCACGGCGGCGCGCTTTTCGCGGATTGCCTTGAAAAGATCGCCGTCCGGCACGAGGCAGAGCCGCTGGTCCCAGGGGTTGTAGCGCGGCGTGAAATGGGTCGCGATGTCGTAGTCCGGCCCGAGCGCCATACGGACGCCACCGAGGATCAGGTTCTTCACCTTGTCCGGCCGCCGCCGGCTGAGCTGGAAAAAGAACATGCCCCACATCACGTTGCGCCAGCGGATCAGATGATAGGCCAACCGCGCCGGCAGGTTGCGTCGCAGTTTGTTGGCGACAGGGTCCTGCGCCGGACGCGACACCACATAGGTCGGCGAGCGCTGCAGCATGGTGACCTGCGCCGCTGTCTTGGCGAGCTCCGGCACCAGCGTCACCGCCGTTGCGCCCGAACCGATCACGACGACGCGCTTGCCGGCGTAGTCGATATCCTCGGTCCACTTCTGCGGATGCACGATGCGGCCGGCAAAATCAGAGACGCCATTGAATTCCGGCGTATAGCCCGCCTCGTATTTGTAGTAGCCCGCGCACATGAACAGGAAATTGCAGGTGAAGCGCACGAGCTCGGTGGCGCCCTCACCTGCCGTGCGCTCGACCTCGACGGTCCAGCGCGCCTCCGGCGTCGACCACGCCGCGCGCTTGATGCGATGGCGGAAGCGAATGTGCTTGTCGATACCGTTCTCGGCTGCGGTCTCGCGCACGTAGTTCAGGATCTGTGGCCCGTCGGCGATCGCCTTCGGATCGGTCCACGGCTTGAAGGAATAGCCGAGCGTGAACATATCGCTGTCCGAGCGGATGCCGGGATAGCGAAACAGGTCCCAGGTGCCGCCCATGCAGTCGCGTCCCTCGAGAATGACGTAGTTCTTGCCCGGGCACTTGGTCTGCAGATGGTAGCCCGCGCCGACGCCCGATAGCCCGGCACCGACGATCAGCACGTCGAAATGTTCTTGCTGCATGGTTTCCTCCGCCGGGGAGGATTGTCAGCCCGTCTCTCCTGGCGGTCAATCGGCAATCGACCGTCAGACAGCCGCAAAGCGAGGTGAATTCCACGCCCCGAAACAACAAAGCCCCGGATCGCTCCGGGGCTTCGCGTCGATGGTCGATGTGATCAGCCGGTCAGTAGCGGTAATGGTCCGACTTGTACGGGCCTTCCTGCTTGACGCCGATATAGTCGGCTTGGTCCTTGCGCAGCTCGGTGAGCTTGACGCCGATCTTCGCGAGGTGGAGGCGCGCGACCTTCTCATCGAGCGTCTTCGGCAGCACGTAGACTTCCTTCTTGTACTTGCCGTCCTTGTTGTTGGCGAACAGCTCGATCTGCGCCAGCGTCTGGTTGGTGAAAGACGCCGACATCACGAAGGACGGATGGCCCATCGCGTTGCCGAGGTTCACGAGGCGGCCTTCCGACAGCATGATGATGCGGTGCTTGTCGGGGAATTCGATCTCGTCAACCTGCGGCTTGATGTTGGTCCACTTCAGATTGCGCAGACCCGCGATCTGGATCTCGTTGTCGAAGTGGCCGATGTTGCAGACGATGGCGCGATCCTTCATCGCGCGCATGTGCTCGATCGTGATAATGTCCTTGTTGCCGGTCGCGGTGACGAAGATGTCGGCGCGCGGGGCGGCGTCTTCCATCGTCGTGACCTCGTAGCCTTCCATCGCCGCCTGCAGCGCGCAGATCGGATCGACTTCCGACACCATCACGCGGCAGCCAGCCTGGCGCAGCGAGGCGGCCGAGCCCTTGCCGACGTCGCCGAAGCCCGCGACCATCGCGACCTTGCCCGACATCATCACGTCGGTGCCCCGGCGGATGCCGTCGACCAGCGATTCACGGCAGCCGTAGAGGTTATCGAACTTCGACTTGGTGACGCTGTCGTTGACGTTGATGGCAGGCCACAGCAACGTGCCGGCCTTCTGCATGTCATAGAGACGGTGCACGCCCGTGGTGGTCTCTTCGGAGACGCCCTTGATGCTTTTGGCGATCTCGTCGAAGTAGCCCTTCGGCTTCTCCTTGAGCTGCTTCTTCAGAAGCGCGAAGAACACTTCCTCTTCTTCCGAGCCCGGCTTGTCCAGGAATGCAGTATCGCCGTTCTCGGCGCGCAGTCCGAGATGGACGTACATGGTGGCGTCGCCGCCGTCATCGAGGATCATGTTCGGATGACCACCGCCGTGCCAGTCGAACAGCTTTGCGGTGTAGTCCCAGTAGTCCTTGAGCGTCTCACCCTTGACGGCGAAGACGGGAATGCCGGCGGCGGCGATCGCCGCGGCGGCGTGGTCCTGCGTCGAATAGATGTTGCAGGAGACCCAGCGGATGTCGGCGCCGAGCGCTGCCAGCGTCTCGATCAGCACGCCGGTCTGGATCGTCATGTGCAGGGAGCCGGCGATGCGCGCGCCCTTCAGCGGCTGCTTCGGGCCGAACTCCTCGCGGGTGGCCATAAGGCCGGGCATCTCGGTCTCGGCCAGCGAGAGTTCCTTGCGGCCGAAATCGGCGAGCGAAATGTCCTTGACGATGTAATCGGTGAAGCCGGGCTTCGCGTTCATGGGGGTTCCTGTTTGTTTGGCCGGTCATTCCGGGGCGCTCGTGAAACGAGCGAACCCGGAATCCGGAGGATCGAGATTCCGGGTCCGCCGCTATCGGGGCGTCCCGGAATGACGCAAGTGACTCAAACCGCGCGCTTGAGCGCTTCGACGAGATCGGTCTTCTCCCAGGAGAAGCCGCCCTCGTTGTCAGGCGTCCGGCCGAAATGGCCGTAGGCCGAGGTGCGCGCGTAGATCGGACGGTTGAGATCGAGATGGGTGCGGATGCCGCGCGGGGTCAGGTCCATCGCCTTGGCGGCGGCCTTCTCGAGCTGATCCTCCGGCACCTTACCGGTGCCGTGGGTGTCGATGTAGATCGACAGCGGGCGCGCCACGCCGATGGCGTAGGCGAGCTGCAGCGTGCAGCGGTCGGCAAGACCGGCAGCCACGATGTTCTTGGCGACGTAGCGGGCGGCATAAGCGGCCGAACGGTCAACCTTGGTCGGATCCTTCCCCGAGAACGCGCCGCCGCCGTGCGGGGCCGCGCCGCCGTAAGTGTCGACGATGATCTTGCGGCCGGTCAGGCCGGCGTCACCATCGGGGCCACCGATGAAGAACTTGCCGGTCGGATTGATGTGCCAGATGGTCTTTGGCGTGATCCAGTCCTTCGGCAGCGCCTCGCGCACATAGGGCTCGACGATGTCGCGAATCTGCTTGGAGGTGAGGTCCTCGACCAGATGCTGGTGCGACACCACGATCTCGCGCACGCCGACCGGCTTGCCGTTCTCGTACTGCACGGTGACCTGGCTCTTGGAATCGGGACCGAGCACCTTCTCCTTGCCGGAGTGGCGGGCTTCCGAGATCATGCGGAGGATCTTGTGGGCATAGAAGATCGGCGCGGGCATCAGGTCGGGCGTCTCGTTGGTGGCGTAACCGAACATGATGCCCTGGTCGCCCGCGCCTTCTTCCTTGACCTCGCCCGGCTGCAGCGCGTCAACGCCCTGGGCGATGTCGGCCGACTGCGGATGCAGCAGGATCTCGATGTCGGCCCTCTGCCAGTGGAAGCCTTCCTGCTCGTAGCCGATGTCCTTGATCGCCTCGCGCACGACGCTCTCAATCTGCTCGTTGGTGACCGACTTCGGACCGCGGGTCTCACCGGCAATCACCACCTTGTTGGTGGTCGCCAGCGTCTCGCAGGCGGCACGGATCTGCCACGGATCGATGCCGGCTTTCGGCCCTTCGCGGTAGAACAGGTCGACGATTTCATCGGAGATCCGGTCACAGACCTTGTCCGGATGGCCTTCGGACACCGACTCGCTGGTGAAGAGATAGGACGCGCGCATCAAGAAACCCCTTGTTCCACCGCGACCGGCGGACGTTTGCGATATTTACAGTTGGATGATGTCAATCACGCCGGCGCGAGATGACGTAGGATTCGTCGAGAAACCAGAGCCCGTTGTACTTCCGCAGCACATCCCTGGCGGCATCCAGAGTGCGGCCGTTTTGAGTCATATCTGTCAACCGGTCGTCCTCAATCTGAGCGACATACACCGCCGCATTCCACGCTGCAAAGGCTGTCGAGGTTCCGATCGTACCCGTCACCTCGTTGGGCAGCGCTTCCATATCATACCTGAAGATCGAACGGTTATCCGCATAAGCATTAAAATTCAGGTCGCGGCCCAACGATCCGAGCTCGTACTTAACGGCGCGCAATAGCTCATGACGGCTCACCGAGAAAGGGTTTTCTCCGGGCCAGATCGCCTGGATCATTTCCATGCCGGGATCGTGCCCATGGGAGTGGATTCCGATCAGGCGGCCGCCCGGCCGCAACGCCCGCGCCAGCGGTGCAATGATCCGCTTGGCCCGGAAATTGACCGACGACAGGGCCCGGTATGGCTGGGATGCGATCACGAGATCAAAATTGGCCTCGGTCTGCCCGGGCCGCGGAATGGTCGAATCGAGCAGGAATCGATGGTCGTCGCGGTAGAGCACGAGCACGACCGGCCGCTCGTAGAGCGGCATCGCCGTCCGCGGGCTGATCGCGGCACGCCAATTCTGCTCCAGGAACGGCCGTAACTCGGCGATTTGCTGCTCGAACTCGCCCGATGAGGCGCCCCGCAGCGGGACCTCGTGCCACACGGTGGCGGCAGCTGCGGCGGGCGAGGCCGGGGTCAGCCAGGGCGCCTCGGAATAGAACATGTTGGTGAAGACGAAAACCGACGCTGGGTGCTCGAAAATGCGATCCGGCACCTTCTCCAGCGTCAGGCGCAGATCCTCGAGGCTGAGCTCCTTGCCAGCCACGTAGAACGGCATGTGCGGGTAGCGCTGATGCGTGGCGCGCAGCACCCGCGCCAGCACCGTGCCGTCGCCGACACCGGCATCGAAAATGCGCAGCGCCGGCGGCCGCGGATGGATGGTGGAAAGCTCCAGCGCCACCCGGTCGGCGATCACCCGCTTTTCGCTGCAGGTGTGGACGAACAGCAGATATTTCTGCCGGTTCTCGAAAAAGCGGAAATTGCCGCGCGGATCGCGTTTTTCCGGCGGCACCTGAAGCCCCCGAGGCTGCGGCAGGCCGCCGGTCGTGGATGCCGCGATATAGGCCTGGATCCGCTCCAGCGTGTCGATGGTGATGCGCTTGCCCTCGCGCAGGCGCTGCACGAGCTTCCCATCGTTCACCGCACGCCGGCCAAACGTCGATTCCGCCATGTCCGCCTTGCGGCAGAACTCCGTGATTTGGCTCAGGATTTCGTCGTTCTTCATGGATGGGAGGGTGGTGGGCAGAAAAGTTGGGATCTGCGTCGTACCAAATTCTGCCCACTGATGGAATAGCGTCGATTGATTTACCCAACGTCCAATGACGCGTGCGCGAACCCCGAGGGGCCGCCGGGCAACAAACAGGCACTTCTCCTGATGGGATCAACATCATGCGCCGCCTGTTCGTTGCGCTCTGCCTGCTCATCCCGGCGCTGTGGTCGGCGCCCTGCTCCGCCCAATCGCGCAGCCAGCTGGGGCCGCTTTGCACGACCGAGACTACGCCGGCGGACCAGATGGTCGACGCCTGCACCAAGATCATTGCCCTGAAGGTTTTCAAGGGCGAGCAGCTCGCGACCGTCTATTTCTGGCGCGCGGTCGGCTGGAACAAGAAGGGCGACTACGCAAAGGTCATCGCCGACACGACTGAAGCGATCCGGCTGCAGCCAAGCCAGCCGGTCTACAATCTCAGGGGATCGGCCTATTACGACAAGGGCGACTACGACATCGCCATCGCCGATTTCGACGATGCGCTCAAGCTCGGGCCGCCCAGCGCCAGCATCTTCCATAATCGCGGCAATGCCTGGCGCGGCAAGCGCGACTACGCCAAGGCGATTGCCGATTACGACGCCGCCATCAAGGCCGATCCGAAATCGGCGTTCTCGTTGCTGAACCGCGGCATCTCGAAAGAGGCGCTCGGCGATCTCGACGCCGCGCTCGCCGACATCAACCAGGCGATCCGGCTCGACCCGACGCTGCCGCAGCCGCTGATCAGCCGCACCGCGATCTGGCGCGCCAGGGGCGATTTCGATCGCGCCATTGCCGATGGCAGCGAGGCAATCCGGCTCGCCAAGGAGAAATCGCCCGCCAACATCATGACGCCGCCGAACAGCGTGCTGATCTCCGGCTACACTCATCGCGCGCTGGCCTATGAGGCGAAAGGCGACTACGCGCACGCCCGCGAGGACTACAACGCGACACTGGCGATCATGGCTTCCGATGCGGTCAGCAAGGCCAATCAGGCCACCGCAAAGGTGCGGCTGTCGCTGGTGACGGTCGCAGCCGTGCCGATCCCGCGCGATGCACCATCGCCAACGCAGCAGCCGGCACCGGCGCCAGCCCCGCAGCACGCGGGCGCAGCACCGCAGCTCTCCCCTGCACCATCTGTTCGCGGCGCTCGCATGGCATTGGTCATCGGCAACGGCGCCTATGCGCATGTGAAGGCGCTGCCCAATCCGCCGAACGACGCACGTGCCGTTGCGAAGAGCCTGCGCGACATCGGCTTCATCGTGTCGGAGGGCGTCGACCTCGACCGCGCCACGATGCAGAAGATGACGCGCGACTTCTTGCGCGAGGCGGCGCGGGCGCAGGTGGCCCTGGTCTATTACGCCGGCCATGGCGTGCAGATCGACGGCCGCAACTATCTCATTCCCGTCGATGTCGAGCTCAAGCCGGGCACTGGCATGACCGAGGCGATGATCGACATGGACACGATCATGGCCGGCCTTGACGACCAGGTTCGCACCAACATCTTGATCTTCGATGCCTGCCGCAACAATCCGATGGCGCAGCAGGTCGCCAACGCCGGCAGCAGCCGCGGCATCGAGGGCGCCTCGGGCCTCGCCGCACCGTCGAGCCTCGGTTCCGGTGCGACGCTGGGGGCCGGCACGCTGATCGCATTCGCGACCGCGCCGGGCCAGGTCGCGCTCGACGGCGAAGGCGCCAATTCGCCCTTCTCCGCCGCGCTGTCCCGCCATCTCGGCACACCGGGTCTCGAAGTGCAGCAGATGCTGACGCGGGTGCGGGCCGAGGTGGTCTCGACCACGAAGAACAAGCAGGTGCCGTGGTCGAATTCCTCGCTGCTGGGCGAGGTCTATCTGGCGGAGAAGTGACGACGCGCTTGCGCGTCGTCATCCCGGGATGGTGCGCAAGCACCAGACCCGGGATCTCGAGATTCCGGGTTCACGCGAAGCGCGCCCCGGAATGACGCCATGCGTTAATTGCCCCACACTTCCTTCGCGATTTCCACCGCAAGGCTCAGCTTCGCCCACTGCTCTTCCTCGGAGAGGATGTTGCCCTCTTCCGTCGAGGCAAAGCCGCACTGCGGCGACAGGGCGAGCTGCTCCAGGGGGACAAACTTGGCGGCCTCTTCGAGACGACGCTTGATGTCGTCCTTTTTCTCGAGCTCGCCAAACTTCGAGGTGATGACGCCGACCACGACGACCTTGTTGCCCTTGGGCAGGAAACGCAGCGGCTCGAAGCCGCCGGCGCGGTCGCTGTCATATTCGAGGAAATAGCCGTCGTAATTGGTGCCGGCGAGCATGGTCTCGGCCACCGGCTCGTAGCCACCCGAAGAAATCCAGGTCGAGCGGAAATTGCCGCGGCAGACATGCGTCGTCACCACCATGTCGGCAGGCTTCTCCGCCAGCGCATAGTTGATGATGCGGGCGTAGATCTGCTGGAGCCCGTCTGGATGGTCGCCGCGCTCACGCGCCTTCTGCAGTTCATCGGGCGAGCAGAGATAGGCCCACACGGTGTCGTCGAACTGCAGATAGCGGCAGCCGGCGTCGTAGAACGCCTTCACGGCCTTGCGGTAGGTTTTGCCGAGATCCTCGTAGAAGGCGTCGAGATCGGGATAGACATCCTTGGAGATCGACTTGCGGCCGCCGCGGAAGTGCAGCACGGCTGGCGAGGGGATCGTCATCTTGGCGGTGACGTGAGCCTGGTCGGCGATCTTCTTCAGGAAGCGGAAGTGGTCGAGCATAGGGTGATCGTCGGAGAAATCGAGCTTGTCGATCACCCGCACCGCGTCGTGACGGGTCTGCACGCCGGCGAACTGGATGCCCGTGTCGGGGTGGAACAGCTCGCAGCCGGTGAGCTTGGCCAGGAAGTCGAAATGCCACCAGGAGCGGCGGAATTCGCCGTCGGTCGCGAGCTTCAAGCCGACCGAGGCCTGCTTGTGCACGACCTTCTCGATCTCCATGTCCTCGATCTTGCGCAGATCGTCGGCCGAGATCTCGCCCTTCTCGAGTTTCGCGCGTGCGTCCTTGATCTTGGCGGGGCGCAGAAGGCTGCCGACCTCGTCGGCGCGGAAGGGGGCTTTGGTTCGCTGCATATCTTAACTCCCAAGATATTTCTTAGTGGGCCGCCGCCCCTGCGACGCCGAGGTGGCGCTCGAGGACCGACGGGTCGGCCTTCAGCGCGGCGCTCGGGGCGTCGTGGACGATCGTTCCGCGCTCCAATATCACAACACGGTCGGCGAGCCCCAGAATCTTTTGCGCGTTCTGCTCGACGATGATCGAGCAGATACCGCCCGCCCGCGTGATAGTCCCGATCGCCTTCAAAAGCTCCTCGACGATGATGGGGGCCAAGCCCTCGGTCGGCTCGTCCAGCAGCAGGACCTTCGGGTTGAGGGTCAGCGCGCGGCCGATCGCCAGCATCTGCTGCTCGCCTCCGGAAAGCTGGTTGCCGAAATTGCTGCGGCGCTCCTTCAGCCGCGGGAACATCTCGTAGACCTTCTCGACCGTCCAGGGACCGGGCTGCGCCACCGCGGTCATATTCTCTTCCACGGTCAGCGAGCGGAAGATGTTGCGCTCCTGCGGCACCCAACCGATGCCGGCACGCGCCCGCTGGTCGGGCCGCAAGCTCGTGACGTCAGTGCCAGCGAGCGTGACCGAGCCCGAGAAGCGACGGGTGACGCCGACGATGGAGTTGATCAGCGTGGTCTTGCCGGTACCGTTACGGCCCAGCAGCGCCAGCACCTGCCCCTCGGCGAGGTTCAGCGTCATCTTCGGCAGCACCACCGCCTCGCCATAGCCGGCGCGAAGCTGATCGATTGCGAGCAGGTCAGACATTGACCGCCTCCTCGCCGAGATAGACCGCCTTCACCTGCGGATCGCGCGCGACCTGGTCGGGCGGGCCTTCGGTCAGCAGCGCACCGGAAACCAGGACCGAAATGCGGTCGGCAAAGGAGAACACGAGGTCCATGTCGTGCTCGATCAGCAGCACCGTGACGTCGCGCGGCAGGCTGCCGACGACCGCGAGAATATCGTGGCGCTCGCTCTCGGGCACGCCGGCGGCAGGCTCGTCCAGCAGCAGCACGCGCGGCTTGGCGGCGATCGCGACGGCAATCTCGAGCAGCCGCTGCTTGCCATAGGGCAGCGTCACGGTCTGCTCGTTCATGACGTCGAGCAGATGGAAGCGCGTCAGGAGATCGGCGATTTCGCCGTTGACGTCGCTACGCGTGCCCATCCGCCGCCACCAGTCGCCGCCATGGCCGAGGCGCTCTGAGACGGCAAGGCCGATGGTCTCCAGCGGAGTGAGATCGGGATAGAGCTGGTTGATCTGGAAGGTGCGCGACAGTCCACGCAACACGCGCTTGTGCACGGGCAGATCGGTGATGTCCTGGCCTTCGAGCAAGATGCGGCCCGAATTCGGCTTGAGCACACCGGTGAGTTGGTTGATGACCGTGGTCTTGCCGGCGCCGTTCGGGCCGATCAGCGCATGGCGGGCGCCCTGCTCGATCCTGAGCGACAGATCGCGCGTCACGCGCAGACCGCCAAAGGTCTTTTCGAGATTTTGGGTTTCGAGAGCGATGGTCATGCCTCGCTCTCCGGCACGGTCACGACCGCCTTGCGCCCTGCAATCTGCTTGATCAGCAGATTGGGCAGGAACAGCACACCATAGTGCAGCCGCTGGCGGCCGACCAGCACGATCACGACCAGCACCAGCCCGATCCAGAACTGCCAATATTGCGGGGTGATGGTCGAGAACACTTCCTGCAGCATGCGGAAGATCACCGCGCCGATCAGGCCGCCATAGAGATAGCCGGTGCCGCCGATGACGAGCACCAGCATCAGATCGGCGGAGCGGTCGAATGCGAACACATCGAGCGAGGCGATCGCGGTGGTCTGGGTGAACAGCGCCCCTGCGATGCCGGCATAGAAGGCCGCAAACGTATAGATCGCGATCAGGCGGCGGTTGACGGGAATGCCGATCGCGGCAGCGCGCAGCGGGTTATTCTTGATCGCGCGCAGCGACAGGCCGAACGGCGAATGCACGATGCGCCGGGCGAGCAGGAACAGCACGAACAGCACGGCCAGCGAATAGAAGAAACCGGCCTTGCCGAACATGTCGAACGGGATCTGGCCGAGGATCGGCTGCATCTCGATACCCTGCAGGCCGTCGGTGCCGCCGGTGATGTTGGAGAAGCGCTCGGCGAGCGCCTCCAGCAGCAAGGCGATGCCCAGCGTCACCATCAGCCGGGTCAGGTCGACGCCGCGGATCACCAGGAAGCTGGTGGCAAATCCCAGCACCGTCGCGGCAAGGCCCGCGGCGATCAGCGCCAGCACCGGCTCGTTGATGACGCCATGAAGCGCCAGAAGCCCCGCTGCATAGGCGCCGACGCCGAAGAAGGCAGCGTGGCCGAGTGAGACGATGCCGGCGTAGCCGAGGATGAGATCGAGCGACATCGCAAACAGCGCCAGCCGCAGGATATCGGTCATGATCAGATAGCGCGACGGAAACAGGAAGCCGCAGGCCAGCACGATAAGCCAGAAGGCCGCTTCGCCATAGTGCCAGCGAGCATGCCGCTGAGCGTGGAAACCGACGTCGGAAGAAGCGCTCATCGGCAAGCTCAGCGCGCAGCCGTGCGGCCGAACAGGCCGTTCGGGCGCCAGATGAGGATCACGATCATCATGGTGTAGATCACGAAGGGTCCCATCTTCGGTACGTAATATTTGCCGGCGACGTCGCCGATGCCGAGCAGAAGAGAGGCCAGAAACGGGCCGGTGATCGAGGAGGAACCGCCGACGGTGACCACGATCAGGAAGTAGATCATGAACTTCAGCGGGAAATACGGATCGAGGCCGAGAATCTCGGCGCTCAGCGCGCCGCCGAGACCTGCGAGACCGCATCCGAATGCAAAGGTGAAGGCGAACACCTGCGGCACGTTGATGCCAAGACCGCTTGCGGCGCGGGGATCATCGACGGCGGCGCGCAGCCGGCTGCCGAAACGCGTCTTGGCGAGCACCATCTGCAGACCGATCGTGAGCAAGCCGCAGATCACGATGATCATCAGCCGGTAGCGGCCGATACCGACGCCGAACACATCGAACTGGCCCTCCAGCGCAGCCGGCAGATTGATGAAGACACGGGAGGAGCCCTGCATGTAGTCCACCGCCGCGACCGACATGAATGTGAGGCCGATTGTGAACAACACCTGGTCGAGATGGCTGCGCGTATAGAGGTGGCGGTAAAGCGCGCGCTCGAGCACGATGCCGATTACTGCCGACGAGACGAAAGCGAGCGGCAATGCCGCGAAGAACGGCCAGCCGTGCTGGTTCACCAGCAGCATGCAGACATAACCACCGGCCATGGCGAAGGCGCCATGGGCGAGATTGACGAAGTTCATCAGGCCGAGCGTGACCGCGAGCCCGCAAGCCAGCACGAACAGCAGCATGCCGTAGGCTACGCCATCGAACAGGTTGGTGAGGATTGAGGTCATCGTCTCAGCTTGGAGTTACTCGTCTCATCATGGCCGGGCTTGTCCCGGCCATCCACGTTCTTGTTTCGGCTCCCGCGTGGATGCCCGGGTCAAGCCCGGGCACGACGCAGGAAGTGGCTCACGAGATTCCCGATGCCCGCCAAGCGCGCTCGGGGATGACGCGCTTTCGCGTCACTTCTTGGTCTTGCCGAGATCCTTGACGGCCTCGAAGACCTGGAACTCGACATTGTAGAGCTCGCCGTCAGACTTCGACCTTGCGACCCTGCGGATATAGACATTCTGGATGATGTCGCGCGTCTCCGGATCGATCGAGATCGGGCCGCGCGGGCTCTCCCACTTTTGACCCTTCATGGCTTCCACCAACTTGGTGCCGTCGGTGTCGCCGTTGGTCTTCTTCAGGGCTTCGTAGATCAGGTGAATGCCGTCATAGCCGCTCACCGCCATGAAGCCCGGACGATTGCCGAACGCCTTCTTGTAGGCGGCGACGAAGTCCTTGTTCATCTGCGAGGGATGCGCCGCCGAATAGATGTGCGCGGTCACGGTCCCGAGCACGGCGTCGCCCATGTTGTTGAGCAGATCGTCGTCGGTGACGTCGCCCGGTCCGATTACCTTGATGCCGGCCTTGTCGAGCCCACGCTCGGCATATTGCTTCATGAAGTTGCCGCCCTGGCCCGCCGGCACGAACACGAAGATCGCGTCGGGCTTGGCATCCTTCATGCGCTGCAGGAACGGCGCGAAGTCGGGGTTGGCGAGCGGCGTCTTGACTTCCTCGACCACCTCGCCACCGCCGGCAGTGAAGTGCTCCTTGAAGAAGTTGAGCGCATCATTGCCCGGCGCGTAGTCCGAGGTCAGGGTCGCCACCTTCTTGATGCCGTTCTGCACCGCCCAGTCGCCGATGATGGTCGAGGACTGCGCCAGTGTGAAGCTGGTGCGCACGATATAGGGCGAGCGCTCGGTGATGATGGAGGTGCCAGCCGCCATTACCACTTCCGGAATCTTGGCCTGCGTCGCCAGCGGAGCGGCGGCCAGCGCGGCCGGCGTCACGCCGAAGCCGCCGATGAAGCTGACCTTGTCGTTGACGATCAGTTCCTGCGCCGCGGTCTTGGTCTTGTCCGGGATCGCTGCATCGTCCTTGACGATGATCTCGATCTTTTTGCCGGCGACGGTATCGCCGTTCTGCTGCATATAGAGCTTGATCGCGTTCTCGATCTGCTTGCCGGTCGAGGCCTGGCCACCGGTCATGGGCAGGATCAGACCGACCTTGACGGTGTCTTCCGCCTTGACCGGTGCAAGGCCCGCTAGACCCGCGACGGCGGCAATGGCAGCCGCCCGAGAAAACGTCTTGTGTTCGAACATCAGATGTCCCTCCCCTTCATTCCTGACCTTCTTGTGCGGTGGACCGATTGTCTCGGTCCTTGCCTGACTTTAACCCACGCACGAGCGATATCGCGCGCCACATGGCGTCTTTCGCGCCCTCATTGTCAATCGGACGTTTGGCGACCATTCCGCGCAATGTCCGCGCATTGGAGAACGATGTCGCGGTCACGTCGGGTAACCCGAGCCCCGAGTTCGCTCCAGTTCATTTGTACGATTGTACAAATGAACTGGAGCTGTCAACGAAAAAGCCCTCGCGCCGGCCAAGCAGATTGTCGCGAGCCGGCGGCCGCAGTCTAAGAAGGCGTTCGCCACCTGGGATGGAGGATTTCGATTTTCACTTGCAGAATCCGCACATCAGAGAATCGATCTTCAATTTCAAGGTATTTTTATACCTATCTCGAATAAGTCTATTTTACCTTGTTGAAGGCTACCGTTCCGGTCGCGCCGTTCGTCCGGCGTCCGGTCCCTCGTCCCAATTGCAGCAGCCGACTATGTCCAGACATTTCCGTTCCATCGTGTCCCTGCTCGCGCTCGCCGCGGGCCTGTCCGGCTGCGGCACGGTCAACGAAAAACTCTCGGCCGGAGTGGGCGATTACATCCCGCAATGGGCCGGCGGCCTGCCGGCGGATGCCCCGCCCCGGCCGGGTACACCGCAATACGAGGCTTACATGAAGGAGCGCGAGCGCAAGCGGCTGATGCCGGCGGCGCATCAGCAGGCGCAGAAAGGCGCGACCGGGTCGAGTTCGGGCGACGCGATGCGCTGAGGTGACGAATGGCGAATAGGGAGTGGCGAATATGGCCACCTTTTCCATTCGCTACTCGCCACTCACTATTCGCTAGTCGACGAACACCACGGTCTTTCTACCGTTGAGGATGACTCGATCGTCGAGATGATAGCGAATCGCGCGCGCCAGCACGCGGCGCTCGATGTCGCGGCCTTTGCGAACGAGATCCTCAGGCGTGTCGCGATGGCTGATGCGCTCCACATCCTGGTCAATGATCGGACCTTCGTCGAGATCACGCGTGACGTAATGGGCGGTGGCGCCGATCAGCTTCACGCCGCGCTCATGGGCCTGGTGATAGGGCTTTGCGCCCTTGAAGCCCGGCAGGAACGAGTGGTGGATGTTGATGCAGCGGCCGGACAGCTTGGCCGACAAATCATCCGACAGGATCTGCATGTAGCGGGCAAGCACGACGAGATCGGTCCCGGTCTTGGCGACGAGATCGAGGATCTGCGCCTCCTGCTCGCGCTTGGTCTCCTTGGTCACGGGCAGATAGCGGAACGGGATCTCGCCAAAATCGAGCCCGGCATAGACCTCGCGCGGATGATTGGAGACGATCGCAGCGAGCGTCATCGGCAATTCGCCGGTGCGCCAGCGATAGAGAATATCGACCAGGCAGTGGTCGGACTTCGACACCAGCAGCATCACCTTGCGATGCGCGGCGCGGTCCCGCATCTGCCACTCCATGCCGAAGCGCTCTGCGATCGCGGCAAAGCCGGTCTGGAGCGCGGCCAATTCCACGGCAAGATCGGCCGCGGTGAACACCACGCGCATGAAGAACTTCTTGGTCTCTACGTCGTCGAACTGCTGGGCGTCGAGAATGTTCTGTCCGGAGTTCGCCAGGAAGGTCGACACCGCCGAGACGATGCCGGGGCGATCCGGACAGGACAGGGTCAGCACGTATTGATGATCGGGCATGGCGGTTGAAAAGACGGCTCTTGATAACGGTTTGTGCAGGCCTGCGGAACGATCCGCGATTTTGCGTCCTGCTCTAGCACCACCCCGCCCTTGCGCCAATCCCGACGACGGAGTCAGGATGAACGGACGATTGCGATTTTGGACTGACCGGAGCACGCCCATGGCCGACCGCTTGAACGGCACCCGCATCCTGATCCTGGAGACCCGCGAGGAGGCGCAGTTCTCAAAACTCCTGGCCGAGCAAGGCGCCGAGGTCGTGCAGTGTCCGATGTTCACCATCCAGGATGCGCCGGACGCCGCTCCGGTTGAGGCCTGGATCCGCCGCGCCATCGACAAGCCGTTCGACGACCTCGTGCTGATGACCGGCGAGGGCCTGCGGCGGGTCATGAAGCTCGCGGGCGCACGCGGGCTCGACCAGGCTTTTGTCGCGGCGCTGGCCAAATCGCGAAAATTCACCCGTGGGCCGAAACCCGGCAAAGCCCTGCGCGAACTGTCGCTCGAGGCGCAGCAGACCACGGAGAAGCCGACCACCGAGGGCGTGATCGAGATGCTGGGCAAACTCGATTTGAAGGGACATCGCCTCGGCCTCCAACTTTATCCTGACAAGGACCACAGCGCTTTGATCGGTGCGCTGGCCACGCAAGGTGCAGAGGTCGATACGGTGCTGCCCTACGTCTACGACTCCAAAGCTGCTGATACCAATATCGTTGCCGCCATCGACGATATGGCGGCGGGACGAATCGATTCCATCGCGCTGACCAATCTCGGCCAGGTCCGCCGGCTGATCGAGGCCGCCAAGGTGCATGGCTGCGAGGCGAAGCTGCGCGCGGGATTCGACCGGACGCTGATCGCCTCCGTCGGACCTTCAGTCTCCGGCGAACTCGCCGCGCATGGTTTGCGCACCGACGTATCGCCGCCCGATGAAGCCTTCTTCATGCGCCCGTTGATCTCGGCGATGGCCACGGCGCTTTCCGAGCGGAAGCAGGGAGCCGCAGCGAGGTAGGAGCCGAGCGCAGGGGCGGCCCGCGGTGGCTGCGATTGACACGCGCATCGCCGGCGCTAGTTTGCCCTGCACCAAGAAGAAACAACACAGGCAGGGAATCGCCGTGACACGCGTCATCGCGTTGTGAGCGCAGCCACGCGGCGCTCGGCGCTAGCACCATTCCGCATCCGCAATTATCGCTTTCAATGGCCGTCGGACCTGCTCACCTCCTGGGCGTTCGAGATCGAGACGCTGGTGCTCGGCTGGTACATCCTGGTCGAAACCGGCTCGGTGCTGCTACTGACCGTACTCGCCTCGCTGCAATATGTCGGAACGCTGATCGCTCCTGTGCTCGGGATGGTCGGTGACCGCATGGGTCACCGCGAACTTCTTGTCGTGCTGCGTCTCACCTATACCGTGCTCGCCTCGACCATCATGGTGCTGGCGCTATCAGGCCATCTGGCGCCGCTCAAGGTGATGATCATCGTGACGATCATGGGCCTGATCCGCTCGTCGGATCTCGGTCTTCGCAGCGCGCTGCTCGCCGACATCATGCCGTCAGAACTGCTGGTGGGGGCGATCAGCCTGTCACGCACGACCCAGGACAGCGCCCGCATCGCCGGGGCGCTGACGGGAGCCGGATTGTTCGCAACCTTCGGCATTGGCAAGGTCTATGTGGTAATCGCCTGCCTCTATGTCTTGGCCGCCGGTCTGATGTTCTGCCTGACCCGACTGCCGAAATCCGCCGAGCACCGCCTGGTGGAAAGCCATTCCGGCTCGCGGCTGCTGCGCGATCTCAAGGAAGGCCTCGTCTATTCCTGGAATGGGCCGGCGATGTTGGCCGCGCTGTGTGTCGCATTCCTGGCCAATCTCACCGCCTTTCCGCTGACGAATGGGCTGCTGCCCTACATCGCGCGCGATATCTTTCATACCGATCAGACCGGTCTTGGTTACCTTTCGGCAAGCTTCGCCCTGGGCTCGCTGATCGGCTCCATTACCCTCAGCCTGGTCAGTGGCCTGCGCATTGCCCGGCTTCTGATCGGCGCCACACTGGCTTGGTACACGCTGCTGCTGGTGTTCGTCGAAATCAGGACTATACCCGTGGCGATGGCCTGCCTTGTGCTCGCTGGCATCGCCCAGAGCATGTCGATGATATCGGCTGCCGTGATCCTGATGAAGACAGCCAGCGCGCACCTGCGCGGCCGCGTCATGGGCGTGCGGATGATGGTGATCTACGGCCTGCCGATCGGATTGCTCGCCGCCGGCAGCCTGATTGATCTCATCGGCTTCTCGGCGACGGGCTCGCTCTACGCTGCCGCAGGCTTCATCGCGATGCTCGCGATCGCCATCCGTTGGCGCGCCGACCTCTGGCCGGTGCACGCCCCCGCCAATGCGCGCTAGAGTTCTTGACGCGAACCGGTGTCTACTTCGCTTGAAAACGCTCTAATCCCCGTATCCGCGCAGCCGCTCGACATTGAGAATGGTGACGCCGCCATATTCGAGCCGCAGCAGCCCCTCCTTCTCGAGCCGGTTCAGCGCGCGGTTGGCGTTCTGCCTGGACATGCCGGAGAGCGCGCCGATCTCCTCCTGGGTGATCTCCAGATGCGCGGTCGATTCCGGATAGAGGATCGGGTTGAACAGCGAGGCAATGCTGCGGGCAAGCCGCGACGTCGCATCGAGCGTACGGTTGACCTCGAGCATGCCGATGAACTGGCCGAGCCGCTCGTTGAGCTGACGCACCAAGAAGCGGTTGAAGGCGACGCTGTTCTCGAACAGCCACATGAAGGCGCTACGCTCCATCAGCGCAACGCGACTGTCCCGGAGCGCGACCACGTCGTAGCGGCGCAATTCGTTCTTCAGCACGCTGCCCTCGCCGAACCAGGCGCCTGCTGTGAGCCCCGCAAGGCTGGTCTCCTTGCCGTCGCGTGACACGCCACCCATGCGGGCGAGGCCCCTGACCATGCCGGCCCAATAGTCGAACTTGTCGCCGCGCATGAACACGGTCTCGCCGGTGCGGTAGGACCGCTCGGTGATCCCGCCACGCGCGACCTCGATCTCCGCCGGCGTAAGCTCGCGCGACCAGGCTGCGAAGCGCCTCAGTTGATCCTCTGAAATCATGATCGAGAGGCCAGCCGCACCGTTACGTCACTCCATCCTTTTGTTGCATTGCAGCATATTCGTTCAGGCCGCCATCCTTACGAACGCCCTCGCCCGAAAAACTTTGTCGAGAATTGTCAGCCCGGAGACATTTCAAAATAGCGCTTTCCCCTATTGAGGACCACCTCGGGCGATGCGGCTTTTGATCCCAAACGGGACAAAGGCGGCGCGGCTTGCGGTCGGGACCATGTGCTGCATGGCCTCCCCGGCAGCGCCGTACTAGGATCGCCAGGAGGAGCCGACGAAGAGCGCCGCTGAATGCGCCATCACCGGGAGGGATTTATTTGGTGGCTACCAGTCTCGAAGTGCGCAGCGTGTCCTTGCGATTCGGCGGCGTTCGCGCGCTGACCGACGTCAGCTTCGCCATCAACGAGGGTGAGCTATTCTCGATCATCGGGCCCAACGGGGCCGGCAAGACCTCGATCGTGAACTGTATTTCCGGCCGCTACAAGCCAACCGACGGCCAGCTGTTCTATCAGGGCCGCGACATCACCGGCCTGACGCCGAATGCGCGCCCCAAGCTCGGCATCGGCCGCACCTTCCAGAACCTGGCCCTGTTCCACCACATGAGCGTGCTCGACAATATTATGGTCGGCCGCCATCACCTGCTGAAGAACAATTTCCTCACCGGCTCGCTGTACTGGCTCACCGGCGCGCGCAAGGAGGAGCTCGAGCACCGCCGCAAGGTCGAGGAGATCATCGACTTCCTCGATCTCCAGTCGGTACGCAAGGCGACTGCCGGCACCCTCCCCTATGGCTTGCGCAAGCGCGTCGAGCTCGCCCGCGCCATAGCGCTGGAGCCGCGCCTCATCCTCCTCGACGAGCCGATGGCGGGCATGAATTTGGAGGAGAAGGAGGACATGGCCCGTTACATCGTCGATCTTAACGAGGAGTTCGGGATGACGGTGGTGATGATTGAGCACGACATGGGCGTTGTGATGGACATCTCCCACCGCGTCATGGTGCTGGATTTCGGCCGCAAGATCGCCGAGGGCGATCCTACCGCCGTGCTGGCCGATCCCCACGTCAAGCGCGCCTATCTCGGCGAAGAGGACGAGGCGCTGGTCGATCCAGACGACAAGCCGGCCGCCCCGGAGTGCGCCGCATGATGGATTATGCAGGGCGCGTCGCCCAGGCCGACACCTACCCGAAGATGCTCCGGCTCAATGCCAAGGAGCATGGCAACGAGATCGCGCTTCGCGAAAAGGATCTTGGCATCTGGCGTCCCTTTACCTGGAACGATTACCAGAGCCGCGTGCGCGACTTCGCGCTCGGCCTCGTCGAGCTCGGCCTTGGCCGCGGAGATGTCGTCGGCATCGTCGGCGACAACAGGCCAGACTGGGTTGCTGCGGAAGTCGCCACCCATGCGATCGGCGGACTGAGCCTCGGGCTTTATCGTGACGTGCTGGACGAAGAGGCCTCCTATCTTCTCAATTACGGCGAGGCGCAACTTGTCTTCGCCGAGGACGAGGAGCAGGTCGACAAGCTGCTGACGTTGTCCAAGCGCGTGCCTGATCTCAAGCACATCATCTATTCCGACCCCCGCGGCATGCGGAAATATGAAGACCCGCGCCTGATGTCGGCGGAGAAATTCGCCGAACTCGGCCGCGCCCGCGCGAGGCGCGAGCCGGAGCTCTACGACAAGCTGGTCGATGCGACCAAGGGCGAGGACGTCGCCATCCTCTGCACGACGTCAGGCACCACGTCGCATCCGAAGCTCGCGATGCTCGCCGCCGGCCGCATGCTCGGCCATTGCGCCACCTATCTCGCCTTCGATCCGAAGGGTCCCGACGACGAATATGTCTCGGTGCTGCCGCTGCCCTGGATCATGGAGCAGGTCTATGTGCTTGGCAAAGGCCTGCTCTGCCGGATGAAGATCAACTTCGTCGAAGAGCCGGATACGATGATGAACGACCTGCGCGAGATTGCACCGACATTCGTCCTGTTTGCGCCCCGTGTCTGGGAATCGATCGCAGCCGACGTCCGCGCCAAGGTGATGGACGCAACGCCGTTCAAGCAGCGCCTGTTCGATATCGGCATGAAGTCGGGTCTAGCAGCACTCGAACAGGGTCGGCGCTCGGGTTTTGCCGACGCGATCCTGTTCCGCGCGCTGCGCGACCGGCTCGGCTTCACGCAGCTACGGTCGGCTGCCACAGGCGGCGCAGCGCTCGGCCCTGACACCTTCAAGTTCTTCCAGGCCATGGGCGTACCGCTGCGCACGCTCTACGGCCAGACTGAGCTGCTGGGGGCTTATACGCTGCATCCCGAAGGCAAGGTTGACCCCGACACGACCGGCGTGCCGATGGCCGACACTGTCGAAGTCCGCATCGACAATGCCGACGTCCACGGCGTCGGCGAGATCGTGGTGCGGCACCCCAATATGTTCCTCGGCTATTACAAGAACCCGGAAGCCAGCGTCGCCGACATCAGGGATGGCTGGATGCTGTCGGGCGATGCCGGCTATTTCAACGATAACAAGCAGCTCGTCGTCATCGACCGCATCAAGGATCTCGCCGAGACCTCGCGCGGGGAGCGCTTCTCGCCGCAGTTCATCGAGAACAAGCTGAAGTTCTCGCCCTATATCGCGGAGGCCGTGGTGCTGGGCGCCGGCCGCGACGCGCTCGCGGCGATGATCTGTATCCGCTACTCGATCATCTCGAAATGGGCAGAGAAGAACCGGCTCTCCTTCACAACCTATAGCGACCTCGCCTCGCGTCCCGAAGTCTACGCACTGCTTCAGAAGGAAGTCGAGACCGTCAACGCCACGCTGCCGCCGGCGCAGCGCATCTCACGCTTCCTGCTGCTCTACAAGGAGCTCGATGCGGACGACGGCGAGCTCACCCGCACGAGAAAGGTCCGCCGCGGCGTCATCAACGAAAAATACGGCGGGATCATCGACGCGATCTATCGCGGCGACGCCGACGTCCCCGTCGACACCGTGATCCGCTTCCAGGACGGCACCACTCAGCGCGTGCGAACGACGCTGCGCGTGGTGGACCTCGGCGAACGTGGGCACATCGCGGAGGCTGCGGAGTGACACAGATGGTCGTCGCGAACGGTGCTGCCCTTCGCCTCTCCCAGCTTGAGGCAGCGCTATCTGATATGCACTCCGTCACTTCGAGCCCAGAGGAGCAATCCAGACCATCTCCGCGGAAAGATGCTGGTTTACTCCGCTGCGCTCGCAATGACGATATGAGTGCATAAGGGAGACCAGACATGAACACCGCCTTCCTCATCCAGCTCATGGTCAACGGCCTCGTTGTGGGCACGCTCTATGGCGTGGTCGCGATGTCGTTCGTGCTGATCTACAAGGCCACCCAGGTCGTCAATTTCGCGCAAGGTGAATTGCTGCTGGTCGGCGCCTGGGTGTGCTGGGCGCTGCTCGCCAAATACCAGGTGCCGTTCTGGATCGGCATGCCAATGACGCTGGTGTTCATGTTCGTGTTCGGCATCGCGATCCAGGTGCTGATCCTCAGGCCGATGATCGGCGAACCCATCATTTCTGTCATCATGGTCACGATCGGCCTATCCACCGTGCTCCAAGCGACGCTGAAATGGATGTTCGGGGTCAATCCGCAGCCGTTCCCGCGCGTGTTCGAGAGTCAATCCGTCGGACTGTTCGGCCTCCAGATCCAGACTGTCTATGTCATGAGCCTCGTGGTCTCGCTCGCGATGATGATCGGCATGGCCTGGTTCTTCCGCGCCTCAAAGTATGGTCTTGCGATGCGCGCTACCGCGTTCAACCAGCAAGTCGCGCAGTCGCTCGGCATCTCCGTCAAGAGCGTGTTCGCGATGGCCTGGGCGATCTCCGCGACCGTCTCCGCGGTCGCGGGCGTCGTGGTCGCCGTGGTGAACGGTGTATCGTCGGGCCTTGCGGCCTACGGCATCAAAGTATTTCCGGCGGCGATCCTCGGCGGGCTCGATTCCGTCGGCGGCGCGGTGCTCGGCGGCATCATCATCGGCCTGCTCGAGAACGTCGCGCAATATGTCGACAGCCAGTACCTGCACTGGGGCAATCTCTACGAGATCGCGCCATTCTACGTCCTCATCATCGTGCTGATGATCAAGCCCTACGGCCTGTTCGGCACCCACGACATCGAGCGGATTTGACCTATGGCCGGCCCTGCCCTCGTCCCTGCTGGTGATTTCCGCACCTCCTACGCGGCCGACAGCACGATCTTCCCAACCACGACCAGCCGCAACTTTGCGATCATAGGCGTGCTGCTGCTCTGCCTCGTGCCGCAAGTCCTTGGCGGATACTGGCTCAGCATTCTCATCCAGATCGGCATCTTCGCGATCGCCGCGCTCGGCCTCAACATCCTGGTCGGCTTCACCGGCCAGATCTCGATCGGCCACGCCGCCTTCTTCCTGCTCGGCGCCTTCACCTCGGCCTTCATCTCCAACAACGCACCGATCCCGGTGTTCTTCGCGATCCCGCTGGCCGGTTTCGTCACCGCGCTGGTCGGGCTGATCTTCGGCGTTCCCGCGGCGCGGCTGAAGGGTCTCTACCTCGTCATCGCGACGCTCGCAGCGCAATACATCCTGCTCGACTTTTTCTCCCGTGCCGAATGGTTTTCGGGAGGCTCCGTGCCGGCGAGCGCCGAGCCATTCTCGATTCTGGGCTACACCCTGCGCGGCGATAAGCAATATTTCT
This sequence comes from uncultured Bradyrhizobium sp., assembly GCF_936928535.1. Taxonomy (GTDB): domain Bacteria; phylum Pseudomonadota; class Alphaproteobacteria; order Rhizobiales; family Xanthobacteraceae; genus Bradyrhizobium. The sequence continues at coordinate 9,796 of NZ_CAKZHY010000061.1, read as the reverse complement.
ACGTCGTGCTGGCCTATGTGCTCGCTAGCTACGTCCTTGTCACGAATCTGATGCGCACACGCGACGGCCGGGCGCTGGTGGCGATCCGCGACCATTACCTCTCGGCAGAGATCATGGGCATCAACCTCACCAAATACCGCACGCTGTCGTTTGGCCTGGCCGCCTTCTTCGCCGGCATCGCCGGCGCGCTCTATGCGCATTACCAGCTCGTGGTCTCGCAGGAAGGCTTCGGCATCGAGCGCTCGATCCTGTTTCTCGCCATGATCATCATTGGCGGCACTGGCTCGATCATGGGTACGCTGATGGGCACCGCCTTCATCGTGCTGCTGCCGGAGTCCATGGAATGGGTCAGTCTGCATCTGAAGGGCGGCGCGATCGACCGGGCGCTGTCGCTCAACAACAACCTGACCTTCCTGCGCGAGATCGCAATCGGACTCATCATCATCGTGTTCCTGATGTTCGAGCCTGACGGGCTCGCGCATCGCTGGCGGCAGATCAAAGCCTATTGGAAACTCTACCCGTTCTCGTATTGAGCGCGGCTGTCTCAACAAACCAATAACAGGAGGAAACGACCCATGAAGACAAAAAGCCTTTTGAGCACCGCTTCCCTTGCGCTCGCGATCGCGGCATTCTCGGCCGGCGCGCACGCGCAGATCTCGATCGGCCATCTCGAGGACCGCTCGGGCGGCACTGCCGACGTCGGTACTCCGTTCGGCCAGGCCGTTGCCGACACCTTCGCCTGGGTGAACAAGAACGGCGGCGTCGGCGGCAAGCAGATCAATGTCGACACCAATGACTATGGCTACCAGGTACCGCGCGCAATCGCGCTCTACAAGAAGTGGTCGGCGCCCGACAACAAGGTCGCCGCGATCATGGGTTGGGGCACGGCGGATACAGAAGCGCTGACCGGCTTCCTCGCGCAGGATAAGATCCCTGATATGTCCGGCTCCTACGCCGCGGCGCTATCGGACCCTGAAGGCGCCAGCGGCAAGGCCAAGCCGGCGCCCTACAACTTTTTCTATGGCCCGACTTATTCCGACGCGCTGCGCGCGATGCTGATGTGGGCGGCCGAGGACTGGAAGGCCAAGGGCAAGCCGGGCAAGCCGAAATACGTCCACATGGGCGCCAACCATCCCTACCCGAACGCCCCGAAGGCTGCCGGCGAGGCGTTAGCCACTGAGCTCGGCTTCGAGGTGCTGCCACCACTCGTCTTCGCGCTGAGCCCCGGCGACTACAGCAGCCAGTGCCTCAGTCTGAAGAGTTCGGGCGCCAACTACGCCTATCTCGGCAACACCCCCCAATCCAATGTGTCGGTGCTGAAGGCCTGTAAGGCTGCGAACGTCGACGTTCAATTCCTCGGCAACGTCTGGGGCATGGACGAGGCCGGCGCCAAAGCCGCCGGCGATGCCGCGGACGGCGTGGTGTTTCCGCTGCGCACGGCAGTGAGCTGGGGCGGAGATGCGCCCGGCATGAAGACCGTGATGGAAATCTCCAAGATGTCGGACCCCACCGGCAAGGTCTACCGGCCCGTGCACTACGTCGCGGCCGTCTGCTCGGCGCTCTACATGAAGGAAGCGCTCGATTGGGCCGCCAAGAACGGTGGCACCACCGGAGAAAACGTGGCCAAGGGATTCTACCAGAAGAAGGACTGGGTACCGGCTGGGATGGAGGGCGTTTGCAACCCCTCGACCTGGACCGAGAAGGACCATCGCGGGACTATGAAGGTCGACCTCTATCGCACGAAGGTGTCGGGCGCGACCGATGGTGACATCAACGACCTCATGGGCAAGGGCACGATCAAGCTCGAGAAGGTCAAGTCGGTCGAGCTGCCCCGCAAGCCGGAATGGTTCGGCTGGTAACGCGATCTCGGACGAATGGCCGGGCAAAAGCGCGAAGCGCGTCTTCGCCCAGATGTCCCGGCCATCCGCGTCTAACCGTCAGCACAAGGGATGCCGGGGAGAGCCCGGGCCTGACGAGCGCGGCAAATTGGTGGCACCTATCATGACTGACACACTCGAAGCATCTCACGCTATCCCGACCGTCGTCCCTGCGCCGCCCCTCCTCGCCGTGCGCAACATCGAGGTCGTCTATGATGACGTCATCCTGGTGCTGCGCGGCCTCAGCCTCGACGTGCCCAAGGGCGCGATCGTCGCGCTGCTTGGGGCCAATGGTGCCGGCAAGTCGACGACACTCAAGGCGATCTCCGGGCTGCTCAAGACCGAGGACGGCGAGGTCACGCGCGGCGAGATCCTGTTCGAGGGCGAGCCCATCGCCGGCATCGATCCCGACAAGATCGTCCGCCGCGGCATCTTTCAGGTGATGGAGGGTCGGCGCATCGTCGCCGACATGACATCGCTGGAAAACCTCAGGCTCGGCGCATTCACCCGCCGGGATCGCGAGGTCGATGCCGATCTCGATATGGTCCTCAATTACTTCCCGCGCCTGAAGGAGCGCACGGGCCTCGCCGGCTATCTCTCCGGCGGCGAGCAGCAGATGCTGGCGATCGGCCGCGCGCTGATGGCGCGCCCGAAGATGATCCTGATGGACGAGCCGTCGATGGGCCTGTCACCGCTGCTGGTGAAAGAGGTGTTCTCGATCATCCAGAAGATCAACCGCGACCTCGGCGTCACCATCCTTTTGGTCGAACAGAACGCGCGCGCCGCGCTGTCGGTGGCAAGCCACGGCTACATCATGGAGCAAGGCAAGATCGTGCTCGACGGCACCGCCGACGAATTGCGCGACAACGAGGATGTCAAAGAATTCTACCTCGGCGGCGCCGGCGATCAGCGCAAGAGTTTCAAGAACCTCAAGAGCTTCAAGCGCCGCAAACGATGGCTTTAGCATTTTCGAGCGAAGTGGGAGCCGGTTCACGTGAAGAAAACGCGTCAAAGCAGAAGCGCCTTTAACCCAGCACCTGCTCCGCTTCCGTGACCGCGCAGAGAACATGATAGAACGACGACGCAGGAATGGTGTCGATCAGCGATTTGCCGTCGCTGTCGAACTGGTCGTACCAGCCGCCCCGCACGGGATGGCTGAGATAGTAACGTTCGAGCCGCACAAGCGACGCGCGCGCTTCATCCGCCGCGCCGGCCTCGCCGGACTCGGCCTGTGCGATCCACGCTTTCGCGATCTCGGTCTGCGGCCACAGCCGGCGCGTCGAGCGGCGGACGTTGCCGGCGACGTCGCCCTCGTCAACGAGACAGCCGGTGGCCGCATCGCGGTTGCGCATCGCGGTCGCAAGCAGCTCCGCGCGCCGCTGGCCAGTCGGGCAGCCGGTGATGCGCTCAAACCCTTTCAGCAGCCAGACCCACTCGGCCTGGTGGCCGGCCTCGACGCTGACAGGCTCGATCTTCGACCAATCCTCCTCGAAATATTCCCCGAGCGCGCACGTCCGCTTGTCGTAGAGATTGGCAAGGAACAGCGCGAAGAACTCGCCGGCACGATTCTGGAACGACAGATCGTGGGTCGCGTCGAAACACGCGATCATCGCCTCGAACATATGCATTTGCGGATTCTGCCGGCGCGGCAGCGAGACCGGCAGGCCTTCGTGCACGCCCCCGTGCGGCGAGCGCAGATGGCCGTCGAGGAAACCAAGCAGCGCGTCGACCTCGGCGCGAATTTGAGCGTCATGGTCGAGCGCATAGACGGTTGCCAGCGCAAACAGGATGAAGGCGTGATCGTAGGCATCGCGCCGCGAATCCAGCACCGTGCCTTCGGGCGTCAGCCGATGCACATAGCCGGGCTTGCCGTCGGGGGCCTTGGCCTTCGCCAGGAGGTGCTCGAGACCCTTCAATGCGATGGCGCGGCCTTGCGGATACCAGCCCATCAGGGCCGCCTTGGCGTAACAATAGATCTGCCGCGCCTGCACGAACACGCGCCGCGGCGCAGACACATCCGGCGTACCGTCGCGGTGCAACCGGTCGATGAAACCGCCTGCCTGATGGTCCCAGCCGGCGGTCGACCACAACGGGATCGCGTCCTCGATCATGCGGCGCTTCAGGCGCGCGACGACCTCAGCCGTCTCCTCCACCGGAATAATGCTCCCGTTCGCCATCGCGTCCTCTCCACGCCCAACCCATGGCCGTCTGATACCCATGCGAGCAGCGGCGTGCAACGGATGCCAACCCGGAAAGATCTGCCATGACCGCCCATTACGACATACGCGAGACGCGCGAGCCTGCGGCGCGCGAGGCCGATTTGTTCGCTCGCCTGCCGGACGTGCTGCGCAGCGCAATGGCCGCCCCGGCCTATGCCGCGCGATTCAAGGGCATCGATCCGGCCTCCGTGACCTCCCGGGCGGCGCTGGCGCGCCTGCCCGTGCTGCGCAAGTCGGAACTGCCGGCCTTGCACAAGGCCTCCCGGCCCTTCGGGGGCTTTGTCGCGGCGCCCGCCGGATCATTCGCGCGCCTGTTCACCTCACCGGGCCCGATCTTCGAGCCGGAGGGACGGCAGGCGGACCCCTGGCGCGGCGCGCGAGCGCTGTTTGCCGCCGGGTTCCGGCCAGCGGACATTGTGCTCAATACATTCAGTTACCACCTCACCCCCGGCGGCTTCATCTTCGATTCCTCCGCACGCGCGCTCGGCTGCGCCGTGATTCCCGCCGGTCCGGGTAATGTGGAGCAGCAGTTGGAGCTGATCGAGGCCTATCGACCTATTGGCTACAGCGGCACGCCTGATTTCCTAAAAATTCTGCTCGATGCCGCAGCGACGGCCGGGCGCGACGCCTCCTCGATCAAGCGCGCGCTCGTGTCCGGCGCGGCATTTCCGCCATCCCTCCAGGCCGAGATCAAGGCGCACGGCATCGACGCCTACCAGGCGTTCGGCACCGCCGATCTTGGCCTTATCGCATTCGAGACCGAGGCGCGTGATGGCATGGTCGTGAACGAAGATCTGATCATAGAGCTCGTTCAGCCTGGTACAGGCGATCCTGTAACCCCGGGGGAAGTGGGCGAGATCGTGGTAACTTCGCTCGACCCGCTTCATCCGTGGATACGCCTTGCAATCGGTGACCTTACGGCAGCGCTGCCAGGACCGAGCAAATGCGGCCGTACCAATATGCGCATCAAGGGCTGGATGGGCCGCGCAGACCAGACCACCAAGATCAAGGGCATGTTCGTCCGTCCCGAGCAGATCAAGGAGATTGGCGCCCGTCACCCTGAGCTGGAGCTCCTAAGACTCATCGTCACTCGTGAAGACCAAACCGACGTGATGACGCTCAAAGCCGAGTGCGCGACAACCAGCGCCATACTGACCGATCAAGTCGAGATGAGCTTACGAAATATCACGAAACTGCGCGGCAAGGCCGAGATTGTTCCGCCCGGATCACTTCCGAAGGACGGCAAGATCATATCGGATGAGCGCTGACCTTCGTATGGCGCACAACAGGGTACAAGAGGTTGGAGCGACCGCTTCACCAATCCAAGCGCATTGACAAAGAGCCATAGAGATCACAAGAACGCGCGTATCCCGGGGTTCAGGCGCGCTAACGAGGCACTGCCCGCCCTTTGTTGCCTGGAGTAATTACAGCTCCAAAACGCGCGAATAGATGGTCGGTGCATAAGATGAGAATTGGATTAGAATCCCGTCTGTTAGATGGACCATTGACCGGCGTAGGGAACTACACCTTTCGGATCCTGGATGCCATTCTTCAAGGTCATCCTGAAATCGACTATCGCGGGTTCGGTGTTGGCTCCTGGAGCTCGCTCGATCTGAATTCATTGCGTCGAATAGCAGAAATGGATCGATCATCGAACAATGGTTCTGCTGGTGCCAACAGGCCGCTGACGCAAAAGGCCGGTGCGTTTTTTCGCTCGAAACTCGCTCGGCTCGGCTACGCACAAGCAATATACCGCAAACGGTTTTCTCGCAGCGTCCGCAGTCAATCGCTCGACCTCTTTCACGCCTTCAACTATCTTCCGGCCGCCGATCCTGGCGTTGTTACCCTGCCTGTCGTTTATGATCTTTCTTTTGTGCGATATCCGGACTTCCATCCCGTCGATCGGCTGCGTGCCTTGGAAGGACTGGCATGGGTGATTGAGCGAGCTCCCATGGTCCAAACCATCTCAGAATTCAGCAGAAACGAGATTGCAAGATTTTACGGCTACGACAAGGAAAGGATTTTTGTCGCACCGCCGGCAGCTGCCAGCATTTTTCGTCCTCTCGGACTGCAGGTAACCACATCTGAAATCGCCCGATACGATATTACGGCTGGAAACTATTTGTTGAGCGTTGGCACCTTGGAGCCTCGCAAGAATCTGCGAACGCTCGTTGCCGCTTATTCAAACGTCTCGAAGTCAATTCGTGACCGCTTGCCGCTGATCGTGGTGGGTGGAAAAGGATGGGGAGAACTCGATCTGCCTCAATCAACTGCGGGTCTCGTCCACGAAGGCTCCCTGAGGTTCATCGGATCAATCAGCAACCCCGATCTGCGAAGCCTCTATGAGGGCGCACGTGCCCTGCTCTATCCTTCGGTCTACGAGGGCTTTGGCATGCCTGTGGTCGAGTGCATGGCCTGCGGCACAAGCGTTATTCACAGCTCACGCACGTCCATGGACGAAATAACAGCGGGCCTGGCGCCGACTGTGGACGCGCTGGACGTCGATGCGTGGTCCGAACAGATCACAAAACTCGCTCAATCCTATCCATCCGATCAACGCAGTTATCGAGATCAACTGCTTGGACGAGCGAGCTCGTTTAGCTGGAGCGAGAGCGCAGAAAAAGTGCTGCAAGGTTACAAAGCTATTATGCAACGGGGGGTACAACAATAACTTTCGGGAAACCATGACTCTCTTAACGAACCGCCAGCACGACCAATTCACGCGCATTTAGATCAAATTTCAGCAAATCTTTGGCGCATCAGTCTCCCGCCAGGCTTCGAAGGCATCTCCCTTTGAACGTGCTCTGATGCATAGTTAAGCGATGCTTTCGCAACAGCATAAAACCCCTTCGAGCCTTTGCACTGAATCTCAGAGCCTTATCGATATGACTCCGCTCGAGGATGAGCGTCGCGACGGAAGATCGCACGCCCGTCTCAGGGGAGAGGGTCGATGTGCATTTTGTGCGATTTGCTGGGAATGGGTCTGCATGCCGCCGGTGCGACGGATGGATCGGGGACAGCTGCAGCATCCGGGATCGCAGCTGGAAACGTGGTCACCGCGACGGGAAATCGCGACGTTGACGGATTGCTCTCCGGCTACAAATGGACGAACACGACGGTTAGCTACAGCTTTCCGAGCTCAGCCAGCGTTTACCCCGCCGGATATGGCTGGAGCGAGCCAAGCAACGGCTTTTCCCCACTCTCGGCAACCGAACAAACCCTTGTCAAAGCGATCATGGGTCAGGTTTCGGCGCTTACAAACCTCAATCTTGTGTATGCCGGCACCGGTTCAGGGGACATTCAACTTGCGCATTCTTCGGACGCCAATCCCACCGCCTACACCTATTATCCCGACGGGAGCATCGAGGGCGGCGATATCTGGTTCGGCACATCCTACAACTACACATCACCGCGTACTGGTGACTATTCGACCCTGACGCACATCCACGAAATCGGCCACGCGCTGGGATTGAAGCATAGCTTCGAGGCAGGTGGAGTGGCCAACGTTACGGTGCCATCTGCTCATGACTCGCTCGAATATACTGTCATGAGCTATCGCAGCTACCAGAACGGCCCGATGACGGGATATACTAACGAGCAGTACGGGTATCCTACCAGCTTCATGATGGACGATATTCTTGCGCTGCAGACAATGTACGGCGCTGACTATGGCACGAACAGCGGCAACACTGTTTACACCTGGAGCCCCACCACCGGACAGGAATTTATCAATGGCGTCGCACAGTCGATGCCCGGAGCCAATCGGGTTTTCACAACCGTATGGGATGGCGGCGGCCACGATACTTACGACTTCTCAAGTTACACAACGAGCTTAAGCATCAATCTTAATCCCGGAGCGTACTCCGTTCTCTCGACTGCCCAGCTAGCCTATCTCGGAAATGGAAATTACGCGCACGGCAACGTCTACAACGCCTATCTCTACAACAACGACGCCCGCTCATATATCGACGACGCCATCGGCGGCAGCGGCAACGACATCATCATCGGCAACGCCGCAGACAATGTTTTGAAGGGCGGAGCGGGCAATGACACCTTGCAGGGTGGAGGCGGACACGACACTCTCGTGGGCGGCTCCGGAAACGATAGCTTCGTTTACGGCCTCCATGACGGCATCGATATCATCAGCGATTTCACAGCCGTTACGGGGACAAGCAACAGCGATACGGTTGTTCTTAATGGGATTACAGGCGTCAACACCTTTGCTGACGTATTGTCGCACCTATCTCAGGTCGGCTCTGATGCGGTGCTCGATTTTGGCACAGGCGCGACGCTGACCTTGGCTAACGTGTCGGCTTCCAGTCTTACCGCTGGCGATTTTCAGTTCAAGGCGGCTGCTCCGCCAACCCAAATCACCGATATTGTTTTGAAGAGCGGAATCGTGACCGCCGTTGTCGATGACAGTTATAATAACGCGACCATTCAGGTCACCAGTACCGGGGTGAACATCACGACGACCAATGGCTTCAGCGGCTACACGGACGCGCAACGCGTACAGTTCTCCGACGCGGTGATCGCCTTCGATGTCAACGGGACAGCCGGTTTTGCTTATCGACTCTATCAAGCCGCCTTTGACCGAACGCCGGATCTGGCTGGCCTTAGCGTAAACACTCACATTCTCGATACCGGACTAACATTGACGCAGATGAGCGCAGCATTTGTGGTCAGCACGGAGTTTACCAATCTGTATGGCGCCAGCGTTTCGAACTCGCAATTTCTTACCAATCTTTACGCCAACATCCTGAATCGCACCCCCGACCCGACCGGCTTCGCGGGCTGGCTGCATATCCTCGATACAAACCAGGCAGATCGCGCTCAACTATTGCTTGGTTTTTCCGAGAGCCCCGAGAATCACTCGCTAGTCGATCCAGCGATCGTGACAGGCATTCGTCTTGATCCGCACTACATGATTTAGCTGATAATGCCCTCGCCGAGTGTCGCCGCCGGCAGGCCTATGCGGGCAACGTTTTCCACGGCGATCGATGATTCCCGCTATGCGGAGTTGTGATTCAGCATCTTCCAGGCGAAGGGCGGGGCTTGATGGAAGCTGTCCGCCCGGAGGTGGAGGGGAAGAGGATTGAATCGCGTCTGGCGCGGGCCGCGCGGTGCTCATCGCGTGGACGATCGCCTGTGATCGGCGGAATTCTTCCCATGCCGTGCCCAGGCGGCACGCTGGCAAGACTCTCCGGCGGATTGTGGTTCTTATGCGACAATCTATAACCGCTTCAATCGCTGGAGCCGCCAGGGTGGTTGGAGCGCCGTGACCGGCTCAACCGGACGGGTCGGGACGGTGTCCATCGACGCCTCAGATCAAAGCCACCGCTCGGCGGCAGCGTAAAAATGCGGGGACTTCCGGCAGGCGGTCGGCCGCTCGCGAGGCGGACGCACCGCTAAATCCACTCACGGGATACCACGGGCCTTCGATCCCTTTCGTTGTAGCTCCGGCAACCGCCATTACCCGCGGCGCGCAATCGGGTGCCTGCCGGTTCCTGCTTGATGATTTGCTGACAGAGCCTATGACCAAGCAACCTACGTGAGTGGTCAGCGAGCGCGGAACGGACAGCAATCGCGCAAGTATCCGCAACATCAAAGCTTACCAAGCACGCAGCCTCATCGAGCGCGTCTTTTGGTCGTGTCCCCGGTGGTGGTGTAGCTCGGTAGAGCAAAGCCGCCCGGACGCGC
>NZ_CAKZHY010000060.1 GCF_936928535.1 uncultured Bradyrhizobium sp. | reverse complement strand
TCAGGTGCGCAATTGCGCACCATAGTTCGATGCTGCGCATCGCCCCGGAATGACGCCAACCATCAAGCCGCCTTCGACTCGGCCGCGAGCGAGGCGAAGGTCTTGCCTTCGGCCGCGAGCCTTTTCAGCAGAGGGGCGGGCTCGAGGCTCGGGTCGTTGGTCTCCTTGGCGTAATAGGAGAGACGATCGGCAATGTGCTTGAGGCCGACGGTGTCGGCCCAGAACATCGGGCCGCCGCGATAGATCGGCCAGCCATAGCCATAGAGCCAGACCACGTCGATGTCGGACGGGCGGGCCGCGATGCCCTCTTCGAGGATCTTCGCGCCCTCGTTGATCATCGGATACATCATGCGCTCGAGGATCTCGTCGTCGCTAACGATCCGCTTCTTGCGGCCGAGACGGAGCAGTGTCTCGTCGATCAGCTTCTCGACCTCCGGATCGGGCAGCGGCGCGCGCGAGCCTTGCTCATATTTGTAGTAGCCCTTGCCGGTCTTCTGACCGAAACGCCCGGCTTCGCACAGCGCGTCCGCGATCTCCGACTTGATGCCGCGGTCCTTGCGCGAGCGCCAGCCGATGTCGAGGCCGGCGAGATCGCCCATCGCGAACGGCCCCATCGGCATGCCGAATTTTGTAACCACAGCATCGACCTGCTGCGGCAACGCACCTTCGAACAGGAGCTTCTCGGACTGCTTGCCGCGCTGGGCCAGCATGCGGTTACCGACAAAGCCGTCGCAGACGCCGACCACCGCCGGCACCTTTGCGATCTTGCGGGCGATGCTCACCGCGGTCACCAACGCATCCGGCGCGGTCTTGTCGGCGCGGACGATCTCGCAGAGCTTCATGACGTTGGCGGGCGAGAAGAAGTGCATGCCGAGCACGTCCTGCGGACGCTTGGTCGCCTTCGCAATCTCGTCGATGTTGAGATACGAGGTGTTGGACGCAAGCACCGCGCCCGGCTTGGCGTACTGGTCGAGCTTGCCGAACACTTCCTTCTTCACCGCCATGGTCTCGAACACGGCTTCGATGACGAGGTCGGCATCGCCGACATTCTCGATCCCGACGACGCCGTTGATCAGCGCCATGCGCTTGGCCGGTGCATCCGCCGGGATGCCACCGCGCGCGGCGGTCGCTTCCCAGTTCTTCTGCATGATGCCCATGCCGCGCTTGAGCTGCTCCTCGCCGGTTTCGATCAGGGTGACGGGAACACCCGCGTTTGCAAACGACATCGCGATGCCGCCGCCCATAGTGCCGGCGCCCAGAATGGCAACACGGTTAACGGGCCGCGACTTGGTGCCTTCAGGCACGCCTGCGATCTTGTTGGCCTCGCGCTCGGCGAAGAAGGCGTAGCGCTGCGCCTTGGACTGGTCGCTGGCGACGAGCTTGAGAAAGCCCTCGCGCTCCTTCTTCAGACCTTCGTCGAACGGCAGGTCGATGGCGTAGCCGACGGCATCGGCCGCCGCGAACGGCGCTTCCAGGCCGCGCGACTTCTTGGTCATCGCGGCAACGGCGTTGGTGAAGATCGAGCGATCGGCCTTGGCCGCCGCGATCTTGGAATCATCGTCGCGCAGGCGGCGCAGTGGACGCTTCTCGGCCAGCAGTTTTCGCACAAAGGCCTCGCCGCCGGAGGCCGGGCCTTCGACGATCTCCTCGATCAGACCGTTCTTCAGCGCTTCCGCAGCACCGATGGGATCCCCGCCGACGATCATCTTGACCGCGAGCTCGGGACCGACCGCGCGCGGCAGGCGCTGGGTGCCGCCGGCGCCCGGCAACAGGCCGAGCTTCACTTCGGGCAGGCCGAGCCTGGCTTCCTTGACCGCGACGCGGAAATGACAGGCGAGCGCGACTTCGAGGCCGCCGCCGAGCGCGTTGCCGTGGATCGCAGCAACGACCGGCTTGGGCGAATTCTCGATCTCGGACAGCACGTCGTTGAGCGCGGGCGGCTTCGGCGGCTTGCCGAATTCGGTGATGTCGGCCCCGGCAATGAAGGTGCGCCCGGCGCAGGTCAGTACGATGCCCTTGATGGCGGGATCGGCGATCGCGGCCTTGACACACTCCAGGATACCACCGCGGACTGCGGCACTCAGCGCATTGACCGGAGGGCTGTTGACCGTGACGATCCCGACTTCATCATGACGCTCAAGCTTGACCACTTCGCTCACGGTTTCCCTCCTTGGTGGGGATATATACTTTTGTCGATTTCGCGGTGCGGAATTTAATTCCGCATCTTGACGGCAGGGTTATTTTGAAGCACGGACGTTGTCAACGACTCCGCGCAAGAGCAGATCAGGGATGAAGCGTACAGGAAAGAAGACTGCGACCGACCGGAATTTCGTCGTCGCGCTTTCCCGCGGGCTTGACGTATTGCGAGCTTTCCAACCGAGCGACGGACTTCTCGGCAATCAGGAGATTGCCGCCCGCACCAACCTGCCGAAGCCGACGGTTTCGCGGCTGACCTACACGTTGACGAAGCTCGGTTATCTGACGCCGGTTCCCCGTTTCGAGAAATATCAACTGGCGCCGGCCGCGATGGCGCTGGGTTACGCCGCGCTCGCCAATCTCGGCGTTCGGCATTTGTCCGAGCCGTTCCGCGAAGACATGATGCGTGCGACCGGGGGTGCCGTCGCGATCGGCGGCCGCGACCGTCACAGCATGATCTATTTCGGGCAGAGCCGCGGCAGCGAGACCGTCGGCGTTCAACTTGACGTCGGCTCGCGCGTCCCGATTGCAACCACCGCGATGGGCCGCGCCTATTTCTGGGCGCTGGGCGAGGAAGAGCGCGCCGAACTGTCCCGCGTCCTGCGCGAACATTACGGCAGCCGCTGGCCAAAGATGCGCGACGGGCTGGAGCGTTCCGGCGAGATGGTCGCCAAGCATGGCTTTGCGATCTCGGTCGGCGACTGGCACGACGACATCGGCGCGGCCGGCGTCGCGCTCAAGCTCAATGACGGAACCGGACCTTACGCGTTCAATTGTGGCGCGCCCGCATTCCGCTTCACGGAAGACCGATTGATCAACGACATTGGACCGCGTCTGCTGGCGATGGTAAGGAACATCGAAGCGGCACTGGGGGGTCTGATGTCGCTATCCAAAAAAGACGACAGCAAAAAGCTGAAACCAGGAGGGAAAGTTGCGCGTGTGGCCGAGGGGATCAGATAGCCTTTGTCAATTCAGGGAGCGGTTCGTATCGCCCCTTCGCCCACTGAATGGTGTGGGCGAGACGAGATGACGCAGGCACAGCTCGCGCAGGGGACATCGCCTCTGCTCGCCGTTCGCGACGTCAGCGTCGTGTTCGGCGGCATCGTCGCGCTTAACGGCGTGTCCTTTGACATGCACAAGGGACAGATCCTCGGATTGATCGGCCCCAACGGCGCCGGCAAGACCACGCTGTTCAATTGCCTGTCCCGCCTGTACCAGCCGTCGTCAGGCGACATCCTGATGGAAGGCGCCAGCATCCTGACGCGGCCGCCGCACCGGATCGCCGAGATCGGCATCGGCCGTACCTTCCAGAACGTGGCGCTGTTTCCGAACCTGTCGGTGATGGACAATGTCCGCGTCGGCACCCATGCCCGCACATCCTCCGACATCATCAGCGACTCGCTGCGCCTCGCCTGGATTCGCCGCGGCGAAAGCAGCGTGAACAAGAAGGTGCACGAGATCCTCGCCTATCTCGATCTCGAGGAGGTCGCCCACACCACCGTCTCCGGCCTGCCGTTCGGCACGCAGAAGCGCGTCGAACTGGCGCGGGCGCTCGCGGCCGACCCGAAGATCCTGCTGCTCGACGAGCCCGCCGGCGGCCTCAACCACGAAGAGGTCCACGTCCTCGGCGACCTCATCCGCAAAATCCGCGACGAGCGCCACATGACCGTGCTGCTGGTCGAGCACCATATGGGCCTCGTGATGTCGATCGCCGACCACGTCGTCGCGCTGAATTTCGGCAAGAAGCTCGCGGAAGGCACACCCGCCCAGGTGCAAGCGGACCCCGACGTCATCAAGGCCTATCTCGGGAGCAAGGACCAATGACTGTTCTGCTCAACGTCAAGGACCTACGCGCCTATTACGGCCAGGTCCAGGCGCTCCATGGCCTCACCTTCTCGCTCAACGAGGGCTCGCTGACGACGCTGCTGGGAGCCAACGGCGCCGGCAAGACCACGACGCTGCGCGCGATCTGCAACATGGTGCGCTCCACCGGCGGCATCGAGTTCGACGGCAAGCCGCTGAACAACCGCTCGACCGAGAGCATCGTCCGCTTCGGCATCGCCCATGTGCCGCAGGGCCGCGGCACCTTCACCACCATGACGGTGGAGGAGAATCTCCAGCTCGGGGCCATCACCCGCAAGGACAATGCCGGCATCGTCTCGGACATCGAGCGCATGTATGCGCATTTCCCTGTCTTGAAGCAGCGCCACACCCAGCAGGCCGGCACGCTCTCCGGCGGCGAGCAGCAGATGCTCGCGGTCGCGCGCGCGCTGATGCTGCGGCCGCGGCTGATGCTGCTGGACGAGCCGTCCTTTGGACTTGCGCCACTCGTCGTGCGCGACCTGTTCGGCATCCTCGGCAAGATCAACCGCGAGGACAAGGTGTCGATCCTGGTGGTCGAGCAGAACGCCCAGCTCGCGCTCGAGCTGGCCGACCAGGCCTATGTGATCGAGACCGGACGTATCGTGATGTCCGGCAATGCCAAGGACATCGCCAACAACGAAGAAATCCGCAAATCCTATCTGGGTTACTGAGGAGCCGGCACGATGGAACTGTTTACCAACCAGGTCCTGGCCGGGATTGCCACGGGCGCGATCTACGCCTGCATGGCGCTCGCGGTGGTCATGATCTACCAGGCCATCGACCATCTCAACTTCGCGCAAGGCGAGATGGCGATGTTCGCGACTTTCATCTCCTGGCAGCTGATGCAATGGGGCGTGCCCTATTGGGGTGCGTTCGCGATCACGCTGGTCCTCGCTTTTGTCGGCGGCATCGCCATCGAGCGCATCCTGTTCAAGCCGCTGGCGAAGGCGCCTGTCCTGACCAACGTCGCCGGCTTCATCGCGCTGTTTGCGATCATCAACTCCTCAGCCGGCCTGATCTGGGACTTCACCATCAAGCAATATCCGACCCCGTTCGGCTCGTCGCCGTTCCTGGGAAGCCAGCTGATCTCGACCCACCAGGCCGGGATGATCGGCGTCACCTTGCTGATGCTGGTCGGACTCTACTTCTTCTTTCAGTATACGCGGATCGGCCTCGCCATGCGCGCGGCCGCCTCAGTGCCTGAATCGGCGCGCCTGGTCGGCATCAACACGTCCTGGATGATCGCGCTGGGCTGGGGCATGGCGTCCGCGATCGGTGCAATCGCCGGCATGCTGATCGCTCCCGTCGTGTTCCTCGAGCCCAACATGATGGGCGGCGTACTGATCTACGGCTTCGCCGCGGCGGTGCTCGGCGGGCTGACCAGCCCGCTTGGCGCCGTGGTCGGCGGTTTCCTCATGGGCATTTTCGAGAATCTCGCCGGCACCTACATTCCCGGCGTCGGCAACGAGCTGAAACTCCCGATCGCGCTCGCGCTGATCATCTCCGTCCTGGTCGTCAAACCCGCT
Source organism: uncultured Bradyrhizobium sp. (assembly GCF_936928535.1). GTDB lineage: Bacteria > Pseudomonadota > Alphaproteobacteria > Rhizobiales > Xanthobacteraceae > Bradyrhizobium. Next base: position 72,011 of record NZ_CAKZHY010000060.1, on the reverse strand, counting down.
GGCCTGTTCGGCCGGCACATCGTCAAGCGAGTTTGATCATGAGCGCTGTCGAAGACGTCGTCACGGAAGCCCCGGCCGTCGAGGCCGTGCCGAAGCGAGCCATGACGCTGGGCACCGGCACATCGGTGGTGGTGCTGCTGCTCCTCCTCGTGGTGCCGGTGTTCGCGAAGAATTTCGTGATCTTCCAGCTGACTCAGCTGCTCTATCTGGGCCTCGCGGTGCTGGCGCTGAATATCCTGACCGGCGGAAGCGGCCAGTTCTCGCTCGGCCAGAGCGCGTTCTACGGCATCGGCGCCTACATCACCGCGGTGATGATGGAGCAGTTCAACATCCCCTACTTCCTCTGCCTGCCGGTCGCAGGCGTCCTTTGCTTCGGCGTGGGTTTCCTGTTCGGTCAGCCGGCGCTGCGGCTCTCCGGCGTCTATCTCGCGCTGGCGACCTTCGCGCTCGCCACCGCGATGCCGCAGCTGCTCAAGCTGAACTTCCTCGAGCCGTGGACCGGCGGCGTGCAGGGACTCGTCGTCACCAAGCCGGACGCACCGTTCGGGCTGAAGATGTCGCAGGACATGTGGCTCTATTACTTCACGCTCGTCGTCGTGCTCGCGATCTACGTCTTCTCGGTCAACTTGCTGCGTTCCCGCTCGGGGCGCGCCTTCATGGCGATCCGCGACAACGAGATCGCGGCCTCCGCCATGGGCGTCAATGTCGCGCTCTACAAGACGCTCGCCTTCGGCGTCTCCGCCGGCATCACCGGCGTTGCCGGCGGCCTCAGCGCCATCGCGGTGCAGTTCGTCGCACCCGACAGCTTCACCATCACGCTCGCGATCCAGCTGTTCCTCGGCATGGTCGTCGGCGGCGTCGGCTGGCTGCCCGGCTCGATCGTCGGTGCTGCCTTCATCATCTTCGTGCCCAACATCGCCGAGGGTATCTCCAAGGGCCTCTCCGGCGCCGTGTTCGGCGTGCTGTTGTTCCTCGTCATCTACCTCGTGCCGCATGGCGCAAGGCAGGTCGCCATCCTGGGCCAGCAATTTGCAGGCAGGCTCAGAAAGAACTGACCTCATCACCAAGACTGTCGTTTCAACCAAGGAGACCGAATTGCCTTTCGTAAGAACACTGCGAACCGCCGCACTCGTAACGGCGGTCGCCACACTCGCCTCCACCGCTGCCTTCGCCCAGAAGAAATACGACACCGGCGCGACCGATACCGAGATCAAGATCGGCAACATCATGCCGTACAGCGGTCCGGCATCGGCCTATGGCGTGATCGGCAAGACCGAAGAAGCCTATTTCAAGATGATCAACGACAAGGGCGGCATCAACGGCCGCAAGATCGTCTACGTGACCTATGACGACGGCTATTCGCCGCCGAAGGCCGTGGAGCAGGTCCGCAAGCTGGTCGAGAGCGACGAGGTGCTCGCGGTGTTCAACCCGCTCGGCACGCCTTCGAACAGCGCGATCCAGAAATACCTCAACGCCAAGAAGATCCCGCAACTGTTCGTCGCCACCGGCGCCACCAAGTGGAACGACCCGAAGAACTTCCCCTGGACCATGGGCTGGCAGCCCTCCTACCAGAGCGAAGCGCAGATCTATGCGAAATGGCTGATGAAGGAGAAGCCCGACGCCAAGGTCGCGATCCTCTATCAGAACGACGATTTCGGCAAAGACTACCTCAAGGGCACCAAGGACGGTTTCGGCGCCAAGGCTTCCTCGACGATCATCATGGAGGAAAGCTATGAGGTCTCCGAGCCGTCGATCGACGGCCACATCGTCAAGATCAAGGCCGCCAATCCCGATGTGCTGCTGATCTACACGACGCCGAAATTCGGCGCCCAGACCATCAAGAAGACCGCCGAGCTCGGCTGGAAGCCGCTGCAGATCATCACCAACGTGTCGGCCTCGGTCGGCAGCGTGATGAAGCCGGCAGGTTTCGAGGCCTCCCAGAACGTGCTGTCGGCGGCTTACGCCAAGGACGGCGCCGATCCGCGCTGGGCTGACGATGCCGGCATGAAGAAGTGGGTCGAGTTCCTCGACAAGTACATGCCCGGCGCCGACAAGACCGACTCCAGCATCGTCTATGGCTACGGTGCCGCACAGACGCTGGTCAAGGCGCTGGAACAATGCGGTGACGACCTCACCCGCGCCAATCTGATGAAGCAGGCGGCGAGCCTGAAGGATTTTACGCCGGATACGCTCTTGCCCGGCGTCAAGATCAACACCGGACCGAGCGACTTCGCCCCGATCAGCCAGTTGCAGATGCAGCGGTTCAAGGGCGAGAAGTGGGAACAATTCGGCGACATCCTGAGCGGCGACGTGGCCCCGGAATAGCGCCTCATTGCAATCATCCAAACTGACGAAGGCCCCCGCGAGCAATCGCGGGGGCTTTTTGTTGACGCCGGAGATCAATCTTGTTCAATGCGACGCCGATCCAGGTGAGGCAGGAGTGAAATGGCCGTCGTTCGATTTCAGGTTGCGGTGATTTGGGCCGCATTCGCGTTGTGCGCTGCGATGAGCAATCCCGCGCTGGCACAGAAGTCCTACGACAGCGGCGCCTCCGACACCGAAATCAAGATCGGCAACATCATGCCCTATAGCGGCCCGGCCTCTGCCTATGCCGTGATCGGCAAGGCCGAAGAGGCCTATTTCAACAAGGTCAATGCCGAGGGCGGCATCAACGGCCGCAAGATCAAATTCATCTCGTACGACGACGCCTATTCGCCGCCGAAGACGGTGGAGCAAGCCCGCAAGCTGGTCGAAAGCGACAACGTGCTGTTGATCTTCGGCTCGCTCGGCACCTCCACCAACGGCGCGATTCGCAAATACATGAACGAGAAGAAGGTGCCGCAATTGTTCGTGGCCAGCGGCGCGTCCAAGTGGAACGACCCGAAGCAATATCCCTGGACCATGGGCTGGCAGCCGAGCTACGCGAGCGAGGCGAAGATCTACGCCAAGTACATCATGAAGGAAAAGCCGGACGCGAAGATCGGCGTGCTCTACCAGAACGACGATTTCGGCAAGGACTATCTGAACGGACTGAAGGAAGGCCTGGGCGCCAAGGCCTCGATGATCGTGCTGGAGGAGTCCTACGACACCTCCGAGCCCGCGGTCGACGAGCACGTCGTAAAGCTGAAGGCCTCAGGCGCCGACGTCCTCGTCAGCATCACCACGCCGAAATTCGCGGCCCAGGCGATCAAGAAGGCGGCCGAGATCACCTGGCATCCGATGCACATCATCTCCAACGTCTCGGCTTCCGTCGGCGGCGTCATCGAGCCGGCGGGCTTCGAGATCTCGCAAGGCATTCTGTCGGCGAGCTATCTCAAGGACGGCTCCGATCCGCAATGGAATGCCGATGACGGCATGAAGAAGTTTTACGAATTCGTCGCGCAGTTTGACCCGAAAGCGAACAAGCTCGATGCCGCCGTCGCGTTCGGCTATGCCGCCGCGCAGACCATGGTGAAGGTGCTGCAGATGTGCGGCGACGACCTCACCCGCGACAACGTCATGAAGCAGGCCGCTTCGCTGAAGGACTTCGCGCCCGATACGCTGCTGCCCGGCATCAAGATCAACACTGCGCCCGACGATTTCGCCCCGATCGAGCAGCTTCAGATGATGCGTTTCAAGGGCAAGGCCTGGGAATTGTTCGGCGACATCATCTCGAGCGACGGCAACGAGCAGGGCGCACCCAAGTTGCGCAACTAGAAATCCATCTTGATCCAAAGCTCAATTACAACTGATCTTCCCCTAAGGTCGCACAAGCGCCTCACTCGCCGGAAAATTCGGCAGCATTCTTAAAGACCCCCTGAGTCGTCAATTGAGAGCGGCTCGCCGACATCTCCGCCGGCGCTTCCTCTGGCAGGGCTGACGTCGACCTCTCGCACCCTCACGCCGGTCCGCGCGCATCAGACTAAAGATGCCCCGACGCGACGCCTTCTCACGGCGCTGTTCCTTGCCGGGAATCCAGGAAGGGTATTGAATGCAGATGGAGCCGCAACGTGCTCCCAATTAGCAAAAATAGACACATTCAACCAGATCTAGGGAGATCAACATGCCTTCCGTCCACGTGCGATGGGGAGCCTTCTCGGCTGCCCTCATGCTAGCTGCAACGCTATCCACGGCTGCACTTGCGCAGAAGAAATACGACGTCGGCGCCACCGACACCGAAATCAAGATCGGCAACATCATGCCGTATAGCGGGCCGGCGTCCTCCTACAGCGTGATTGGCAAGACCGAGGCTGCCTATTTCAACAAGATCAACGCAGAAGGCGGCATCAACGGCCGCAAGATCAACTTCATCTCCTACGATGACGGCTATAGCCCGCCGAAGACGGTGGAGCAGGCGCGCAAGCTGGTCGAGAGCGACGAGGTGCTGTTCATCTTCAACTCGCTCGGCACCCCGCCGAACTCCGCCATCCACAAATACATGAACACGAAGAAGGTGCCGCAGCTCTTCGTCGCCACCGGCGCCACCAAATGGAACGATCCCAGGGAATTCCCCTGGACCATGGGCTGGCAACCCAACTACCAGAGCGAGGCACGTATCTACGCGAAGTACATCCTCGAGAACATCCCGAATGCCAAGATCGCCGTGCTCTACCAGAACGACGACTACGGGAAGGACTACCTGAAGGGTCTGAAGGACGGGCTTGGCGCCAAAGCCACCTCGATGATCGTCGCCGAGGAAAGCTACGAGACGACCGAGCCGACCATCGATTCGCACATCCTCAAGCTGAAGGCCTCCGGAGCCGACGTATTCTTCGACGCGTCAATTCCGAAGTTTGCCGCGCAGGCGATCAAGAAAATGGCCGAGATCGAATGGAAGCCGACCCACTTCCTCAACAACGTCAGTTCGTCGATCGGCGCCACGATCAAGCCGGCCGGCATCGACGCCTCGCAGGGCATCATTTCGTCTTACTATTTGAAGGATCCGACCGATCCGCAATGGAAGAACGATGCCGACTTGAAGGCGTGGAACGAGTTCCTGGACAAGTACTATCCCGAGGCCAACCGTACCGATGCGAACGTGATGTACGGTTATGCGGTTTCCCAGAGCCTGGTCCAGGTGCTGAAGCAGTGCGGAGACGACCTGACGCGCGAGAACGTCATGAAGCAGGCGGCGAACCTGCGGAATTCCAGGGTCGCCGGGCTATTGCCCGGCGTGGAGATCAACACCAGCCCGACTGATTTTGCCCCCATTTCGCAACTGCAATTGGTGCGGTTCAAGGGCAGTAGCTGGGAGCTGTTCGGCAAGGTGATCAGCGGCGACGTCAGCGGCTGAGGCCCCCCGGGCCCCTCAATGACTACTAAAGGAGCAGCCCCCGCGACCATGTCGCAGGGGCTTCTTCTTGAAGGGAACGGCTAAATCGTATTGAATTGCAGCCGCGCGGCCCAAAAACAATCAAGCCAAGAAAAAGGAGCGCACACACACCAAGAAAAATAGGGAGATTGGAATGCCCGCTGTCACCGGCAAGCTTGCAGTCGCATCATTGGCACTCGCGCTCATTGCGGCCTCGACCTCCATCGCATCGGCCCAGAAGAAATACGACACCGGCGCGACCGACACCGAGATCAAGGTCGGCAACATCATGCCCTACAGCGGACCGGCTTCCGCCTACGGCATCATCGGGCGGACCGAAGCCGCCTATTTCAAGAAGATCAACGAGGAAGGCGGCATCAACGGCCGCAAGATCAACTTCATCTCCTACGACGATGCCTATTCGCCGCCGAAGACGGTCGAGCAGGCTCGCAAGCTGGTCGAAAGCGACGAAGTGCTGTTCATCTTCAACTCGCTCGGCACGCCGCCGAACTCGGCGATCCACAAATACATGAACTCGAAGAAGGTGCCGCAGCTCCTGGTCGCGACCGGCGCCACCAAGTGGAACGATCCGAAGAACTTCCCCTGGACCATGGGCTGGCAGCCCAATTACCAGAGCGAAACGCAGATCTATGCGAAGTGGCTCTTGAAGAACAAGCCGGACGCCAAGATCGCCGTGCTGTTCCAGAACGACGATTACGGCAAGGACTATCTCAAGGGCCTGAAAGACGGCCTCGGCGCGAAGGCCGCCTCGATGATCGTTGCCGAGGAAAGCTACGAGACCTCGGAGCCGACCATCGACAGCCACATCGTCAGTCTGAAGGCGACCGGCGCCGACGTCTTCATGAACATCACGACGCCGAAATTTGCGGCGCAGGCGATCAAGAAGATCGCCGAAGTCGGCTGGAAGCCGCTGCACTTCCTCAACAACGTCTCCGGCTCGGTCGGCAGCGTGCTCAAGCCTGCAGGCTTCGAGAATGCGCAGGACATCATCTCCGCCGATTATCTGAAGGACGTGTCGGACCCGCAGTGGAAGAACGATCCCGGCATGAAGGACTTCCTCGCTTTCATGGATAAATACTTCCCCGAAGGCGACAAGCTGGACCACGGCACCATCGTCGGCTACGGCGTGGCGCAGACCCTGATCCAGATCCTGAAGCAGTGCGGCGATGATCTCACGCGCGAGAACATCATGAAGCAGGCCGCGAACCTGAAGGACTTCCGCACCGAGGTGCTGCTGCCCGGCATCCAGATCAACACCTCACCGACCGACTTTGCCCCGATCAGCCAGCTCCAGCTCGAGCGGTTCAAGGGCGAGAAGTGGGATCTGTTCGGCGACGTCCTGAGCGGCGACGTCGGCGGTTAAAAGCAATATAATATGCGACGACACCACCCCCTGCGAGATGATCGCAGGGGGTTTTGCTTTGCCTGATATCATTACGCGATTGCACAATCGAATGATGGTAAAGGCTGCTTACCCTTTCGCGCCCGATGCGCTAGGCAGGGCATGGCGACGTCCTCGCCACAGCTTTAGTCTGCTCAAGAGTTAGCCGAAAGCCATCGTCATGACCGACCGACGCCCCCTGCTCCGCGCGCTCTATGATGCCGCCGTTGCCGCCGCTCATCCGAGCACGATCCTGGCGCCGCACTTAGCTGCGGCGCCGAAGGGGCGCGTGATCTGCCTTGCCGCCGGCAAAGGCGCCGCCGCGATGGCTGCGGCCGCGGAGCGACACTATCTCGATACGCTCAAGCTCGCGCCGGAACGCCTTGTCGGCATTGCCACGACACGCCACGGCTACGGCGTGCCGACGCGCCGCATCCGCGTGGTCGAGGCCGGCCATCCCGTGCCCGACGAGGCCGGCCTCAAGGGCGCGGCCGACACGCTCGCGCTCGCGGGCGAGGCCGGCCCTGACGATCTGCTGCTGGTCCTGCTCACCGGCGGCGGTTCGGCGAACTGGATCGCACCGGTGGACGGCATCAGCTTTGCGCAGAAGCAGGCGGTCAACAAGGCGCTGCTGCGTTCGGGCGCACCGATCGGCGAGATGAACACCGTGCGCAAGCATCTCTCGCGCATCAAGGGCGGACGTCTCGCGCGCGCCGGCCAGAATGCCGCCGCGATCGTCACGCTCGCGATATCGGACGTGCCGCATGACGATCCCTCCGCAATCGCCTCGGGCCCGACCGTGCCGGATCCGACCACGCTTGCGGATGCGCGCGCGATCGTCTCGAAATACAAGCTTGCCATCGACGATGCCGTAGCCCGCGCGCTCGACGATCCCGCCAACGAAAGCGCCAAGCCTGGTGACGCGGCCTTCGCGCGCGCCTCGTTCGAGCTGATCGCACGTCCCAAGCAGTCGCTCGATGCCGCGGTGAAACTTGCCAAGGAGGCCGGCTACGAGACCATCGATCTCGGCGCCGATCTCGAGGGCGAGGCGCGCGAGGTCGCGGCCGATCACGCCAAGCTCGCGCTTGCCGCCCGCGCGCAAGGCAAGCGTGTGGCCATCCTCTCCGGCGGCGAGCTCACGGTCACCGTGCGCGGCCAGGGGCGCGGCGGCCCCAACCAGGAATACGCGCTGGCGCTCGCCGCCCTGTTGAAGGACACGCCCGACATCGCGGCGCTCGCCGGCGACACCGACGGCGCCGACGGCGGTGCCGGCCATCCCACCGATCCCGCCGGCGCGCTGATCGATGCGGCGACGTTTGCGAAGATGAAGGCGCAAGGACTTCAGCCGCAGGCGTATCTGGACAACAATGACGCGACGACATTCTTCGAGGCGACCGGCGATCTGCTGCAGCCCGGCCCGACGCTGACCAATGTGAACGACATCAGGGTGATCTTGGTGGATTGAGCCTCTTTGGTGGAGTGAGCCTCGGCGCTCCCCCTTACCGCTTGGCGCTAACGTGCTCGAGCAGCGCGAGCAAGCCCTTCAATAAGTCCGTCGGCGACGGCGGGCAGCCCTTGATGTGCAAATCCACCGGAACGGCCTCGGATACGCCACCGACGCAGGCGTAGCTGCCTCGAAAAATGCCGCCATCGATCGCGCATCCGCCAACGGCGACCACCCATTTCGGATCGGGCGTCGCGTGGTACGTTCGCTCCAGCGCCTGGCGCATGTTCTTGGTCACGGGACCCGTGACCAGCAGCACGTCGGCATGGCGCGGCGAGGCGACGAAGTGGAGGCCGAAACGTTCGATGTCGTAGAAGGCATTGGACAGCGCGTGGATCTCCAGTTCGCAGCCGTTGCAGGACCCGGCATCGACCTCGCGAATGGCAAGAGAACGCCCGAGCCTGGCCTGGGCGGCGCGGTCGACTTTCGCTGCAAGCTCCGCCAGCGCCGAGCCGTCCGGCGCCGGCGCGGGCTCGGTCAGCGAGCCATGGGTGAAACTTTCGAGCAAGGTCTTGCGCATGGGTTAGAGGTCCACGCCCGAATACGAACAGTTGAACGACTTATTGCAGATCGGGAAGTCGGCGATAATGTTGCCCTCGATCGCGGTCTCCAGCAGCGGCCACTGGAACCACGAGGCATCGCGCAAATGGCAGCGTTCGACGCGCAACTCGCCATCGAGCCGCAACCACACCAGAACGTCACCGCGGAAGGCCTCGATCAGCGCCATACCTTCGCAGGCGCCGCGACCGATCCGGGGAGGCAATGCGGTTTCGAGCCCTCCCGGCCCAAGTCGTTGGAGGATCTGTTCGATCAACGCGACGCTCTGCTCGACCTCGCGGATTCGGATCCAGACCCGTGCGTTCACGTCGCCGGCCTGCAGGACCGGCACTTCGAACGACAATGCATTGTAGGGCGCATAGGCAATCGCTTGCCGTGCATCGAAATCGCGGTCGGAGGCGCGGCCGACATAACCGCCGGCGCCGAACTGGCGCGCATATTCCGCCTTCACGATGCCAGTGGTGACGGTGCGATCCTGCAAGGACGCCGTGTTGTCATAGAGCTCGATCAGGCGCGGAAACACCTTCCGTATCTCCGCAAGCAGCACTTGTATCGCCGCAACGCCGTCCGGTGCGATGTTGCGCGACACGCCGCCGGGCACGATGACGTCCATCATCAGGCGATGGCCGAACGCATCGTTCGCGGCGCGCAAGCAGCGCTCACGCAAAATTCCGGTCTGGGCATGCATCAGCGCGAAGGAGGCGTCGTTGCAGATCGCGCCGATGTCGCCGAAATGATTGGCGAGCCGCTCCAATTCAGCCATCAGCGCCCGCAAAAGGCTCGCCTGCCTCGGCGCCACGATCTGCAGCGCCGCTTCCACGGCACAAGCAAAAGCGAACGCATAGGCGGCGGCGCTGTCGCCGGAGGTGCGGTTGGCGAGCTTCGCAGCAACCTCCAGGCTTGCGCCCTGCATCAGCGATTCGATGCCCTTGTGCGTATAACCGAGCCATTGCTCGAGCCGGACCACGTGCTCACCGTTAGCAGTGAAGCGGAAATGACCCGGCTCGATGATCCCGGCATGGACGGGACCGACCGCCACCTGGTGCAATGCCTCGCCCTCGGCCGGCAGGAACTGGTATGGCCGCACGTCGCGCGATGCGTCGCGGCCGGAGAGCGGATAGGATTTGCCCCAGACATAGTGATCGAGCCAAGGCCGCAGATCTGGCCGCAGATCGTCAGCGACTGCAGGAACAAGCCCGAACAGATCGTGGATCGTACGCTCCAGCCGAAGGGCCGGCGGATGACGGCTGGCGACGCTTGGAAATGTGCCCGCCAGACACTCGTACGTAACCACCGCGATCTCGGCGGAGCCTCCATCTAGCATCGCCATATGCACCGCGGTCGGCTCACCCCAGAAGCCAAGCAGTGTGAGGCCTCCCTCGACCAATCGATCGATCGCCGCCTGCCAGCCCGCCTCCGTCACGACTGCGCGCGGCCAAGGCCGGTGCTGCACCTCCGCAGTGACATGGGGAATGCTGTCGAGGATGCTCATCGTCTACCCCAGGAGCTTCGCGACGTTCTGGAAGCTGTTGACCAGCACCGGCGGCAGATAGATGCCGGCCATCAGCACCAATCCGAGGTGCGTGAACATCGGCACGTAAGAAGCTTCCGCGGGCGCGGTGTTGCCCTTGGGCTCGCCAAACATCACCGGGCCGATCCGCAGGAAAAGTCCGCCGAGCGCGATGATGATGCCGAGCACCAGGATCACCGTCAGCCAGGGCGCGCGGGCGAAGGTCGAGCTCACCACCAGAAACTCGCTCATGAAGATACCGAGCGGCGGCAGCCCGACGATGGCGATGACCCCGAGCATCAGGCTCCAGCCCAGCGCGGGATTGGTCACCGTGAGCCCGCCGATATCGGCGATCTTCTGTGTGCTCTTGACCTGTGCGATATGGCCCACCGCGAAGAAGATAGCCGACTTGGTCAGCGAATGCATGGTCATGTGCAACAGTCCCGCGAAGTTCGCGAGTGGCCCGCCCATGCCGAAGGCGAAGACGATGATGCCCATATGCTCGATCGAGGAATAGGCGAACATCCGCTTGATGTCGCGGCGCCGGTACAGCATCAGCGCGGCGAAGATCACCGAGATCAGGCCCATGGTCACCATCAGCGGCCCGGGCGTGATCGCCGCGGGGTTGACCGCGAGCATCAGCTTGAAGCGCAGGAGCGCATAGAGCGCGACATTAAGCAACAGCCCGGACAGCACCGCCGAGATCGGCGTCGGGCCCTCGGCATGCGCATCCGGCAGCCAGGCGTGCAGCGGTGCGAGGCCGACCTTGGTGCCGTAGCCAAGCAGAAGAAAGACGAAGGCGACGTTGAGCAGCGCCGGGTCGAACTGCGCGGCGTGCTTTACCAGCACCGTCCACACCATGCCGTCCATTCCCTCGCCAACCACGGGGCGCGCCGCCATATAGACGAGGATCGTGCCGAACAGCGCCAGCGCGATGCCGACGCTGCCGAGAATGAAGTATTTCCAGGCGGCTTCCAGCGCCTCGTGGGTGCGGTAGATGCCGACCATCAGCACGGTCGTCAGCGTCGCCATCTCGACCGCGACCCACATCAGGCCGATATTGTTGGCGATGAGCGCCAGATTCATCGCGAACATCAGCACCTGGTACATCGCGTGATAGAAGCGCAGGAAGGCCGGCGTCAGCCGTCCGATCTCGATCTCGTGGTGGATGTAGCTCGCACTGAACACCGATGCCGTGAAACCGACGAAGGTCGTCAGTACGATGAAGACCTTGTTGAGGTCGTCAAGCAGCAGATATTGCCCCGATGTCGGCTCGATCACGAACAGCAGCAGCGAGGTGAGGAAGGTCGCGAGCGCGGCAACGACGTTGAGCTTCGCCGTCAACGGATAGCCGGGCAGGATCGCGAGCAGCGCGGCCGAGAAGGCCGGGATCAGCAGGATCGCCTCGAGCGCATCGATCGTCATCGCCGCTCTCCCCTGAAGCGATCGAGCGCCTGCACGTCCACGCTGTCAAAACGTTCACGGATGCGGAACAGGAAAATGCCGATCACGATGAAGGCGATCAGCACCGAGAAGGCGACGCTGATCTCGACCACCAGCGGCATCCCCTTGGCGCCGGTTGCCGCCAACACCAGTCCGTTCTCCAGCGACATGAAGCCGACCACCTGGCTCACCGCGTTACGCCGCGTCACCATGATCAGCAGTCCAAGGAGCACCACGGAGAGCGCGAAGGCGAGATCCTCGCGCGCCAGGGCGTCGGCACCCGAGGTAACCCGCAGCATCACCACCATCGCCAGGGCAACGAGGCCGATGCCGGCCATCATGGTCAGGCCCACGCCGATCACGTTCTCGATCTCGCGGTGTATGCCAAGCCGTCTGATGATCCGATGCAGCGCCACAGGGATGATGATGGCCTTGAAGACCAGCGCGATCAGCGCCGTGACGTAGAGATGTGGCGCGTGCTGCACATAGGCCTGCCAGGCGACCGACAGCGCCAGCACACCGGCGTGCAGCGCATAGACGTTGAGTAGCGCATAGAGCCGGTCCTGGTAGAGCATCATGAAACTGGCCAGGACCAGGGAACCGGCAAGCAGATGGGCGATATCGAATTGAAGGCTGCTCATCGCTAGAGGCTCCCGGACACGAAGCGTAACAGGGTGGCGAGCAGCGCCAGCATCAGCGCCGCGCCCAGGAACTCAGGGATCCTGAATACCCGCATCTTGGCGATCGACGTCTCGAACAAGGCAAGCAGGAAACCGAGGACCACGAGCTTGCCAACATAGATCAGCGCACCAACACCCAACCTCGCCACACCTGCATCCGCGGCCGCCGTGCCCCAGGGCAGGAACACGCAGGCGATCAGGGAAACATAGAGCAGGAGCTTGAGTTGCGACGACAGGTCGACCAGCGCGAGATGTCGCCCGGAATATTCCAGGACCATCGCCTCGTGCACCATGGTGAGTTCGAGATGAGTCGCCGGATTGTCGACGGGAATACGGGCATTCTCCGCCAACGCCACGATGGTCAGCGCGACGAAGGCCATGCCAAGCGACACGCGCAGGCCGACCGCGTCCGAGTTCATGAACTCGGCGACGTAGGAGAGCTGGGTCGAGCCCGCGATCATCGCGACGGAGAAGACGGTGATCAGCATCGCAGGCTCGGCGAGCGAGGCGATCATCACCTCGCGGCTGGAGCCGATGCCGCCGAAGGCGGTGCCGACGTCCATGCCGGCGAGTGCCTGGAAGAAACGCGCGCTGCCGAGCAGTGCAATGATGGCAATGAGGTCGGCGGTCCAGGAGAACAGGAGCCCGTTGCCGAAGGTCGGCACCAGCGAGGCCGCGACCCAGGTGCCCGCGAACATCAGATAGGGAATGACGCGGAACAGCCAGGAGGCGTTGTCCGCCAGCACGACGTCCTTGCGCATCAGGCGGACAAGATCGCGATACGGCTGCAAGAGCGGCGGACCGCGCCGGCGCAACAGCCGCGCCTTCACCTTGCGGACGAAGCCGGTGAGCAATGGCGCAAGCAATAGCACGAGGCACATCTGGACGCCTTGCGAGAGCATATCGCGAAGCGCGGTCATAGCGCCACCACCAGGAGCAGCACGATCAACGCGGCGAAGACGAGCGTCAGATAGCTGCGGATGGTGAGGAATTGCAGCATATTGATGCGCTCGGTCACAACGCCGACCACCTTGGCGATCGGCGCGTAGAGCACATCCCAGATCAGGTCGCGCATATCGACGGCGAGCCGGGCCGGCGCAGGCGACAAGGGCGGCGGCATCTCGCCGATCTCGCGCGCAGCGAAAATCACGCTGCCGAACACGCGGCGGATCGGCTGCGAGAAGCTGGATGCGGAGTACTGAATCGCGGGGTTCGGATCCGGATAGCCGCAGTCCCAGGCGGGTGCGCGACGCAGGCGATCGGACGCCAGGCGATGAATGGCGGAGGCTGCGGCCATGCCGCTGAGCGCCACGAACAGCAGCACCAAGAGGCCGTTATAGGAGCTGCGGCTCTCCGCGATCGGCACGATCGTCATCCAATCCAGTCCGGTCTGGTGCGGCATGACGTTGCCGACCATGGCCTTGCTCACCGGCGCGAGCGCGTCGATGAAGAGGCCGGGCAGGATGCCGGCGACGAGACAGAGAGCGGCGAGCGCGAACATCGCTACGAGCGAGAAGCGATCCGTCTCGTGCGCGGATGCGGCGACGTCCGAACGGGGACGGCCGAGAAAGCTAATGCCGTAGAGTTTGACGAAACAAGCGGCGGCGAAGGCAGCGGCCAGCGCCAGCAGTCCGCCGACCGCAGGGACGATCAGCTTCAATCCCCAGTTCGGCAGTTGCGGCGAGAGCAGGATGGCCTGAAAGGTCAACCATTCCGAAACGAAGCCATTGAACGGCGGCAAGGCCGAGATCGCGACGCAACCGACCAGCATGACGAACGCCGTCTTCGGCATGCGATGGATCAGCCCGCCGAGCTTCTCCATGTCGCGCTCGCCGGTGACTTCCAGCACCGCACCGGCGCCGAAGAACAGCAGGCTCTTGAACAGCGCGTGATTGAAAACGTGCAGCAGCGCCGCAGTGAGGGCGAGCGCGGCGACCCAATCGAGCCCCTGCGCCTTGAAGGCGAGCGCTAGCCCAAGGCCGGTGAAGATGATTCCGATATTCTCGATGGTCGAATAAGCGAGCAGGCGCTTGATGTCGCGCTGCATGAGTGCATAGAGCACCCCCAGCGTCGCGGTCGGCCCCCCGACCAAGAGCACCACCACGCTCCACCACCAGACCGGCTCCGGCAGCAGGTCGAACACGATGCGGACGAAGCCGTAGACCGCGACCTTGGTCATAACGCCGCTCATCAGGCCGGAGACGTGGCTGGGCGCGGCGGGATGGGCGAGCGGCAGCCAGGCATGCAGAGGCACCAGGCCCGCCTTGGAGCCGGCGCCCAGCAACGCGAGGATCATCACCGTTCCGGCCAGCGCCGCGGACGGATGCGAGGCGCGGATCGCGTCGAAATCGTAACCGGCGCCGCTTGCCAGCAGGCCGAAGGCGAGCAACAGCGTCAGCGTGCCGAAGCTTGCCATCAGCAGATAGACATAGCCGGCGCGAACGTTCTCGGCCTCGCGGTGATGCGACACGACAAGCGCCCAAGAGGTCAGTGACATGAATTCCCAGGCGACCAGAAAGCTGAAGGCGTCGTTGGCCAGCACGACGGTGTTCATGCCGGCGAGATAGGCAGGATAGAACGGCAGCACGCGGCCGGGCGACTCCTCGTGGCTCCCATAGCCCACCGCGAACAGGCTCGCCGCCGCGCCGCCGAGATTGACGACGACGAGGAAAAAGGCGGACAGGGCATCGAGCCGGAAATGGGCACCGAGCCAGGGCAGGCCGATCGGCAGTGTCGCGCTCGGCGTCATCTGAGGGAAATAAAGCAGATGCGCCAGCGCCGTGACACAGAGCGTCGATGTGGTGAGCAGGCATCCGCCGTAAAGGATGACCGAGCCGCGCGGGCGCGTCGACAGCACGACTCCCGCAAGCGCCAGCGCCAGCAGGACCGCCACTGACCATAACGCCACGGCGATCATGGCCACTCCTCGATGATGATTTGCGCTCCCGTCGTCATCGCTATTGGCCGCCTGCGCTCGGGGGTGGAGACTTCAGCCGCACACCGCGGCCCCCGGAGCCCGACACCGCGCCCTCGGCGATCAGTTCGATGCCGGCAACCGACAGCGCCTCGACCAGCTTCACCAGGGAATCGACATTGCCGCGGATGACGCCTTCAGAGGCCTCCATGCGCTGGATCGTTGGCAGCGACAGCGAACACCGTTGCGCGAGTTCGCGCTGGTCAATCCTGAGCAAGGCACGGGCGGCCCGAAGCTGCGCGGCGGTGATCACGGGGCGAATGTCCGTGGCAGTTACAGTGATTGAGCGAGCTTAAGGCATGCAAAATGATGTTTCAAGCATCATTTTGCATATGCAGCGCGTCATTCCGTTTCGCGTTCTCGGAAACTTGGGCCCTCGCACTTCGCCACCATCAGGTCCGAGGGCGCGCCCTGTTCGCCTCAAAATTCGTTGGCAATCTTCGAGAGCATCTCGAGTAGGGCTTCGCGGTTCGACTGCCCCAGCAGCTCCTTCAGCCGCGACTCGTGCTTGGTCGCGACGAGCTTTTTCGCCCGGGTCAGCACGGCCTTGCCCTTGTCGGTCAGGACCAGGATGTGCGAGCGGCGGTCGTTGGTGGAGCGGATCCGGGCGCAGAGGTCGCGGCTCTCGAGATTGTCGAGCAGGGCGACGAAGTTCGGCCGGAGGATGCCGAGGGTGGAGGCGATCTCGGTCTGGTTACGACCGGGGTTCTTTTCGACCAGCAGCAGCACCGAGAACTGCGCCGGCGTCAGTTGGAGCGAGGCCATGCAGCGCAGGAAGTTCTCGAACACCTTGAGTTGCGCCCGCTTCAACACGTAGCCGAGCTGTTCGGAGAGCTCGCCGAGCTGGAGGGCTTCGGCAGGACCTTGACTTTGCCCCTCGGGGGCGTCCTTGCGGCCCTTGGTCGCGTCGGACGCCTTTTCGGAGGACTTTTCAGCGGTTTTGGAAACGGTCATCGCCTCGTGCTCGTAATCCCGCTAAATTCGGGTCGGGTCGTTCGCCCGCCCTTGATGTTATATTTGATAATTGTTATGGACCATATCAAATATCGTCAGCGTATTTCAATGGCTGTGAGGGGACCATCCACCGCAATTGCGGAGCCCGGTCCCTAATCAAGGGGGAGCGTCCGGTCTTGAACACCACTATCATGCTGTTCCTGCTGCAGGACGGCATCACCAATGGCGCGATCTATGCGCTGCTCGGCCTGGCGCTGGTGCTGGTCTTCGCCGTCACCCGCGTCATCCTCATCCCCCAGGGCGAATTTGTCACCTATGGCGCGCTGACTTATGCCTCGCTCGCCTCGGGCCAGATGCCGGGCACGGCCAAGTTGGCGCTGGCGATGGGCATCGTGGCCTGCGCCTTCGACCTGTTCGTGGCCCGCAAGGCGCTGCACGGCCGGCTGATCCTGCGCAGCGTCCTCGCCAATGTGGTGCTGCCGGCCATCGTGCTGGCGCTGACGATCAGCTTCGCGGCACAAAAGCCGCCGGTCGCAGTCTGCATCGCGCTGTCGCTGGTGATCGTCGCGATGATCGGCCTCTATCTCTACCGCATCGCATTCCAGCCGCTGGCCCACACCTCGGTGCTGGTGCTGCTGATCGCCTCGGTCGGCACGCACCTCGCACTCCAAGGCCTCGGCCTGTTGTTCTTCGGCGCCGAGGGGCAGCGCGGACCGGCGGTGCTCTCTGGCTCTTTCACCGCGGGCGCCCTGCGCTTCACTGGCCAGAGCCTCACGGTCTACGGCATCACCATCGCCTTCATCGTCGGGCTCTGGCTGTTCTTCGGCTTGACGCTCTATGGCAAGGCGCTACGCGCCACCGCCGTCAATCGCCTGGGCGCCCGGCTCGCCGGCATCCGCACCACGCTGTCGGGGCAGATCGCTTTCCTGCTGGCCTCCGTCATCGGCGCGCTGTCGGGCATCATGATCGTGCCGATCACGACGCTCTATTACGACAGTGGCTTCCTGATCGGCCTGAAGGGCTTTGTCGCCGCGATCATCGGCGGCCTCGTCAGCTATCCGCTCACGGCGGTCGCGGCCCTGTTCGTCGGCATCGTCGAGGCGTTCTCGTCGTTCTATGCCTCCAACTACAAGGAGGTGATCGTGTTCATGCTCCTGATCCCCGTGCTGCTGCTGCGCTCGCTTGCGGCGCCAGCGGTCGAGGAAGAGAAGGACTGAGCACGATGCAAAGCCGGCTTCCCATCCTCGTCTTCGCTACTGTCATGGCGGCGATCCCGTTCATTCCGGGCATGCCGCCGTTCTGGATCGTGCTGCTCGACAATATCGGCCTTTCGGCACTGGTCGCGATGGGCCTCGTGCTGCTCACCGGCGTCGGCGGCCTCACCTCGTTCGGCCAGGCCGCCTTTGTCGGCTTCGGCGCCTACACCACGGCGCTACTGACGACGGCGTACGGCCTGTCGCCCTGGCTGACCTTGCCGCTGTCACTGCTGGTCAGCGGTCTGCTGGCGGTGCTGCTCGGCCTCGTCACCGTCCGCCTCTCCGGCCATTATCTGCCGCTCGGCACGCTGGCCTGGGGCCTCGGCCTGTTCTACCTGTTCAGCAAGCTCGAATTCCTCGGGCGCAACGACGGCATCTCGGCGATCCCGCCACTGTCGATCGGCACGTTCAAGATGCTCTCGCCGGGCTCGATCTATTTTGCGATCTGGGTCGCGGTGATCCTCTCGGCGCTGCTGACGATGAACCTTCTGGACTCCCGCACCGGCCGCGCCATCCGCGCGCTGCGCCGTGGCCATGTCGCAGCCGAAGCTTTCGGCGTGCACACGCCGCGGGCGAAGATGCTGGTCTTCATCCACGCCGCCGTGCTCGCCGGCCTCTCCGGCTGGCTCTACGCCCATCTCCAGCGCGCGGTGAATCCGACGCCGTTCGGAGCGCAGGCCGGCATCGAATATCTCTTCATCGCGGTGGTTGGCGGCGCCGGCTATGTCTGGGGCGGCGTGCTGGGCGCGGCGATCGTCGTGATCCTGAAAGAGGTGCTGCAGAGCTATCTGCCGCTGATCCTGCCCGGCTCGGGTCAGGTCGAGACCATCGTGTTCGGCATCATGCTGGTGGCGCTGCTCCAGCTTGCGCCCGGCGGCGTCTGGCCCTGGCTGATGTCGTTCCTGCCTGAACGCACGGGCGGGAAGAAGCCCGACGCCTCGCTGAAGCTGGAGCAGCGCCTGCGCGCATCCGGTGAGGGCGGCGTTCTGCTCCAGGTCGAGAAAGCGCGAAAGCAGTTCGGCGGCGTGGTTGCGGTCAACAACGTCTCCTTCGACGTCCAGGCCCGCGAGATCGTCGCACTGATCGGGCCGAACGGCGCCGGCAAGAGCACCACCTTCAACCTGATCACCGGCGTGCTGTCGGCTACCTCTGGCTCGATCTCGGTGCTCGGCAAGAAGGTCGATCGCGCGCCGCCGCAGGAGATCGTCAAGCTCGGCATCAGCAGGACGTTTCAGCATGTCAAGCTGGTGCCCGATATGACCGTGCTGGAGAACGTCGCCATCGGCGCGCATCTGCGCGGCCATTCGGGACCCCTGTCTTCGATGCTGCGGCTCGACCGCGCCGATGAGGCAAAACTGCTGGCTGAAGCCGCCCGCCAGATCGAACGCGTCGGTTTGGCGGACCAGATGCATCAGCTCGCAGGCAGCCTCTCGCTCGGCCAGCAGCGCATCGTCGAGATCGCGCGGGCGCTGTGCGTCGACCCGATGCTGCTGCTGCTCGACGAGCCCGCCGCGGGCCTGCGCCACATGGAGAAGCAGCAGCTCGCCAAGCTGCTGCGCGACTTGCGCGACGGCGGCATGTCCGTCCTTCTGGTCGAGCACGACATGGGCTTCGTAATGAACCTCGCCGACCGCATCGTGGTGCTCGATTTCGGCACCAAGATCGCGGAAGGCACGCCTGCCACGATCAAGACCAATCCCGAAGTGATCAAGGCCTATCTCGGAGTGGCGGCATGAGCGCGCTGTTGTCAGTCACCGACGCGCATGTCGCCTATGGCAAGGTCGAGGCCGTGCGCTCGGTTGGGCTCGAAGTGGGCCAGAACGAGATCGTCACCATCGTCGGCGCCAACGGCGCGGGGAAGACCACGCTGCTGTCGGCGATCATGGGCATCCTGCCGCTGAAGGGCCGCGTGACCTTTGCCGGGCGGGACCTTGCCCGGCTCGACATCGAGGACCGCGTTGCGATGGGCCTCGGTCTCGTGCCTGAACATCGCGAATTGTTCGTCACCATGAATGTCGAGGACAATCTCGAGCTCGGCGCCTTCCGGATCGAGAAGAGCCGGGCCAAGGCCTCGATCGAGCGGATTTACACGCTGTTTCCGCGCCTCAAGGAGCGGCGCAAGCAGCTCGCCGGCACCTTGTCCGGCGGCGAGCAGCAGATGCTGGCGATGGGGCGTGCGCTAATGGGCGCGCCGAAATTGCTGATGCTGGACGAGCCGAGCCTCGGCCTCGCGCCGATCATCGTCGCCGACATCTTCCGCATCGTCACCGAGCTCAAGGCCAGCGGCGTCTCGGTGCTGCTGGTCGAGCAGAACGCGCAGGCCGCGCTGAAGATCGCGGACCACGCCTATGTGATGGAGCTCGGCGAGTTCGTGCTCAGCGGCAAGGCCAGCGACATTGCGGCGAACGAGCGGGTGGCGGCGAGCTATCTCGGCTTCCAGCACGAAGGCGAAAGCGCGATCTAGCTTGCTATTTGAGCATGATCTGTCCGGAAAACCGCTGCACACTTTTCCGGATCATGCTCGCTGCGCAGTCCGCACAAAGCCCCAGGCGGCGATCGCGGCCATCAGCAGCGAGATCAGAACGTTGTAGCCGGCGAGCGAGAGACCGAGGAAGCGCCACTGCACCTCGTCGCAGCGCACCACCTTGACGGTGTCGAGCCGGGACAACAGATCGCCGGCACTGCCGAGGTTGACGACCGGGCCGGAGCAATCGGTCGGCCCCTTCCAGAACCCCCATTCGACGCCGGAATGGTAGGTGCCGAGGCCCGCATTGGCGAGCGCCGCCAAAGTGAGGATCGCCAGCCCTGCCAGCAGCAGCGGCCGCGGCGCGCCGCTCCGCGCGGCGAGCACCGTGAGCAGGCCGAGCGGGATCGCGAGATAATAGGCATAGCGCTGCTCGAGGCAGAGCGGACAGGGCAGGATCTCCAGCACCAGCTGGAAGAACCAGGCGCCCGCGATCGTCGCTGCCGCGATCAGGGTGACGGCCAGCGAGGCGGTCAGCGCGGGGCCACCGACAGCGGGGCGAAACGCAGGTATTGCGGCACTCTGGGTCGTCACGGCGGTCTCTCCGGCAGGAGCTTCGGTTTAAGGCTCTAACCCCGGCCCAGGTCCCTGTCGAGAACGGCGGGGATCACTTTGGCGCGGGTTGACCCCGTCTTTCCCATGGCTATAGTCCGCCGGCTTCGCGACGCCCTCCTTCCGGAGGGGCCGACCGAGGGCCCCTGTGGCGGAACTGGTAGACGCGCTCGACTCAAAATCGAGTTCCGCAAGGAGTGCTGGTTCGATTCCGGCCAGGGGCACCACGCTTCGCCCGTTGGGCTTCGCGTGGCGCAGCCATGCGTGGCCAACGGGCGAGGTGTCCGGCGAAGCCTCGTGGCGAAGACGGACTGACAAACACACCAATAAAATCAACACTTAAATCCATCGGCTCGATTCCGGACTTTCCGCGTTTCGTTGACGACACGCGCAAAGATTCACGGTCGCCGAACTACTTCGATTCCGAACGATGGATTTGAGCAGAGCGCTCGCAGTCAGCCTTTCAAGGCTCCAGCACCGCCGGAAGTCGGAACGCAGTGAAGAGCTTCTGGGCGAGCGGCTGCATGAACATGGTCATTGCTCCGATCCCGCTCTCGTCCAGCGCCAACAGCTGGATGGAGTGGGCGTTCCAGCACCCTTCTGCGCCAAGGGAGTAGAGGGCGAACGCGGGCTGCAGATTTGCACCGACAGAGACAAGCCTGAAGCCGCGATAAGCAGGCCAGACGGCCCGGAAGAAATCCGCGATCGAGGTGCGGCCCCGATACCACTCTCGCCAGGGAGGCATCGAATAGACCGCGTCTTCCTTCAGCAGCGAGACGAACCTCTCGAGGTCAGCGCTTTCCCAGGCTTGCACGTAGCGCTTCAGCAGGCTTCGCTGTTGATCATCGGCGATCGGAGCCTGTCGGGCGTCCCCATCGAGCGTGGCCAGCCTGGCCCGGGCGCGTTGCAGGGCGCTGTTCACCGAGGCCACCGAGGCGTCGAGCACGGCGGCAACCTCGATCGCTGACCAGCCCAGGACGTCGGCCAGCAGCAGCACGGCGCGCTGACGCGCAGGCAGTTGCTGGATCGCTGTGATGAACGCGAAACGGACGGACTCGCGCAGCTCGTAGCGGACGTCCGGCCCTGCGGCGGGATCCGGCAGGCTCTCGAGCTCGGCGTCCGGATAGGGCTCGATCCACTGCGCTTCTGAATCCGGCCGTCCCTGTGGCCTCTGGATCGACGGGCCATCCAACTGGTCGGGCATGGTCCGGCGGTGATTCGAACGGCTCGCCGTGTTGAGGGCCACGTTTGTCGCGATCCGGTAGAGCCAGTTCTTGATCGAGGCGCGCGCCTCGAAGTCGTCGAAGCCCCGCCAAGCCCGCAGCATGGTCTCCTGGACCGCGTCCTCGGCCTCGTGAAGGGATCCCAGCATCCGATAGCAATGCAGCTTGAGCGCGCGGCGATGCGCTTCGGCCACGCGGGTGAAGTCCGCCCGGCTCGGCGGCGCTGCGTTTGAAGAACCGACCGGCGCGTTGTCTCTCATGGCGACACCATCGAATTTATTGCAGTCCCGCTCTTGCCTCAGCTTGCCGCGGCAACGCCATCGGCCGAAACGGTGAAGATCGCGCCTGCCGCGGCCGGCGGCTTGACCGCGGCTTGCAGGACCGCCTCGGCAACATCTTCAGGCGATTGCCGCGCGCCCATGTTCTCGAGGAATTTCTCCTGGGGAATGCCGAGGTAGCGGGCGTAGCCGTTCACAGCGGCCTGCCCGAGGTCCGTCTCCGGCATGACGCGGGAGGGGACGAGCGCGACGAAACGTATACCGAGCTCGCGGCGATCGGATTCGGCCTGACAGTATTTGGCGATGAACATCTGCATGCGCTTGGCGCCAGCGTAGCCGCCCGAGATCGGCGACCCGCCGAGGCCGGCCCCGCTGGAGATGATCACGACGACCGAGCCGGGCGCAAGCGGCGATCTGAGCGCCTCTCGGCAGAACAGAAAGGCCATCTTTGTGTCGACTTCCCAGTTCACGCCGAATTCAGCCCAGGTGAGCTCGGGAATCGGACGGACCGGCGGAGTGGCCCCGCCGCAGATCACCAGCAGATCCGGCCTTGTCTTGCCGAAGACCTTCCGAGGGGCGGCTTCCGAGGCGGCGTCCAGCGCCAGCGTGTCGACGCCGCGCATTTCCTTGGCGAGCTCGGAAAGACCGCGCGCCTGCCGAGCGACCGCTAGAACCTGCGCACCTTCGTCCGAAGCCCGCCGCACGATCGCCCGGCCGAGGCCGCGGCTGGCGCCAAGCACGATCACCCGCTTGCCCTGCAGCAGTCCGTTTTCCGACAACATGGCTCAAACCTCCTCAGAAATTGCTGTTGGTGTAGAGCGTCAGTGCAGATAGGCGTCGATGTGGATCTTGCCGGTGGCGAGGTTCGCGTGGCCCGCGCCCCATGCCGGTCGTGCGTTGACCCAGGCATAGGCCGCGGCAGCCGTGGTGAGATCGATCTTCACGGCCAGGTCGACGATCGGCTCACCGTCGCGCGGGGTCCCGACGCCGGCGGCGGACAACGCAATCCGACTTCCATCGTCGGTCTCGATCGTCGCCCGGAGATCGAGCTCTCTGCGCCCGTCCGCACGGACACGCAAATAGTCGATGCCACGTATCGTTCCCGTCAAACGGCCTTTGATCGATCCCGCAAGGGTGACGTCGAATTGAGCGCCGTGCAGCGGCACACTTTCTTGGCCGGCCAACACGGCCTGCATGTTCGCGCCGTATTCAATCACACCCATGATGTCGAGGTCGTATTCGAAGATCTTTTCGGAGCTCATGGCTTCTCTCTTTCGTGTCATCACAAAGAACGGGCCTCGCTGGTCAGATGCGGCCAGGCGAGGCCGCCGGCAGCACAGCGCCTCAGTCGACGATCAACCCACCGGTCAGGTTGGCTACAGTTCCGGTCATGCCGCTGCCGCGATCGGAGGCCAGGAAGGCAGCCGTTTCCGCCACCTCGGAGACCTTGCTCGAGCGCTTGCGATGCGTCAGGCTTTCGATGAAGCCCAGGAACTGCTCGCGAGGGATTCCCATCGCGTCGGCATGCAACCCGAAGACGACGTCAATTGTCTCCGTCTCCGGCATGCCAGTCGAGCGCAGGCAGATCGCGCGGACGCCCCTCGCGCCGAATTCGGCGGACAGGTTGCGGTTGAAGGCTTCCATCGCGGCCCAGGCGGGGCCCATCCCTCCGACCAGGGCTGCTCCGAGCCGCGCCGGTTCAGGGGTGTGCATCAGCAGCACACCGGCGCCTTGCTCGGCCATCCGGCGTGCCGCCGCCCGCGCCGTCAGGAAATGCGACCGCATATAGGCATTGATCGGTGCGGTGAAGCTGTCGACTGACAGCTGGGCAATCGGAATTCCCTGGGTTCCTGGCTGTGGGATCGGCGTGATGGCGTTGAAAGACACGTCTAACCGTCCGCCGGCCTTGAAGACTGCGGCCACGTGGCTTTCCACGGCCTCTTCGTCCAGGGCGTCAACCTGAAAGGCCGCTGCTGTTCCGCCTGCCGCGACGATCTCGCTGGCCACGCGCTCGACCTTGCCGAGCGTGCGGCCGGAGAGGAAGACCCTGGCCCCTTCGCGGGCGAAGGTCCGCGCCACGGCGCCGCCGATGGCCCCGCCGGCGCCGTAGATTAACGCTGTCTTGTTTTCGAGAAGCATGACGGGTCCTTTTGATCTCGGGTTCGGTGCGGAGGGCCGGTCGGCCGCCGCCATCACTCCTAGAGACCCGCCGCACCCCATAGACTCATCGGCGTCGGCGAAAAATGTGCGGGGCCGCGGGGGGCGGCGCGCTCCCCTGTCGGCGTTAACAGCAATCGCGCTGCAATCGCAGCAATTGCTCTGGAGTCATGCGCTGACAGAACCGCTAGATCATGGCGGTGCCGATCCTAGAGTTGCCAATACCCCAATCTGCCGCCGCCACGATCGCAGCGATCGTCGACGCGCTGAAAGCCGCCGCCGGCGATCCGCCAAAGGGTCGCGCGAACTTCGCCAAGGGCAGATGCGTCCGCGGAACCTACGTCCCATCGGACCGGGCCGAGGAAATCACGAGATCCCTCAGCTTCACAAAGCCCTCACGCGTGCTGGCGCGCTTCTCGGTCGACAGCAGCGATGCCAATGGCGCGGATGCCGACAACCTCGCGCTACGCGGCTTCGGCTTCCGGCTTGGAGATCGTCACCACCGCTCCGACATTCTCGCGCAGAGCGCTCCGGTGCATTTTGCGAAGACGCTCGACCAGATGCTCGCTTTCCTCAAGGCACGCAGTCCGGGACCGGACGGCAATCCGGATCGCGAACGGATCAAGGCATTCTCCGCGGCCAATCCCGAAACGCTGCACCAGGCCAGTTACATCGCCGCGCATCCACTGCCCCGGAATTTTTCCGGCACGACCTATTGGGGCGTGCATTCATTTCCAGCGACGAATTTGGCCGGCGAAACACGGTTCATCAAATTCAAGCTCGCCCCCGTCGGCGCGGACGTGGCGCCCGCAAAGAGCGACGTTACGGCGAACATCCTGGACGATGATCTCGAACATCGGATCACCAGCGGCGACGTCCGCTTCAGCGTGATGGCGCTGCTCGATCGCCCCGGCGATCCCACCACCGATGTGACCATCCGATGGCCCGACGAGGACAATCGCGAAGAGGTTCGGCTGGGAACGATCGTGATCACTGGCCTCGAGCCGGACGAAACGTGCGATGCCTCCAGCTTCGATCCGGCAAATCTCGCCGAAGGCATTGCCCATCCGCCCGACGAGATCTTTGCCGCGCGCAGCGCCGCCTATGCGCTCTCGCTGGCGAAGCGTCGTTGATGGGGGGATACGCGTGGTATGCTCCGGATCAGCCCTCGTTTTCCTTGATGCCCAGTGATCCGCGACGCCATGTTGCGGGACTCGCTCCGACCTGCGCCGAAAACACCTTCGTAAAGTGGCTCTGGTTGGCGAATCCGACGGCGATCGCAATCTCGGACAGCGGCAGGTCGTTCACGGTCATCAACTGCTTCGCCGCCTTGACGCGCTGGCGCAGCAGCCACTGGTGCGGCGGCAACCCGGTCGAGACGCGAAACGCGCGCGAAAAATAGCTGACCGAGAGACCGAATTCGGCGGCAACCTGCTGCAACGAAAGTGTTCCGCCGAGATCGGCGTCGAGCTTTTCGTAGACCCGCTTCAGCTGCCATGGGGCGAGACCGCCCCTCGACACTTTGACGCCCGACCTCATTCCGCCATAGGTCTGCGCGGCATGCGTGGTAAATGCGAGCATCATGGAGTCGACGAAGAGCTGGTTGGTCTCAGCCGGCCGGCGCAGCGCTTGCAGGAACACCCCGCCGATATGACGCATGACCGGGTCGTCATGACCGACGCCAAGTTGAGCGAACAGCTCACCAACGCGCGATGCGCCGGACTGCTCAGCGATGCTGTCGAGCGCCGAGCGCGGTAAGTAGAAATGGAGCGCGTGGAACGGCTTGTCGATGACGTAGCGCACATCCTTCTTCATGTCGTACAGATATGTTGCACCCGCACGGATATCGGCCTTGATCGCCTGCTTGCCGTGCTCCCAGGTTTCGCAATTCGGGTCATCGTAAAGCATCAGGGTGACGACATTGGCATCCTGAAGGCCCATCTCGCCGGAGACGCCTTCGACGGGTGCATCATCCCGGGTCTGAGTAACGGCGATTTCGGCGTGACGCAGCGACCGCGTGATCAACGAGGCCGGTTCTTGCGCCAGATGAAAGTACCGGGTCACAGCCTGACCGTAGAAACCCGTCGACTTCATTTGCACCGCTCCCTTTGAGTGGAGTTGGCCGAAAGCGAGTTATCATCAACCAAGGCCGCGACCATCGTCGGAATCACGAGAGCAGCGCGTATCGTCATATGTCTCCTTCGGAGACGCCCAGCGCTTCGCGGCGCCATGCCGCCGGACTGGCGCCGACTTGCGCTGAAAACACCTTCGTGAAGTGGCTCTGATTGGCGAACCCGACCGAGATCGCGATCTCGGACAGCGGCAGATCGCGGACGGTCATCAACTGCTGGGCCGCCTTGACGCGCTGGCGCAGCAGCCATTGATGCGGCGGCAGGCCGGTGGAAATGCGAAACGCGCGCGAAAAATGGCTGACCGAGAGATCAAACTCCGCCGCGATCTGCTGCAACGCCAGCGTCCCGCCGAGATTCGCGTCGAGCCTTTCGCAGGCTCGCTTCACCTGCCATGGGGCGAGACCGCCGTGCGCCGGCCCGGCAAGGCTCTGTAACCCGCCATAGGCCTGGGCGACGTGCGCGGCGAAGGCCAGCATCATGTGATCGATGAAAAGCTGGTTGGCCTCACCAGGGCGAGCGAGCGCTTCCAGCAGACATGCCCCGATATGACGCATGACCTTGTCGTCATGGCCGAAGCCGAATTGACAATCGAGATCGCCGACACGTGGCGCGTGCGATTCCTTCGCAAGGCCGTCGAGGGCCGAACGCGGCAGATAGAACTGAACGGAATGGAACGGCTTGTCGATGATATAGCCCGGATCGCTCCTGAGGTCGTACAGATACGTCGTCCCGGCTCTGACATCCGCCTTCATGACAGACTTGCCGTGATCCCAGAGTTCGCAGTCCGGATAGTTGTGAAGTTTCAGGCTGACGAGATAGGCCTCGTCGGCCAATGAGCCGGAAGGGCCCGGCACGGGATTGTCATCTCGCGTTTCGGTGACAGCGAGATCGATGCCGCGCAATGAGCGCGTGACCAGCGAGGACGGCGCACCCTTCAGGCGCAACTGCTGCCTGACCTTCTCTCCGAAGGCGCTTGCTCGTGACATGTCAGTCGGCCCTCTTCCTTGAGTTGGACCGGTTGGTCGACCAGAAATCGGATTCACTATCGAAAATCGGCAGGCCATCGTCCAGACCCGCTTTAAAAAAGTGATTGCGCGAGTGAACCCTGATCCGATCCCGCCCTCAGGATTTTGAGTGCAATTCCAATGCGATCTGGCCTTCTTACGGCGTTGCCGCTGATCGACCAAGGCTCGGGTTCCATCGTGCGATTGTGAAAGCCGGACAGCCCAGCCAATGGTGTGCGCCAATAGTTCCACGTCCACAGCGGCGCTGGGCAAGCAAGGCACGGACGTCATTTGCCCGCAGCATAGGGGGACGGGCATCCGAAGCTTGTTCGCGCATCCGCGGCACCGAAACCCGCTTCCATCAGGATTCTCGCCAGATGCTTGCGTGCGTAAAAGATCCTGCTTTTCACGGTGGCCTGCGGAATGCCAATCATCCCGCTGACCTCGGCGACAGATTTTTCGCGATAGTAAAGCAGCTCGATGATCTCCCGATGCGCCGGCGAGAGCCTGTCGATGCACGCGCGCAGGATGCCCTTCGTTTCCTCGCGATCCAGTGCCATGTCAGGCCTATCCCCGGTATCGACGACTCCAAGCGCATCGGCTTGATCGATATCTTCGTGCGTTCGCTCTCGCCACGTGCTGATGGCCTTGAATCGGGCGATCGAGAGCAGCCAGGTGGCGACGCGCGCGCGGTTTTCGAACCTGCTTGCGGAACGCCACACGTCGAGGAACACCTGGTTGACGAGATCGTCGACGACCGCCGGATTGCGGGCCAGGCGCTGGATGAATCGGGACACCCTTTCGCGGTGACGGGCGAAGATGATGTGCATGGCGGCCTTGTCGCCGCCCGCAACATTCTTGAGCAGCATCTCGTCGCTGACATCTTCCTGCACAAAGCGATGATCGATTTTCTGTTCGCGCGTTGCGCACGAAGGAGCCGGCCCTGACCGGCAAACGGCGTAAACCAGCCTGTCATCGCCTATGGCACTGGAAGGGCCATGCGGCGGCTTCCGATTGTCGATTGACCGGATCACCGCGCGGCGCGGTGAGCGTGCCCTCAACCGAGGTCGATGCGACCTTGCAATGCCCGCTTGTGGCTGCTCCTCGGTGATCGACATCGCCGTCTCCGCTCTTTGACGAGGTGGCGACGATGATGGGCCGCACGAGGCCGGGCGGACTATCCTACCAGGGGCTCGGGCTTTTAGTCTGCGGGTCTAGGGTGAATAAGCCGATCGACTGATCGGGGAAGCGCCCGCGCACCGTGCCGATCTTGATCGTGCGTTTTGACAAGACCCGCAGTTATTTCAGTCACTTGAGCCGGCATTTCGGTCACATAAGCGTGCGTCGGCATGGCACAGCGCAGAATTAGACAAAACATGCCGATTTCAGGAAAGACGGCCGCACGGCATATCGATACCACCCGTAAAAACGCGGAACAGGAAGCGATCAAGAGGCCAGGTTATGCTTGAAACAACCGCAGGTGCTCATGCTCTACCCCGCCGTCCCATGAACGTGCATGCCGATATGACAAGCCGTCCGCTCGTCCTGATCGTGGACGATGACGAAGAGGTTCGCTTCGCGCTTCGCGAGCTGCTGCTCTCAGTAGGTCTCGATGCATGCTGCTTTGGATCAACGCAGGAATTGTTGCATGCCGATCTCGCGGAGCGACCCGGCTGCCTGATCCTCGACGTTCGTATGCCCGGCGCGAGCGGTCTCGATCTACAGCAGCATCTCGTCGCGAGCGGCAACACAAGGCCGATCATTTTCCTGACGGGTCATGGCGACATCGCAATGACGGTCCAGGCGATGAAAGCGGGCGCCATCGACTTCCTGACCAAGCCTGTCAGGGACCAGGCGCTGCTTGATGCGGTCACCGCGGCGATCGAGAAAGACATCGCCCAACGAGCGGCTGCTCATCGCGTCAAACAATATGCGGATCGCTACGCGCGATTGACCCCGCGCGAGCGCGAGGTGGTGCGCGAAGTGGTCAAAGGCCGGCTCAACAAGCAGATCGCGTTCGATCTGGGCATCAGCGAGATTACCGTCAAGCTGCATCGCGGCAATGCGATGCGGAAACTGCAGGCCGGATCCGCCGGCGAACTGATCCGGATGTGGGAATCCCTGCCTGCGGTCCTTCGAGGGACGCAACCAGCCTAAACCAAAGGATAGGTACAACCCGGTGACCAATGGGCGGATGGTCATCGCGCCATGCCAGCAAGAACGATCCGTTCGTCTAAAGCGCCGCTCGTCGCAGTCGTCGATGACGACGAGGCGGTACGAGAAGCGCTCTCCGAGTTGCTCCTCGTGCTGGGACTTGCGTGCCAGACATTCGATCGAGCGGACGCTTTCATGGCCGAATACGTGCCCGATCAATTCGACTGCTTGATTACCGACGTCAGTATGCCGGGCCACAGCGGCCTCGAACTTCAGGAACGACTACGGGAACTTGGCTCACCAATGCCGGTTATCATCATCACCGCGGATACGTCTCCGTCCACGCGCGGGCGCGCCTTGAGCGCGGGCGCTTTTGCCTGCCTGACGAAACCGGTCAACGACGACGTCCTCTTTCGCCATCTGCAATCCGCGCTGAACCGCGCAAGTCCCTCATGCGATGACGAGCGACAGGATACGCCGTCAGATGAGTAATCTGTTCCAACGCGCGGCGCCAGGCGGTCATGCTTCGCCTCATGTCATGGAGCTCGCCGATCTTGCCTCCGAGAGCGTCATCGTAAGCGACGAACACGGCGTCGTCAGATACTGGAATGCTGCCTCCGAAGTGCTTTACGGATGGCCTGCCATGGCAATGGTGGGACACCGCGTCCAGACCATAGGCTCCCTCGCCCATATCGGCACTGATCACTTCGACGCGCTGCTGCGCGAGGGACGATGGGAGGGAGTCGTTCGCCGGCGCGGCCTGACCGGAACGGACGTTGTGGCGGCGGTGAGGCAAATCGTCAGGCGCGATGCGACCGGCGCGTTCCTCGATGTCGTCGAGTTCGGCCAAAACGCGGGCTCGCTCTCGCAGGCGGCGTATCTGCGCATGGACGCCGAACTGCAATCCTCGCTTGCCGCGTCCTGGGAGCTCGATACCTCGCCCGCACGTCCCCTGCTCAATGCGATTGCCGAACATCGACGCGGCGGCAACGCCATTGATTTCGACCGGCACCCGGATTGGGTCGACGGACTGCTGACTGCAACGCGCATCCTGGCCGTCAACAACCGCGCGGTTCGCATGTTCGGCGCCCATGCCGGCTACGAGCAGATGATCGGCCAGCCGATCGCGGCATTCTGGCCGGCCGAAAGTCGCTCGCTGCTCGCGGCGGTGCTGGAAAGTGTCGCGAGCGATCGCACGCGCCTTGAGAAACGCAAGATGGTCTTGAGCGGAGCGCTGCGCAATCCCGTCGTCAAGGCTTGGCACTCGGCGGAGCCTTGTCCTCCCGACACCGTGTTCGTGACGATCAACGGCGCAACGAGCGATGAACGGACGTCATGGGAATTGCAGGCTAGCGAAGATCGATACCGCAGGCTCATTCAATATCTGCCGACCGCGCTGTGGCAGGTCGATTCCCGTCGCGCGGGCGAAGCCTTCGACCGGCTGAAGGCAAGCGGTGTACGCGACATCGCCGGGCATCTCGCGCGCCATCCTGACCTCGTCGAGCATGCCAAGGACGTCGTGCGGGTGACCGACGTCAACCGGGACGCCGTGTCGTTGTTCCGTGCCAGCAATCCCGCAGATCTGATCAAGCCTGTCAGATACATCTTTGCCGCCGCGCCCGGCCTTGCGGAACGTGTCATGGTCGCGCATTTCGAAGGCCGGCGTAACCTGATCGAGGAGACCAGGATCCGTGCCTTCGACGGCTCGATCATCGACGTCTTGTTCACGGTGACCTATCCGGTGCCTCCCGAGCACCTGGACAACACCTTCATCACCATGCAGGACATCAGCGAGCGCTTGAGCGCCGAACAGCAACTGCGAAAACTGCAAGCCGACTTCTCGCATGCCGGACGCATTGCAACGCTCGGAGAGCTCGCGACGTCGATTGCGCACGAGATCAACCAGCCGCTTGCGGCGATCGTGACCAACGGCGAGACCAGCCTCAGATGGCTGGCACGCCCCGATCAAAACACGGAAAAGGTCACGCAGCTCACCTCGCGAATCGTGTCGAACGCACGTCGTGCCAGCGACATCATCCATCGGCTCCGCGGCATGGCGGCGAAGCACGAACCGGAGAAGCGCCTGATCGACCTGAACGAGGTCGCCGAGGAGGCGCTCTTGTTCATCCGCCATGACATCGATTCAAAGTCGATCGTCCTGGCCGCGAATTTCGGCGCCGACCTTCCCAAGGTCCTGGGCGACCGGATTCAGTTGCAGCAAGTGATCATCAACCTGCTGGTCAACAGCGTCCAGGCGATTGCGCAGTCGCGCGGGCCGACACGCCGGATCGATATCGAGACGTCGATCGATAGCGACGGGGCGGTTGCCCTCTCCGTCATCGACAACGGGCCGGGCGTTCCCGCCGCGGATCTGGCGCGTGTCTTCGACAGCTTCTTCAGCACCAAGGACGCAGGGCTCGGCATCGGGCTGACCATCTGCCAGTCGATCATCACCGCACATGGCGGCCGCATCGCAGGCACAAACCGGCCGAATGGCGGGGCCCATTTCCACTTCACGGTCCCGGTGCCGGGGATGACCGGCCCCGATCCAGGGCCGGCAGCGCCATAACCGGGGCATGGCGTGGTCCGGCGAGTTTCGACTGCGTTGCGGACGATCACCCAGGCGCCGGCGGCCCTATCCCAAGGTACAGGTGAATCTAGCCGCCAAACCAGCGAGACCAGACCCACAGCACGATACCGCCACAAGCGGCTTTCCATCATCGTCACGACCAAGGCCGAGGTAACCGCTCTGTCTATCGGACCACACCCTGCCGATGAGAGGTGAGCGCAGGACCTCCCCAACACGAGCACACATCATGAGCATTCCAACCATCGATCCCCAAGAGGCTCTGCCAGGTGCGCCCGCGACATCAGGCAATGAGTTGTCCGCCTCCGACCGCCGCGCCGCCGATGCAGAGATGGCGCGCGTGCTCCACACCACGCCGTTTCGCATGGCCCTCGACGCCTCGGGCGCCGGGATCGCCCACTGGAAGCACGAACCGTTGCACGACGTCGTCGAACCCATGAGCCACCACGTCATCATGGCGTACAACGGCGTGACGCAGCACATGGAGCGGCGGACCGGAACATCGGTTGCGAGCGGGACGTTTCGCCCCGGGGTACTGATCATCATTCCCGAAGGATCGAGCTCCCGCTGGGACATTCCGAAACCTGTCGACGTCGTTCAGCTCTACCTTCCCCACACGACGCTGAAGCGGGTTGCCGACGAAGCCTCCGCGGGCACGTCAACCGACCTCATGGAACGGACGGCGCATCCCGACCCCATTACATCCCGATTGCTCCTGAGCGCAGCCAGCGTGATGGAGGGCAATCGGACGCTCGATGCACTGTTCAGGCATCAATTGACCGACCTGCTGGCGACGCGACTCCTCGCCGCGCATACCAGTTCACCAACGACATTCCAGCCGGCGATCGGCGGGCTTTCGCCGAAGGTCCTGCTCCGTGCCATCGAACGCTTGCGCTCGGACAGCGAAGCGGACATTTCGCTCGATGTCCTCGCTTCCGAAGCCGGGCTGTCGCGCTTCCACTTCTGCCGCTCGTTCAAGGAGAGCACCGGGCTTTCTCCCCTTGCCTGGTTGCGGCAACACCGACTTGAGCAAGCCATGAACATGCTCCGGAACACCGATGCATCGGTCGTGTCGGTCGCGATGGAGCTTGGCTATTCCTCGCAGACGGCCTTTGCGGCGGCGTTCAGGCGCTTCACCGGAGAGACCCCCAGCGATTGGCGACGACGCGTGCATTAGCGACGACATTCCTGCCGTTGATGAAATGCCTCGGAAGGCGAGGACAGTTCCATGACCAGACCAGTCCCGCGGGATCCATTGGAGGCTCTGCTCGTCGCACCCGGTGCCGGCCACGATGGCTCTCCGGGCGTCGAGCTGCGCCGCGCCGATGTGGAGATGGCGCGCGTCCTCAAGACCGCACCGCTTCAAATGGCGTCCGACCCTTCCAATGGCGCCATCGCACACTGGAAGCATGGCGCTCTGCATGACGTGGTCGAACCCATGACCGACCACGTCATCATGACTTACCCGACAGGCGTTCAACGCCTGGAGCGGCGCTCCGGGAAATCGGTCGCGATCGGGACGGCGCGTTCGGGCGTCGTGACGATCATTCCGGCCGGTTCGAGCGCCCGCTGGGATATTCCCGGCTTTGTCGATGTGATCCAACTCTATCTTCCGCAGATCGCGCTGGAACGCATCGCCCGTGAAGCCAACATGCCCGCTCCCGGCGATCTCCTGGAACGGACAGGACATCCGGATCCCGTCGTCTCAGGGTTGTTGATGAGTGCGGCTGATGTGCTGGAGGGCAATGCCGCCCTGGACAATTTGTTCAGGCAGCAACTCAGCGACCTCCTGGCAACACGCATCCTGGCCGAGCACACCGGCGCGTCATCCACGTTCGAGCTGATCACGGGAGGACTGTCGCCCCATGCATTGCGCCGCGCGATCGAGCGCTTGCGCTCGGATATCGACACCGACGTGTCGCTCGCGGTGCTTGCGGCGGATGCCGGGCTCTCGCGCTTCCACTTCTGTCGTGCGTTCAAGGAAAGCACCGGGCTTTCACCACACGCCTGGCTGCGCCAACAGCGGCTCGATCAAGCCATGAATATGCTGCGCGATAGCGACGCCCCGATCGCGGCGATCGCCACACAGCTCGGCTACGCTTCGCAAACTGCGTTCGCCGCGGCGTTCAAGAAACTGACCGGAGAAACTCCGAGCGATTGGCGACGGCGCATGCGGTAGCAGCAATTGCTCTACAGGCACCGCAATCGCGCTGGCGCAGCTGAAGCTTCGGTCCGTTAGACAGTCAAGGTCCCCAACGCTCCCAACAGACGGAGACAAACGATGACCTCGAAGACCTTCGTCAGCTTCCTCACATTCCCTCCGCGGCGCAGGCTCGCTGCAACGACAATCATGTACGGGCTCTCCCTGGCGGTCCGCTTCACATCTGCAACCGGCGAGGAAGTGGAAATCCCACCGCAGTCGCTGCATCCGGCGATGTCCATCATCAGCAACGATGACACGCACCTTTCCTACGCCGGATGGGGCGGCCCGAATGCGATCGAGCCGGCCTTCTTTCGCCGGCGCTCGGCCGGCTCGACGTCGAGCTGCCCTTCCCCCTGAGACTCCACGACTTTCATTTCACGTCTACGCGTCGACCAGCCCACGAAACCGCGAGCAGAGCGGCGGCGGCGCGCCTATGCCCGAAGATCAACCACAGGAGAACGTCACATGCGACTAGTCATCATCGGCGCCGGCTTTGCCGGCATGTACGCCGCACTTTCAGCTGCCCGCCTGCGCGACATCCAGGGCGCTTCGCCCGACGAACTCGAGATCGCGCTGGTTGCACCGGAGCCCACACTGGTGGTTCGCCCGCGGCTCTACGAAGCGAAGCCGGAAACGCTGACCGCGCCTTTGCTTGAGGTGCTCGAGTCCATCGACGTCAGCTACGTGCAGGGCAGCGCGGAAACGATCGATACCAAATCGCGCATGGTGCAGGTCTCGACCGCAGGAGGGACACGAAAGACGCTCTCCTATGACCGACTGGTCGTCGCCACCGGCAGCCGGCTCTCCCGGCCGAACATTCCGGGCCTTGCCGAGCATGGCTTCAGTGTCGACTCGCTCGATGATGCGGTTGCCCTCGACAGGCATCTGCACAGCCTGGCCGACAGGCCGGCCAGAAACGGACGCGACACGATCGTCGTAGCCGGCGGCGGTTTCACCGGCATCGAAGCCGCCACCGAGCTGCCCAAGCGGCTTCGTACCATCCTCGGCAAGGATGCGAAGCCACGCGTGATCATCGTCGAGCGCAATGCCGCGGTTGCTCCCGACATGGGCGTTGGCCCACGCCCGATCATCGAGGATGCACTCCGCAAGCTCGGCGTCGAGACCCGGGTCGGTACTGGCGTCAACTCGCTCGACGATACCGGCGTCACACTTTCGAGTGGTGAGCGCATCGAAGCGGAGACCGTAGTCTGGGCGGCGGGCATTCGCGCAGCGCCATTGACCCAGCAGATCCCGGCCGAGCGCGACAACCTTGGCCGTCTGCTGGTGGATCAGGATCTGCGCGTGGCATCGGTGCCCGGCGTCTTTGCAACCGGCGATGCTGCGAAGGCAGCGTGCGACGATGCCGGAAACTTTGCGCTGATGTCCTGCCAGCACGCCACACGAATGGGTGCCTTCGCCGGCAACAATGCCGCCGCCGAGCTCCTCGGCGTCCCGACCAAGCCATACCACCAGAAGACCTACGTCACGTGCCTCGACCTTGGCGAGGCCGGCGCGGTCTTCACGCGCGGCTGGGAACGGAAAGTCGAGATGGTCGGCGACGTCGCCAAGAAGACCAAGCAGGAGATCAACACCGTGTGGATCTACCCGCCGCGGGCCGAGCGTGCCGCCGCGCTCGCGTCCGCCGATCCGGAGCACGTGACCGAGGTCTGAGGCCCTCAAGAGATACGGCCGCGCTTCCGACGCGGAAGCGCGGCGCCCTCGTCAACGACCAAACTGGAGCCGCTCCCGATGAAACACGAGACCGTGCGCACGACGGCGTTCGCCATGCCGCTGACCAACCCGGCCTTTCCCCCGGGCCCCTACCGCTTCGTCAACCGCGAATATTTCATCATCCAGTACCGGACGGATCCCGAGGCGCTGCGCCGGATCGTCCCGGCGCCGCTCGAGCTGACCGAACCTGTGGTGAACTACGAATTCATCCGCATGCCCGACTCAACAGGGTTCGGCGACTACACCGAAAGCGGCCAGGTCATCCCGGTGTCCTATCAGGGGCAGCTCGGCAGCTTTACCCATCAGATGTTCCTCAATGATCACCCGCCCATCGCCGGCGGGCGGGAGCTGTGGGGATTTCCAAAGAAGCTGGCGCAGCCGAAGCTCGCGGTCGAGATCGATACGCTGGTCGGCACCTTGAACTACGGCTCGATTCGTATCGCAACCGGCACCATGGGTTACAAACACCGCGCGCTCGACATCGAGACCGAGGCCAGGAAGCTCACCGCGCCCAATTTCCTGCTGAAGATCATCCCGCATGTCGATGGCTTGGCGCGCATCTGCGAGTTGGTCCGTTACCATCTCGAGGACATCACCGTGAAAGGCGCCTGGACCGGGCCGGCGGCGCTGGACCTGTATTCGCATGCCCTGGCACCGGTCGCCGAGCTTCCGGTCCTGCAAGTGCTGTCGGCCAAACATCTCGTGGCCGACCTGACGCTCGGTCTCGGTACCGTGGTCCATGACTATTTGTCGCCCGAAGCGACGGCACGGCAACCCAGGTCCAGATCCGAAATCCTCATTGAGGCAAGCGCCGGCTGACACATCAGCCGCAACGTCGGGAGATTCGAAATGCTTAAGGTCACGCGTGAGCTGAACATGCCTGTGGCGCCACAATCCAGGCCGCTGCCCTATGACGTGGTTGCTCTGGTGCTCCAGGGCGGTGGAGCTCTCGGCGCCTATCAGGCCGGAGTCTACCAAGGCCTGCACGAGGCCGGGATCCGGCCAAACTGGTTGGCCGGCATTTCGATCGGGGCTCTCAACGCCGCCATCATCGCCGGCTCGCCCGAAGGCGAGCGCGTGCAGCGGCTTCGCGAGTTCTGGGAAACCATCTGTGCGTTTTCGATCGAATGGCCCGCAGGCGAAGGACTGGCCAATGCCATGCCCTTTGCCTTCGACATCACCTCGATCCGCAACGCGTTGGCGGCAGCGAGAGCATTGGTTCAGGGCCAGCCAGGCTTCTTCAAGCCACGCTTCCCCTCACCGCTCTGGTCGCCGTTCTCGGGTAACGCCGCGACCAGCTTTTACGACACGGCACCTCTGCACCAGACGCTGGAGCGGTTCGTCGATTTCGACCGGCTCAACTCGGGCGAGGTGCGTGTCAGCGTCGGCGCGGTCAACGTCCGCACCGGAAATCTGGTCTATTTCGACACCGCCGAACGCCGACTCGGACCGAAGCATTTCATGGCGTCGGGCGCGCTGCCGCCGGGCTTCCCCGCGGTCGAAATCGAAGGCGAGCATTATTGGGACGGCGGCGTCGTGTCGAACACGCCTCTCTCCCGCGTCCTGTCGGGCGAGCCTCGTGACACGCTGACGTTCCAGATCGATCTCTGGTCGGCCAGGGGCCGCGTTCCCTACGACATGATGGAGGTTTCGAGCCGGCAGAAGGACATCCAATATTCGAGCCGCACCCGCACCGTGACCGACCAGGTGCTGCGCATGCAGAAGATGCGCCGGGCCTTGCAGCGGACGATCGAGAAGCTGCCGGAAACCGCAAGGCGCGATCCGGAGATCCGCGACATCGCCGAGATGGCGCGCGAGCGCGCCTACAACATCGTTCACCTGATCTATCAGACCAAGATCCATGAAGGCCATTCCAGGGATTACGAGTTCGGGCTGAGCGCGATGCGCGCGCATTGGCAGAGCGGGCTCGACGACATCCGCCGCACGCTGGCCGATCCGCGCCGCCTGGACCCGCCGTCTCCCGAGCTCGGCATCGTCACCCACGACGTCCATCGTCGTGATTGAGATTCACCGCCCCCCGCAGCCGGAGAGAGCCATGTCGACCCTTTCTTACGCCTCCGAACCGAAGACCAAAGCCCGTCATGTGCCATCGCGACAGGCGATCCGGCGCGCAGCGCTCGCGTTCACCGCTGCGCTCGCCGCCGCAGGGGCTACGACTTACGGCCACTACTATGTCACGGCCGGCCGCTACCTGGAGACGACCGACGATGCCTATGTGAAGGCGGACTCCACGATCGTCGCGCCCAAAGTCTCCGGCTACATCGCCGAGGTTCTCGTCGCCGACAACGAGCCGGTGCAGTCGGGCCAGGTGCTGGCGCGGATCGACGACCGCGACTTCAAGACCGCGTTGAAACAGGCCCAGGCGGATGTCGCAGCATCCGAGGCCGCGGTCAAAAATCTGAACGCGCAGATCGAACTGCAGGAGCCGCTGATTCAACAGCAGGCGGCCGAGGTCGACGCCACCGAGGCCAATCTGAAATTCGCCCAGCAGGAGCGCGCTCGCTACGACGATCTCATGAAGTCGGGTGCGGGCACGATTCAACGTGCGCAACAGACCGATGCGGCGTTGCGCTCGCAGACCGCGCAATTGCAGCAAGGCAAGGCGGGGTTGATCGCCGCCAATAAGCGGATCGAGGTGCTCTCGACCCAGCGCGCTCAGGCTCTCGCGCAGCTCGATCACGCTCGCGCGCTGGAGCAGCAGGCGGCGCTGAACCTCTCCTACACGCGGATCACCGCGCCTGTTGACGGCACCGTTGGCGCGCGCACCTTGCGGGTCGGCCAATATGTCCAGGCGGGCACCCAGCTCATGGCAGTGGTCCCGCTCAATGCGGTC
Source organism: uncultured Bradyrhizobium sp. (assembly GCF_936928535.1). Taxonomy (GTDB): domain Bacteria; phylum Pseudomonadota; class Alphaproteobacteria; order Rhizobiales; family Xanthobacteraceae; genus Bradyrhizobium. The sequence goes on along the minus strand of NZ_CAKZHY010000060.1, from coordinate 33,041 downwards.
TATGTGGTCGCCAATTTCAAGGAGACGCAGCTCACTCACGTGCGCAACGGACAGCCGGTCGAGCTGCGCGTCGATAGCTTCCATTCGACGACGCTGAAGGGCCATGTCGACAGCCTGTCGCCGGCGAGCGGCCTGGAGTTCGCCCTGCTGCCGCCCGACAATGCGACCGGCAACTTCACCAAGATCGTGCAGCGCGTGCCGGTGAAGATCGTGCTCGACGACCAGAGCCTGAACGGCCTGCTGCGCCCCGGAATGTCGGCCGAGCCCACTGTCAATACCAAGTCGGCTGTTGTCGCCGAGCGTGACGCCGAGAAGCGGCTCGCCTCGCGTGGCGGCAAGCCCCGCGGCTGACAGAACCGTCCTCCCTCGCACCTGAGCAGATCGCCATGACGACACTGCAAACCACTGATGGCACCGGGACCGGCGGCGAAAGTCAGTCACCAGCGGCGACTCCCACCGTCTCGGCAAAGACCTGGCTCGCCGTCAGCGGAGCCACGTTGGGCGCCTTCATGGCGGTGCTCAACATCCAGATCGTTAACGCGTCCCTTGCCAACATTCAGGGCGGCATCGGCGCGGGCATCGACGATGGCGGCTGGATCTCGACCTCGTATCTGATCGCCGAAATCGTCGTGATCCCGCTCAGCGGCTGGCTCGCCCGGGTATTCTCGGTCCGCCTCTATCTGCTCACCAATGCCTTCCTGTTCCTGGTGTTCTCCGCCGCCTGCGCGCTGGCGCAGAACCTGCCGCAGATGATCGCCCTGCGCGCGGTTCAGGGATTTACCGGCGGCGTGCTGATCCCCATGGCGTTCACGCTGATCATCACGCTGTTGCCGAAGGCCAGGCAACCGATCGGGCTCGCGATGTTTGCGATATCCGCGACATTCGCGCCGGCGATCGGTCCGACCATCGGAGGCTATCTCACCGAGAATCTCGGCTGGGAATACGTCTTCTACGTCAACATCGTGCCGGGCTCGATCATGATCACCATGCTCTACGTTTCGCTGGAGGCGGAACCCATGAAGCTCTCGCTGCTTCGCGAAGGCGACTGGGCCGGCATCGCCACCATGGCAATCGGGCTCGCCGCGCTCCAGACCGTGCTGGAAGAGGGTAACAAGGACGACTGGTTCGGCTCGCCCTTCATCGTCCGCCTGAGCGTGATCGCCGCCGTCGCCTTGACGCTGTTTCTCGCGATCGAGCTGACCGTGACGAAGCCACTGCTGAACCTGCGCATCCTGTTCCGGCGCAATTTCGGCTTCGGCGTCCTGGCGAACTTCCTGCTGGGCGTATCGCTGTATGGCTCCGTCTATGTCCTGCCGGTCTACCTGTCCCGCATCCAGGGCTACAATTCCGAGCAGATCGGCATGGTGCTGGCGTGGACCGGCCTGCCGCAGCTCGTGCTGATCCCGCTGGTGCCCCGCCTGATGCAGCGGCTCGATCCACGCCTCGTGATCGGCGTCGGCTTCGTGCTGTTTGGCGGCTCCAATTTCTTCAACATCTACATGACCAACGACTATGCGGCCGATCAGCTTTTTTGGCCGAACGTGATCCGCGCGCTCGGTCAGGCCCTCGTCTTTGCGCCGCTCTCGGCGGTCGCGACGGCCGGCATCGAGGCGGAGAATGCCGGGTCCGCGTCGGCGTTGTTCAACATGATGCGCAACCTCGGCGGCGCGATCGGTATTGCCGCGCTCCAGACGTTGCTGACCAAACGCGAGCAGTATCATTCCAACGTGCTCTCGCAGCAGGTGACGATGTTCGAGCAGGCGACCCGCACCCGGCTCGATCGGCTCACCCAGTATTTCATGAGCCATGGCGTGATCGACCGTGTCGATGCGATCCACCATGCCTATGTCGCGATCGGCAAGATCATCCAGAAGCAGGCCTTCATTCTCGGCTTCAGCGACACCTTCTATCTGCTCGGCGTTTCGCAGATCGTCGCGCTGCTCGCAGCGCTCATGCTCACGAAGCCCGGGCATCTTGAAGCCGGCGGCGGGCATTGATTTCACTCATCCAACGACATCACCACCAAGCACGAAAGGAACTCCCATGTTGAAGAATAAAGTCGCTATCGTCACCGGCTCGACCAGCGGCATCGGGCTCGGCATCGCCAGGGAACTAGCCCGGCTCCGCGCCAACATCGTGTTGAACGGCTTCGGCGATCCCGGCGAGATCGAAGCCATCCGCAGCGGGCTCGAACGCGAGCACGACGTGCGTGTCGGGTACGACGGCGCCGACATGTCGAAGGGCGATTCCGTGCGCCGACTGATCGCGACCACGGTCGAGACGTTCGGGCGCCTCGACATCCTCGTGAACAATGCCGGCATCCAGTTCACGGCACCAGTGGACGAATTTCCAGCCGCGAAGTGGCACGCGATCCTGGACATCAATCTGTCGGCTGCATTCCACGGCATCGCCGCCGCGGTGCCGCAGATGAAGAAGCAGCGCTGGGGCCGGATCGTCAACATTGCTTCGACCCACGGCCTCGTCGGGTCGACACACAAGGCCGCCTACGTCGCGGCCAAGCACGGCTTGATCGGCCTGACAAAGGTGGTCGGCCTGGAGACAGCCGGCAGCGGCGTGACCTGCAACGCGATCTGTCCCGGCTGGGTGCGGACACCTCTGGTCGAAAAGCAAATCAGCGATTTGGCCGCGCAGAAGAACATCAGCCAACAGGACGCTGCCAAGGCGCTGCTGGGTGAGAAGCAGCCGTCTTCCCAATTCGTCTCTCCGGAGCAGCTTGGAGGCACCGTGACCTTCCTGTGTTCGCCTGCGGCAGACCAGGTCACGGGCACCGCGATCGCGGTCGACGGCGGATGGACCGCGCAATAACGGAAACAACCAGCTGACCCGCTCGACGAGCGAAAATGGAGGTTCACATGAACGAAGAACGTAAAGTTGCGATCATCACCGGCGCTTCGCGAGGCATCGGCGAAGCCTTGGTGAAAGCGTATCGCGGCAGAAACTACCGCGTGATCGCGAACGCCCGCTCGATTGAACCGTCATCCGATCCGGACATTCTTGCCGTCGCCGGCGACATCGGCGACCCGAGAACCGCAGAGAAAATTGTCCGGCAAGCGCTCGACCGATTTGGTCGCGTCGACACGCTGGTCAACAACGCCGGCATCTTCATCGGAAAGCCGTTCATCGACTATACGGACGATGACTATGCCAGGATGCTGGCGATTAATCTCAACGGCTTTTTCCATATTACGCGGCGCGCGACCGCGGAGATGCTGAAGCGCGGCTCCGGGCACATCGTGCAGATCACGAGCAGCCTTGACGAGAACGTCAGCAGCCAGGCGCCGTCGGCGTTGGCAGCTCTGACCAAGGGTGGCCTGAACGCCGCGACGAAGTCGCTTGCCGTCGAACTCGCAAGCCGGGGAATCCGCGTCAACGCGGTAGCGCCAGGAGCGACCAAGACGTCGATGCACAAGCCTGAAATGTATGACGATCTCGGCAAGCTGCACCCGATTGGACGGATGGCCGAGGTCCACGAGATCGTCGAGGCCGTGCTCTTCCTCGAGGGTGCGGGCTTCGTCACCGGCGAAATCCTGCATGTCGACGGCGGGCAAAGCGCCGGCGCCTGAACGAGATCTATCGTCAGGCTGATGCCCGGGACCGATCAGAGCTTGCAACCGGAGCCGCTGGAGATGTCTCTGCCTGCTCAAGGCAGTCCTGTATCTCCGAGGGCGCTCGCTTCGGTCAACGAAGCGGTGGACCTGTCGCGCCTGGAGGCGCGGCTACCGCCATTGCTCGGCATCATCGCCGGAATGGTCGACTTCACCGGCTTCTTTACCCTGGGTCACATCTTCACGGCGCACGTGACCGGCAACATCGTGCTGGCCACCGTGGTTGCCATTGATGGCGGCACGTTTCACTGGGCGCAGTTGTCGGCGATCCCCGTTTTCATGATTGCCTTGGCGATCGTTTGGCTGATCTCCCAGGCTTCCGGTCGGCACGGCTCGCATCTGGCGCGGCTGTTGCTTCAGGTTCAATTCCTGCTGCTTCTCATGCTGTTGATCTTCAGCATCGTCACCAAGCCGTCGGCCGATCCCTCGGGACTGAACGCCATCGCTGCCGCGATGATGGCTGTGTCGGCTATGGCTTGCCAATACGCGCTCCTTCGACTGGCGCTGCCCGGCGCGATATCGACTGCAGTGATGACCGGCAATTTGACCAATGCAGTCTTGTCCGCGATGGACCTCCTCGCTGCACGCAACCGCCTGCTGCCGCGCGATGCGACGCCGCTCAATCACTCCCTGCATCGCCTGCTCAGCTTTGTCGTGGGATGCGTCGTTGCTGCAGGAGCCGTCTCGCTGATGGGAGATTGGACCTGGTCGCTTCCTGCAATACTGGCCGGAATAGCAATTGCGGTGCGCTAACGGCGCATCCAACCGGGTTCTCCGAGCTACGCACCACGTGAACGATGGCGCGAGCGCTAATCCGAAAAGACGGCAAGGGCATTCGGAACCGGTCGGACGCGGATCGCCATGTCGCGACAACCGCGAAGCAGACTCACGCTGGGCGCGTGTAGGTCGTGACCATCGTGTAGTCCTTGCGCGGACCTGACACGACGTGACGAATGACAAAGCTGCCATCGCCGCGGAATGTGTAGGTCGAGCCGTAATGGTCGAGATTGCAGAGATGGCCGGCGCGACCGCGCATGGCGCCGTCGTCGGATGCGGACAGTGAGATCGCGTGGAAGAGCCGCAGCGGGGTCTCCTTGAAGAAGACCTCGAATCCGCGGTCGCTCTCGCGGAATACGTATTCGCGCTCGGCCTCGAGCGCGGTGCCGTCAAGGAGCCTCAAGCGGCCCTGTTCGCGATAGGCCAGGCCCGTCTCGTCCAAGGGCGTGAAGGTCGCAATTCCCCGCATGCTGCCCTGGTCCGCGATGACCCGGTCGAGCGACCATGAGCCGACGAGCCGCGCCATCACCGCGCGGGCGTCACCCCAACCTTCCGTCACAGTTTCGCTCATGCATTCTCGGCTCAACAGGCCCCAATCGAGGCCACGCGTTCGACTTCGCCGTGGCAATAGCTATATCCTGAGGCGGATAGGTGTCGATGCAGCGAGCAAATGATGGCCAGGAGACCCACCACCAGACCCACGGCCAGATCCCCGGCCGAAACGGATGCCGGCGACCTGCCACGCTATTTCGTCTGGGTCCGCGGGCTTGAAGGGCCGGAGCCGCAGAAATGGGTCGACATGGATTTTGGCATCGGCGACTGGAAACGGCCGCAGGTGCTGGCCTGGCTGGAGTTACCGGCGGACGAGCGGCGCCTGCCGCTGTCCATGCTGGCACGGCGCTATCCGCCGCCGAAAGTGGAGACGCTGTAAGCGCGCGCTCACCTGCCCGGCGCGTGGTTAAGCCGGGCGCTTCGCGAATGGGAGAAACGCCCCAGGCCATTTCTTTCGCCGACTGTGGCCTATTTCATAGACGACCCCAGTAAGACGCCATCATTCTTGTTGCTACCTCAGCGCGCTCGCAGGCAGAATACATCCATTCTTTCATAGTGCATCTATCGATCGCCTTCAGGGGATGCCACCCCAGCCGGGCTTGAAGCATCCCCGACAGAATTTCGGAGGGGCCCATGACCCACCATGACGGAACGCTGCACGGCAGTCCTGTAGCACCGGACCATCCGCATGCCGATCCGAATGCGACCGCACCCGGCGCGCGGGTGCCGCGCAAGCTGGTGCTGTTCGCCGACGGCACCGGCAACGCCTTCACGACCCAGGAATCCAGCGTCTGGCGTCTCTACGAGGCGCTCGACCACACCCAGCCCGACCAGATCGCCTACTATATCAAGGGCGTCGGCACCGCCGGCTGGGCCCCACTCGCCGCGCTCGATGGCGCCACCGGCATCGGCGTGCCGGCCAACGTTCGCAAACTCTATCGCTTCCTGTGCTGGAACTGGCGTCCGGGCGACGAGATCTACATCTTCGGCTTCAGCCGCGGTGCCTTCACCGCGCGCACGCTGGCGGCGCTGATCGCAAGCCAGGGTCTGGTGCCCGCCGTGATCGGGGATGAGCCGGTCTCGCATGCCGAGATGGAGCGCAATACCATGTCCGCGTGGCGCGAATACCGCCGCGAGACCGTGCCGTGGAAGCGAAGCCTGCCGACGATCTGGATCACACGCCTGATCCGGGACATCGTGCTCTACTTCTATCATTGGATCTTCGGACACCGCTCCTACACCGCCGTCCGCGCGGCGATGAACGGGCGCAAGAACGTCAATATCGAGTTCCTCGGACTGTTCGACACGGTCGAAGCCTTCGGCGTCCCGATCGAGGAATTGCGCGTTGCGATCGACTGGGCGATCTGGCCGATTTCGTTCCGCAACCACCGTCCCTCTCACAAGGCAAAGCACATCTGTCACGCGCTTGCGCTCGACGACGAGCGCACCACCTTCCATCCGCTGCGGATCGACCAGAGCAATCTCGCGGCCGACCAGACCGTCAACGAAGTATGGTTCGTCGGCGTTCACTCCGACATCGGCGGCGGCTATCCGGACTGCACACTATCCTTCGTGCCGCTGGTCTGGATGGCCGACCAGCTCGGCAACAGGCTCCGCTTCCAGAAAGGCACCGTCGAGCACTTCAAGGACTATCAATCGGCAATCGGGCCGATGCATGATTCCCGCAGTGGCGCGGCGGTGCTGTATCGCTACGGCCCGCGTCCGGTGCTGGCCGGCAAGGCCAATGGCGGCACGCCTGTGGTGCATTTCGCCGTGGTCGAGCGCATGCTGCACGGCTGCGACGACTATGCGCCGATCATGCTGCCCGCCGACGCAAGGGTGCTGATGCCTGATGGCACCAAGCTCGACCTCACCGACGAGGGGACGCGCGAGGCGATGAAGGGCGCCTATCTGACCAAGGCCAGGGGATCGCGACGGCAGAAGGAAGCCGAGGCGTTCACCGCGATGAGCATGCCCGACGCCGAGATGGCCTCGCTCGCGCGCGATACAGTATGGTGGCGCCGCGTCGCCTATTTCGCACTGCTGTTCATGGTCGGCATCATCGTAGCCTGGCCCTTGATCGCGTATGAGCTGGTGCAATGGTCCAAGGGTCCGGTGGGCCGACAAGGGATCTCCATCATCTCCAACATCGACTGGGTGTTGGGCGCCGTAGTGGCCCCGTTTGCCGATCTCATCAGGAACGTGCTGCCTTCCTATGCGGAACCATGGCTCCACATTGCGACCTATTATCCCTTCCTGACCTCGATCGTTCTGGCCCTGACCTGGTGGATCTGGAACAAGAATTCGACGCTGCGTGACACCATCCAGGAACGCGCGCGCCTCGCCTGGAATACGCCGCGCCGCAAGGCGAGCCTGAGCCACATCGACGAGCCGGGCCCGCTGTTGAAGTTCGCCCATTGGATGCGGACCAATGCCGGACCGGCAGGCCTCGTCATCACCAAGGGCCTCGTGCCGGCGATCTTCCTGCTCGCGATCTTCGGCTCGGCCGCGCTGATCGCGTCGAACAGCCTGTTCACCGGACGCGTCGCGCTCGGGGAGGTCTGCACCACAGGGAACGATGCCGCCGGATCACCTGAGATCGGCACGCCGGTGCGTGACGACCCGACCGATGCAGCCGCACTGTTCGATACCAGGACGTTCTGCTGGTGGAGCGGGCTCGCCGTCGAGAAAGGCCGCAAATATCGCGTCTTCATCGATGTCAAAGAGCCCTGGTTCGACCGCACCACCCTGAGCGGAGCGAACGGCTTCCGGACCCACGGGCTGCGTCATTACATGGGCTTGCCGGAACTGCGTCTGTACGCCGCAAACTGGTTCCAGCCCGTGGTTCGCATCGGGACGAAAGGCGTGAATGAGCTTCCCTTGCAGGCGATCAACGTGATCCCGGCTGACGCATTGCCGCGGCGGATCAAGCCCACGCTCCCTGCGGAAGACGATGTTGAAGGACAGGGTCAATATCCTGTTAGCCTCGATGACATCGACCGGTTCAAGGACGGGCTGAAAACGCTCGGTAGCTTCGAGCCGATTCCGCAGGACATGCTCGCGGATGCAGAGCAGGTCTGGCGGAAGGAAGAGCTGACCGACCACATCGTCGCCGAGTTCGTCGCCCCTGACTCCGGCGAGCTGTTCTTCTACGTCAACGATGCGGTGCAGATCTTTCCGCAGCTCTTGCCGCAATCGATGGTGCCGTCGTGGCTCATGGTGATCCAGGGCCCATCAGATCTATTTTATCACAACAACACGGGCACGGCGAAAATCTCGGTGCAGCGCATGCCCGCCCCCCTGCCCGCGGCGAAGACGGCCTCGCCACTGGCGAGCAAGTAACGCCGCGCGCGCGGAAAAGGTCGGCGCCATTGCCCTCGCCCCCATGATTATGGGTGTCGCGCGCGTGTTGCCGCGGCTAGACTGGCCGCTCACGCCGCGGGGGACACGCGGTGCGGGACCATGATCATGACGGACCAGGGCGAGACCGGTGAGGCCATCACCATCCTCCTCGTCGAAGACGACGCACCAACCTGCTGGCGCCTTCAGGATGCGCTGGCGAAGGCTGGTTACGAGGTGCGCACGGCCGGCACGCTCGGCGAGGCCCGCAGCGCGCTCGAAGGTGGCGCGCCGCGCGTGCTGCTGACCGATCTCCGGCTGCCCGACGGCCATGGCGTCGAGCTGATCCGCGAAGTCAGGCGGCGCTTTCCCAACACCGAGATCATGGTGATCTCGGCGCTGGGCGACGAGGAAAGCGTGATCTCCGCGATCACCGTCGGCGCCACCGGCTATCTGCTCAAGGACGCCTTCCCGACCGACATCGCCACCACCGTGCGCGATCTGGTCGCCGGACATTCGCCGATCTCGGCCTCGATCGCGCGCTTCATCGTGCGGCGAACACAGAATTCGGCCGAACCACCGCCGGGGCCAGCGCTCAACACCGCGAAGCTGACGCCGCGCGAGATCGACATCCTCTGGGGCATCGCCAAGGGATTCAGCTATGCCGAGATCGCGAGCCACCTCGGCCTATCCCGGCAGACCGTGCCCGGCCACATCAAGAACATCTATCGCAAGCTCGAAGTGCACACGCGCAGCGAAGCGGTCTTCGAGGCGGTGCAGCAGGGCCTGATCAAGCTGTGAGCGAGGTAGCTGCGAAGGCTGTGATTGTCAGGCACAGGCTGCGGCTGGCGCGCATCGTGCCGTATCTGCTGCTCCAGATCCTGATCGTGATCGCTGTCATTCTCGGGCTGGATCTGCTGGAGCCGCGTGACCCCGATAATTTTGCCGTGAGCGAGTTCTCACTGCGCGAAGCCGGCACGACGCGCCCCGTGACGCTGCCTCAATTCACCGCCTCACGTTATTCGCTCGCCGATCCACCGCTCTATTCAGGCCAATTCGTGTTCAAGGCCGATGCCACCAACACGACCTGGTCGGTCTTCCTGCCGCGCTTCAGCAACGGCGTGGAGGTCGCGATCAACGGCGTCACGATCCTGGACTCCCGGCGCGATCCCACGGCCAACCGGCCCGACCGCAACACGCCCGAGATCGCGATGATCCCGGCCTCGCTGCTGCGCGAGGGCAGCAACGACATTTCCGTGCGGCTGTTCGTGTGGGGTCCGCTGCGCGGCTTCCTCGACACCGTCTATGTCGGCCCCGACGCCGCCTTGCGCCCGGCCTACGAGACCCGCACGCTGCTGTTCGTCACGCTGCCCGTGGTATTTTCCGCCTGGCAGTCGATCCTCGCCGTCATCCTCGCCATCATGTGGCTGATGCGGCGACACGAACCTGTCTATGGCGTGCTCGCCGTGGCGATGGTGCTCGGTGTCGTGCAGGCCTTCCTCACGCCGCCGGTGCCGCCGGCCGCCTCGTCCAGACTGACCGGAGTGCTGCTTTCCTCCGCGCCGATTGAGAGCGCACTGATCGTCGCGTCAGCCGTACTGTTCCTCGGCTGGCGCTGGCCGCGCTATGGCGTGCTGCTGTTCGTGCCCGGCCTCATCGTGATCGCAGGCGGTCTCATCGCGGGTCCGCCACTGCCGCGCATTCTCTTCATGCTTCTGGGCATCCCCACGGTCGGATTCTGTCTGCTTCTGATGGCGGGCATTGCAGGCTACGCCGTGTTCCGACGACAGGACGTCGTCAGCTTCGCGCTCGGCTCTGCGGCGACCATCGTGCTGACCTGCTGGGCTCATGACATGCTGTCGGTGTTCGAGATCATGCCGAACGAACGCACCTTCGTTTCGCGGCTGTCCTATTCGGCGCTGCTGATCGCGATCGGCGCCGGGCTGACCTGGCGCTTCGCCCGTGCGCTGAACCAGGTCGACAGCTTTGCCGGCCAGCTCGTCGCGCGCGTGCGCGAGGCCGAGGAACGACTGAAAGCAAGCTTTGCCCGCGAGGAAGCGCGCGCCCGGGCGGCAGCGCTGGCCAACGAGCGCACCCGGCTGATGCGCGACTTGCACGACGGTCTCGGCGGCCAGCTCATCAGCATCGTCGCGCTCTCCGAGCGCGGGCACGAGGGCGCGACCATCACCGACGCAGCGCGCGCCGCGCTGAAGGATCTGCGCCTGGTCATTGATTCCATGGATGACATCGGCGGCGATCTCATGCTCGCGCTCGGCTCATGGCGCGAGCGCGCGGCAATGCAATTGCGGCCGCATGAGATCGTGCTTCATTGGCGCGTGGCAACGCCGCTGGGCCTGCCGCTGCACCCCGAACTGCGGCCCTGGCATGTCATCCAGATCGTGCGCATCCTGGACGAGGCCGTGACCAACGCGGTCAAGCACGCGGCCGCACGCCAGATCACCGTCACGGTCGAGACGCGCAACGACAGCCATGGGCCATACGGCGTGATCAGCGTCGCGGACGATGGTCGCGGCTTTGCGCTTGGTGAGGACGGCGCAGCTGCGGGCGCGAGCCAGACCGCGCGCGGCGTGTACAACATGAGAAGCCGCGCCAGGCGTTGCGGCGCGGTGCTCGACCTGAGCTCGGATGGATCGGGCACAATTGTACGTCTGCAATTGCCGCAGACCTTTCCCGACAATGATGCGGCCGGCGGCTGAAAAGCCCTCTCTCCTTGCGCATGGGACGCTCGGAGAGAGGGAACGGGCGGGATCATGGCCTGCGGAGCACGGGGGGTTCGTCCGCACAGCTTCGTCGCCCGAAAGAGACGTTGCTCAGCGTACGCCAACGCGATTGACGGGGCCGCCACGATTCATCGGGGTGCCGGCACGGACACCGACCCCGGGCGCGCCCACGCCGGGCGTCGCCACGACCGCCGCGGCGACCGGCGCTGCCGGTGCAACCACCACGGCCGCATCGGGCCGCACCACGCAGCCCTTGGGCACGCCGACCGTCTTGCAAAAGACAACTGCTTGCGCCGGGGTCGTGCCCAGCGAGATCATCGCCGCACCCACCAGCAACATCATCGTCAGCCCGGCGCTCAGCGCTCCCACTCTTTTCGACATCTTGCTCTCCTGCTTCCCGTTCGGCGCCCTGGTGCAATCACCTGATCTCGCGGCCGACGTGCAGCTTCAATGGCAAAAGACCGCCCGCCAAGACATGCCATGAAGATGGGGGTGCGGCAGGTAAGCCTGCGGAGCCGATGCCATGAACATGGCATGGACCGGCCATGGATCTCCGCGAGATGGTCCGCCGCGCTAGATCCCCAGCGGGACTACTACAATTGCAAAGAGGTGCTTTATGAAGACTTCAATTCTTGCCGCGCTGCTGCTCGCCGCCACGGTCCTGCCGACCATGGCGCAATCCGGCCCCACGCCGCAGGAGCAGATGGCCTGCCGCGGCGATGCCAGCAAGTTCTGCGCCGAGCACATCGGCAAGCCGCCGGAGATGAATGCCTGCCTGCGCGAGAACAAGACGAAGCTTTCAGACACCTGCCGCAAGGTGGTGGAGTCGCACGGCGGCTGACACTTCTTCCTGTCCGCCTGGCGCAGGCGGCCTGCCGAAGGAACGCATCGCATGCCGCTCACATTCGCGTGCGCGGCATCAAGTGCTAATCGTCATCGTCGCCGAACAGCCGGATCTGCGGGACGCCACCGCGCGGCCGACCGGCAAAATCGCGCGCGTCGGAATCCTCGCGGACGCTCCGCGCGACATCATCCCAATTGGTCTGGTCGCGCGCGCCGCGCGCATCGCGTTGTTCATAGCGATGACGCTCGGCCCAGCGTTCGTGCCGTTCCGCCCGACGACGCTCGGATGTGGCGCGCTTGATGTCGGAATCCCTGGCCTTGGCATAGGCATTCTCGGGGGAGGATGCCGGCTCTGTCGAAGCCTGCTGCTCGATGGGCTTCGTCGCTGGCAGAGGCGACGGCGCCGGCTTGGGCGGTTCGACGGAAGCGGTCTGCGCGGGCGGCGGCGCCGGCGGTTCTACTTTGGCCTCAGCGATCGCCGCATCGGGCTTCGCGTCCGGCTTGGCTTCGCCCTGCGCCTGAGCCGGCGACGCGACGATCGCTCCGAACGCCTGCGAGCCCGTGAGATATTGCACGCGCTCCGACGCAGTGTTGCTTTCCGCGCGCTGCGCCACCTTGCTGGTGTCAGGCCCATGCTTGGGCGCGATTGGATTCATGATGTTGCCGGCAACAATGCCGCCGCCGAGACCAATAGCAATGGCGGCAACGATCGATCCGGCACCAACGAAATAAGCTGTCGCGGCGCGCATTGGCTCACTCCCTGTTTGGAGCGAGCAACGCATTGGGATTGCCGGATGTTCCTGATCGGAAGCTGTTCCCTGAAGGGAACGATCAGATCTGTCGCGCGACCTGCTCGAGCCCGATGATGCGGGCGAGCTTGCGCACTTCTTCCTTCTGATCGTCACGCAGCTGGAACAGCAGCGGCATCGCGGCCGACTTCAGCTGCTGGACCTCATCGCAATTCGGATCGATCTGCACGTTCGGCCCGTTGGGATTGGAGAGCTTGTTCGCCGAGATCTTCTTGACGACGTTGCGCAACGCGCTCTCGACCGAGGGCCAGTAATATTCCTGCGACGACGACAGTTTCAGCCGATCCCGGATGCCGGCGATCTGCACGTCCGAGAGCAGAGAATAGGTCTTTTGCGGCTGTGGCTTCGCAACCGGCTTCGGCTTCGGCGGAGGCTCGATCGCGGCGGTCGTCTCCGCAGGCGCAGGCGCCTCGTTCACGCTCGGCTTCGGCATCGGGAAATCGGACGGCGTGGCGGCGGCAAATGCCTGGCGGAGCGGCTCGGTGAGCACAGGCGCCTGCGACAGCCTGTCGGCGGGAACCTGAACCGGATCGATTGCGGCCGAGGCCAGCGCCAGGGTCGGAACCAGCCGGTCGGCCTTGGCGGCGCGGTTGGCGGCGAGCGGCTTGGGCAGGGCCTGGGTGATCATCTCGGCACTGGCACTGGGCACGCTGTCGCGGCCGAGAATGGCGGTGGTGGCGGCACCGAGGACGAGGATACAGGTCAGCACGGTGATGGTGATGGCTCTGGACAAACGTCTCTCCGGAAGGACCGCTTCACGATGTTGTTAGAGATGCCGGGCAAAAGGGCACGAATTAAGGCTTGAGTGTGCCTTTCAGGCGACAATCATCATGCTTGCGGCGTCGAAGCCAAAAAGCGCTGCGAAATCAGGCCGCTAAGGCCAGATCGTAGGCGTCCTGAATGTCGGCGACGATCTCGGAGGCTTCCCATACCGCCCGCGGTTCGACCGATTGCAGCGTCACCGTCCAGTTTCCGCCCCGACGGGTGCGTGGGACCTTGACGATGTCGAAGCGGACATTGCGGCAGAGCGGGTGACGAGCCAGCGCATGGGCGACGCGGACGCGGATCTCGTCCAGTGAGGCCGCTGTCTTGCTGTTGAGATAATCGAAATCCATTGCCTGTCCCTCTCGTCCTGATTGGCGGCCGTGAGGGATTGTTGGCGGGCGATGGTTAATCTGCCGTTAAATGCGGGCTTGAGGAGCCATGCGGGATTAACCGTGCTGGGGCTGCAAAACGCTACTGCCACCCGCCTCGCGGTACTCCGCGACCGTCCGAGCAATGAGGTCATCGACCGCCATCACGCCGGTGACGCCCGACGTCGAGTGCCCGCCGCTCCAGATATCGCGCCAGCGTTCGGGGCGGTTCTCCCGCGCACCGACATCGATGTCCTTGCCGATGTCGATCGCGCCGCGCGCCGGCAGATCATTGGGGTCGAGCCCGGCGGCGACGATTGACGGCTTCAGCATGCTGGTCTGCAAGCCCGTGAACGCGGTGGTGAGCAGGATGTCGTCGGCGCTGCTCTCGACCAGCATCTGCTTGTGGCGCTCGTCCGCCATGCTCTCGCGCGTCGCGATGAATTTCGTGCCCATGTAGCCGAGATCGCAGCCGAGCACTTCGGCCGCATGCAGCGCGCGGCCATCGCTGATGCCGCCGGCGAGCACAATGATGCCGTCGTAGAACGCACGCACCGCGCGGACGAAGGCGAACGGATTGAGCCAGCCGGTTTGTCCGCCCGCCCCCGCCGTCAGCAGCACCAGCCCATCGGCGCCTGCTGCTGCCGCGCGCTCGGCGTGGCGGATCGAGGCGACGTCCGCCAAAACCAGGCTGCCGGCATCATGCAGCGGCTTCAGCACTTGTGCCGGCGAGCCGACCGAGGTGATGACGATCTCCGGCTTGTGCCTGAGCAGCACGGCGAGATCCTGCTCCAGCCGCGCATTGGAGTGATGCACGATCAGGTTCGGACAAAGCGGCGCGGCCTTGCGGCCGGTTTGATCTTCATGATCGCGCAGCCGCGTTGCGATCTCGGTGAGCCATCCATCGAGCTGTTCCGGGCCGCGGCAATTCACGGTGGGGAAGCTGCCGATCACGCCGCTCCGGCAGGCTGCAACCATGAGCTCGACGCCCGACACCAGGAACATGGGAGCTGCGATCAGGGGCAGGCTGAGACGATCGCGAAATTGTTGCAGTCGATCTGACGTCACGCATGCCTCCCATCACTCTTGGCTCCGCGCGCGGGCTTTGTCGTTCCATCCCGCATGCTCTGTGCTAGCCTCGTCGGCAACATTGGCACGCGAGAAGCCGATGACAAAGCAACGAGGAAACATATGTCCGATCCGCTCCACGCATCGTCCCCGACTTGTGCGCAGACGCTACGGGCGCTGGCGCGCTATCCTGGTCGCACCGCTTTCGCGTGGCCCGGCGGATCACTGAGCTATCAGGGCACGCTCGATCTGATCGGACGCATTCAAGGCGTGTTCATGCGGCTCGGCTTGCAACCGGGGGCGCGCGTCGCCTTCCTCACCGCGAACCGCGCCGACACCTGGTGCGCCGGCGTCGCCGCGCAATTGTCGCGGTGCTGCGTCACCTGGCTGCATCCCCTGGGATCGGAGACGGATCAGCTGTTTCAGCTCGAGGATTCCGACGCCGAGGTGCTGGTGGTCGATGTCGCTGCGTTCCGCGATCGCGGCGGCGAGCTTGCAGCGAAGGCAACACGGCTCAAGGCGGTCTTCACGATGGGGCCGGCCGATTACGGCGTCGATCTGCTGGCGGCGATCGAGAGCGCGGGGCACGCCAGCGCGCGGTGCCTCGCTGGTCTCGACGATCTCTCCACGCTGAACTACACCGGCGGCACGACCGGCAAGTCGAAGGGCGCGCTGCGCTACCACCGCGAAAACGCCGGCGCCGCCGCCGCGATCCTCGCCGATTTCGAGATCCCCGACGCCGCGCGCTATCTCACGGTGGCGCCGATCAGTCACGTCGCCGGCACCAAGGTGCTGCCGACGCTGATGCGCGGCGGCACGGTGCACATGCTGAAGGGGTTCGACCCTGAAGCCGTGCTGGCAACGATCACGCGCGAGCGCATCAACTTCACGCTGTTCGTGCCGACCATGATCTATGTGCTGCTCGATCATCCCGCGCTCGGCAAGACCGACCTCTCCTCGCTCGAGCTCGTGCTTTATGGCGCGTCGGCGATGTCGCCGAGCCGGCTGGTCGAGGGCATCGAGCGCATCGGCCCGGTGTTCTCGCAGCTCTACGGCCAGACCGAATGCTATCCGGTCTCGGTGCTGCGCAAGAGCGACCACGATCCCAAGACGCCGGAGCTGTTTCTATCCTGCGGCTTCCCGATCGCGGCCTGCGAGGTCAGGATTCTCGACGACAACGACCAGGAGGTGAAATCAGGCGAGGCCGGCGAGATCTGCGTGCGCGCACCGCATGTGATGGCGGAATACTGGAAGCGGCCTGACATCACCGCCGAGACGTTGAAGAACGGCTGGGTCCATACCGGCGACATCGCGCGCCAGGACGAGCGCGGCTACATGTTCATCCTCGACCGCAAGAAGGACATGATCGTCACCGGCGGCTTCAACATCTTTCCGCGCGAGATCGAAGACGTGCTGTCGCAACACGCCGACGTCGCCATGGTCGCGGTCGTCGGCGTGCCCGACGAGAAATGGGGCGAGGCCGTCACCGCCATCGTCGTGCCGCGTGAGGGCACAAGGCCCGATCCGGACGAGCTGATCAACCTGGTGCGGACGCGAAAGGGCTCGGCCCATGCGCCCAAGCAGATCCAGTTCGTCAAGCAGCTGCCGATGACCGGCGTCGGCAAGGTCGACAAGAAGGTGCTGCGCGCAGGCTTCTGGAGCGGGCGGGACCGGATGGTGGGGTAATTGTCCCGATTGCGGCAATGGTTCGGACTACACGCATCGCGCGAAACACCGGGAGTTTTGCGTGTTTTCACCCGGGGTTTTACGGTGTTGTTGTGGCCTCGGCACCACAATGCCCGGCAGAGTGCGTGCCCGGGCCGGCCGAGCGATTGCCGGCGAATCCGGGAATCAACTAGACCGCTGATGGGGCTGGGAAGCGGAGTGGGACATGAGAGTCGCTTCCCTGGAAAGTGCAGTCGCCGCGGTCACGTTGATCACGGCTATCATCGTGGTGCTGTGGGAGATCAAGATCTTCTACGGATTCTGAACTGGCAGGATGCTTTGGTCGACACGATCTTGCATCCCTTCCGCGGCGGCGGAAGCTGCCGTTCAATCGGCCCACGCAGCAAGCCCTGCGCTTGCCGTCACTCTGATCGCTTCTCGATTACCAGGCTCTGGATCGCACGGCCGAAATAGCCCTGCCGGTCAGCGAGCCGCGACATCGCAAGGCCCGCGCCGTCGGGGCCGATCCAGGACTCACCGTCGAGCAGGATCCAGTCGCCGACCGGCTGGCGCGCCAGGTTCACCGTGAGGTCGGCATTGATGTAGGTCCAGGCGCGGAAGTCGAGCGTCGATGCGGTGCCGTTGGAGAAATCGGCAGCGACCACGGCGCGCATCGCCTGCGAGACCGCTTCGCCCTCGACCAGCGGATGGTCGAGGCGAAACCAGATCGCGCCGGCGCCGGCCTGGCCGAAGCGGCCACGCGCAGCGCGCATCGAGACCATGCCCGCGAACGGACTGGTGGCGCCGTGGCCGTCCTCGACCAGCGAATCCTCGGGCGACGGCAGTGTCACAGGCAGATCCTGCACGTCGTCGGGCAGCGGCTGCGCCTGCTGCTTGATCTTGAGCACGATGGCGCCGACGACCTGCACGTCGTCGGAGAAGAGCTTGACCTCGCAAAGCTGGATCTTGCGGCCTTCGCGCAGCACCTCGGTCTCGATGGTGAGCGGCGCGACCGGCACCGGGCGCATCAGATCGATGGTGACGCGCGCGATGTTCATCGGCACCGGCGTCGGAATCCGCTCCGCCGCCCACGTCACCAGCGCCGACGGCGCCGAGCCGTGCTGCATGCGCCGGTCCCAGGGGCCGGCGGCACTGGGGCTGGTGACGACACTGTTGCCGTCGACGCGGTAGATGGCACTCATTTTGCGAGCACCATCACAACGGCGGATCGATCGCCTCGTCGTATTCCTTCTTGAACCGCGCGATCATCTCGGCGGCGGGCACGATGCCCTCGACGCTGCCGATACCCTGGCCCGAGCCCCAGATCTCCTTCCAGGCCTTCGGCTTAGCGCGCTCGCCGGAGGCGTCGGTACCGAAGTTCATCTTGGACGGATCCGATGTCGGGAGGTTTTCCGGATCCATGCCGGCGGCGAGGATCGAGGGCTTCAGATAATTGCCGTGCACGCCGGTGAAGAGATTGGAATAGACGATGTCGTCAGCCGTCGAACCCGCGATCATCTCCTTGTACTTCTCGACCGCGTTGGCTTCCTTGGTCGCGATGAAGGCCGAGCCGATATAGGCGAAGTCGGCGCCGAGAATGCGCGCGGCGCGGATCGCCTTGCCGTTGCCGATGGCGCCCGACAGCGCGATCGGACCGTCGAACCATTTGCGCGTTTCCGCAACGAAGGCGAGCGGCGAGATCGTGCCGGCATGGCCGCCGGCACCGGCCGCGACCAGGATCAGGCCGTCGGCGCCCTTCTCGATCGCCTTGTGGGCGAACTTCTGGTTGATCACGTCGTGGAAGACGATGCCGCCCCAGCCATGAACCGCCTGGTTGAGCTCCTCGCGCGCGCCGAGCGAAGAGATGATCATCGGCACCTTGTACTTGGCGCAGAGCTGCATGTCGTGGTCGAGCCGGTTGTTCGACTTGTGCACGATCTGGTTGACCGCGAACGGCGCCGACGGCTTGTCGGGGTGGGCGCGGTCATAGGCTGCGAGCTCTTCGGTGATCCGCGCCAGCCATTCGTCGAGCAGCTCCGGCGGCCGCGCATTCAGCGCGGGAAACGAGCCCACCACGCCCGCCTTGCACTGTGCGATCACGAGGTCGGGCACCGAAATGATGAAGAGCGGCGAACCGATCACGGGGATCGACAGGCGTCCCTTGAACAGAGCAGGCATGGACATTGCGGAACGATCCTTTGCTGACAGGCGCATGAGAGGTTGGGACCATACCAACAAGGCAATCTTTCCACTGTCAAGTATTGCGTTGTGACGCCGTGGCGGACGGCGCTACCGCAATTCCAACGCGCGGAATTCCGGCTGCTGTCATTCGGGGCGCGCCACTTGGCGCGAGCCCGGAATCCATTTCGCTATTCGCGCTGCGGCCCGATGGATTCCGGGTTCGCGCTTTCGCGCGCCCCGGAATGACGGCGAGCTACCCCACCAAATCCGGATTGATCAGCCGCTCGAACGAGAACATCTCGTCCCATTTCTCCTGCGTCAGCAGCTTGCGTTCGCTCACCACGATCTGGTGCAGCGACTTGCCGCTCTTGTAGCCCTCGCGCGCGATCTCGGCGCATTGCTTGTAGCCGAGCAACGGCTTCAGCACGGTGACGATGCCGAGCGAATTCAGCACCATGTTGCGGGTGTGCTCCTCATTTGCCGTGATGCCGACGACGCAGTTTTCGCGCAAGGAGTTGACCGCGCGCTCCATGGTGCGGATCGAGAAGAACAGCGCGAACGAGATCACCGGCTCCATCACGTTGAGCTGGAGCTGGCCGGCAGAGGCCGCGAGCGTCACCGTGGTGTCGAGGCCGATGACGAGGAAGCTCGTCTGGTTGACGACCTCGGGGATCACGGGATTGACCTTGCCCGGCATGATCGAGGAGCCCGGCTGCAATTGCGGCAGGTTGATCTCGTTGAAGCCGGCGCGTGGGCCCGAGGCGAGCAGGCGGATGTCGTTGCATATCTTTGTCAGCTTGCTCGCGGTGCGCTTCAGCACGCCGGAGAGCTGCACGTAAGCGCCGGTGTCCGAGGTCGCCTCGACGAGATCGCCGGCGAGGATGAAGTCGACGCCGGTCAGCGCGCTCAAATGCCGGACCGCGAGCTTGGGATAGCCGACCGCGGCCGTGACCGACGTGCCGATCGCGGTGGCGCCGAGATTGATCTCGCGCAGCAGCGCGCGCGCCTCCGAGATGCGATCGACCTCCTCCCCGATCGTGGTGCCCCATCCGCGGAATTCGGCCCCGAGCGACATCGGCACCGCGTCCTGCAGATGCGTACGCCCCATCTTCAGCACGCGGTCGAACTCGCGGCCCTTGGCGAAGAACGCCTCCTGCAGCTGGCGCAGCGCCGTCATGTAGCTTTCGAGGCGCAGGATCAGCGCGAGGCGAAACGCGGTCGGATAGGTGTCGTTGGTCGACTGGCCGTAATTGACGTGGTCGTTCGGGCTGACGTGCTGGTAGTCGCCCTTGTGGAAGCCGAGCGATTCCAGGGCGAGGTTGGCGATCACCTCGTTGGCGTTCATGTTGGTCGAGGTGCCGGCGCCGCCCTGGATGAAGTCGGTGACGAACTGGTCCATCATGTCGCCGGCGATGACGCGATCGCAGCCGAGGATGATGGCATCGGCGACCTTGGCGTCGATCGCGCCGAGATCGCGGTTGGCCATCGCCGCGGCCTTCTTCACATAACCGAGCGCCTTCACGAAGTAAGGCTCCTGGTTCATCGGAATGCCGGTGATGTGGAAGTTCTCCTTCCCCCTGATGGTCTGGACGCCGTAGTAGATGTCGTCGGCGATCTCACGCTGTCCGAGGAAGTCCTGTTCGGTGCGGCTCATGGGCGCTCCTTGCTGCTCGCGCGGCGTCCCTAGTTCTGGCACAGCGCGCTGGTGACGACGGTATCGGTGCGGCAATCGTCGGGCTTGCGTTGCCTGCCCGGGATGAGAACCTTGGCCGAACACTTCTCGGCGGAGTCGGTGTTGAGGCTCTTGCCTTCCTTGTAGCCCTTGCTCTGACAGAGCTTGATGGCGGCGAGCTTGCAGTCGGGCGCACCGTTCGACGAGAGCGGACAGGTCGTGCGTCCGGACACCATGGTCGACGGCGTCGCCAGCCGCGACAAATCGTTCAAGGTTTCGCTGGGGCTTTTGATCGGCGGCAGGACCCTGGGCAGCTTGTCGAACAGCTTGCCCATTTCGTTGATCAGCCCGGGGTTTTCCTCACCCGCCGGCGGCGGAGACGCGGGCGTTGCCGGAGCCGGCGCGGCCTGAGGTCCCTGCTCCTGCAAGCCGAGCGAGGGCGGCGCCGATTGCGCCCAGCCGGTCCCGCCGGCACCAAGCAGGAGCAGCACCGCTGACGTCAGCGTCCCGAGCCACACGGCCGGATTGCCGGATCGAACCATCATGAGGCCAACCGTAGCCGAAGCCGGCGCGGTGGCAAAGTTCAGATCAGCTTGATCGCGACCACAAAGCCCAGCACCAGCACGGCGGCGCCAAGCGCGACCCACAGGCCGAGATGCCGCTCGATCCGCTCGCGGATCCAGTCACCATAGCGGTTGAGCAGGATCGCGACGATGAAGAAGCGTCCACCGCGTGCGACGATCGAGCACAAGACAAAAAGCACGAGATTGTAGCCGGCAAAGCCCGACGTGATGGTGACGAGCTTGTAGGGGATCGGCGTCAGGCCCTTGAGCAGGATGATCACCGCGCCCCACTCGGCATAGGAGGCGCGGAAGGCGTCGACCTTGTCGCCGAGGCCATAGACCTGGATCAGCCAATGGCCGACCGAGTCGAACAGCAGCGCGCCGATGGCATAGCCGAGCAGTCCGCCCAGAACCGAAGTCGCGGTGCAGATCGCCGCATAGACCCAGGCGCGCTGCGGGCGCGCCAGTGACATCGGGATCAGCATCACGTCCGGCGGAACGGGAAAGAAGGAGCTTTCGGCAAAAGCCACGGCACCCATGATCCAGAGCGCGTAAGGCTTGTGGGCGGCGTCGATGCACCAGTCGTAGATACGTTTCAGCATGGCGCCGCGATGAAGCACCATGGGACGGATTTGTCCATCGCGAGTTTTTGACGATTTAGTGCCGTTTCCGCGTCGCCCGACCCTCGAGCGCGACAATCGGACGCCGGGCGGACATGCGCGGTGAGGCGACTTTGGGCAGCTTCATCGGCGACTTCGGCAGCTTTTCGGCGATGCCGAGCATGTCCTCACGCCGCGACATCTCACGCCAGACGTCTTCGGGGCGGACACCTGCGGACGCCCAGAGCACGGTGAGATTGTAGAGCAGATCGGCGCTTTCCCGGACCACGGCCTCGGCATCGCCGTTGACCGCATCGATCACGACCTCGATCGCCTCTTCGGCCAACTTCTTCGCCATTTTGGAGGGGCCGCGCTGAAACAGCCGCGCGGTACGCGATGTTGCCGGATCAAGGTCTCTGGCCGCGAGCACAGCCAAATATAGCCGCTCAAGCGAATCACTCATGTAATCAAAACTACTCTAAACCCATGGAGAGCGCGTTAACGCCCGGCAATAAAAGCGAAAAACAGGCCGACGCGACAAGTGCGACGGCCTGTTGATCGTTGGCTTATGGCGAATGGTTACTCGCAACCGTAGCCGGAATAGCCGTGGGCGCAGACCTTGTTGTAGCCGCCGTAGCGCTCCTGGTAGTCCGAGCCGTAATAATAGGGACCATAGCCGGGACCACTGTAGTAGGCCGGGCCGCTGTCATAGTAGTAGCCCGGACCCGCATCATAGGCGTAGGCGTCTCGGGTCGCCGCGATCGCGAGCCCGGTGCCGATGGCGCCGGCAATCGCCGCACCGGCGAAGGCCGCGCCGCCGCCGCCATGCCAGTGGCGGCCGCCGGCGAACGATGCGGTCGGGGCGACACTGGTCAGCGCCAGCACCGCGGCAGTGGCGAGAACGGCTTTGCGGCCGGCGAACCTCGAAAATCGGTTAAACATGATTTGGACCCTCCTTGGGACCTGCACTGGTGCCTCGAGACAGGCTCATGCCTCTCAAACACCTTTCACCTAAGTTAGGTTCCCCAACCCCAACACAAGCTGAACGGCCTTGCGTGATCGTGACGCATCCTTCGCTCATCTCCCGTTCAGGTTGGGGGATGCAGCCAAACCCCGCGCGCTGCTTCTCAACGCCGGCGACGAGGGATCGAGCGGATAGCACAAGCTTCCGCTGTATCTCGCTGGCGATCCCTGCTTAGAATGTCATCTCAAAGTCATCCCGCCTGCCTGGGTCAGCGCCTGCTTCATGTCCATTTTCCGTCTCTACACCCGCGTTCTCGAGCTGCTCGGCAAGGAGGCGCGGCTGGGCTGGTTGCTGGCCTTCGCGAATCTGCTGCTGGCCGGCTCGCAATTCGCCGAGCCGGTGCTGTTCGGACGGATCGTCGACGTGCTCTCCGGCAAGACCGTCGCAGGCTCGAGCTCGGCCTGGCCATTCCTGATGGCCTGGGTCGCGTTCGGCCTGTTCACCATTGCCTGCAGCGCGCTCGTGGCCTTGCAGGCCGACCGGCTCTCCCATCGTCAGCGCCAGGCGGTGCTGACCAGCTATTTCGAGCACATCCTGCAGCTGCCGCTCACCTTCCACTCCGGTACCCATTCGGGACGGCTGATGAAGGTGATGCTCAACGGCACGGACGCGCTGTGGCGGCTCTGGCTCGGCTTCTTCCGCGAGCATTTCGCCGCGATCCTCTCCGTCGTGGTGCTGCTGCCGCTGTCGCTCTATCTGAACTGGCGGCTCGCAATCCTCCTGTTCGTGCTCTGCATCGTCTTCACCGCGCTGACGACCTTCGTCGTGCGCAGGACCTTCGGCATGCAGATGGCGGTCGAGGAGCATTACAGCGAGCTCTCCGCGCGCGCCTCCGACGCACTCGGCAATGTCGCGCTGGTGCAGAGCTTCGTGCGGGTCGAATCCGAGGTGAAGGGCTTGCGCTCGGTTGCCGACGAGCTGCTCGCGGCGCAAATGCCTGTTCTGTCCTGGTGGGCGCTCGTCACCGTGATCACGCGCGCCTCCACCACCATCACCGTGCTCGCGATCTTCACGCTCGGTATCGCGCTGCATGACCAGGGCCAGACTTCAGTCGGCGAGATCGTGATGTTCGTGAGCTTCGCCACGCTGCTGATCCAGAAGCTGGAGCAGGTGGTGAGCTTCATCAACAACGTGTTCATGGAAGCGCCGCGCCTGCGCGAATTCTTCAATGTGCTCGATGCCGTGCCCGCGGTGCATGACCGGCCGGATGCGATCGATGCCGGCCGGCTCTCGGGCCTCGTCGAGTTCAACGACGTTACCTTCTCCTATGACGGCAAGCGGCCAGCGATCGAGGACGTCTCCTTCACAGCGCTGCCCGGCCAGACTATCGCGCTGGTCGGCCCGACCGGCGCCGGCAAATCGACCGCGATCGCGCTGCTGCACCGTGCCTTCGATCCGCAATCCGGCTTCATCAGGATCGACGGCATGGACGTGCGCGGCGTGACCCTGACATCGCTGCGGCGGAACATCGGCGTCGTGTTCCAGGAAGCGCTGCTGTTCAACCGCTCGATCGAGGAGAATTTGCGCGTCGGCAAGCCGGATGCCACCGAGGCCGAGATGCGCAAGGCCGCCGAGCGCGCGCAGGCGATCGACTTCATCGAGCGCAGCGGCGGCTTTGCGACCAATGCCGGCGAGCGCGGCCGCATGCTGTCGGGCGGCGAGCGACAGCGGCTCTCGATCGCGCGTGCACTGCTGAAGGACCCGCCGATCCTGATCCTGGACGAGGCGACCTCCGCGCTCGATGCCGTCACCGAGGCCAAGGTGAACGCTGCTCTCGATGAAGTGATGAAGGGCCGCACCACCTTTGTGATTGCCCATCGCCTCTCCACCATCCGAAATGCCACTCGGATCCTGGTGTTCGAGAACGGGCGGGTGATCGAAAGCGGAACTTTCGATGAACTCGTCGCCAAAGGCGGCCATTTTGCCGAGCTCGCCAAGGCCCAGTTCATGGTGCAGGAACAAGCACAGGCTGGCGTGCGAAGCGGCGTGAGTGCCACGCAGGCTGCTTCGGCTACCGTCAAGTCCCCGTAACGCCGTCGAAATTCAGCCTATTTCATTGCGGATTACCGCATTGAAGCCCCTATTCTCGACGCACGAGCCAGTATAGGTTTGCGCTGCCGCGAGCGGCGGCGCTGGATTTCAAAACCGAACATCAGATCACGAGAACCGCGTGGAACCTGCGGCTCTCCAAGGACCGGAATCGGATAGTGCACGCCTTTCGCCCGCTGCTTCGCAAATCCCTGTTCAACCTGTTTGCGGCGACCCTCGCCGTCGGTGCGCTTATTGTACCGCGCATCGCGAATGGCGAAGCGCTGCTGCTGATCGAAGCCGATACCGGCAAGGTGCTGCAGGCTGATAACGCCACCATCCCCTGGTATCCGGCCTCCGTCACCAAGATCATGACCGCCTATGTGACATTGAAGGCGGTGAAGGATGGCAAGATCACGCTCGACACGCTGCTGACGGTGTCGCCGACGGCCGCCTCGCAATCGCCCTCGAAGATGGGCCTGCGGCCGGGAACACAGCTCACCGTCGACAATGCGCTGAAGATGATGATGGTGAAGTCGGCGAACGACATGGCCGTGGTGCTGGCCGAAGGCATCGGCGGTTCCATCGACGGCTTCGCGGTGATGATGAACGACACCGCGAAGAAGCTCGGCATGACGCAGACGAACTACGTCAATCCCAACGGCCTGCCCGCCGATGGACACGTCACCTCGGCGCGCGACCTCGGCATTCTCGCCCGTTCGTTCCTGCGCGACCTGCCCGAATATGAGTACTTCGTGCACATCCCCGCGATCCGTTTCGGCAAGCGGATCACGCCGAACTTCAACAAGCTGATCGGTCGCTATCCCGGCGCCGACGGTTTCAAGACCGGCTTCATCTGCGCCTCCGGCTACAACCTCGTGGCTTCGGCAACGCGCAACGGCCGCCGTCTGATCGCGGTGGTGCTCGGCGCCAGCTCCGGCACTGCGCGCGCGGTGAAAGCGGCGCAGCTGCTCGAGCGCGGTTTCAGCCAGGACAATCTGTCGTGGCTGCGCCCCTCGCTCGGCACGGTCGAAAACCTCGTGCCGGTCGACGCCTCGCCGCCGAATCTGCGCGATGAGATGTGCGGCGGTCATCGCAAGCATCCGGCCAGCGACGACGACGATGCGTTGATCGCGACCAATGGCAGCGGATCAGGCTCCTTGACCGGTGGCGAAGCCAAGGTCACGTTCTTCACCGCCGGCCTGCAGCCGCCGCTGATGAAGGCATCCGAGCTGATGGCCTCGGCCCCGGAAGCCGCAGAACCCGTTGTGGTCTATACCGGCCCGACCCGCAGCGGCGCTGCCCTCGTCGCGGCTGTCGCGGCCGACGCCGACCAGCAGGTCACGCCGAAGGCACGTGGCAAGAAGTCGCGAATTGCCAGGAAACCCGACGCCGGCAGCGAGGCCAAAACGGCAGCGGCAAAGCCAACAGCCGCCAAGCCCGACGCCACGGCGAAGGGTGACGCAAAGAGCGATACGAAGGGTACGGCAAAGCCGGCCGCGAGCAAGCATGCCGCGGCCAAGTCTGCAGCCGACAAGCCGGCGGCGAGCGGCGATCAGGCGGCCAAACCTGCAAAACCCAAGGCCGCGACAAAGCCTGCGGCGAAGCCCGCGCCCAACAACAGCTAGGTTAACGCGCGAGGCCCGTCAGGCCGCCGGCCGCACTTCGCATCTGCGGCAGCGACTTGCGACGATTCCAGTAGCCACTCCCCGGCCTTTGCCCTAAGCCTCGACCGCTTGCCAGCCGTTCCGGCAGGCTCGATACTGCCGGCAATGAGGCAGCCCGGGACACAACGGGCTCTGACGTTAAGAGAGGGGAGTTTCCATGGAGCGCATCTGGCTCAAGCAATATCCGCCCGGCGTGCCCGCTGATATCGAGCCGACGCAATACGCATCGCTGGTCGACCTGCTGGAGGAGAGCTTTGCGAAGTTCGCCGACCGCAAGGCGTTCATCTGCATGGACAAGGCGATCACCTATCGCGATCTCGATCAGATGTCGCTGGCGCTCGCTGCCTATTTGCAGGGCCGTGGCCTGCAGCGCGGCGCCCGCGTCGCGATCATGATGCCGAACGTGCTGCAATACCCCGTGGCCACCGCGGCCGTGCTGCGCGCCGGATTTGCCGTGGTCAACGTCAATCCGCTCTACACGCCGCGCGAGCTCGAGCATCAGCTCAAGGATTCCGGCGCCGAAGCCGTCATCGTGCTGGAGAACTTTGCCCACACGGTCCAGCAGGTGATCGCGAAGACGCCGGTCAAGCATGTCATCGTCGCCAGCATGGGCGACCTGCTCGGCTTCAAGGGCGTGATCGTCAATCTGGTGGTCCGCCGCGTCAAGAAGATGGTGCCGGCGTTCGCGCTGCCCGGTTCGGTGTCGTTCAACGACGCGCTTGCCGCCGGCCGCGGCCAGAACTTCAACAAGCCAAAGCTGTCGCCCGGCGACGTCGCCTTCCTGCAATATACCGGCGGCACCACCGGCGTCTCCAAGGGCGCGACGCTGCTCCACCGCAACATCGTTGCCAACGTGCTGCAGAACGACGCCTGGCTGCAGCCGGCGCTCAACGCGCCGCCTCATGTCGAGCAGCTCATGATCGTCTGCGCGCTGCCGCTCTATCACATCTTCGCGTTGACGGCCTGCTACCTGCTCGCGGTGCGCGCCGGTGGCTGCAATCTGTTGATCCCCAACCCGCGCGACATCGCCGGCTTCGTCAAGGAGCTGGCGAAATACCAGGTCAACAGTTTCCCGGCCGTCAACACGCTCTACAACGGCCTGATGCACCATCCCGATTTCAAGAAGCTCGACTTCTCCAAGCTGAAGATCTCAAACGGCGGCGGCATGGCGGTGCAACGCCCCGTGGCCGATCAGTGGAAGGCCGTGACCGGCTGCTTCATCGCCGAAGGCTATGGCCTGTCGGAGACCTCGCCGACGCTGACCTGCAATCCCGCGACGGCGACGGAGTTCACCGGTACGATCGGCATTCCCGTGCCATCGACCTGGATCTCGATCCGCGACGACGACGGCAACGAAGTGCCGCTCGGCCAGGCCGGCGAGATCTGCGCCAAGGGCCCGCAGGTGATGTCGGGCTATTGGAACAGGCCGGAAGAGACCGCCAAGGTGATGACATCAGACGGCTATTTCCGCACCGGCGACATCGGCGTGATGGACGAGAAGGGCTTTACCAAGATCGTGGACCGCAAGAAGGACATGATCCTGGTCTCCGGCTTCAACGTCTACCCGAACGAGATCGAGGAAGTGATCGCGAGCCATCCGGGCGTGCTGGAATGCGCCGTGATCGGCGTGCCCGACAGCAATTCCGGTGAAGCGGTGAAGGCCTTCGTGGTCAAGAAGGACCCGAACATCACGGCCGAGGATGTCATCAAGTTCTGCCGCGAGCAGCTCACCGGCTACAAGGTGCCCAAGCAGATCGAATTCCGCACCGATCTGCCGAAGACCAATGTCGGCAAGATCCTGCGCCGCGAGCTGCGCGACGAGAAGAAGGCCCAGGCGGCGTAACGCCGCCTCTGCTGTCCATGGCTGATATCGACGACATCGCGCCATCGGGCATTCTCGCCTTCTGGCGCGAGGCCGGCCGCGAGCGCTGGTACAAGCGCGACGACGCTTTCGACGCGGAGATCCGGCACCGTTTTCTCGCGCTCTGGCAGAAAGCCGTCGCCGGCGAGTTCGCGTCGTGGGAAGACAGCGATGGCGGCGCGCTGGCGCTCCTCATCGTGCTCGACCAGTTTCCCCGCAACATGTTTCGCGGCACGCAAGCGGCCTTTTCCAGCGACGCGCTGGCGCTCGGTGTTGCCAGGCGCGCCATCGATCGCGGCGCCGGCGGCAGGGTCGATCCTGCCCTGCTCGAATTCCTCTATATGCCGCTGATGCATTCCGAGCATCTTCCCGACCAGGAGCATTGCATCGCGCTGTTTCACGGGACCGACAACACGGAGGCCCAGGAATCGGCTGCCGAGCACGCCGAGATCATCCGCCGGTTCGGCCGCTTCCCCCATCGCAACCGCGTTCTTGGCCGCCAGACCACGGCTGACGAACAGACGTTCCTCGACGGCGGCGGTTTTTCAGGCTGATGACATCGCGGTGAAGGGCCGCCGGCCCCTCGGCTTCTTCCGCCGGCAATATTGTGCAGTCCGGCCGCACGGTCTAAAAAGCGGTACCGATTTTCAGGGAGACTGACGATGGCGATCCAAGTAGGCGACAAGCTGCCCGAGACGAAATTCCGCGTGATGACGGCGGAGGGCCCGCAGGTGAAGACCACCGACGATATCTTCAAGGGCAAGAAGGTGGCGCTATTCGCGGTGCCCGGCGCCTACACCGGCACCTGCCACAAGATGCATCTGCCGAGCATCTTCCTCAACGCCTATGCCATGAAGGACAAGGGCGTCGACACCATCGCGATCGTCTCGGTCAACGACGCGTTCGTCATGAACGCCTGGAAGCGCGACACCGACCAGCGCGACGAGGCGATCTTCCTCGCCGACGGCAATGCCGACTTCGCCAAGGCGATCGGCATGGAGCTGGACGCCTCCGGCAACGGCCTCGGCATCCGCTCCAAGCGCTACTCGATGCTGGTCGAGGACGGCGTGGTCAAGAGGCTGAACCTCGAAGCGATGCCCGGCAAGGTCGAGGTCTCGGGCGGCGATACGCTGCTGGGGCAGCTGTAAGGCTGTCGCTGTAAGGCGGCACCGTTCCGGCCACAAATGACACTGTCATGCCCCGCGAAGGCGGGGCATCCAGTATTCCAGAGACAGTGAGATTCATCACAACGGCCGCGGCGTACTGGATCGCCCGCCTTCGCGGGCGATGACAGCGGAGAGTGTAGCAACGTCTGAGACGACGTCTCCCCTACTCCGCCACCCGCTGCTGCAACCGCGCCTTCACGATTCCATCGCGCGCCAATTGGTCCGCGCGCTCGTTCTCGGGATGGCCGGCGTGGCCCTTGACCCAGTGCCAGCGCACCTCGTGCGCTTTCAGCGCTGCATCGAGGCGCTGCCATAGCTCGACATTCTTGACCGGCTTCTTGTCGGCGGTGCGCCAACCGTTGCGCTTCCAGCCGTGAATCCAACCAGTGATGCCCTGCCGGACATATTGGCTGTCGGTGTAGAGATCGACGGTGCACGGCTTCTTCAGCGCTTCGAGCGCCGAGATCGCCGCCATCAATTCCATCTGGTTGTTGGTGGTGTGGCGCTCGCCGCCGTTCAGCTCTTTTTCCTTGTCACCGAACTTCAGGATCGCGCCCCAGCCGCCGGGCCCGGGATTTCCCGAGCACGCGCCATCGGTGAAGATCGTGACATTGGGGAGCTCGCTCACGCGACCAGTCCTGACGGCATCAGCCCATAATCCCGCACGCTGGAAACGCTCTGGTGGAAGCGCAGCTTGCGGACATATTCGAGGGGATCCTTCGGCTTCACCAGCGCGCCCGGTGGCACATTGAGCCAGTCGACGAGCCGCGTCAGCAGGAAGCGGATCGCGGCGCCGCGCGCGAGCAGCGGCAGCGCGGCCTCTTCGGCCTCGGAAAGCTTTCGCACCCGCCCGTAAGCGTTGAGGAAGGCGCGCGCCTTGGTGACGTTGAAGGAATGATCTGGCTCGAAGCACCAGGCGTTCAGGCAGATCGCGACGTCATAGGCCAGCATGTCGTTGCAGGCGAAGGTGAAGTCGATGATGCCCGACAGCTTGTCGCCGAGGAAGAAGACGTTGTCGTTGAAGAGATCGGCGTGGATCACGCCATCAGGCAGATCATTCGGCCAGACCCCGCCCGAGAGGTAGTCGAGCTCGGCTTCGAGAAACGCACGCAGCCCCGGTTGCACCTCGTCAGCGCGAGCAGCCGCAGCCTCGAACAGCGGCCGCCAGCCGGACACTGACAACGCGTTGGCACGCTTGATCGCAAAATTGGCGCCAGCCAGATGCATCTTCGCCAGCCCCTCGCCGACGCCGGCGCAATGCACGGCGTTCGGCTTGCGCGGCCAGACGCCTTCGAGAAAGGTGATGATCGCGGCCGGGCGTCCCTGCAGATCGTGCAACGCCTCGCCATCCCTTGCCTTCACCGGCAACGGGCAGTTCACACCGTGTTCGGCCAGATGCGTCATCAGCGCGAGGAAGAACGGCAGATCGTTCTTCGCCACGCGCTTCTCATAGAGCGTGAGGATGAACGACCCCTTGGTCGTATGCAGCAGGAAGTTGGTGTTCTCGACGCCCTCGGCGATGCCCTTGTAGGAGAGCAACTCGCCGAGATCGTATTGCCTCAGGAAATCCGCAAGCTCGTCGGCGGCAACGTCGGTGTAGACCGCCATAAAGATCTACTCGGCGGCAGCTTCAGGGCGCACCTGGCGCGGCAGCGGGAAGAACTCGTTCTCTTCCGCGGCCGAGACCGTCTCGACATGCAGCGTGTAGCGCTCGGCGAACGCGTCCATGATCTCCTCGACGATCACTTCCGGCGCGGACGCACCCGCGGTGATGCCGAGGCTCGTGATGTTGCCGAACTTGGTCCAGTCGATGTCGGCGGCGCGCTGCGCCAGCACGGCGATCTTGCAGCCCTCGCGCTCGGCGACCTCGCGCAGACGCTGCGAGTTCGACGAGTTCGGCGCGCCGACCACGATCAAGGCATCGACCACCGGCGCCACCTTCTTCACCGCGAGCTGGCGGTTGGTGGTGGCGTAGCAGATGTCTTCCTTGTGCGGCCCGTTGATGTTCGGGAAGCGTTCCTTGAGCAGCGCCACGATCTCCGCGGTATCGTCGATCGACAGCGTGGTCTGGGTCACGAAGGCCAGATTGTTCGGGTCCTTCGGATTGATGGTCTTGGCGTCCTCGGCGGTCTCTATCAGGGTGACGGCGCCGACCGGAAGCTGGCCGAGCGTGCCGACCACTTCGGGATGATGCGAATGGCCGATCAGGAAAATCTCGCGGCCGCGCTTGAAGTGGATGGCGGCCTCGCGGTGCACCTTGGTCACCAGCGGGCAGGTCGCATCCAGCGAAAACAGATTGCGGGACTGGGCGTCGGCCGGAACCGACTTCGGCACGCCATGGGCCGAAAACACCACCGGGGCGGTGGCGTTCTCAGGAATCTCCGCCAGCTCCTCGACGAAGATGGCACCCTTCTTCTTCAACCCGTCGACGACATATTTATTGTGCACAATCTCATGGCGAACATAGACGGGCGCGCCGTACTTATCGAGCGCCCGTTCCACGGTGTCGATCGCCCGGACCACCCCGGCACAGAAGCCGCGGGGAGAACAAAGCACGATCTTGAGGTCTGGTTTGGCTGACATTGAGCGATCTCGGGACCGAATCACCCTTTCGCCTTCTGGCGGGGGACGGTCGATGGGATGGAAAAGGGCCTAAAACGGTCTGCTAGGACGTTAGTGCGACTTGAGAGGGAATTGGGCCCCCTTTCGAGCGCTGTCAAGGCACTATCTATAGCAGAACCATTGCGTGGCTACCCCTGTCGGGCTTATATAGCGCCAATTCCCTGTCATCGCTGATGACCACCGGTTTCGCCTCCTGAGGGGGTGGGCGAAGCACAAAGGAGATTTGCCATGAGCAACGCACCTCTGATGCCCAAGGCGACCGCCGTCTGGCTGCTCGACAACACCGCGCTGACCTTCGACCAGGTCGCCGATTTCACCAAGATGCATCCCCTCGAGGTGCGCGCGATCGCCGACGGCGACGCCGCCCAGGGCATCAAGGGCATGGATCCGATTTCCAACGGCCAGCTGACCCGCGAGGAGATCGAGAAGGGCGAGAAGAACCAAGACTACCGGCTCCGTCTCCAGGAGAGCAAGGTCGTGCTGCCGCCCCAGCCCAAGCGCAAGGGCCCGCGCTACACCCCGGTGTCGCGCCGCCACGAGCGCCCCAGCGCCATCCTCTGGCTGCTGCGCAGCCATCCCGAGCTCAAGGACGCCCAGGTCATGCGCCTGGTCGGCACCACCAAGAGCACAATCGCCAGCGTCCGCGACCGCACCCACTGGAACACCTCGCAGCTGACCCCGATCGACCCTGTGACCCTCGGCCTCTGCTCGCAGATCGAGCTCGACTTCGAAGTGGCGCGTGCGGCCAAGGAAAAGCCGATCGACGCAAACTATGGCGGCGCCACCCTGCTGCCGGCGTCCGAGACCACCAAGAAGGACGAGCACGAGCCGTCGGAGAAGTCGAGCGACGACCTCAACGTCGACGCCGTCTTCGCCAAGCTCAAGACCCTCGGCGGCAAGAAGCACGAGGAAGAGGAGGAGTAATCCTTCGTCCTCATTCGCTATCGAATGCGAACGCGGCGGGCCAACCTGCCGCGTTTTTGTTTGGTGAGCTCTATCCCGTCATTGCGAGCGCAGCGAAGCAATCCAGACTGTCACCGCGGAGGGATACTGGATTGCTTCGCTGCTGTTTAGCCCGGACACATAGCTTACACTTGTTCGGAGA
>NZ_CAKZHY010000059.1 GCF_936928535.1 uncultured Bradyrhizobium sp. | reverse complement strand
GCAACCGAGGAATCCGCCAACACTCA
The DNA here is from genome assembly GCF_936928535.1 of uncultured Bradyrhizobium sp. Taxonomy (GTDB): domain Bacteria; phylum Pseudomonadota; class Alphaproteobacteria; order Rhizobiales; family Xanthobacteraceae; genus Bradyrhizobium. Next base: position 80,718 of record NZ_CAKZHY010000059.1, on the reverse strand, counting down.
ATCAGTTCCAGCGCAGGTTTCTTGGAATCGATCGTCTAGTTAGGCTTTGAAAAGCCATGCATGGCCCGCTAATGCTGGGCCATGCCACTCCATCTGATCAAGCTTGCCGTCGGCTGCGACTCCGTCAAGGAATTGAAGGGGTGGGTCGCCGAACGGATGCAGACGGCCAAGAAAAAGGGCCTGCCGCAACACCACATCCATATCACCCGCATGGTGCCGAAGCGCGATGCCGAGATTCTCGCAGGCGGCTCGCTCTATTGGGTCATCAAGGGCGAGATCGCCGCGCGTGAAAAGATCATCGGCATCGAGCCGTTCCGTGACAAGGACGGCATCGGACGCTGCCGGATCGTGATGCAGCCGAAGGTGATCTCGGTGTCGCCGCGGCCGATGCGCCCGTTCCAGGGCTGGCGCTATCTCACGGAGGATTCCGTGCCGCCCGATCTCGGCAAGTCGGCTGCAGGCACCATCGCGGCGATGCCGGAACCGATGCGGCGGGAGCTGCGCGATCTCGGACTGCTCTAGACCGCGATATTGTCGATCAGCCGCGTCGTCCCGAGCTTGGCGGCGACCAGGATCCGCAGCGGCCCGTCCTTGCGGGAGGTGACAGGCGCCAGCGTCTCGGCATGGCGGAGCTCGAAATAGTCGAGCGCAAACCCGGCCGCCTTGATCGTCTCGGCGCCGCGCGCCATCGCGCTCGCGATGGCTGCACCGCCCCGGATCCGCCCGGCACTCTCCTTCATGGCTCGATAGAGCACGGTCGCTGTCTGGCGTTCCGCAGGCGAGAGGTAAACGTTGCGGGACGACATCGCGAGCCCGTCGCGTTCGCGCAAGGTGCGGGAGCCGACCACCTTCACGCCAAGGTCGAGGTCGCGTGCCATCTGCGTCACCACGCGCAATTGCTGAAAGTCCTTCTCACCGAATATCGCGATATCCGGCCGGCATTGCGTGAACAGCTTGCCGACGACGGTGGCGACGCCGGCGAAGAAGTGCGGGCGGAAGCGGTCCTCGAGGCCGGCCAGCGCCGGCCCCTCTGGAACGATGCGGGTCGCGAAGCCCTCCGGATACATCGCCTCGACGCCGGGGTGCCAGACGATGTCGACGTCCTCTGCTGCGAGCTTGGCGAGGTCGGATTTCCAGGTCCGCGGATAGGCGCCGAAATCCTCCGATGGCGCAAACTGGGTCGGGTTCACGAAGATCGACACGACGACGCGGCTCGCGCGCCGCTTGGCGAGGCGCACCAGCGACACATGCCCGTCATGGAGCGCCCCCATGGTCGGCACCAGCGCGACCGTGGCCTTTCGCTTGCGAAGATTGTCGACGGCGCGTCGCAGGGCGGGCACCGTGCGGGTGATCAAGGGGCTTGGTGACATCAGAGCTCGGGAAGGTTGGGGGTGGGCGCCGCCAGCCGCGCAGCCGGCTAACCTTAACAAGCGCCGGTCGTGGACGCCATGCATCGACATCAGGCACAGCATTCCCAGCAGCGAGGACGTCGCGCCATTGTGGGTTGGATCATAGAGGCGAGGCCGCGCCGCGATTCATGGTGACCATCATCGCACTGTGATTTCGTCATCCTGTCACGCATTTCACTTGACCGCAGACGCGGCCAACTCGAAGATATTGTTCAGGGGTGTTGAGGATCGCCATGCTTGTGCAGGCTAGCCAAAGCCAATCCGGCTCGGCGCACGTCGTTGTGCTCGGCAATGAGAAGGGCGGCTCCGGCAAATCGACCACCGCCCTGCACATCGCGGTTGCGCTCCTGAAGGCCGGTCAGCGCGTCGCCACCATCGACCTCGACTGCCGCCAGCAAAGCTTCACCCACTACATCAACAACCGCTCGGCATGGGCGCGCCGCACCAAGCTCGACCTCGAGCTGCCGGTGCATCGCTGCATCAAGCTCGGCGAGACCATGCAGATCGCCGAGAACGAGAATTCCGAGTTCCAGCAATTCATGGAGGCGGTCTCGGCGGTCGAGAGCAGTTTCGATTTCATCGTCATCGATACGCCCGGCACCGACAGCTATTTGATGCGGCTGGCCCATTCGATGGCGGATACGCTGGTCACGCCAATCAACGACAGCTTCCTCGATTTCGATGTGCTCGGCACCGTCGACCCCGCCAATTACGCGGTAACGGGGGAAAGCCATTACGCCGAGATGGTGCGCGATGTCAGGCGCAAGCGTCGTCAGCTCGACGGCTCGACCACCGACTGGATCGTGGTGCGCAATCGCCTGTCGATGCTCGGCTCGCGCAACAAGCAGCTCGTCGCCGACGGGCTGAAGGATTTGTCGCTGCGGCTCGGCTTCCGCTATGTCGATGGCTTCGCCGAGCGCGTGGTTTATCGCGAGTTCTTCCCGCGTGGCCTCACGGCGCTCGACGAGATCGACGAGGCCACGCTCGGGATGCGGCCCAATCTCGGCCATCTGACCGCGCGGGAAGAGGTGACGAGCCTGCTGCGCCAGCTCAAGCTGCCGCTCGACGAGCGTGGCCGCCGCCGTGCGGCAAATCGCGCCGAGTGGTTCAGCCAGGTGGACAAGCCGCTCGAGCTCCACGACATCCTCGGCGCCTAGACACGGTACGCCGCTACTTCCGATCGATCATGGCAGCCGGTTCCTGCGGGAACCTGCCGCGCCTGAAGTCGTTTTCACCGGGCATTCACCGTGAAATTGAACCCGATCGTGACGGGTTGCGTCGGATGGTCATCTGCATCCGGACGTAGCGGTATCAGAACGGGGTGCCCACCAAATGTGTGCGCCGCACAATGAAAGGGCTGTTTGATCACAACATTTAGCCTTCCTGTCACGCGGCTGTGACATATATTAGCGAATAGGCGCGAAGGGGCCGAAGAGCCTCTCGAACAACACGATTTTCAACAGGGATCAGGCCGCAAGGCCTGGGGCTGAGGACGAAAATGAAGCGTGGAATTGCCGTTCTGGTTTCTGTGGGAGCCCTCTTCAGTGTCGCCTATTTCACGGCGAGCAAGTGGGCCATCAAGCACGAGACCATCACCTTCTACGACGCTTCGCGCGACAATCGTCCCGTGCCTGTCGACATCGCGATCCGTCGCGACAAGGAAATGCAGGCCAATGCCGGCATGATCACGCTTCCGGTCGCGGTGATCAATCACGGCAACACCGTCAAGAACACCGAGTACGGCTTCCTCGCAAACATCTTCGCTGCGCGTGGCTACCTGGTCGTGAGCCCGCAGCATGATTTGCCGACCGATCCGCCGATGGTGACCAAGCCCGGCGAGCTCTATGTCGGCCGCCTGCCGCAGATCCTTCGTGGCGTTGCCAATATCCATCTGGCGATGCAGGAGATGAAGAAGGTTCAGCCCAACGCTGACTACGAGAAGGTCACGATGGTCGGCCATTCCATGGGCGGCGACATCACGATGTATTTCGCCAAGCAGTATCCGGACGAGGTCAAGAAGGTCGTGACGCTGGACAATCTCCGCGTGCCGTTCGTCACCGCCGGCAAATTCAAGATCCTCTCGTTCCGCTCTCACGATCCGCAGTTCAAGACTGATCCGGGCGTGATCCCGACCGAGGAGGAGTGCGAGAAGGCCGGTATCCAGGTCGTGAAGACCGACTTCCAGCACAACGACATGCGCGACACAGGTCCGGACGACGCCAAGAACTCGATCCAGGGCATGCTTGATAAATTCTTGAGCGACACCGACAGCGCAATTGCGCCGGTCGACACCCGTTCGGCTCCGCCCAAGATCCTGGAGCCGGGGCCGGTGGCTCTGATGGCGCCCGCCAAGAGCTGATCCCCGAGAAGAGTTCATCGAGATCATTTAAGCTTCCGCCGGCTCCGGCCTGCGGAGGCTTTGCACATTGACCGGGCAGGGCAAGCTATCCACATTGGGTGCTTGAGACCAGGCGTGACAATGGATGCCCGACGATCCCACCAAACCGCGCAATAGCGATGCCTTGTCGGCGCGAGTCGAGAGCGACGACGCGCTGCCGCAGGCAAAAACCTCGACCTCCGAGGATGTCGCCGCCTTCGTCGCCAGGGCGCGTGCGTTATCACCGCACGCGCCTGGTGCGAAGGGCCGCTTGATCTTCGCGCTGGATGCGACGATGAGCCGGCAGCCGACCTGGGACATGGCCTGTGCGCTTCAGGCCGACATGTTCCGCGAGGCTGCTGCGCTTGGCAGCCTCGACATCCGACTGGTCTACTATCGCGGCTACAATGAGTGTCGTGCCACAGGATGGATTTCCGACAGCAGCAAGCTGGCGACATTGATGAGCAAGATCGATTGTCGCGGCGGCGACACCCAGATCGGCAGGGTGCTCACCGACGCGCGGCGCGAGGCGGTTGCATCGGGCGTGCGTGCGGTGGTTTTCGTCGGCGATGCCATGGAGGAGAAGGTTGATGCGCTCTGCGCCAAGGCCGGCGAGCTCGGCCTGCTGAAGGTGCCGGTGTTCCTGTTTCAGGAAGGTCATGATGCGGTCGCCGAACAGGCGTTTCGCGAGATCGCGCGTCTGACCGGAGGCGCTTGGTGCCGGTTCGATCCGGGCGCGGCGGCACAGCTACGCGAACTGTTGAGGGCCGCTGCGGCCTACGCAGCTGGAGGCCGCGAGGCCTTGCTGAGACTGGCGAAGACGGCGCACGGTGCTGCGCAGCTGATTGGACAGATGAAGTAGCGGCCCAAGCCGGCGCGGCTTGAGGCCGGGACAGAGCGACCACTGGACCATGGGCGCTGCCGTCATTGCCGGTGGAGGATGAAGGAGGTCGCCATGCATTTTGACGGCAGGGCGACTATATTCGCGCCATGACGCTCATCGCCGGCCTTGTCGCCGTTATCACGCTTTATCTGTTGCTCCAGATGTTCCGCGCCGCCAATCCGGTCGTGCTGGCGCGCGCCATCAAGTTCGGCGGCGGGGTGGTCGCACTCGCAGTGGCCGCCTTCACCGGCTTGCGGGGCGAGCTGGCGGTCGCGATCCCGCTTGGACTGTTCGGGGCGGGGTTGCTGGGCTGGACGCCGCTCGCGAATGCGGGCTTTGGCAACATCGGGGGCCTGTTCGGGGGTGGCAGGTCGCGCTCATCGGGTCAGGCCTCGCGCGTGCGATCGCAATTCCTGGACATGCAGCTCGATCACGATTCCGGCCAGCTCTCGGGCCAGATCGTTGCCGGGCCTCACGCCGGGCGCAGTCTCGACGAGTTCGATCTTGCGGGACTGCTGGCGATGGTCCCGGCGTTCGATGCCGAGAGCGTGGCTTTACTTGAAAGCTATCTGGACCGCCGGTTTCCCGCCTGGCGTCAGAACGCGCAGGGCAACGCGGCTGGGGGGCAGCGCCGCACGGCGGCGAGCGGCAAAATGACGGCGGAGGAAGCCTATCAGATCCTTGGCTTGCAGCCGGGAGCGGGGCGCGACGACATCAGCCGGGCGCACAAGTCCCTGATGAAGAAACTGCATCCCGACCAGGGGGGCTCGACGTACCTCGCTGCCCGGGTAAACGAGGCCAAGGATACTCTGCTTCGTACGCATAACGGCTAACTCCGGCACCACGCCACAAACGCCCGTACCGTGTGAGCTCCGCTAGCTCTGTTTGCCGTCGCCCCGATGCCCGCCTTATCGGCGTGGTCGATCCCTTGAGCAAAGTTTTAACCGTAAATTCTTGACGAGAGGTTGTCGCGGAACAGCCTGCAGCGTCACCATGCCCCAAAAGCAAAAATGCCCGCGCGAGGCGCGGGCATTTTGTTCGGGATCGCTAAGAGCGATCAGTTGCGGACGGTCATGCAGGAGATGTCGGCGCGCTTCAGCGTCCGGCACACCGCCTCGGCCTGGTCCCGCTCGAGCCCGGCAAAACGGGCGCGGTAGAGCTTGCGATTGTCCCTGGCGACGACAGGCTCGGTGAATGGATCGGCCTTGCTGAGCAGGCCGCGGGCCGAACTGCGCGCGGCGTCGATGCGCTGCTGGGCCTCGCTCTCGCTCTCGAGCGCACCGACCTGGACGATCCAGCCGCTATGGGTGACGACCGGCTTGGTGGCGCTCATCTGGATCGGCTGCGGGGACGGATCGGCGGAGGCAAGCTTGGCAACCGGCGCAGGCGCCGTTGCTGCAGCGGTGGCCGGCAGCACGCCGAGGACGCCGTTGCCGGTGCCGAAGCCAGCCGGCTGCTGCGGCAGTTCGGCTCGGGCGGGCTCCGGCTTGTTGACGATGTCGGCCCTGGCGACGACGGCGCCCGACGTCTCGGCGACGTCACTGCGGGGCGAAATCGTGTTGGTGACCTGCGGTGCGACCTGCGTCGGGGCGGCGGAGGCGACCTTGACTGCGCCGGCCTTGACTTGAACCGTCTTGACCCGGACCGGCTTCATCGGCTCGGACGAGCCCGGAATGAGGGCAAGTGGCTGGCTCGAGATCACGCCGTTGGTGAGAGGCGCGGGCTCGATCTTGGACTCGGTCGGCTTGGCCTCAGGCTTGGGTTGCGCCGGCGGCATCGCTGCGGTCGCGGCTGCAAGCGTAGCGAAGCGGGAGGCGGGACGCGGCGCGGGTGCCTCAGGGGCAGGGGCGGCCGCAACCTGGACCTGGGGAGCGGGACGGGGCGGGGTATCCGACGCATCGGCGACGTCGACGCTGGCGTCGGCACCGTTGCGCTCGGTCACCGCGGCGACCGTGTGGGTGGTTGCGCCCTTCTCGATGTTCTCGGCGAGCAGATTGCGCATGATGGCGTCTCGGGAGCCGCCGCTGCGACCACCAAGCACCACGCCGATGAGGTGGCGGTTGCCACGGCGTATCGAGGTCACGAGGTTGAAGCCGGAGGCGCGGGTGTAACCGGTCTTGATGCCGTCGACGCCCTCGACGCTGCCGAGCAGGTGATTGTGATTGCGGATCTGCTCGCCGCGCCAGGTGAACGAGGTGGTCGAGAAGTAGCGATAGTAGCGCGGGAAGCGCTCCTGGATGGCGCGGCCGAGCGTCGCCTGGTCGCGCGCCGTGGTGACCTGCTCGTCGTTGGGGAGGCCATTGGCGTTGCGATAAACCGTCTTGGACATGCCGAGCGCGCGCGCCTTGCGCGTCATCATCGCGGCGAAATCATCCTCGTCGCCGCCGATCGCTTCCGCGATCACGACGGCGGCGTCATTGGCGGAGCGGGTGACGAGGCCCTTGATCGCGTCCTCGACGCGGATGGTCTGGCCGGCGCGCAGGTTCAGCTTGGTCGGATCCTGGTCGGCGGCGTGCTGCGACACCGGCATCTCGGTGTCGAGCTTCATCTTGCCGGACTCGAGGCGCTCGAACAGCAGATAGAGCGTCATGATCTTGGTGAGCGAAGCCGGATGGCGAAGGCCATCGGGGCTGGTCGCTTGCAGCACCGCACCAGAATTACCGTCGACGATGATCGACGCGAATTGCGGGCTGTAGCTCTCGGAGGCCTCGTGATGCACCCGGTGGTGCGCATAGTGGCGCCGGTAGCGCCGTGCATCGGCTGCATCGGTCGTGAAGATGACGGCTGTGGTGACCGTAAGAAGCCCGAAAACGCCAACCCGCGCCAAGCGCGAGGAAGACCAGTTGCTACGAAGCATGGAACCCCGTCCCCGTTTGTGACTTGATCACCGGCTCGTGAGGCGAAATTGTGCCCTGCGGACCCGGGATCATTACCTGCTCAGGCTGTCCCTCCGCTGGTGTTCACTGCGGGAGACGTTGGGCTTGAGCCGCTGTTCTGGCTAAGGCGATGTTCTCAAACGGCTTTTGACCGCTTGCGGAAGTGAACACATCCAGGGAATCAGGGTAGGGGGCGGCGGTTTCCAAAAGCTTAAGAAACCCTTGCGGGAAAGTCCGGGAATTTCCGTAACTTGCGCTGATATTTGTGCGTCGCACAAGATTCTTGACTTTTTTGTGCATTGCACTAATTGTGGGCAGAGTCAGGGAGCCGGGGCTTCCGGACGCGAGCCAGGGAAAAGGATTCCAAGATGTTCAAGGTTGAAGACTTTCAGAACTACGGGAAAGAGCATTTCGAGACCTGCGTTGCCTCCGCGACCTCGGTCCAGCACGGCCTCCAGGCCATCGCCAGCGCCTATGGCGACTACACCAAGAAGTCGTTCGAAGACACCAAGTCGTTCGTCGAGAAGCTTTCCGGCGTGAAGTCGCTGGACAAGGCGCTTGAAGCGCAGACCGATTTCGCCCGTTCCGCTTACGAGACCTTCGTCGCGGAATCGCAGAAGATCGCCGGCCTCTACAGCGACCTCGCCAAGCAGGCGTTCAAGCCGGTGGAGACGGTCGTGTCGAAGTTCACCCCGGCCGCCCAGTAATTTTCTGAAGTCCTGAAATTACAAAGCCCGGCTGCGTCAGCCGGGCTTTTTTCATTTGCACGAGGCTCTGGTCAGCGCGCCACGCGCAGCTTCGCCAGCGACGGTTGATGTTGGTGCTGCTGACACAACATTGCAGCACTGCCGTATAGATCGTGAAGTTTGCGGCCTTGTGTTGCGCCGGGGAATTGCCGCTCATCGGTGTCCTGTTCTTGATCCACGCACCCGAGACACGCGTCGTGATTTGTCTGGTGTCCACGTCTCGCCGTCGTTCACACATGAGGACCGGTTCGTATAGCGCGAGCTGCTGCAGCTCCCGCTCGAAGGCATCGCTGCAATGCTGGCGTCTTGCCGGCTTCGGCTATCGATCCCGTATGATCGAGCATCATGAAGGCCAGTAGATCGGACCGTAGAATCCCGGAGAAATCGCCTCGCTAAACCGTCGCGGTCAATCAAGTGCCCGGTTCCTGATCAGCATGTTCTGAACAGGCGGGCTGGAAGGTTTTGTCAAACCTGACAGGATTGACTAACCTTGTGCAGGATCGCCCGGACCGGGAATCGGGGCGCCGCGGCCGCATCGGCTCGGCCTTTGCACGCTTGCGGCGAGCCGGGGGTGGGCCCATATTGCCTGCAATCGATCCGGCTCGGCCGGACCGGTTGGAAGCGGCGATCCGACAAGGCGGCGCGCCGGCGCGGGACCCACGCGTGTGGGCGGCGCTGCGGACCGTCAGACGCTTCCGTGGGGAATTTGAACGCCTGAGCCATGCTGCAATTGACTTCCAGACTCGACCTGCCCGCGGCCGCCACCGCCCATGCTCCCCGGATGAGCAATGACGAGAACCGTTCCGGCACCCCGGCGGGTCCGAACACGTCTGTCATTACCAAGGTCAAGCCCAAGACCAAGCGACCGAACCTCTATCGCGTGCTGATCCTGAACGACGACTACACGCCGATGGAATTCGTGGTCCATGTGCTTGAGAAGTTCTTCCAGAAGGACGTCGAGGCCGCGACCAAGATCATGCTGCATGTCCATCATCACGGGATTGGCGAGTGCGGTGTGTTCACCTACGAGATTGCCGAGACCAAGGTGACGCAGGTGATGGATTTCGCCCGCAAGCACCAGCATCCGCTGCAATGCGTGATGGAAAAAAAGTAACCGCGTTCGAATCCAGAGTTTCTTTAAGATTGGTTCTGTTCGTTCGGTGTGTGACGTCAGCGCATGCTGCGGCATGATCCGGCGTAAAATCATGCCGGCGCCAATCCTGCCCAAATGGGTAGTTCTGCCCAAATCGGAACGGGTTTTGCATCGAGTATGGCGTGGGCGCGCAATGCCCATTTGAGTCGCGGAACCGGCCTTTTGCCGCGATCTTGTATAACTATATGTGACAAAGGTTGTTGTTGCCTGACCGGGCGATGGCGATCATGATGGTGGGGGCCATAGAGGACGCGAATGCCGACTTTTTCTCAAAGCCTTGAACAATCCCTGCATCGTGCACTGGCGATCGCAAACGAGCGTCATCACCAATATGCGACGCTCGAGCATCTCCTGCTTTCCTTGATCGATGATTCCGACGCAGCCGCAGTCATGCGTGCCTGCAGCGTTGATCTCGACAAGCTGCGCACGAGCCTCGTCAACTATCTTGAGACCGAATTCGAGAATCTGGTGACGGATGGCGCCGACGACGCCAAGCCGACCGCCGGCTTCCAGCGCGTGATCCAGCGCGCGGTGATCCACGTGCAGTCCTCCGGTCGCGAAGAGGTGACCGGTGCGAACGTGCTGATTGCGATCTTCGCCGAGCGCGAGAGCCATGCCGCGTACTTCCTGCAGGAGCAGGACATGACGCGCTATGATGCCGTCAACTACATCAGCCACGGCATCGCCAAGCGGCCGGGCGTCTCGGAGGCGCGGCCCGTGCGCGGCGTCGACGAGGAAACCGAGACCAAGGGTAACGAGGATTCCAAGAAGAAGGGCGAGGCGCTCGAGACCTATTGCGTCAACCTCAACAAGAAGGCGCGTGACGGCAAGATCGACCCGGTGATCGGACGCAATTCCGAGATCAACCGCGCGATCCAGGTGCTGTGCCGCCGGCAGAAGAACAATCCGCTGTTCGTGGGCGAGGCCGGCGTCGGCAAGACCGCGATCGCGGAGGGCCTCGCCAAGCGCATCGTCGACAGCGAAGTGCCGGAGGTTCTGGCGGCGGCCACCGTGTTCTCGCTCGACATGGGCACATTGCTCGCGGGCACGCGGTATCGTGGTGACTTCGAGGAGCGCCTGAAGCAGGTGCTGAAGGAGCTCGAGGCGCATCCCAACGCCATCCTGTTCATTGACGAGATCCACACCGTGATCGGTGCGGGCGCAACGTCAGGCGGGGCGATGGATGCCTCGAACCTGCTCAAGCCGGCGCTTGCCTCGGGCACGATCCGCTGCATGGGCTCGACGACCTACAAGGAATATCGCCAGCACTTCGAGAAGGACCGCGCACTGGTGCGGCGCTTCCAGAAGATCGACATCAACGAGCCGACGGTCGAAGACGCCATCGCGATCCTAAAGGGCCTCAAGCCGTACTTCGAGGACTACCACCGGCTGAAATACACCAACGAGGCGATCGAGGCTGCGGTGCAGCTCTCTTCGCGCTACATCCACGACCGCAAGCTGCCCGACAAGGCGATCGACGTGATCGACGAGTCCGGCGCGGCGCAGATGCTGGTCGCCGAGAACAAGCGCAAGAAGACGATCGGCATCAAGGAGATCGAGACCACGATCGCTTCGATGGCGCGGATTCCGCCGAAGAGCGTGTCGAAGGACGATGCCGAGGTGCTCAAGCATCTCGAGCAGACCCTGAAGCGCACCGTGTTCGGCCAGGACAAGGCGATCGAGTCGCTTGCGGCATCGATCAAGCTGGCGCGTGCGGGTCTGCGCGAGCCGGAGAAGCCGATCGGCTGCTATTTGTTCTCGGGTCCGACCGGCGTCGGCAAGACCGAGGTGGCAAAGCAGCTGGCCGCGTCGCTTGGCGTCGAGTTGCTGCGCTTCGACATGTCGGAGTACATGGAGCGGCACACCGTGTCGCGCCTGATCGGCGCGCCTCCCGGCTATGTCGGCTTCGATCAGGGTGGCCTGCTGACCGACGGCGTCGACCAGCATCCGCATTGCGTGGTGCTGCTCGATGAAATCGAGAAGGCCCATCCCGACCTCTACAACGTGCTGCTCCAGATCATGGATCACGGCCGGCTCACCGACCACAACGGCAAGCAGGTCAACTTCCGCAACGTGATCCTGATCATGACCACGAATGCGGGTGCTTCGGATCTTGCCAAGCAGGCGTTCGGCTTCACGCGCTCGAAGCGGGAAGGCGACGACCATGAGGCGATCAATCGGCAGTTCGCGCCGGAATTCCGCAACCGTCTCGATGCCATCGTCTCGTTCGGCCATCTCAGTGTCGAGGTGATCGGCACCGTGGTCGAGAAGTTCGTGCTTCAACTCGAGGCGCAGCTTGGCGACCGCGACGTCACCATCGAGCTGTCCGAGCCGGCCAAGACCTGGCTGGTCCAGCACGGCTATGATGAGCAGATGGGCGCGCGGCCGATGGCCCGCGTGATCCAGGAGCACATCAAGAAGCCGCTGGCTGATGAGGTGCTGTTCGGCAAGCTCAAGGGCGGTGGCCACGTCCGCGTCGTCCTGGTCAAGGACGAGGCCGACGAGACCAAGGAGAAGATCGGCTTCGAGTTCGTCGAGGGCCCGGTCACGCCGAAGCAGGAAAAGCTGCCCGGCGCCCGCAAGCGTCCACCCGGCAAACCCAACAAGCCGGGCGGCCCCGGCGGCTCCAAGGGGCCGACCTCGAAGGGCCCGCTGGTCAAGGCTTGATCGGCACATCATGAATCGAAAAGGCCGGCTGTAGAGCCGGCCTTTTTGTTTGCGCGATTTTGTTTGCACGACGCGCCGGATTTTAAGTGCCGGTGTCAGGCGGAGGCAGCGCCGGTGCCCGCGGCTTCCTTGGCGCCGGTGGCCGCGCGCGGGGCGGCGGGGCCGACGGCTGCATCGTCACGATGACCGGATTGGGCTTGTGATCGGTTGCCGCGCCCGTTGCTGCATCGACGCCCATGCCGATGGCGCCGCCAAGCAGGAGATTGCCGGCGAAGCCAGCGGCCCCTCCGGTCTGGATGTCGCGGCTGAGCGGCACGATCTGCGTCTCATAGCCTTCCTTCTGAAAGGTGATGGAGACGTCGGCGTTGCGCTTGACGACCACGGCGCAGGGCGTCGTGCAGGTGGTCGGTACCTCCAGTCCGCTGATGACGGCTTCAACGCCCGACGGCGTGGATGAAATGCTGATGTTCTCGGTCGTGCCGCGCGTGACAGACGCGCAGCCGCCCAGCATGACGCTGAGCGCCACAATTCCAAATGAACGCATGAAAGCCCCTAATTCCCCGACCGCAATCAAGCGCAACCAGAGCGAGAGGGCAATACGTCATTGGTGCCGATGGTTAAGCCACGCACAGGTTGAGCGCGGAAATGGCCGGCACCTGAACGTGGGGGAACGCTATTCGCCGCGCAGGCGCTGATCGTCCTGCACACGAACATGTTCGGCGCCCCGTGCGCCCGCCGGCGACAGCCGCAACATGCTCAGCATGGCGCCGCAAAACGCAAATCCGACGCCGGCGAGGAGAGCGATCCGGGTGCCTTCGACCGGATAGCGGCCGAGGAACAGCGCGACCAGCGCAGCGCCGGTGGTCTGGCCGAGCAGGCGCGCGGTGCCCAGCATGCCGCTGGCGCCACCGGAGCGCTCGCGCGGGGCGGCGGCGATCATGGTGCGGTTGTTGGGCGTCTGGAACAGGCCGAAGCCGAGGCCGGCCAGCGCCATCCGCCAGACCACGTCGAGCGGCGTCGGGCTTGCAGGCAGGAAGGCGAGCGCGCCAAGGCCACAGGCAAACAGCGTCAGCCCGATGCCGCCGAGCAGGCCGGCGGGATAATACTCGACCAGCCGGCCGGCGAGGGGAGCCGCGAACGCCACGGCGATCGGCCATGGCGTGATCAACAGGCCCATATGCACCGCCGAATAGCCGAACCGGCTCTGGAGGTAGAAGGGGATCGCGACGAAGGCCAGCATCTGCCCGCAGAACGAGGCGATCGAGGTCGCGATCGACAGTCCGAACACCGGGATGCGCAACAAATCGACCGGCAACAGCGGCGACTTCATATGCGTCTCGCGATAGATGAGCACCGCGCCGGCGACGATCGCAATCGCGAACTGGATCAGGCAGGTGATCGTCGCCTCGCCGTGGCCGACGCTGTCGATTGCGGCGATGCCGACGCCGAAGGTGATCGCCGAGAGCCCCGCGCTCTGCCAGTCGAAGGAATGGCTCGCCGGCGTCGTATGCGGCAGGCTGCGCAGTCCGAGCACCAGCGTGACCACGCCGAGCGGCACATTGATGGCAAATAGCCAGGGCCAGCTGCCGACCGCAAGGATGCCGGCGGCAAGCGTGGGGCCGATCGCGGCGGAGAAAGCGACGACGAGCGCGTTGATCCCGATGCCGCGGCCTAGCAGGCTGCGGGGGTAGGTGAAGCGGACCAGCGCCGAGTTGACGCTCATGATGCCGGCCGCGCCGAACCCCTGGATGATGCGCGCGATCGTGAGCAGCGGCAGCGTATGCGCCAAAGCGCAGAAGGCTGACGCGAGCGTGAACAGCACAAGGCCTACCAGATAGACGCGGCGGTAACCGACAATCTCGCCGAGCGAGGCCAGCGGCAGCAGCGAGATCGTGATCGCAAGCTGATAGCCGTTGACGATCCAGATCGAGAAGGCTGGGCTCGCGTTCAGGTCGGTTGCGATCGTCGGCAGCGCGACATTGGCGATGGCGCTGTCGACGACGGCCATGATGATGCCGAGCGCAATCGTCAGCACCGCCTGATTGCGCTGGGGCTGCGGCAGGCCGTCGGCATGCTCGATCGGGACAGACGACATGGTGGAAGCGTGCTTGATTCGAGCCGTGAGTGTCCCCTCGATTAGGAAATTGCGCTGTCCATCGCAACCCGGCAGGACGCGGACGGTTCCTGTGTCCCAAGCAGGTCTGGCGGCGCTGGGGACATGGATCGGCAGGCTGTTCGCGCACCTACCAGCGTGACGTCGCCTTGCCGAAGATGTAGAGCGCAACGAGCCCAATCGTCACGGCCGTGGAGAAGATCAGGATGCGGCGATCCCAGTCGATCCGCGTCCGTTCTGTGCGGTCGAGATTGAGGACTGCGAACAGGGCTTTCATGGCAAATCGGCGCATCGGCTGCCTCGCAAGGCGGCACGATGCCACGATCGGCGCGGGCCGGATTGACGCAGCTCAAATCAAGCCGGCCCTCGCCGGGGAGCCGATTACACCGGCGGCGGATTGCGGTCGGAGAAGGTCCCGCGCTGGTGCCAGTACGGATAGGGCAGCGTCACCTTGCTCGCGGCATCGAGTTTTGCCACCTGGTCCTTGGTCAGCGACCAGCCGACCGCGCCGAGATTCTCGCGCAGCTGCGTTTCGTTGCGCGCGCCGATGATCAGCGTCGACACGGTCGGGCGCTGCAGCAGCCAGTTCAGAGCGATCTGCGAGACGCTCTTGCCGGTTTCCCTGGCGACCTCGTCGATCGCCTCCACGACGCGATAGACGTGTTCGTCCGGCACGGGCGGCCCGAAATCGGCAGTCTGGGGCAGGCGGCTCACTTCAGGCTTCGGTTGGCCGCGGCGGATTTTTCCGGTGAGGCGCCCCCATCCGAGCGGTGACCAGACCACGGCACCTAACCCCTGGTCGAGGCCGAGCGGCATCAGCTCCCACTCGTAGTCACGCCCGACCAGCGAATAGTAGGTCTGGTTGGCGACGTAGCGCGGGAAGCCGTGCTTGTCGGCAACGGAGAGCGACTTCATCAGGTGCCAGCCCGAGAAATTCGAGACGCCGACATAGCGGATCTTGCCGGCGCGCACGAGCACGTCGAGGGTGCCGAGCACCTCCTCCGGCGGCGTCATGGCGTCAAAACCATGGAGCTGGAACAGGTCGATATAGTCGGTGCCAAGGCGGCTCAGCGCGCCGTCGATGGCCGCGAGCAGATGCTGCCGTGACGAGCCGATGTCGTTGGGGCCATCGCCGAAGCGGAAAGTGGCCTTGGTCGAGACCAGCACCTTGTCGCGGCGGCCCTTGATGGCCTCTCCGAGGACGCGCTCGGATTCACCGAGCGAATAGACGTCGGCGGTGTCGAACATCGACACGCCCGCCTCCAGGCAAATGTCCAGAAGGCGCCGTGCTTCGGTCGCGTCGGTCGTCCCCCAGGCCGCGAGGCGGCCGACGCCGCCGAACGTGCCCGTGCCAAGGCTCAAAGCGGGCACCATCAGGCCGGACCGGCCCAAGCGTCGGTATTCCATCGAACTGCTCCTCACGGCCGCTGTTTGATAGGCACGGCCTTGGAAGCGAATGATAATGCAGGCAGGTGTGTTGGGCCATCGCACGCACACATGGCCGCTCTGCTTCAGCAAGCTGCAAGCTCGTCACACCATTGTGCCCACCGGGTCCGCGTCGCGCGCAAGCAGGGTCTCAGCGTGCCAGATCGTCAAGGAGCCTGAGCACTTCGACGGAGGCTTCTTCAACCTTGGAGATCTCACTGAGAGCGCCGGAGAGGTCACCGTCTGCGAACAGCTTGGCAGCGCGCTTGCCGTGTTCGTGAACGTCCGCGTGCGGCCTTTCGAGCAGCCCAAAGGATCGGTGATTGCGCATCGCCAGGGAGTCTTGGCCGTAGTACCATTTGCCGAGGCGGCAGGAATGATGATCAGCGAGTTCGTCGGCCTTCAACGTCGCCCGCCCGACTGCCATATCGGCCAGGCGCTTCTTCCAGATGACGTGATCCGCCTTGGCTAGTCGCAGGATCTTGTTGTCGAAAGACAGACTAGCAAGATCCTGGAGTTGCCGGCCGGCGACACCCTGGCCGACGTCGAGCTGTGAGGATATGCTCTTGATCTGCTCGACATTGGCTTGGGTCATCCGCGCGATCGCGGAGATACCTTCGGCCACCTCGCGAGACGCATCGGTCTGCTGATTGAGGATATTGGCGATCTCATGCATGCCGTGCGTGAGTGTGGTCGTCTGGCTTTCCACGCATGACATCTCCTGGCCCAGCTGTGCGACGACGTTCTTGCTCTCGACGGCCGCAGACGTGCAGGCCGACATGGCGGCTACGATCAGCTCGACCTCGTTTCTCAATCGCTGGATCCGGTCACGAATGTCCTCGGTTGCTTTTCCGGTCTGCTGCGAAAGCGCCTTGACCTCGGAAGCGACCACGGCAAAGCCACGCCCGGCTTCGCCAGCCCGCGCCGCTTCGATCGTCGCATTCAGCGCCAGCAGATTGGTCTGCTTTGCGATCGCGTCGATCGCCGAGACGATGGCGCCGATCTCCTCGGAGGCGGCGCTCAGCGCCACGATCTTGTTGGAGGCTTCGTTGGCCGTCGCTTCGACGCGCTCCATTGCGTTGGAGGCCTGCCGGACGGTCGTCATGCCCTGCTCGGCGCTCGATTTCATTCTGGCTGCACTGCCAGCTGCATCTTCCGCGTTGGCCCTGATCTGGCCAACCGAAGCCACCATCTCCTCGCTTGCGGCAGCAAGCGCCTGGGTCCTCTGGTCGACGTTCCGACAAGCCGTAAGCATTCGGGCAGCGGAAATCGCCGTCTCATTGCTCTGAACGTTGAGATCGACGATGGCGTCCAGCCTTTGCGAGGCATCCTCGGCCAGTTTGGCAGCAAGCCTCGAGACGGCGCTGGAGAGACGGTCGTTACTGCTGTAGCCGGGAGCGAGGAAATTGCCCTCG
Organism: uncultured Bradyrhizobium sp.; assembly: GCF_936928535.1. Taxonomy (GTDB): domain Bacteria; phylum Pseudomonadota; class Alphaproteobacteria; order Rhizobiales; family Xanthobacteraceae; genus Bradyrhizobium. Next base: position 63,654 of record NZ_CAKZHY010000059.1, on the reverse strand, counting down.
ATGAGGGCCTCAATGAACGTTGCCAAGGCCTCGTCGCGATCCGGCGGAATTGACGACTGTTCCGGGGACACATGATTGCCCATGAGCTGGGGCGAACGCTTGCGGCTGATTCCAACGAGAAGGGACATGTGGCGATCCGGGGTCAACTTGGTGGACAGGCGGCAATTTTACGCCGCGGTGCTGAACATCCCGTGAGTTTGCGTATCGATATTTAGCAATGTGCGGCTCAGTGCGGTACCTGGGTCTGCCTGAAGTCGCGCGGTGACATTCCGAAATGTTCGCGGAAGACGCGGCCGAAATGCGAGAGATCGTTGAAGCCCCAGGCAAACGCAATCTCGCTGATGTGGCGATGGGCGAGCAGGGGCGAGGCGAGGTCGCGCCGGCATTGGGCGAGACGTTCGGCAAGCACATGGCGCTGGAATGAAGTGTCCTCGTCGGCGAGGAGGTCGTTGACGTAGCGCGGCGAGATTCCGAGCGCAGCGGCGGTTTCGGGAAGCGAGAGATCGGGGTCGGCGAGGCGCGCGCGAATATGCGCCTTGAGCCTGTAGAGCAGGGCGGAGCGATGCGTCGAGGACGGCAGCGATCTCCCGCTCAGCCGTTCGCTCAGTGCCATGGCGAGCAAGTCGACCGCCTGCTCGGAGAGCGCGGCCGCGCTGCTCGGCGCGAGCCGGTCTGCGCTCTGGCAAAGGCGGAAGATAAAATCATAGGCGAGCCGCTCGAGAGGCGCGTCGGCTCCGAACGTGATCGCGGTGAGCGTCTCGGTGCCGCCGAGCCGGCGCTGCAACATCTCGCGTGGCACCTTGAAGATGGATTGGGAGAACGTGTCCTTGAACTTCAGCTCATAGGGACGCGTGGTGTCGTAGAGCGCGAACTCGCCCGGATGGATCACGGTCTCGCGGCCGTCCTGCACCACACCGCCATCGCCGCGATTGCCGAGCGCAACGAGAACATAATCCTGATCCGAACGCGCGATGCGCGAGGGCGTACGGAAGACGTGCTGGCGCTCGGAGCAGACCTCGGAGCAGACGGCTTTGCCGAGCGGGGCCTGCGTGACCGAGCCATGAAAAGCGCTCCCGAGGTCGGACTTGCAGTCGAGCCCGACGAAGACGTCGCAGACGATGTCCTGCCAGAGGGCAAGCCGCCGGTAGCCAGGGCTGCCGTCTGTCGTGAACTGGATCGTCATCGTCAGGCCTCCCTTTCACTCCTGGCAAACCGCATGGTGGCGCAGATCCGGCCTGACCGCAGGCAAGTTCCGTACCGGGGCGCGATCCCTTCCAGCCAGGTTTTTGCAGTCGAGTTTTTGTTCCGCCGTGGTCGAGCGCGCGGCCGCCCGGCTTGGTCCAATAGACTGCAACGGACGTGGTTTTGGATCAACCGGCAAGGGAGACGGCAATGGGCATCGAGCATCCGAAATACAAGGTCGCGGTGGTGCAGGCGGCACCCGCCTGGCTCGACCTCGACGCCTCGATCGACAAGTCGGTCGCGCTGATCAGGGAGGCCGCCGAAAAGGGCGCCAGGCTGATCGCGTTTCCGGAGGCGTTCATCCCCGGCTATCCCTGGCATATCTGGCTGGACTCGCCGGCCTGGGCGATCGGCCGCGGCTTCGTGCAGCGCTATTTCGACAACTCACTGTCCTACGACAGTCCGCAGGCCGAGCGGCTCCGCGATGCCGTGCGCAAAGCCAAGCTCACCGCAGTGATCGGACTGTCCGAGCGCGACGGCGGCAGCCTCTATCTCGCGCAGTGGCTGATTGGACCCGACGGCGAGACCATCGCAAAGCGCCGCAAATTGCGGCCGACCCATGCCGAGCGCACCGTCTATGGCGAGGGCGACGGCAGCGACCTTGCGGTCCATGCGCGCCCGGACATCGGCCGCATCGGCGCGCTGTGCTGCTGGGAGCATCTTCAGCCGCTGTCGAAATACGCGATGTACGCCCAGAACGAGCAGGTGCACGTCGCGGCCTGGCCGAGCTTCTCTCTGTACGATCCCTTCGCGCCGGCGCTGGGGGCCGAGGTCAACAATGCTGCCTCGCGCGTCTATGCGGTGGAGGGCTCCTGCTTCGTGCTCGCGCCGTGCGCGACGGTGTCGCAGGCGATGATCGACGAGCTCTGCGACCGGCCGGACAAGAATGCGCTGCTGCATGTGGGCGGTGGCTTTGCCGCGATCTACGGGCCTGACGGCAGCCAGATCGGCGACAAGCTCGCGCCGGACCAGGAGGGGCTCTTGATCGCCGAGATCGATCTCGGTGCCATCGGCGTTGCCAAGAACGCCGCCGATCCCGCCGGGCACTATTCGCGGCCCGACGTCACGCGGTTACTGCTCAACAAGAAGCCGTACAAGCGCGTCGAGCAGTTCGCGCTGCCGGTCGACACCATCGAGTCGGCGGATATCGGCGCGGCAGCGAGCTGATCGCTGCGATCGAGGGAGGGTACGATCATGGAATCCGCGATTCCCGCACATCTCGAAACCCAGCGCACGCGGCACAAGCGCGTGCCTGACGATTACCAGCCGCCATATCCGTCGTTTGTGGCGCGCTACAAGCCCGGTGTAAGTCGTGTGGTGATGGCTTATTTCGGCGTGCAGTATCGTGGGGCGATGGCGGCGGGTGTAGCGCAAGCGCTTGCAGAAATTGCGAGCCTGTTTGCCGGCGCAGGTGGTCCCATGCATTGGGACCGCGCACACTACGTCGATCAAACCGGTCACACCAACATCGTCTCGGTGGCCTATTGGGACGACATCGCACGCTTCGACACCTGGTTTGCGCCGGCACATGAGGCGTGGACCGGAAAGCCGCGCGACGGCATCGGCACCTTCATCGAGGTGCTGCGCCCCACTGTGGCACGGCACGAGACGCTGTTCTCCTCGCTCGATAGGTCCGAAGGTGTCGCCGCGATCGCCGACGGCATGAGCGGGGAGGTGCAGGAGCACGCTTATTGGGGCGGCATGCGCGACCGCATTCCGCTGTCGCAGACGGACCCGATGTCGCCGGGAGGCAATCCAGAGCTGATCCGTGACGGCGCACGCCTGCGCGTGAAGGCGCACGACAATCTCTGCCTGATCCGCTCCGGGCAGGACTGGAGCGATACGGAAGCATCGGAGCGAAGGCTCTATCTCGACGACGTCGAACCGGTGCTGCGCGAGGGCATGGACTTCCTGCGCGACGACGGGCTCGGGATCGGTTGCTACGCCAACCGTTACATGCAGGTGCTCTCGGCCGACGGCAAGGCGAGTGAAAAATCCTATGGCCAGAGCTGGTGGAAAAGTCTCGCTGCACTGGAGCGCTGGGCGGAATCGCATCCGACCCACGTGAAGATCTTCGGTGCGGCGATGAAATATCTCTCGACGCTGGGGCCGTCAGCGAAGCTGCGGCTCTATCACGAGGTCACCGTGGCCGCAGCCGATGAGCAGTTCTTCGAATATCTGAACTGCCATCCGAAGACAGGTATGCTTGCGGCAGTCGAGAGGGTGACCGCTTAGGCGACGCAGTGGCCGAGCAACTCCGGATGTGCGGCGCAGATGTGATGCGCGCCGGCGTCCCTGAGCTCGGCCTCGCTGCCATAGCCATAGAGCACGCCAATCGCCGTCATGCCATTGGTCCGGGCGCCGACCACGTCATGGCTGCGGTCGCCGATCATGACGGCACTGGCGGGGTCGACCTTGGTCTCCTCGAGCGCGTAACGAAGCAGGTCGCGCTTGTCGGCGCGGGTGCCGTCGAGCTCCGAGCCGAACACGCGCTCGAAATAGGGCTTCAAGCCGAAATGCTCGACGATGCGGGTGGCGTAGACCGCGGGCTTGCTGGTCGCCACGAACAGGCGCGCGCCGCTTGCGGCGATCGCCGCCAGCGTGTCGTGGATGCCCGGATAGGGCGTGTTCTCGAACAGTCCGACCTCGGAAAATCGTTCCCGGTACAGAAGGAGCGCCTGGTTGGCCAGTGCTTCGGTTCCGGTGAGCGCCTTCAGGCTCGCATGCAGGGGCGGCCCGATGCACCAGGTCAATTCATCCTGGCTCGGGACCGCCTTGCCGAGTTTTTTCAGGGCATACTGGATCGAACCCGTGATCCCGGGCTTTGGATCGGTCAGCGTGCCGTCGAGATCAATATAGACTGTCTGCATTCTGGCCAGGCTCAGCGTTGTTCATTACGGCTGTTGCTAGTTGCCTTGGGGCCGGAGTTCAAGGGCCGATATTAGGAGCGACATGGCGTTCATCCGGGCTCGGAAGCTGATCTGGTGGGTGCTCGCGGCGGCGTTGGTTTGCACACCGGCGCTCGCCGAGGATGCTTCGGTCCCGCCGACGCAGCTTGGCCCCGAGGGGCCGGCAAAACCGGCTGCAGGCGAGTCCGCGCGCGAGAGCGACACGCGGGAATCCATCTGCCTCATCGTCGAGGCGGCTGCGCGGGATGCCAATCTGCCGCTTGAATTCTTCGCCCGCGTGATCTGGCAGGAGAGCCGTTTCCAGGCTGATGCAGTGGGACCCGTAACCCGCAGTGGCGAGCAGGCGCAGGGGATCGCGCAGTTCATGCCGGGGACCGCGAGCGAGCGCGGACTGCTCAATCCGTTCAATCCTGTTCAGGCGCTACCAAAATCCGCCGAGTTCTTGAATGAGCTGCGCAATCAGTTCGGCAATCTTGGCCTCGCCGCTGCCGCCTACAATGCCGGGCCGCGACGGGTGCAGGAGTGGCTCGCCGGCACCGGCGGCATGCCGGAGCAGACACGCAACTACGTCTACGCCATCACGGGTGCGACAGTCGACGCATGGGCCAAGGCGGGCAGCACCGGCAAGGGACCGCCGAGCTCGCCGCCGACGAGCTGCCGCGATCTGATGGCGTTGTTGAAGCGCGCGCCGAACCCGTTCGTCGCAGAGCTCGAGCAGCACGTCGAGCTCGCCGCTGCGAAGATCTGGGGTGTTCAGCTCGCCGCGGGCTTCGACCGCAACAAGGCGCTGGCGATGTATTCCCGCGCCGTCACGCGGCTCAGCGCCGTCATCGGCGAACGCGATCCCAGCCTGCTCTCCTCGGTGGTTCGCAGCCGCGGCTCGCACGCCTTCTACCAGGTGCGCATCGGCGCCGACACGCGAACTGAGGCAGACGATCTCTGCAACCGCATCCGCAAGGCGGGCGGAGCTTGTTTTGTGCTGAAGAACCGCGGGGTGAGCGGGTAGCAGGCGCTACGCATGCCAGCCCCGCCGCGGGCTTCCTTGACGTGACGGTCCGCATTGTCCGTTATGCGGGCAAGATCCTCACGCCGGCCAAGCTCCCGTGGCACTTCCCCCGCTCGATTCCCCTCAATGGCAAAGTCCGTGGCGCGCCTTCGCCTGGGGGCTGCGCTCGATCACGCAGACGATCCTCACGCTCGTCCTGTTCGCGACCTATCTCGGCATCGGCGCGCTCGCCCATGACACCCATTTCAGCCTGCTCTGGGCGCTCTGTTCGACGCTGTTCGTCTGGGCCGGGCCCGCGCAGATCATCCTGATCACGACGCTCGGTTCGGGCGCCACCATCATCCAGTCGGCGATCGCGGTCACCGTCAGTGCGATCAGGCTGTTTCCGATGGTGGTCTCGGTGCTGCCGCTGATGCGCACGCCGACGACCAAGCGGCGCGAGCTGTTCTTTGCAGCGCATCTCACGGCTGTGACTCTGTGGGTCGAATGCCATCGCTTCCTGCCGCTTGTGCCGCGCGAGCGGCGCATCGCCTTCGTCAACGGACTTGGTTTCGGTCTGGTCTCGGTGTGTCTGACCGCCAACACGATCGGCTATTTCCTTGCCGCCAACCTGACGCAGACGTTGGGTGCTGCGATCCTTTTGCTGACGCCGCTGTCCTTCCTGTTCTCGACCGCGCGCAACAGCCGCGAGGTCGCTGACGTGGTCGCGCTTACGCTCGGTATCCTGCTCTATCCGCTGGCCGCGAAGATGAACTCCGGTCTCGACATTCTGATCAGTGGCGTGGTGGCCGGCACGATTGCCTATGGCGTGCACTGGTGGCGGGAGGTGCGCGCATGAGTGCCGCGCAACTCATCGGTGACTGGCAAGCGCTGGTCGTGCTGTTTGTCGCCGGCGTCATCCCCAACCAGATATGGCGCATGCTCGGCCTGTGGTTCGGCGGCGGCATCGATGAGGGCTCCGAGCTGCTGGTCTGGGTGAGGGCGGTCGCGACCGCGATCCTGGCCGGCGTGATCGCCCAGATCGTGGTGCAGCCGCCCGGTGCCCTCGCCAGCGTGCCGGATGGCTTGCGCTATGGCGCGGTGGCCGCCGGACTTGTCGTGTTCCTGCTGGCCCGCCGTTCGATCTTTGCCGGCGTTGTCGCCGGCGAAGTCTTCATGCTGGTCGGCCAGTGGTGGTTGGGTTAAAACCGCCTTCGAACAGGCAAGGAACAGGAATTATGGTTCGCGAAAACGAACTCCGCGAGGGTGAGGTCGCCATCGAGCTGCCATCCACTGAGGATGCCGGCCTCGTCTTCATCGGCCGCATCCGCACGCCCTGGACGTCGCGGCTGGAGACGCCGCGGCAGGGGCGCCATGACGGTCCGATCTGCCGCCTCGAGATCTTCGAGCCCTTCGTGCCGGCGATCAAGGGCGTCGATTTCTACAACAATCTGGAAGTGCTCTATTGGCTCGATAAGTCGCGCCGTGACATCGTGCTGCAAAGCCCGAAGAACAACGACAAAACCCGGGGCACTTTTTCGCTGCGCTCGCCGGTGCGGCCCAATCCGATCGGCACATCGATCGTGAAGCTGGTCGGCATCGAAGGAAATGCGATTTTGGTGCGCGGCCTCGACTGCATCGACGAGACGCCGCTGATCGACATCAAGCCCGATCGCTGCGAGTTCACGCCGCTGGCGGCGCCGCAGAAGGGCGATTTCCAGACGGAATGAGGGCGCTCCGCTTTAGCCCCGTCATTGCGAGGAACTCTTGCGAGGAAGCAATCCAGACTGTCTCCGCAGAGGGATTCTGGATTGCTTCGCTGCGCTCGTAATGACGAGTGGCGAGACCTAACCTCCCTTCAGCGCCGCGATCAGCTTGGCCGCGTTCTCTTCCAGCACCTTGACGTCTTCCTTGCGGCTCGCGGGCGGAAGCATTGCTACGCCATCGTGGCGCGGCATCACGTGCATGTGGAGATGAAACACTACCTGTCCGCCGGCAGCTTCGTTGAACTGCTGCACGGTGATGCCGTCGGCTTTGAACGCCTTCATCGCCGCACCAGCGATCTTGTGCGCGCCGCGGGCGACGTGGGCATAGTCGTCGGCCTTGATGTCGAGGATGTTGCGGGCAGGGGCCTTCGGAATCACCAGCGTGTGGCCCGGAACGCGCGGCATGATGTCGAGGAAGGCGAAGACGTGCTCGTCATCGTAGACCTTGTGACAGGAAAACTCGCCGCGCAGGATCTTTGCAAAGATATTGTTCGGGTCATAAGCGGTCATGGCGGGCTCCAAGATTTTGCGCTTACTGTCACCAGCCCTGCGTGCGCGTCAAGGCGCCTCGTCGATGCCCTTCCGGAACGGGCCGAGCTCGGCGAGCTCCCGTCCGGCCTCCGCGACATAGGCGCGCTCGCGCTTGAGGTAATCGTCGATAGCGCGGCGCAATCCAGGGTCGGCGATGAAATGGGCTGAATGTGTCGTCCGCGGCAGGTAGCCGCGCGCGATCTTGTGCTCGCCTTGCGCGCCGGCCTCGACATGCGTGAGCCCATGTTTGATGGCAAAATCGATCGCCTGATAGTAGCAGACCTCGAAATGCAGGAACGGATGATGCTCGACTGCGCCCCAGTTGCGGCCGAACAGCGTGTCCGAGCCGATGAAGTTGATCGCGCCCGCGATCCATCGGTCGTTGCGGCGGGCCATCACGAGCAGCACATCCTGGCTCATGGTCTCGCCGATCAGCGAGAAGAATTCGCGGGTGAGATAGGGGCGGCCCCATTTGCGCGAACCCGTCTCCATGTAGAACATGAAGAAGGCGTCCCAGGCATCCTCGGTGATGTCCTTGCCGGTGAGCCAGTGGATGGTGATGCCGGCCGCGAGCGCATCGCGCCGCTCGCGCTTGATCGATTTGCGGTGGCGTGAGTTCAGCGTCGCCAGGAAGTCGTCGAAAGTGGCAAAACCCTCGTTGCGCCAGTGGAACTGCTGGTCGGTGCGCTGGAGGAAGCCGTGCTGGGCGAGCAGCTTCCACTCGGCCTCGCGGGCGAAGGTGACGTGCACCGAGGACGCCTTGCTGACGCCGCACAACGCCACCAGGCCGCTGGCCAACGCTTCCGTGATGCGCTCGTGGTCGACGCCGTCGCGCACCAGCAGCCTCGGCCCTGTGGCCGGTGTGAAGGGAACAGAGACCTGAAGCTTCGGGTAATAGCGTCCGCCGGCGCGCTCATAGGCATCCGCCCAACCGCGGTCGAAGACGTATTCGCCTTGGCTGTGCGATTTCAGATAGCAGGGGACGACGCCGGCGACGCGGCCGTCGACCTTGGCCACGAGGTGTCGTGGTCCCCAGCCGGTGCGAATCGTGGCCGAACCCGATTTTTCGACGGCGGAAAGAAAGGCGTGCGAGACGAATGGGTTATAGGCGGGCTTTAACAGGCCAAGCGAATCGCCTGGAAGCCCGGATGAGGTTCCCAAATGGTGCCCATTGCAGGCCCTGCCGGGATTGGCGCAGGCGTCCCAATCCTCCGGCGAGACTTCGCCAATGGACGGGACGGCCTCGAGCGTAACTTCGGATGATGCCATTGCAGCCAAGATCGTTCATTGCAGCAGCGACTTCAAGGGTCGGGACCATCAAGCCTATGGCAAGAAGCCCTCGAAGATCATCTGATCGGCATATTGCCCGACCCGTGTCCGCTGCTCGGCCGTCCGCACCGTCCAGCCGAGCAGGGCGCAGCCGAAGATATTGCGGGCGATCCAGGGGGCGGGCGCCGGCAGGTGATCGACCTTGAAGGCGACGAAATGCGGCTGGGTCTGGAAGCCGTGGCGCAGGTACAGCATGCTGTCGCGCTGCTGCTGCGTCAGATAGGTCCAGTATTCGTCCTCATAGCTGCGCTGTGCGACGATGCCGCGCGGGCGGGAGGGCAGCAGCTCGCGCAGCGCCAGCACCTGATCAGGGTCGAAGGACATGCCGACCGCCTGGCCCTGATAGGACGCCAGCACCTCGGCCATCCGCTTCACCAGCTTGCGGTCGCCGTCAAAATGGCTCTTCACCTCGATCACCAGCGGCACCCGGCCGGCGACCATGGCGCAGAGGTCGCCGAGTGACATCATCCGCTCGGGCGTGTCCTTGAACGTGATGGCCTTCAGTTCGGCTGCGGTCTTCGCCACCACCGGGCCGGTGGCGTCGGTCAGGCGGCCGAGCGCATGGTCGTGATGCACCATGGCCTCGCCGTCCGCGGACAGTTGAATGTCTACCTCGATCGCGAAATTGCCTGCGATCGCGGCCCGTACCGCGCCCGGCATGTTCTCGACGATGCCACGCGAGATGTCATGTAGGCCGCGATGGGCGACCGGCCGGGCTGTCAGCCATTCCGGAGCACGCACGATGCTAACCTCAGGCGACCTCGAACACGCCTTCGACCTCGACCGCCGCATCCGCGGGCAGCGAGGCAACGCCGACGGTGGTGCGGGCGTGGCGGCCCTTGTCACCAAAGGCTGCGACCATCAGGTCGGAGGCGCCGTTCAGCACCTTCGGTCCGTCCAGGAAGTCCGGCGCCGAGTTGATGAAGCCGCCGAGGCGCACCACGCGCACGACCTTGTCGAGATCGCCGAGCGCGGCCTTGACCTGCGCGAGCAGATTGACGGCACAGCCGCGCGCGGCTGCAGCGCCTTGCTCGATCGAGACGCCGGCGCCGAGCTTGCCCTTCGCGATCAGCTTGCCTGAGGGATCGAAGCAGACCTGGCCGGAGACGAACAGCAAATTGCCGGTCCGGACGAACGGAACGTAATTGGCCACGGGAGAGGGGGCCTCGTGCAGCTTGATACCCTGTTCCGCCAGTTTCTGCTCGACCGTGCCTGCCATGTCTCAACCTCAATGTCTGAAAACGCGTCCGTCCGGCGCATTCGGGAGCAGCCGGCTGTGCCCTGTTTCGCCCATCGTGCCGACACATGCAAGCAAGGCGATTTGGCCGCGCCAGACCGGGCGGATCGCGTTTTCCGGAGGAAGGTCAGGAGGTTCGGCGCAGAGGCGCAAATTTACGTGAAACCGCCGCAGTTGCGACGCAATGGAACGGTCATTAAAGTGTCGAATCTGCGCGTCCCCAGGGAATAGATATGGTGCACCTTTTCCGGACTTCACTCGGTGTGATGGCGCTCGCGGCGGCCGCTATCGGCGCCGGTGGCGCGGCGCATGCGGCGAACGGTCCGTTCCTCCCGCACCAGGCGCTCTATGATCTCAGCCTGGTCAAATCGCGCTCCAATTCCATCAATAGCGCGCGAGGCCGCATCCTCTACAATTTCGCCGGCAGCGCTTGCGAGGGCTACACGTCCGAATTCCGCCAGGTCTCCGAGCTCGACAGCGGCGAGGGCAAGATCACGCTGAGCGACCTCCGCTCCAATTCCTGGGAGGACGCCGCGGGCAAGAGCTATCGCTTCAAGATCGAGACGCGGATGAACGAGACCGAGGCCGGCCTCGTCGACGGCTCGGCGGAGCGCGACGGCGACCACATCAACGTCAAGCTGAAATTGCCGGCGCCGAAGAATTTCACCCTCGACGGCAAGATCGTGTTCCCGACCGAGCAGATCCAGCGGATCATCGCAGCCGCCAAGGACGGCAAATCGCTGCTCGAGCTCTCCGTCTATGACGGCTCCGACGATGGCCAGAAGGTTTACAACACGCTGACCGTGATCGGTCAGCCGATCCCCGCCGACCGCGCCGCATCGCCTGATCCGTCGACATCGGACGAGCACATGAAATCGCTGATGCGCTGGCCGGTGACCGTCAGCTATTTCGACCGCGACGTCCCGCAGAAGGAGGGCGAGCAGACGCCCGTCTATGCGATGTCGTTCGAGCTTTACGAGAACGGCGTGTCCCGCCAGCTCGTGCTCGATTACAACGATTTTGTGATCTCCGGCGCGATGGGCAAGTTCGACGTCAAGGACAGCAAGCCCTGCAATTGAGCGGCGACACTAGCCCTCAACGCCATCTCCGGTTACGCTCCCTTCCAACCACAAACTCCGGGAGCGACATCATGCCCAAGCTCGATCATCTCCGCCCCAGCGGCCTGCACCACAACCCCGCTTATTCCCACGTCGTCACCGCCTCCGGCGCGCGAACGATCTACATCTCCGGCCAGGTGTCGACAGATGAAGAGGGACGCATTGTCGGCGAGGGCGATATCGCCGCGCAGACGACGCAGGTGATGCAGAATCTCGGCCACGCCCTGAAGGCGGCCGGCGCCAGCTACGCCAACATCGTCAAGATCACGACCTTCGTCGTCGGCTACAAGCCGGAGCTGCGCCCGATCATCGGCAAGGCCCGCTCGGCCTTCTTCGAGGGCATGGAGCCGCCAGCCTCGACACTCGTCGGCGTCTCCGCGCTGGCCGCGCCGGAATGGCTGATCGAGATCGAGGCGATCGCGGTCGCGGATTGAGATCGCAGACCGGCGCTCCCGCCAAAACCGCAAAACAACCCCATGCACAGTAGAAATGCACAGCGATTTCGTATTTTGCGAATTTCGTTTGCTCCGTCGGGCAAAACAGTGGCATTATGCCATGCTGGCATCTTGCGAAGGCGGCGAGAGGGATAGCTCCGACAGCGCTGCCATCGCCTCGTCGGCGCGATCGACGGGCACGAAGAGATGATCGTGATGGAAGGCCGACACGGCATTCGCGCTGATGCCGGCCTTGGCGAGACGCGCGGTGATGGCTGCCAGGAAACCTACGGCGTCGAGCGCGGAATGAACCGTCAACGTGATCAGGCGAGAGGGAAATGCGTAGCTCAGTCCGGCCGCTTCGGCTTCCTCGCGCAGGATGACCAGCGTCGTCCCTTCCTGCTCGCGGAACGTCAACAGCGGGTTGAGGGCCGCGGGAATGTTTGCATCTGCCGGGATGGTGCAGAACACGAAGATGCCTGGCCGCAGCTCCGGCTTCATTTGCTTCAGCAGGACGTTGAGATCGCGTTCTCCTGTCACGGTCATTTCCTGCCTTGGTTTTCAGCGACAAAAGTCTATCCCCGTCACCCTGAGGCGCCGAAGCGCAGCGAAGGCCTCGAAGGGCGAACGGCCCGGCTGGAAGCTCGGCCGTGCATCCTTCGAGGCTCCCGGCGCGATGCTTTGCATCGCGCCACTCGCACCTCAGGATGACGGAATGAACAATGCCGTGCCGCCAGATTCACTCCTGCGCCTTCTCCGGGCCGTCATAGGCGATGCCGCGGATCACGGCGGCGCTGCCGAACTTCTTGCGCAGACTGTCCACCGCGCGCTCGGCATGCGCGGCGCGACGGTCGAGCATGTCGGTGTCGTCGGCGGGGGAGCCGTCGCGCAACGCGCTGACGCCGGCGCCCATCAGGCGGAAGGCGGTGCCATCGATTTCCTTGGCGAGCATCTCGCGGCAGATCGAGAAGATCTTTGCTGCAAGCTGCGTCGGTGCGTGGATCGACTGTGAGCGGGTGCGCTGACGGAAATCGGCCGTCTTCAGCTTCAGCGTGATGGTCGAGCCGGCAAGCTCGCTGCTTTTGAGCCGGGACGACGTTTTCTCGCATAGCTGCCACAGGATCTTCTCCAGCGACGCGAAATCGCGAATATCCGTTTCGAACGTCGTCTCGCTCGAAATCGTCTTGGCGCCGCGATCGGCCTCGACGTGGCGATCGTCGATGCCGCGCGCGAGCCGCCACAGCCGGCGGCCCTCGCTCGGAAACTGTCGCATCAGCTCGATCTCGTCGGCCTTTTGCAAATCGGCGATGATGCGGAAGCCGCGCTGCATGAGACGTTCTTGCGTTGCGGGGCCAACGCCAAAAATGAAGCCGACCGGTTTTTCTGCAAGCATCATGCGCGCCTCGTCCTGATCCAGCGCGGCAAAGCCGCGCGGCTTGTCGAGATCAGAGGCGATCTTGGCCAGGAACTTGTTGCAGGACAGGCCGACCGAGACTGATATGCCGACGTCGCGCTCGACCTCGCGGGCAAAGCGCGCCAGCACTTTTGCGGGGATCATGCCGTGCACCCGCTCGGTGCCGGAGAGATCGAGAAAGGCCTCGTCGATCGAGAGCGGTTCGACCAGCGGCGTCAGCGCCTGCATGGCCTGGCGCACCTCGCGGCCGACGCGGACATACTTCGCCATATCAGGCGGGATCACGGTCGCGTGCGGACAGGCCTCCAACGCCTTGAACATCGGCATCGCCGAGCGCACGCCATAGGTGCGCGCGATGTAGCAGGCGGCCGACACCACGCCGCGTTTTCCGCCGCCGATGATCACAGGCTTGTCGGCGATGTCAGGATTGTCGCGCTTCTCCACCGTCGCATAGAAGGCGTCGCAGTCGATATGGGCGATTGTGAGCCCCGCCAGCGCGCGGTGGCGGACGAGGCGAGGGGAGCCGCAGGCGGAACAGCGCCGCCCTCCCATATCCAGATCGGCCAGACAATCCCGGCAGAAGCAGCGGGGCCCGGCCGTATCAGGGGCGGTCACGGCACGTCGCGCTCCCAGGTCCGGTCGCCGAGCGCATCGCCCAGCACCTGCCGCGCCGCGGCAACGTTGGTCGGATGCAGCTCCGAGGCCTTGGCAAAGGCCTTCACGGTGTCGTCATCGCGCAGCACGAAATCGAGCACGCTGAGCAGGAAATTCGGGTCCGAGGCGGCGTTCCGGAGCGTCTCCGGTCCGACCCCTGTCTCGGCCAGAAACAGGCCCAGCCTTTCAGGATCGCCGGCGACGAAGGAGAGCGCCTGAATCGCAACGATTTCAGCGACTTCGCGGGGGTTGTGAACAGGCTTTTTCAAAGGGCCGGTTTGCCTTTCCGTTAACTTTCGGTGTCTACTTTGGACTATGCCCGAGTCTCAGGACTGAGTCTTGGCGTTGAGTCTTGCTGGCCCAGACAAGCAACTGGAAACCACATCGCAGAAAGTGGCCCCTCGGGTTTAACGAAACTCAAGCGAATCTGAGGCTAGTTTGAATCCAGTTTTCGAAGCGCCGGAAAGCGGCGCCTGAGGCGTCACATGCATCGGTCTTTGGGACCAAACAGGAGGGCGGGATGGCTAAGACCGTCCTGATCGTGGAAGACAACGAGCTCAACATGAAGCTCTTCCGCGACCTGTTGGAAGCCCACGGCTACCAGACCTCAGGCACCAGCAACGGCTACGAGGCGCTCGACCTCGTCCGCAAGATCCGGCCCGACCTGGTGCTGATGGATATCCAATTGCCGCAGGTCTCGGGGCTCGAGGTGACGCGCTGGATCAAGGACGATCCGGAGCTGCGCGCCATTCCCGTCGTCGCGGTCACGGCCTTCGCGATGAAGGGTGACGAAGAGCGCATCCGCGAGGGCGGCTGCGAAGCCTATTTGTCCAAGCCGATCTCGGTCGGCAAATTCATAGAGACGGTCCGGCGTTTTATCGGATAGGAAGTGAGTTCACAGTGTCCGCGCGTATCCTTGTCGTCGATGACGTTCCCGCCAACGTCAAGCTGTTGGAGGCTCGCCTCTCGGCCGAATATTTCGACGTGATGACGGCTTCGAACGGCACCGAGGCGCTGGCGCTGGCCCGCCGCGCCGAGTGCGACATCATCCTGCTCGACGTGATGATGCCCGACATGGACGGCTTCGAAGTCTGCCGCCGTCTCAAGACCGACCCGGCCACGCACCACATTCCCGTCGTGATGGTCACCGCGCTCGACAGCCCCGCCGACCGCAACCGCGGCCTCGAGGCCGGCGCCGATGACTTCCTCACCAAGCCCGTCTCCGATGTCGTGCTGATCGCGCGGGTGCGTTCGCTGACCCGGCTGAAGATGATGACCGACGAGCTGCGCATGCGCGCCATCACCTCGCTCGAGATCGGCATGCAGGCGCCCGAGCGCAGCGCCGTGGCGGACACCGGCAAGGGCGGCCGCATCCTGCTCGTCGACGACCGCGAGTCCTCCTATGAGCGGCTGGCGACGATCCTTGCCGCCGAGCACACCGTCGACGTCGAGCCCAATCCGACCGAAGCGCTGTTCCATGCGGCCGAGGGCAATTACGATCTCCTGATCGTCTCGCTCGACCTGAACAATTTCGACGGCCTCCGCCTGTGCAGCCAGGCCCGTTCGCTGGAGCGCACGCGTCATGTGCCGATCCTGGCGATCGCAGAAGCCGAGAATTCCACCCGGCTGCTTCGCGGCCTCGAGATCGGCGTCAACGATTATCTGCTGCGCCCGGTCGACAAGACCGAGCTTTTGGCGCGCGCCCGCACCCAGATCCGCCGCCGCCGCTACACCGATCATCTGCGCGACAACGTGCAGAACTCGATCGAGATGGCGATCACCGACGCGCTCACCGGCCTGCATAATCGTCGCTACATGGAGAGCCATCTGGCAACGCTCGCCGAGCAGGCTTCCACGCGCGGCAAGCCGCTCGCGCTGATGATTTTGGACATCGACTATTTCAAGTCGATCAACGACAATTTTGGCCATGACGGCGGCGACGACGTGCTGCGCGAATTCGCGGTGCGCGTGCGCAAGTCGATCCGCGGAATCGATCTCGCGTGCCGCTACGGCGGCGAGGAGTTCGTCATCGTGATGCCGGAGACCGACCTGCACGTCGCCAGCATGGTCGCCGAGCGCCTGCGCCGCTCGATCGCCGGCGAGCCGTTCGCCGTCCACAAGGGCACCAAGCGCGTCGAGGTCACGATCTCGATCGGGCTCACCACGCTGGAGCAGAAGGGCGAGCCGGTCGCCGACGTCCTCAAGCGCGCCGACACGGCGCTCTACCGCGCCAAGCACGACGGGCGCAATCGTGTGGTGTCGCAGGCGGCGTGAGGTGAGGCGGCGCTGATGGCGCTTCATCCTCGATGCCGTCCCGGCGGAGGCCGGGACCCATAACCCGAGGGAGGGGTTGTGGAGCGAGCCGATAACTCCGAGTCTTCGCAAAACTGTTGCTGCGGCGTATGGGTCCCGGCCTCCGCCGGGACGACGGCTGTTATTGTGGCGGCCGCTTGTTCTTCACTGGCTTCGCCGCAATATCGCCACCCACATCCACCCCCGCATTCCGCAGCAGCACCTTCGCGGCTTCTTTCGCCGCGCGTGCCATCGCAGGATCGTCACGCACCAGGTCCTGCGCGATCGAGCCGTCGACCAGCAGCGCGAGCTGCGTTGCGAGCGCATCGGCTTCCGTAACGCCGAGCTCGGTCAGCCGCTCGCGAAACCAGACGCGGCGGCTTTCCTTGAAGGCGATGGCGATCTTCTTCACGGCGCGGTCTGTGGGCCCGAGCTCGGCGACCGCATTGACGAACGGGCAGCCGCGAAAGTCCTTGGCCGAGAAACGCCGCTCCAGCGAATCGAAGGTGCCGAGGATCTGCTCGGCCGGCGGCTTGTCGGAGGGGCGGGCATGGACGAAGCGGCGCTCGAGATAGGCTGTTATCAGCGTGTCCTTGGACGGGAAGTGGTTGTAGAGCGTGCGTTTGGAGATGCCGATCTCGGCCGCGATGGTGTCGACGCCGATGGCGCGAATGCCTTGCAGATAGAACAGCTTGTCGGCGGTCTCGAGAATCCGCTCTTTCATCGTCTGTGGGGCGGGCGGGGGAGCCATGCGTCGTGATGCGTCCTGGTTCGCTTGACAGCGCCGGCCTCTTATAGACTAATTACACAGGTCTGTGTAATCAAAATCAACTGACTTTGCAGATGCCGGCGCGCGTGCCGCGCCCATGAGGGAGAACAACAATGCCCCTGTTGCAGGTCCTGCGTCCGACCTTGCCGATCCTGATCGGTGCCTCGATCATGCTGACGCTGAGCATGGGGCTGCGGCAATCGCTCGGGATCTTCATGCAGCCGCTGACGCACGACATCCACCTCTCGGTGTCGGATTTCACGCTGGCGCTGGCCGTGCAGAACCTCGCCTGGGGCTTTCTCCAGCCGCTCGCCGGCGCGATGACCGTGCGCTACGGCTTCCGCCCGATCATGATCGTCGGCGCGCTGATGTACATCGTTGGCCTCATTCTGATGACGACCGCGAACGGCCTCGTCGGCATCATGATCGGCGCCGGCGTGCTGATCGGCACGTCGCTCGCCTGCACCGCGGCCGCGATCGCAATGTCGGTGGCGGCGCGCGCGGTGCCTGCAACCGTGCGCTCCACCGTGCTCGGCATCGTCTCCGGCGCGGGCTCGCTCGGCGCGCTGCTGTCGGCGCCGATCGGACAGATGCTCAACGAGGGCTTCGGCTGGCGCATCGGGCTTGCCGGCTTCGTCGTCATGTCGGTGCTGATGATCCCCGCCGCCTGGTATGCCGGCCGCGTCGACGCCGTCCCGTTGCCGAAGCCCGCCGCCGATGACATCGGCGATGCCACGGCGGCATCCGTCGCGAAGTCCGCATTCGGCAACGCCTCCTTCGTGGTGATGACCTGCGCCTATCTTGTCTGCGGCATGCAGCTGGTGTTCCTCACCACGCATCTGCCGTCGTATCTCGCGATCTGCGGCCTCGACCCGATGCTGAGCGCGCAGACGCTCGGCATGATCGGCGGCTTCAACGTGCTGGGCTCGCTGTTCTTCGGCTGGGCCGGCCAGCGCTGGAACAAGCTGGCGCTGCTGGGCGGCATCTACATCCTGCGCTCGCTCGCGCTTGCCTGGTATTTCATGCTGCCGGCGACGCCGTTCTCGACGCTGCTGTTCGGCGCCATCATGGGCTTCCTCTGGATGGGCGTCGGTCCGCTGGTCGCAGGCGCGGTCGCCGAGATGTTCGGCCTGCGCTGGCAGGCCATGATCCAGGGCCTCGCCTTCATGAGCCACCAGATCGGCAGCTTCCTCGGCGCCTATGGAGGCGGGCTGATCTACGACGCACTCGGCTCGTACAGCATGGCTTGGCGCATCGGCGTGGCGCTGGGCTTGGCTGGCGGCATCATCCAGGTCGCGTTTGCGCTTGTGAGGCCGTCGCAGCCGCCGGCGCCGGTGTTGCGGACGGCGTAGGGCAGGGCGTGAGGTCAGCGATTCGGCTTCAGGAATGAAGCCTCATCGTGCCTTGATCGCCGCGCCACGACGTGTCCCTCAAGCACGACGCGGACCTCGTCTACCACGCTGCTCCAATCGCCTCGCATCGGTTGCCTGAACAGCCGCATCGACTGATACCACGGGCTGTCATCGCGATTGAGCAGCCAGCGCCAGTCCGGATTGAAGGGCAGCAGCGTCCAGACGGGCGCGCCGAGCGCGCCGGCGAGGTGGGCGACGCTGGTGTCGACGGAGATCACGAGGTCGAGGCAGGAGATCAGCGCTGCTGTCTCGCTGAAATCCGTCAGGTGTTGCGTGAGGTCGACGATGTCGCCGCGTTCGCCGAGGTAGGCCTTGTCTTGATCCCGGACGCCTTTTTGCAAGGAGACGAACTGCACATCGCAATCCAGCAGCGGCGCCAGCGTGCGCAGCGCTATCGACCTGTTGTGGTCGTTCTTGTGATCGGGATTGCCGGCCCAGACCAGACCGACGCGGAGGCGGGTGTGGGGGCCGAGCCGTTGCTCCCACTCTTTCACGCGCGCCGGTGGTGGCGCGGGAACATAGCCTTGCGCGAGCGGGATCGTATCGAGCCGCGTGCCGAACGCCAGTGGCAGCGTGCCGAGAGGGCAATGCAGGTCGAATGCCGGCGTCGAGGATCGGCTGCTACACTCTGCGACACCGGCGATGCCGCCAAGGATCTGCCGGATCGGCGGCTCGACCTCCAGGATCACCTTCGCTCCGAGCGCGGCCACCATAGGCACGTAACGCGCGAACTGGATTGCATCGCCGAGACCCTCGTCGGAGTGCAGCAGGATGGTCTTGCCTTCGAGCGGCTGGTCGCCGCGCCACAGCGGCTGTGAAAAGCCGCGATCGACAAGACCAACGGAGGGAAGTCGCCAGCGCGCTTCTCGCGCGAGCCAGCCGCGGTCGAAATCGCCTGTCAGCAACTGAAGCGTCGCCAGATAGAACAGCGTCTGCGCATCGTCGGGGGCAGCCGCGAGCGATCCGTGCAAGGTCGCGAACGCCTCATCCAGCATCTGCAGATGCAGCAGGACCACGGCCTTGTTGTTGAGCACGGCGTGGAAATCTGGGCAGAGGGCAAGGGCGCGGTCGAAACAGGCAAAGGCCTGCTCCAGCCGGCCAAATCGCCAATGCAGGAGGCCGAGATTGTTGTGCGTCTCGGCGAGAGCAGGATCCAGCGCGAGGGATTTTTCGTAATCGGCCTGCGCGTCCTCGAAGCGGTTCACATTGGAGAGGCAGACGGCGCGCATCTGATACAGCGCCGCGGTCGGCTTCAGCGTCTCGGCGACGTCGAAGCGCGCGATCGCTTCCGCATGCCTGGAGAGTTCGAGCAGCAGCATGCCGCCATTATGCGCGGCTTCCCAATAGCGCGGATTGAGCTTGAGGGCCTGCTGCAAATGCTGTGCGGCCTCCTCCTTGCGATCGAGCTGCCAGAGCAAATTGCCAATGTGATTCCACAGGCCGGCATCGTCAGGCTTGAGGGCGAGGGCCCGGCTGTAATGTTGCTGTGCCTCGTCGAGCCGACCCTGCCGCTCCAGCACCGTGGCGAGGCTGAGGAGGTACTCGGCCTTTGGTGCGTGCTGGATTGCGCGTCCGATCCATTCCACGGCGGCGTCAGGCTGCTGCGCGTGAAAACAGAGCACGCCCAGCAGATGGAGGGCATCCGGGTGTCGCTCGTCGAGCGTCAACGCCTGCTGGCAAGACAGCTCCGCCTCGGCGATGCGTCCGGATTGAAAATGCGCAAATCCGGCCTGGCACAGCGCTGCCGGCGTCACCTTTCCGGATTGTCTGGCCGCGACGGCCCGGCGCTCTCTGCGATTCATGGACGGCTGGACGTGATGCAGCCTCGCGATTGAAGGCAGCGAGGCTCGTCCTTCTAACCACGCCAGGATTGCGTGAGGCTGATGGTTCGGCGGCGGTGACTCGATATCGCTCCGTCATCCTGAGGTGCGAGGCATGGGACGCGAGGCGTCCCATGCGGAGCCTCGAAGGACGAACGGCCACCGTCGCCGATGCAGCCGGGCCGTCGCCCTTCGAGGCTCGCCGAAGACGCGAGCACCTCAGGGTGACGGACCACCAGAACGAAAACGGGGCCCGCAAGGGCCCCGCAAGAGTCTTTAGCGTGTGCCGCGATCTTACTTGATCTTGGCTTCCTTGAATTCGACGTGCTTGCGCGCGACCGGGTCGTACTTCTTCTTGACCAGCTTGTCGGTCATGGTGCGCGAATTCTTCTTGGCGACGTAGTAGAAGCCGGTGTCGGCCGAGGACACGAGCTTGACCTTGATGGTGACCGCTTTGGCCATGTTCTGAACCTCAGAAATCAGGGGAATCTGGAGCCGGCCAAACGGCCCGCGTTGGCCGGCAACCTAGCCAGAAACCGCCTGATGTCAAGGTTTTAGGGCGGGAAAACCACTCAAATCGGCCCGATTACGCCTCGAAGAAGCGGTTTTTCGGCCGGGGAAGGCCCAGATTCTCCCTCAAAGTGACCCCTTCATACTCCTTGCGGAAAATCCCGCGCTTCTGCAGCTCCGGGACGACCTTATCGACGAAATCGTCAAGGCCCGCGGGCAGGAACGGGAACATGATGTTGAAGCCGTCGGAGCCGCGCCCGACCAGCCATTCCTCCATCTGGTCGGCGATGGTCTTGGCCGTGCCGACGAAGGACAGCCCGCCGTAACCGCCGACGCGCTGGGCGAGCTGGCGCACGGTGAGCTTGTCGCGCCTGGCAAGGTCGACCATGCGCTGGCGGCCGCTCTTGCTGGCGTTGGTTTCGGGAATCTCAGGCAGTTGCCCGTCCGGATCGAAGCCAGAGGCATCGGTGCCGAGGATGACGGACAGCGAGGCGATGGCGCTGTCGTAATGCACGCGGCTGTCGAGCAGGGCGCGCTTCTCCTTGGCCTCATCGACGCTGTCGCCGACCACGACGAAGGCGCCGGGCAGGATCTTGAGGTGGTCAGGGTCGCGGCCGACCTTCTCCATGCGGCCCTTGATGTCGGCATAGAGTTTTTGGCCGTCGGCGAGGGGGCCGCCGCCGGTGAAGACGGCTTCCGCGGTCTCCGCAGCGAGCTGCCTGCCGTCCTCCGAGGCGCCGGCCTGCACGATCACGGGCCAGCCCTGCACGGGGCGGGCGATGTTGAGCGGGCCGCGCACCTTCAGATATTTGCCCTGGTGATCGAGCACGTGCATCTTCCCGGGATCGAAGAACAGGCCGCTTTCGACGTCGCGCACGAAGGCATCGTCGGCGAAGGAATCCCAGAGGCCGGTGACGACGTCATAGAACTCGCGGGCGCGCTTGTAGCGCTCGGCGTGCTCCATGTGGTCATCGAGCCCGAAATTCAGCGCCGCGTCCGGGTTCGAGGTGGTGACGATGTTCCACCCCGCACGGCCGCCGCTGAGATGGTCGAGCGAGGCGAAGCGGCGCGCGACGTGATAGGGCTCGTCGAAGGTGGTCGAGCCGGTCGCGATCAGGCCGATGCGTTCGGTGACGGCCGAGAGCGCCGACAGCAGCGTGAACGGCTCGAACGAGGTCACAGTGTGGCTGCGCTTGAGCGCATTGACCGGCATGTTCAAGACGGCGAGGTGATCGGCCATGAAGAAGGCGTCGAACTTGCCGGCCTCGAGCTTCTGGATCAGCTGCTTGATGTGGCCAAAGTTGAAATTGGCGTCGGGCCAGGCCCCGGGATAGCGCCAGGCGCCGGTGTGGATGCTGATCGGGCGCATGAACGCGCCAAGCTTGAGTTGCCGTTGTGCCATCGCGCCCTGGTCCGTTCCTGATGTCGTTCGCAGAGACATAGGCACGCCGGGGAACTCCGCCATTGGCAGGGCAGGGAAGAATTTTTTGTTTTTAGCGACAGGCTCAGCACGTTTCCGTCATTGAGAGGTGCCGCTAAGCGGCGAGCCCGGAATGACAGGGAGAAGGCAATCGAACCATCCCGCGGCCCACGCCGACCAAGCCAAGACCCCGTGAGGAGACTTCAATGGCCAGCGCAATGACCGCAGATGGCAGCATCGTCCGGATCGACCGGCCGATGCCGTGGTTCGGCCGGCTGCTGTCGCTGCCGCTCTTGGCGGCCAGCGGCTATCTGCTCTGGAATGTCGCGCTCGGCCTGCGCCAGGATTTTTCCGGCTTCGGCAGGCTTGCCGACGATCTCGTGCCGGTGCTGGTGTTTTCCGGCCTCGGGCTGCTCATCGGCGTTCCCGGCCTGATCCTGCTGACCTTCCGCACCTTCGTCGTGCTCAACGAGACGCTGCGCCAGATCGTCGTCACCAGGCAGTTCGGGCCGCTGAACTTTCGCAAGTCGCGCGATCTCGCCGATTATCACTTCATCAGCATCACCGACGATTTCGATCCTGAATTGACGACCTACGACGTCAATCTCTGCGGCAGCAAGGGCACCGAGCCGATCATGCTTCAGAGTTTTACGAGGCGCGAAGAGGCGGACAGGCTCGCGAGCGAAATCGGCCGTGTCCTGAACCTGCCGGCGCGCGACTATGTCGGCACCGAGCCTGACGCGGACTGATCAAGGCTGGTTGCGCCCCCTCCAGGAAGTTGCCATTGTCGCGGCCGGACACCGCGATGATAGGCCATGATCTCTGCAAATGATTTCATTCCCGCGCTGCTGCCGCGCGGCGAGGGCCACCAGTTTCTGTTGTACGGCGATTCCTGCTCGGGCGTGCCTGGCGCCCTCCACGAAAAGACCTTTGCCTCGGTGAATGCCGTCGTACAGCGACTGAGGCCGCAGCCTGACTTCATTCTCTTTCCCGGCGACGAGATCATCGGACTGACGCCTGATCCGGACGCTCTGCGTGCGCAGTGGCGATATTGGTGGGACACGGAAATGGGCTGGCTCGACCGTGCGGCCATTCCGATCTGGCACACCACCGGCAACCACACGACCTATGACGTGATGAGCGAGGCGGTGTTTCGCGAGGTGCTTGATATGCCGGACAATGGGCCGCCGGGACAGGCCGGCCTGTCTTATTTCGTGCGGCGTGGCGATCTCCTAATGGTGTTCGTCAACACGCTCTGGAGCGGCCTCGGCGGTGAGGGCCATCTCGAGCTCGCGTGGCTGGACGCGACACTCAGAGCGCACGGTGATGCCCGCCACAAGCTCGTCCTCGGCCATCACCCGGTGTTTCCCATCAACGGCTTTACGGGGACGTATCAGCGCGAGATCGGCCACGAATACGCCCGCCCGTTCTGGGACATCCTCGTCAACGCAAACGTGCTGGGCTATCTGTGCAGCCACATCCTCGCCTTCGATGTCCAGGCGCATCGCGGTGTCCTACAGATCTGCACGGCGGGTGCGGGAACGGCGCACAGGATGCCCGAGGGCGTCGAGTATCTGCATTGCATTCAGGCCGCGCTCGACGACGAAGGCCTGCGCTACCAGGTGCTCGATACCGACGGCGTCGTCAGGGAGAGGCTGCAATGGCCGCTGCCCGATGCTGATCCCGGCGGGTGGAGAGAATTACAGCCCGGTCATATCGAAGCGCCTTTCAGCGGAGATGTGGAGAGCGGACGACGGATCGCGCTGAGGCTCGTTGGTCAAAGTGCTGCGGCCGACGTCGCAACGGCCCAGACGATTGTCACGGCTTTCGAACCCGGCTCGCTCGCACCGTTCTGGCTTGGCGTTCGGGGACCGCGGCAAACCCTGACGGCCATCGTGGGTCGTCAGCCGGGACGAAGTCCGACCTATTGGTTCGGACCGGATCTTCCGCCGGGTGAGAGTTTCGATATCGACGTCACTGTTTATCCGGACATGGGCCCCGGCGGTCTGCTGTATCGCCGTCACGACTCCGCGCGCTGGTCGTCCTTCACCGCTGCGGCGGCGCAGGGGCTGGAGCAGCTTTCATGGCCCCGGCATTGGGCGATCGGCCACGGACAGGCAGGCCGCGAAGACCGTGCCTTCAGAGGCGCTGCGCTGAGCGTGCTCATCGCGTCAGACCGGAATTGATGGCGGCGCCCGGCGACGAGGCGCGCTGATCAGCTCAAAATATCCTTCTGCATCTTGCCGCCGTAGAAATGGAAGAACGGCACCGGCGCATCGTGGCGCAAGGGGCCGGTGGCGAGACGCGTGTCGAGCTCGTTGAGCACATTCCGTGTCATGGGATGCAGATCCGCGAGCGGCTTTGAGCCGAGCTCGACCCAGACGAGCTCGACCAGCTCCGCATCCGCATGGATCACGCCCTCGACGTGGTGCGTGATCGCGGACGCATCGGCCGTGAAGAAGCGCGTGTCGAACCGCTTGACGCGGCCGGGCGGGGTGATCGCGCGGGCGATCAGGAACAGGCTGGAGGGATCGGGCAACAGGCCCGCATCGGCGAACGGCTTCCAGGGCCCTTCGAGTTTTGTTTTGCCCTCATTCTTGCGTCCGAGGCAGAGGCCGGTTTCCTCGCAAGCCTCGCGGATCGCGGCGATCGCCAGCGACTTGGCGCGCGAGGCCGGCGTCTTCGGGCTGCCCTTGGCGAGATTGGCTTCGAGCTCGGCGGTGATGGGCGCTGCGACCGGCACGCGATGATCGTCCTTGTCGACGCGGCCGCCGGGGAAGACGAACTTGCCAGGCATGAACACGACCTTGTCGTGGCGCTTGCCGACCAGCACTCTCGGAGTGGAGCCGCTGCGATCGACCAGGATCAGCGTCGCCGCATCCCGCGGGCGGAAATAGGGATGGTGGTCGGCTTCCTTTTGATCGTGGACTTTCGCCTTCTCGGCCGTCGGCGCCGTATCGCTCATATCCTCACCCAGACTGTTCTTGCTTATTGTGCTTACACAGGCGGAATACCATCCGGCGGGTTGTCGTCAAACCCGTGCATGCGCAGAGCCCATTGCAAGCCGACCACAGCTCCCTTCACCGGCTGAAGCAGGGCGAGCGAGGCAAAGAAGGTGAAGGGCAGATAGGCTACGAAGGTGAGCCAGACCGGCGTCGTGTAATTGGTCTCGATCCAGAGGATCGAAGGCACCGTGACGTGGCCGACGATGACGATGACGAGATAGGCGGGCAGATCGTCGGCGCGGTGCGGCGTGAAGTCGAGGCCGCAAGCCGAACAATGATCAGCGGTTTTCAGGAACGCGCGGAACAGCTTTCCCTCGCCGCAGCGCGGACAGCGGCCGCGAAAGCCGCGCTTCATCGCCGCCCAGAGGTCGCGCTTCTCGAAGAGGCCGGTCTCGCGCGTCCAGATTTTTGGGGCCGTGCTCATGGTCACCATGCCTTGCCCTTCTTGCCTTTGCTCTTGCCCTTATTCTTTCCCTTGCCCTTCGCTTTGCCGGATTTTGGCTTCGGTGGCTTGCGTTTTTTATCCGGGCTGCGGCCGGGATGCGCCTTGAACGAGGGACGGCGCTGCGGCCCGGGCCGCCGGCGGTCGCGGGGCGCGGTGGCGCTATCGGACGACAGCAGCTCGAAACGCAGCGCGCCTGCGACGGGCGCTGCTTCGATCAGGCGGACGTCAACGATATCGCCGAGCTGGTACATGGTGCCGCTGCGCGTGCCGATCAGCGCGTGCCGGCTCTCGTCATAGTTGAAATATTCCGTGCCGAGGGATCGGATCGGGATCAATCCGTCGGCGCCGGTCTCGGAGAGCTTCACGAACAGGCCGGCACGGGTGACGCCGGAGACGCGGCCCTGGAAGCTTGCGCCGATGCGGTCGGCGAGGTGATGGGCGATCAGCCGGTCGACGGTCTCCCGTTCTGCCTTCATCGCGCGCCGCTCGGTCAGCGAAATATGCGCTGCGACTTCGCTTAACGTCTCCGCGGTCTCGCTGTCGGGCAGGGCGCCTTCGCCGAGCCCGAGCGCGCGGACGAGTGCACGGTGCACGACGAGGTCGGCGTAGCGGCGGATCGGCGAGGTGAAATGCGCATAGCGGCGCAAGTTCAGGCCGAAGTGCCCGTAGTTTTCCGATGAGTATTCGGCTTGCGCCTGGGCGCGCAGCACGACTTCGCTCACCAGCGGGTAATAGTCGTGGCCTTCGAGCTGGGCCAGCACGCGGTTGAATAAGGTCGGGCGCAGCGCGCCCGATTTGGTGAAGGGAACGTCGAGCGTCTCCAGAAATTCCGAGAGCGCGTGAACCTTCTCCAGCGTCGGCTCGTCATGCACGCGGTAGATCAGCGGGAGCGATTTCTTCTCCAGCATCTCGGCCGCTGCGACGTTGGCGAGGATCATGAATTCCTCGATCAGCTTGTGCGCATCGAGGCGCTCAGGCACGACGACACGGTCGACCGTGCCGTCGCTCTTGAGCAGGATCTTGCGCTCGGGCAGATCGAGATTGAGCGGATCGCGCTCGTCGCGGGCGCGCTTGACGCACGTGTAGGCCGCCCAAAGCGGCCTCAGAATCGGATCGAGGATGGGGCCGGTGGTGTCGTCAGGCCGGCCATCGATCGCGGCCTGTGCCTGTGCGTAGCTCAGCTTCGCGGCCGAGCGCATCAGGATGCGATGAAAGCTGTGCGATTTCTTGCGGCCGTCGGGCGCAATGATCATCCGCACCGCGAGCGCGCCGCGCGGCTCGCCCGGCACCAGCGAGCAGAGATTGTTGGAGATGCGCTCGGGCAGCATCGGCACGACACGGTCGGGGAAATAGACCGAGTTGCCGCGATCGAGCGCGTCGCGGTCGAGCGCAGTGCCCGGCCGCACGTAGAAGCTCACATCGGCAATGGCGACGTCGACGATGAAGCCACCCTTGTTGTTGGGATCGTCGTCGGGCTGCGCATGCACCGCGTCGTCGTGATCCTTGGCATCAGGCGGATCGATGGTGACGAGCGGGACATCGCGCCAATCCTCGCGTCCCTTCAGATTGGCGGGCTCCGCCGCTTCCGCCTCGCGCTCGGCAGAAGAGGAGAATTGCAGTGGGATATCGTGGGCGTAGATTGCGATCAGGCTGATCGCCTTCTCCGATTTGACCGACCCGAGCTTCTCTTTCACGCGGCCGGACGCCAAGCCAAAGCTGCGGGTGCGGACGATGTCGACACTGACGAGGTCGCCATCTCGGGCGCCATGCGTATCGGCCGCCGCAATGTTCAACTCGCGATCGGCCGACTTCTTGTCGACCGGGATCAACCGTCCACCGCCTTCGGGAAGCTCGCGGAAAACGCCGAGGATGCGGGTCTTGGTCTTGTCGAAGACCTTGATGATGTGGCCGCGATAGGCCGGCCCGTCGGTGTCATCGTTACGTTCGACGCGCAACAGCACGCGGTCGCGGACGCCGGCGACGGTGCCGGGCTTCGGCCGGCGCGGCATCTGGATGCGGATTTTTGGCGGCTCGCCGCCCTCGACCTCGTCCCATTCGGTGGGAGAGGCGATCAGTTCGCCATCGGAGTCGCGCCCCGTGATGTCAGCCACCAGCGTCGGCGGCAGGCTGTCCGGCTCGGAGACCGTGTGGCGTTTTTTCTTGATGGTGCCGTCGTCGGCGAGCTCGCGCAGAATGCGCTTGAGCTCGATGCGATCGGCGTTCTTCAGGCCGAACTCGCGTGCAATGTCGCGAGTTCCGGTCTTTCCTGGATTTGCCTTGATGAAGGCGACGATGGCTTGCCGGTCGGGAAAGCCACGGTCATTCTTGCGTTTCACTTAACCTCTAATTGGTGCCGGCACTCTTCTTGGCCGGAGCTTTGGCGGCTGCCTTTGTCGCCGACGTTTTAGCCGTCGACGATACGGCTGCGCGCGCCTTGCTGGTGGATTCAGTTTTCGATTTGGCCGCTTTCTTTGCGGCCGGTTTCTTCTTCGGCGTGGCGTCGTCGCCATCCGCGGCCTTCTCAGCAGTCTTCTTGGCCTTGGCGGGCTTCGCAGCCTTCTTGGCTTTCGCCTTGCCGCCGCCCTTGGCGGCGCGCTCGTCGATCAGCGCGATCGCCTGTGCCAGCGTCACCGTGTCCTTTTCGAACTCGGCCGGGATCGTCGCGTTGACGCCGCCTGCCGTGACATAGGCGCCATAGCGGCCGCTCTTCACGGTAACAGTTCCGAGCGAGGGGTGATCGCCCAGCGCCTTGCCGGGATCGGCACCGAAGCGGCGGCTCGGGCCCTTGGCGACCTTCTCGGCAATCAGCGTCACGGCGCGGTTGAGGCCGATGTCGAAGACCTCGTCGCCGGCTTCCAGGCTGGCGTAGGTCTTTTCGTGCTTCACAAACGGTCCGAAGCGACCGAGGCCCGCCGTGATCGGCTCGCCGGTTTCCGGATGTTTTCCAATCTCGCGCGGCAGCGACAGCAGTTTCAGCGCAAGCTCAAGCTCGACATCGCCGGGCGAGGTGCCCTTCGGAATGCCCGCGCGCTTCGGCTTCTCGCCTTCCTCATAATCCTTCTGCTCGCCGAGCTGGATGTACGGGCCAAAGCGACCGGCCTTGACCCAGACATCGCGACCCGTGTCAGGGTCCTGGCCGAGCGAACGATCGGCCGTGGTCTCGCTGTCGGCGGCGAGCTGACGGGTGTAGCGGCATTCCGGATAGTTCGAGCAGCCGACGAAGGCGCCGAACTTGCCGGCCTTGAGATTCAGACGGCCGGTACCGCAGCTCGGGCACTGCCTGATGTCGCCGCCATCCGCGCGCGGCGGATAGATGTGCTGGCCCAGCATCTCGTCGAGCACGTCGAGCACCTGCGCGACGCGCAGATCCTTGATCTCGTCGACGGCGCCGATGAAGCCGGTCCAGAAATCCTTCAGCACCTGCTGCCAGGAGATCTCGTTGTTGGAGATGCGGTCGAGCTGCTCCTCCAGATTGGCCGTGAAATCGTACTCGACATAGCGGTTGAAGAAGCTTTCGAGGAACGCGACCACGACGCGGCCCTTGTCCTCGCCGTGCAGGCGCTTTTTCTCGAGCTTGACGTAGCCGCGGTCCTTCAGCACCTGCAGGATCGAGGCGTAGGTCGAGGGCCGGCCGATGCCGAGCTCTTCCATGCGCTTGACCAGCGAGGCCTCGGAGAAGCGCGGCGGCGGCTCGGTGAAATGCTGGGTGACGGAGAGCGACTGCCGCTTGAGCGCGTCGTTCGGGCTCATCGCGGGCAGGCGGCGGGAGTCTTCGTCCTCCTCGTCGTCGCGGCCTTCCTGATAAAGGGCGAGGAAGCCGTCGAACTTGACCACCTGACCGGTGGCGCGCAGCTCCAGCGTGCGCCCGCCCGCCTTCGCCGTGATGTCGACGGTGGTGCGCTCGAGCTCAGCCGATTCCATCTGGCTTGCGATGGTGCGCTTCCAGATCAGCTCATACAGCCGGGCCTGATCGGCATCGAGCTTGCGGCTCATGCTGTCGGGACGGCGGGAAAGGTCGGTCGGGCGGATCGCTTCGTGCGCTTCCTGGGCGTTCTTGGCCTTGGCCTGGTATTGGCGCGGGGCGTCGGGCACATAGGCATTGCCGTAATCCTCGCCGATCACCTTGCGGGCCTGCGTAATCGCCTCGGGGGCAATCTGCACGCCGTCGGTACGCATATAAGTAATGAGTCCGGTGGTCTCGCCACCGATGTCGATGCCTTCATAAAGGCGCTGCGCGATACGCATGGTGTGCGCCGGCGCAAAGCCGTATTTGCGGCTGGCTTCCTGCTGCAGGGTCGAGGTGGTGAAGGGCGCCTGCGGATTTCGGCGCGCCGGCTTGGCGTCGACCGCAGTCACCGCGTAGGTCGCGAGTTCCAGTGCCTTCTTGAAGTCCTCGGCTTCCGCGCCGGTGCCGATGTCGAGCCGCTGGATCTTCTTGCCATCGGCACCGACGAGGCGCGCCTCGAAGGCATCGCCGCGCGGAGTCAGCAGGGTCGCGATCAGCGACCAATATTCTCGGGCTACGAACTTCTCGATCTCGAGCTCGCGGTCGCAGACGAGGCGCAGCGCCACCGACTGCACGCGGCCGGCCGAGCGGGCGCCCGGCAGCTTGCGCCACAGCACGGGGGAAAGGGTGAAGCCGACCAGATAGTCCAGCGCGCGGCGCGCCATGTAAGCATCGACCAGCGCGCCGTCGATCTGGCGCGGATGCTTCATGGCGTCCGTGACCGCCTGCTTTGTGATGGCGTTGAACACCACGCGCTCGATCTTCTGATCTTTCAGCGCGCGCTTCTCCTTCATCACCTCCAGCACGTGCCAGGAGATGGCTTCGCCCTCGCGATCAGGGTCGGTCGCCAGAATCAGGCGGTCGGCCCCCTTCAGCGACTTGGCAATGTCGTTGAGCCGGCCGGCCGCTTTGGGGTCGACCTCCCAGATCATCTTGAAATTGCTGTCGGGATCGACGGAACCGTTCTTGGCGGGGAGGTCGCGGACATGGCCGAACGAGGCCAGAACCTCATAGGACGAGCCCAAATATTTGTTGATCGTCTTGGCTTTCGCCGGCGACTCCACAATGACGATATTCATGTAGTTCCAGTAACTTACGGGAAAATCTTGGGCCGAAATCGTTTAGATTCGGGTCGGCCGTTTCGCCCCGAACATGGGTGGTGAGACCGGTCCTGTCAAATCGAAGGGTGTTGAAAGCCCGCGAATTGGGAAAAGTTTCATATCGAAAAAGTTGCGAAATACCACCTTGGAGTTGTGGTTGGTGTGGGCGTAATGTCCTCGCGGGGCATGGATTCGGATGGGGCTGGTGGCAAAACCAGGACAGAAACGCGCACGCGCCGCGTCGGGCGCACAGGCACGTTCGCGCAACGAGGAACCGGGCGAGGGCGGCGCTGATGAGGCGGTTGCCTTCATTGCCGAGCAGGTGGGCAGCTTGCGCAAGCTCGCCGAGCGCCACAAGCTCGATGTGCTGCACTATCTCCTGGGCATGACCAAGCTCGAGGCCGACGAGCATTTCCGGCTGCGCAGCAAGCGCAAGCTGTCGTGAGGGGATGGGCCGTAGACCCGATCGGCCCTCGACGACGGGGCAATGCGCGCGCGGTCATGTCTTTTAGCGTTCGAAAGTCGGCTTAGGCGCCCGTGACGCGATAGACGCAGGCGGCTCCCTCGACCCCGCGAAGCGGTGCGTCGAACGCGACGACGTCGTGACCGGCGAGAAGCTGACTGACACCGGGTGCCGAATAGAGCGCCTCCGAAAGGCAAATTTCTCCGGCGCCGGCCAGGGCTTGCACACGCGATGCGACATTTACGGTCTGCCCGAAATAGTCGAGGTTCTCATTCAATGTGACTGCGATTGATGGCCCGCAATGGGCTCCTATCTTGAGGATAATGCTGGGATCGCCGTGCTCGGCATTGTAGCGCTCAATGTCCGCCAAAATGTTGAGTGCGGCTGAGACTGCATCAGGCGGACGGGAGAATACGGCCATGACGGCATCGCCGATCGTTTTGACGATCGCACCCGAATGCTGCTGTACGGTCGCGCCGAGCAGGGCGAAGTGCTCCCGCACAAGCGCATAGGCGTTGAGGTCGCCAAGCCGCTCGTACATGGCGGTCGATCCTTTGAGATCCGTAAACAGCAAGGTCACCTGCCTGATGCCGAGGCCCTCCTTCTCGTCGACACGCTCGGACCGGAACAGTCGTCTGAAAGTCTGTCGAGCAAGCAGCATGCCGCCCGAGAGATAGGGGTCAAACTCGAGCGCGGGCTTGATCGTCTGCGCCACGATCTCCGGCGGCCAGTTGATCAGAAGCAACGAGCCGCGCGTGGCGGAGTCGTTCTCCACCTCGACGACCGCCCGCCCGGGCGGCACAGCGGATGCGAGTGGAGAAAAACGGCGTCCATCATATTTGACGGGTAAGCGCGTGGGCGCCGCTGCGGGCTCGCCGATCACGCTCACTGCGAAGCTGGCCTGCGTCTGGACATTGACCCCGGCAAGTGCGCCGGGCGAGAGATCGACCTCGAGCGTAGTTGTCGCGTGCGAAGGCAAGAACGAAATTCCACGAACGAGACCGCGTAGGACGTCAAGAAAGCGGGTCGATTGACCGGGCAACCGGCCGTCGGCGAGAAAGCGGGCTTTCCAGTGGAAGTCTTCGACGGAAAGCTGTTCGAGGTTGTGAAAGGGAAGCCTTCGAAGGTCAGGGGATACCGTGAAGGTCACTTCAATGAAATCATCGAGGTCGGTATCGCCGGTGACGTCGCACAGACCGCAGACGTAATGGGTCTTCAGGGTCCGCAAGGCTCCGAAACTGTCGAGCACCATGCCAGACTGGGGACAGACGACATCCCAGCTCATGTCGAACAGACCGCTCCGCGCTGCATGGAGAAACAGGTCGATGCTCTCCGCTTCGCTGATGGCGCGATCGCGTGCAAAGCCAAGCGGATTGACGCGGTAGAGAGAGAGGTCGTCGCCGCCCCGGATCAGGCTTTCGAATTTGGAGATGACGCGCGGGCTCCAGGACCGGACCTGCTCGATCTCGGTCATCTTGCTTTCGAGGAGCCGTTCTTGAACGTGATGCATTTTCCCACCCAGGTCATCGACAAGGTTGAACGGGACGTTACGTGTCAGCGCAGTTGGCAACTTCTTCCAGCAGCGGAAGGATAGCATAAAACCCAGGGGGGCAATGCATGCTCGGGCACGAGATGAGGTGTCCTAACCGGAGCGGAGGGGCGAAAGACGAGAGCGGATGGCGCGTCGATGCGGCTGCTAACCTGCTCTGCGGCTGCGCCGCGGCGCCGGCCGCGGCTTCAGGGTGATGTCGGCGAGGCTGAGCAATCGTCCGTCCTCGGCGTGAAGCTCGAGCTTCTTGACGGGACGACCTTTGGCGCGATCGATCATGATGGTGTCGATCTCCTCAGGCGCATCGTCGAACTCCTCGCTCCATTGCCGGAGTGCGACCAGGATCGGGAAGAGGCCGCGTCCCTTCGGCGTCAGCAGATATTCCTGATAGGCGCTGCCATCGGAGGCGGGAGCTGTTTCCAGAATGCCGTGGTCGACCATCGATCGCAGCCGCGCGGACAGGATGTTCTTGGCCACGCCCAGCTTGCTCTGAAACTCGCCGAAGCGACGCAGGCCGAGCATCGCTTCGCGGATGATCATGAGAGTCCACCAATCGCCGATCACGTCCAGTGATCGCGCGACGGGGCAGCCGTCGCCCTCAAAGCTCGTTCGTTTCACCATCGTCCTCGCCCTATCGCATTCGCCCGATTCCGGCGTCGATCACGCGGATGTGTGGTTGCATCATAAAACCATATGCCCTAGATGGCAACATGGTTTTATTATGCAACCACTGGAGACGACCATGAGGCTGACGAACAAGACGGCACTGATTACCGGCGGCAATAGCGGCATTGGCTTGGCAACGGCAAAGCTGTTCGTGGCCGAGGGCGCGAAGGTTGTTATCACCGGGCGCAACAAGGAGACGCTGGAGGCGGCCGCCAAGGAACTCGGCCCCAATGCGCTCGCGCTCGCTGCCGATGCGACCGACATCGCCGCGACCGAAGCTGCGATCAGGAAGGGCGCCGAGACATTCGGCAAGCTCGACATCCTGTTTGCAAATGCCGGCATCCCCGGCAACACGCCGCTTGGTTCGACGACGCGGGAGGTTTTCGAGAAGGTGATCAGCACCAACTTGACCGGCGTATTCTTCACGGTGCAGTCGGCGCTGCCTTACATCAGCGACAACGCCTCGATCATTCTCAACGGTTCGGTGATCTCCGTCCTCGGCAATCCCGGCTATTCGGCATATGGCGCCGCCAAGGCGGGCGTGCGGGCGATGGCGCGGATCATGGCTTCCGAGCTGTCGCCGCGCGGCATCCGCGTCAACGTGGTCGCGCCGGGTGCGATCCGCACGCCCATCTGGGGCGCGGCGATTGCCACGCCGGAAGCGGAGAAGGCATTCGAGAAGCGTCTTGGGCTGGCGACGCCGCTCGGCCGCATCGGCGAACCCGATCACATCGCGAAGACGGTGCTGTTCCTCGCCTCCGACGATGCCGGGCACGTTCAGGGCCAGGAGATCTTCGTCGACGGCGGCGCGGTGGCCTCGCCGAGCGGCGCGCCGATCTATCGGGGTTGATCAAGTGAGGTGAAAGTTGAATCGGCCCGCGCGCCTGTTACGGTTGCGCGGGCCGGTTCCCACGTCTGGCGAGATGTATTTTCTAAAGCTTGCGTGACGCGTTGAACCTTCGCGTGCGCTGCCAAGACCCTTCTACGGGCGAAGGGGCATCGGCCTATTGAGGAACCCGTTATGCCGAAAGCAGCACAGATTTTTTCACCGATTTCAGCACCGCGTATTTACACCGAACGTTCAGTCAGTCCCGTCAAGCAGCGCTCCGACATGTCAGAGTTCATCGGGGTTGCGATTTTCTCCGGCGTCGGCTTGCTCGTGTCGCTTGTTGCCGTGATCCTGGGCGTGCAGGGCGCCTGGTTCTAGCACGGCCAGACACCGCCGATCCGCCAGCCGCCGCCGGGGTCCGGCAGCGGCTTTGTCGGCGGGCGTTTTACGCCGCGCGCAAGCTGGTGGCCGCTTGAAGCGCCCCAGCGAGCGCCTTCTCGCGATGCTCGGGGCCGACCTGGATGCCATCGGCAATGATGAATTCCGGATTGATACCAATGAAGCCGAACACGCCGCGCAAATAAGTCTCGAGATGCTCGAGCGCTGCATACGGCGTATCCGCGCCGTAATACCCGCCGCGCGAGATCGCAAAGATCACGCGCTTGCCGCCGGCGAGGCCCTGCGGTCCGTTCGCGCCATAGCTGAACGTCTTGCCTGCCACGAGAACGGCACGGTCGATCCAGGCCTTAAGCTGGCTCGGAATGGTAAAATTGTACATGGGCGCGCCGATCACCACGATGTCGGCCGCCAGGAACTCGTCCAGCGCGGCAGCCCCGGCAGCGAGGTCGGGGCCGAGTTCCGCAGGCGCGGCGGCGCCTTGCGCGACCGCAAGGTGCGATCCGGAAAGATGGGCCAGCGGGGCCTGGGTCACGTCGCGGTAGATCACTTCGAGTGAAGGCGTCGTCGTCTGCTTGAGCCGGTCGACGATGGCGGCAGAAACCTGCCGGGAGACAGAGTGGGGGCCGAGGACGCTGGAGTCGATATGGAGGAGTTTCATTGGGGTCACCCATGGTATAGATTTGTAACCCGCACTACATGAGTGACTGCCTGATACCCCGCAAGAACGCACTTTTTTGAGCCATGGGCACATCTTTGGAACCGACGCACATCGATTTTCCCGCCGAGCGCAGGCCGGATCCCAACCATTCGGACTGTCGCGGCGTCGCTTCGATCCTCGCTCGGGTCGGCGACAAATGGAGCGTGTTCGTCATCATGATGCTCAGCGATGGACCAAAGCGCTTCAATGAGCTGAAGCGCATGATCAACGGCATCTCGCAGCGGATGCTGACCCTGACCCTGCGCGGGCTCGAGCGCGATGGCCTGGTCACGCGCACGATCTTCCCGACCATTCCGCCGCGCGTCGATTACGAGCTGACCGATCTCGGCCGCGGCCTGCAGGAGCCGGTGAAGGCGCTGGGCGAGTGGGCGATGTCGCACCAGGAGCAGATCGCGTCAGCGCGCACGCGGTTTGACGAGCGCAACGGCGGTTAGAGGAGAGACACCAGTCCGCCGCCGTGACGCTCGAGCCGGCCGGCGAGCTCGAGCTCCAGCAGCACCATGCGCACGATCGCGGGCGAGGCGCCGGACATCCGCACGAGATCATCGATCGAGATGGGGGTGGGGCCGAGCAAGCCGGTGATCTGGTCGCGGTCGTGCCCTTGCGGATCGCTTTCGAACGGTTCGCTGTCGGGCTCGCTCATCGGGCGCATCAGCGGCCGCTCCATGATCGGCTGAACCGCGTTGATGATGTCGGACGCTTCGGTGACGAGCGTTGCGCCCTGCTTGATCAGATCATTGGTGCCGGCGGCGCGCGGATCGAGCGGCGAGCCGGGCACCGCGAACACCTCGCGGCCCTGTTCGGCGGCCATGCGCGCGGTGATCAGCGAGCCCGAGCGGTGCGCGGCCTCCACCACGACCACGCCGAGAGCAGCACCCGAGATCAGGCGGTTGCGGCGGGGGAAGTCGCGGGCGCGTGGCTCGTGGCCGAGCGGCATTTCGGAGATCGCAGCGCCCTTGTGGTCGAGAATGGACGTGAGCAGATCGCCATGCTCGGGCGGATAGATGCAATCATGGCCGCCTGCGAGCACGGCGATGGTGCCGCTCTCCACGCTGGCGCGATGCGCGGCCTGGTCGACGCCGCGGGCAAGGCCGGAGATGATGATGAAGCCCGCTTCGCCAAGCTCGCGCGCGAGCTGCCCCGCAAATTTCAGGCCGGCGCCGGAGGCATTGCGCGAGCCGACGATCGCGATCATCGGCCGCATCAAGGCCTTGACGTCGCCGCGCACCGCGAGCAGCGGCGGCGCATCGTCGAGTGTCGCGAGGCGCGATGGATAGCCGTCCTCGCCGGGCGCGAGCCAGGCAATGCCGAACTTGCGGCTCGCCGCGAGCTCAGCCTGCGCGTCCTCCACGCCGCAGATGCGGCCCGATCGCTGTGCGCCGCCGCGTCGCGCCAGATCCGGCAGCCGCTCCAACGCGGCGCGGACGTTGCCAAAGTGATCGACGAGCGAGCGGAAGGTGCGCGGCCCGACATTGTCGGAGCGGATCAGCCGCAGACGGTCGATCCGCTCAGCCTCGGTCAGCTCTACGCTTGGATTGATGGCGTCCACGGCGTCTCCTTGTGGGCGCAGCATGGAACAACCTGAGGGCGTCGCGCAACAGCGACGTGCGTTTGCACGGCCTCGCCCCGATGCTAAAAGCGATCCAATAAGAAGGATTTTGCCATGATCTCACTTGCCGACCTCCAGCGCCGCATCGAAGCGGGGGAGCTTTCGCCTGATGACGCCATCGCCCAATCGCATGCGGCGATCGAGACCAAGGAGAAGGTCGTTCGCGCCTTCGTCCGCCACGACGCCTCGGCGAAGGCGCAAGGCACCGGTCCGCTGCGCGGCATCGCGGTCGGCATCAAGGACATCATCGATACCGCCAATATGCCGACCGAGATGGGCTCGGAGATCTATCGTGGCTGGCAGCCGCGTAGCGATGCGCCTGTGGTGATGATGCTGAAGCGGGCCGGCGCCACCATCATCGGCAAGACCACGACCACCGCGTTCGCCTCGCGCGATCCGACGCCGACGCTCAATCCGCACAATCCCAAGCATACGCCTGGTGGTTCGTCCTCGGGCTCGGCGGCCGCCGTCGGCGCCGGCATGATCCCGCTGGCGCTGGGCACGCAGACCGGCGGCTCGGTGATCCGGCCTGCCGCCTATTGCGGAGCTGCCGCGATCAAGCCCTCGTTCCGCATGCTGCCGACGGTCGGCGTCAAATGCTATTCGTGGGCGCTCGACACGGTCGGCCTGTTCGGATCACGCGCGGAAGATCTCGCGCGCGGACTTCTGGGAATGACGGGCCGCACCGAATTCGCGGGCATCGTCGCGGCGAAGTCGCCGCGCATTGGCGTCGTCCGGCAGGAGTTTGCCGAGGCCGTTGAGCCCGCGGCAGAGCAGGGCTTGCAGGCCGCGATCAAAGCGGCCGAGAAGGCCGGGGCCAGCGTGCAGACGATCGATCTGCCCGAGGCGGTGCAGGAGGCCTGGCGCATCCATCCCATCATCCAGGATTTCGAGGCGCATCGCGCGCTCGCCTGGGAGTTCGACCAACATCACGACGAGATCGCGCCGATGCTGCGCGCGAGCCTGGACGAAACAGTCGGGCTGACGCCGAAGGAATATGACGACGCGCGCCGGATCGCGCGGCGCGGCCGTCGCGAGCTGGCTGAAGTGTTCGAGGGGGTCGACGTGCTGCTGACTTATTCTGCGCCCGGCACCGCGCCGGCCAAGGAGCTCGCCTCGACCGGTTCGCCCCGCTACAACAGGCTGTGGACGCTGATGGGCAATCCCTGCGTCAACGTGCCCGTCATGAAGGTCGGCGGCCTGCCTGTCGGCGTGCAGGTGATCGCGCGCTTCGGCAACGATCCCGGCGCGCTGTCGGCAGCGTGGTTCCTGGAGAACGCGCTGGCGAAGTCAGGCTAGTGCGGGCTCGCTAGCGGGCGATGCGCGTTGGGCCTCGGTGCCCGTCGCGCCTTGCCCGAGCCAGCGTTCGGCGGCGTCGCGGCCGCTTCGGTGCAGCAAGCGGATGAAGCCGCGACCAAGATCGGTGGATGAGCGTTGCGCGAGGCCTTCGATCGAATCCTCCGCGGCGATGGTCGAGAGCCGCAACGCGGGGGCCGCATGAGACTGCGCCCATTCGATCGCTGCGATCTCGGCCTTGAGCGCGGCATTGGCCGCAATCTGGTCGAGGCGGCGATCGATCGCAGCCAGCGTGATCGGCACGTAGCTGTCGCGCGTGGGCGTGACCTGGACGAGCAGCAAGTCGGCGGTCGTCGATTGCTGCGCCAGTTTGATTAGCGGCGGATTGCCGCCAAAGCCACCATCCCAATAGGCCTCGCCGTCGATCTCGACGGCGCAGTGAACCAGCGGCGGGCAGGTTGAGGCCAGCGCGACGTCGGCGGTGATCGCGTCGTTGCCAAAAATCTGCTGCTGGCCGTCGCGGATCCGCGTCGCCGCGATCAAGAGCTTCGGGCATTTCGCGTCGCGTAAGGCGGCAAAATTGATGTCGCGGCAGAGCGCCTGGCGCAACGGGTCGAGATCGAACGGATCGAACTGGCCGGAGCGCAGCGTTGGACCGAACGCGACCGAGCTTCCCGCCGGCGAGAAGCCGCCGATCAGCATCAGCGAGCGGAACGAGGCCTCGTGCATCAGCCGGATCCAGAACCGGCTCAGCCGCGCGCGCGCCGCTTCGCGGCCGCCCTCGGCAAGGCCGCAGGCGAGCAGCAGAGCGTTGATGGTGCCGGCGCTGGCGCCGCCGATGGTGTCGAATGCGATGGATGGCTCTTCCAGGAGCCGCTCCAGCACGCCCCAGGTGAAGGCGGCAAAGGTGCCGCCGCCCTGCAGCGCCAGCGAGAGTTTTCGCGGAGGCCAAAGGTTGGCGCGCGCTCGCGCAGGTGCGATAGGCGCGGGCCTTGGTGCGACCTCGACCGTTACAGGGGCTTGCGCAATGGGAGCAGGTCGCGGTGCCGCAGCAGGCTCTGGGGCCGGAGGCAGCGAGGGCGGATCCGACCAGATGTTGGTTGACGAGAGCAGGCGGCTCGCCGCAGTGCCCTGCGAGCCATCATCGTTGTGCGTGCCGTCAATCGTCCCGCTCATTCTGAGCAACCGCGCTACGCCATTTGCTCTGTCACGATGACAGGCATCGAACCCGTTCGCCACTATCGGCCGTGAGTCGGACCGAAGTTGCAAACAGGATTTGGCATATAATGCGGAGGCCCCGCGGCGGTATCCGTACTTTTTCTGGAACGAGCTCTTTAAGCCTTCTCGCCGATCCGGCCTTCTTTTCCTGCTTGCAGCCGCTTGATGTTCTCTCGATGCATGTAGAACAGCAGCAGCGTCAGCACGGCGGATAGCGAAGCCAGGGCAGGGTGGCCGAACCACCACAGGAACAGCGGCGTGATGAAGGCGGCCACCAGCGCCGAGAGCGAGGAGTAGCGGGTGGTGAAGGCGGTCGCCAACCACAGCAGGCAGAACACGACGGCGCCCGGCCAGAACAAGCCGAGCAATATGCCGATATAGACGGCGACGCCCTTGCCACCCCTGAATTTGAGCCAGACCGGAAAGAGATGGCCCAGGAAGGCACCGAGGCCGGCCAGCATCGCGGCATTGGGGCCGGCGATATAGCCCGCAATCACCACCGCCGCGGTGCCCTTGAGCGCGTCGAGCAGCAGGGTCGCCGCGGCGAGGCCCTTGCGGCCGGTGCGCAGCACGTTGGTGGCGCCGATATTGCCGGAGCCGATCGAGCGCAGATCCTGCGTGCCGGCAAGCCTGGTGAGGATCAGGCCGAACGGAATCGACCCGAGGAGGTAGCCGATGATGAAGGCCACCGGCAGGAATGCATCAAGCCCCATGGCGGTGTCTCCATGGCTGACATAGCCAGCGCCCGTTAGACATGCTCGTAAACCGTTCGCCCGCCGACGATGGTCCTGATGGCTCGGCCTGTAAAGCGGGCTTCGTCGAACGGGGTGTTCTTGCAGGGCGATTTCAGGTCAGCGGGATCGACCACCCAGGGTACATCGGGGTCGATCACGACGACGTCGGCCGGCGCGCCGGTGCGCAGGGTTCCGCCGGGCAAGCCAAGCAACTCGGCCGGCCGTGTCGACATCGCCCGGATCAGGGTCTTGAGATCGAGCTCTTCGTTGTGAACCAGCCGCAGGCCCGCCGGCAGCATGGTCTCGAGCCCGATGGCGCCGGGAGCCGCTTCCGCGAAGGGCAGGCGCTTGACCTCGACATCCTGCGGGTTGTGGTCGGACATGATGACGTCGACGAGGCCGGAGGCCACCGCCTCCACCAGCGCGCGGCGGTCGTCCTCGGTGCGCAACGGCGGCGACAGTTTCAGGAAGGAGCGGTAGGGGCCGACGTCGTTCTCATTCAGCGCAAGATGATTGATCGAGACCGAGGCGCTGACGGCGAGCCCGGCGTCGCGAGCGCGCTTCAAAATCTCGAGCGAGTCGATACAGGACAGCGCGGCGGCATGATAGCGCCCGCCGGTCAGCGCGACCAGGCGCATGTCGCGTTCCAGCATCACGGCTTCGGCGGCATTGGGGATGCCCATCAGGCCGAGCCGCGATGCGAACTCGCCTTCGTTCATCACGCCTTCGCCGACGAGATGAGGGTCTTCGGTGTAGTGCACGATCAGCGCGTCGAAATCGCGGGCGTAGGTCAGTGCGCGGCGCATCACCTGCGCATTGGTGACGCTGCGGTCGCCGTCGCTGAAGGCGATGGCGCCTGCGGCTTTGAGCAGACCGAACTCGGTCATTTCCTCGCCGCGCATGCCCTTCGTGAGCGCCGCCATCGGCTGGATGTTGACGATCGCGGTGTCGCGGGCGCGGCGCATTACGAAATCGACCGTGGCCGAGTTATCGATCACCGGAGACGTGTCGGGCTGGCAGATGATGGTGGTGATGCCGCCGGTCGCGGCCGCCTGGCTCGCGGAGGCAAAGGTCTCGCGATGGCTGAAGCCGGGCTCGCCGACAAAGGCGCGCATGTCGATCAGGCCAGGGGCCACGATCTTGCCGGTACAATTGACGACGTCGGTCCCTTCGGGGACGCCGGCCGCGCCAATGCCGCGGCGGGTCTCGCGGATGATGCCGTCGGCAATCAGGACGTCGCCGGGGCCGTCGAAATCCCTGGAGGGATCGACGACGCGGGCGTTGGCGAGCAGGATCGGGCGGCGATCGGTCAACATGGGCATCACGCGTTCGGCAGGTTACGGGCGAGCGCTTCCAGCACCGCCATGCGCACGGCAACCCCCATCTCCACCTGTTCGCGGATCAGGGACTGCGCGCCATCGGCCACGGCTGTGTCGATCTCGACGCCGCGGTTCATGGGACCCGGATGCATCACGAGCGCATCCGGCTTGGCGTAGCCGAGCTTCTTCTGGTCGAGCCCGAAATAGTGGAAATATTCGCTAGTCGACGGCACGAAGGAGCCGTTCATGCGCTCGCGCTGCAGCCGCAGCATCATGACGATATCAGCACCGTTGAGGCCCTCGCGCATGTCGCGCGCGACCTCGACGCCCATCCGCTCGATGCCGGGCGGCAAGAGCGTGGAGGGACCGACGACGCGGACGCGGGCGCCCATGGTGTTGAGCAGGATGATGTTGGAGCGGGCGACGCGCGAATGCAGCACGTCGCCGCAGATCGCGACCACGAGGCCTTCGATCCGGCCCTTGTTGCGGCGGATGGTGAGCGCGTCGAGCAGCGCCTGGGTCGGATGCTCATGCGCGCCGTCGCCGGCATTGATCACGGAACCGTCAACCTTGCGCGCCAGCAGTTCCACCGCGCCGGAGGCGTGGTGGCGCATCACCAGGATGTCCGGATGCATGGCGTTGAGGGTCATCGCGGTGTCGATCAGCGTCTCGCCCTTCTTGATGGACGAGGAGGACACTGACATGTTCATGACGTCGGCGCCCAACCGCTTGCCGGCGAGCTCGAACGAGGACTGGGTTCGGGTGGAGGCCTCGAAGAAGAGGTTCACCTGCGTCCGTCCACGCAGGACGGTGCGCTTCTTGTCAACCTGGCGGTTGAGCTCGACATATTCTTCGGACAGGTCGAGGAGGCCGGTGATGTCGGCCGCGGAAAGGCCCTCGATGCCCAGCAAATGCCGGTGGCCGAGGACGAAGGTCGATTTCGATGTCATTAAAAGCAGAGCTATAGGCGGGGATGGCGGGGTGGGCAAGGGCCAATCGGCGGGAGCGGAGTTATCCCCTGATGTCTGTCTGCTTGTCGTCATTCCGGGGCGATGCGAAGCATCGAACTGGGGTGCGCCCTTGCGCACCCGAGAATCTCGAGATTCCGGGTTCGGCTCTTCGAGCCGCCCCGGAATGACAGGGGGAGAACGAATGCGCTTAATCAGGACGTTAACATCTTCAATTGTCGCAATCACGGCAATCTCATCCGCCCACGCGCAATCACTCCCCGGCGGCTTCGTCTATCTGCGCGACATCGATCCCAGCATCATCCAGGACATGCGTTACGCCACGGCGAACAATTTCGTCGGCCGTCCGCTCGCCGGCTATGGCGCTGGCGAATGCGTTGTGAAGCGCGAAGTGGGCCTGCGGCTGAAGGCGGTTCAGCAGGAGCTGGCGGCGCAAAATCTGTCGCTCAAGATGTTCGACTGCTACCGGCCGGCGCGGGCCTCGCTCGACATGGTGAGATGGTCGCAGAACGGCCGCGAGACTTTGGCCGATCGGCGCTACAATCCGCACATCGCCAAGACCGAGCTGTTTCGCCTCGGCTATATCGCGAGCCGCTCGCAGCATTCGACGGGTGCGGCGCTCGACCTCACGCTGGTCGATCTCAAGGCCGACAATTCCGCCACGATCGATCCCGCAAAATCCTATGCCGATTGCACGGCGCCGGTCGCGGCACGGCTGCCGGAAGGCAGCGTCGACATGGGTACCGGTTATGACTGCACCGACGAGAAAGGGCATACCGCAGCACCGTCGATCACTGGGGATCAGCAGGCCTGGCGCAAGCGGCTGGTGGCTGCGATGGCCAAGCAAGGCTTTGTGAACTATTCGAAGGAGTGGTGGCATTTTTCCCTGCCTGGGGCGGGCGGGGCGGCCTATGATTTCCCTATCCAGCCGCGACGGAACTGATTCCGCGCCGAGGAAAAGATGACCCAGCCGAGTTTCGCGACCCACGAAGTTTTCAACCAGTCGCCGCCGTTCGAGGATGTGAATCTGTTCGCGGTCGATCAGCCGCTGGTCGAGGCCGTGAAGGCCAATGGTGGCGCCGCCGCGGAGCGGGAGCTGTTCGAGTTCGGCAAGCATTGGGGCTCGGCGGCAATGGCCGATCGCGGCCGTGTCGCGAACGAGAACACGCCAAAGCTGCGCACTTTCGATGCCAAGGGCAATCGCCGCGACCAGGTCGAGTTTCACCCTGCCTATCACGAGCTGATGGCGCACAGCGCGCATGCCGGCGTGCACGTTTCGACGTGGACCGCAGACGGAAGGCCCGCTGGCGATGCGGCCGAAGTTATCCGCGCGGCAAAATTCTACATGGCCTCGCAGGTCGAGACCGGCCATCTCTGCCCTGTTACGATGACGCGCGCCTCGGTCGCTGCGCTCGCGATGCAGCCGGATCTGCTCAGCAAGGTGATGCCGGTGCTGTCCACGAAAAGCTACGATCCCAGCTTTGCGCCATGGTGGGACAAGCGCGGCATGACGCTCGGCATGGGCATGACCGAGAAGCAGGGCGGCACCGACGTGCGCGCCAACATGACGCGCGCGGCGCGCGACGGCAGCGCCTATCGCATCACCGGCCACAAATGGTTCATGTCGGCGCCGATGTGCGATGCGTTCCTGGTGCTGGCGCAGG
Organism: uncultured Bradyrhizobium sp.; assembly: GCF_936928535.1. GTDB lineage: Bacteria > Pseudomonadota > Alphaproteobacteria > Rhizobiales > Xanthobacteraceae > Bradyrhizobium. Next base: position 19,824 of record NZ_CAKZHY010000059.1, on the reverse strand, counting down.
CTGAGCAAGGGCTGACCTGTTTTTTCATGCCGCGCTTTGCGCCCGACGGATCCGTCAATGCCATCCAGTTCCAGCGGCTGAAAGACAAGCTCGGCAACCGCTCCAATGCGTCCTCGGAGGTCGAATTCGCAGGCGCCCATGCCGAGCGCGTCGGCGAGGAAGGCAAGGGCATCCGCACCATCATCCAGATGGTGCAACTGACGCGGCAGGATTGCGCAATCGCCTCTAGCGGCCTGATGCGCTCGGGCCTCGCGCATGCGCTGCATCATGCCCGTCACCGCAGCGCGTTCCAGAAGCATCTGGCTGATCAGCCGCTGATGCAGGCCGTACTCTCCGACATGGCGCTGCATGTGGAGGCGAGCACGGCGCTGGTGATGCGGCTCTGCCGCGCCTTCGACCGCACGCCGTACGACCAAGCAGAGGCCGCCTATATGCGGCTCCTGACGCCCGCGATCAAATACTGGACCTGCAAGAGCGCACCGCCATTTCTTTACGAGGCGATGGAGTGCCTTGGCGGCAACGGCTATGTCGAGGACGGCATTCTGGCGCGCCACTACCGGGAGGCGCCGGTCAACGCGATCTGGGAAGGCTCAGGCAACGTGATGTGCCTCGACGTGCTCCGCGCACTCTCGCGCGAGCCTGACGCGGCGATGGCAGTGCTGCAAGCTCTTGCGGCCGAGACGAAAGGCCTTCCCGGGGCGGGCGAGGCGGTCGCCTTCATCGGCAAAACCTTCCGCCGCGCCGATGGCGAGCGCCTCGCGCGGCTTGCGGTCGAGAAGCTGGCACTGCTGGCTGCCGCCGCTGCGCTCAACGGCGTGTCGCCTCACAATGCTGAACTGTTCGCCGCCACGCGCCTCGCCACCACTCACGCCAGCATGTATGGCGCGGTCGAGCTCGACAGCGGCGATGTGCGCGCGCTGCTCGAGCGTGCGGTGCCGTGAGTAGGACCTACTCTCTCCACTCGTCATGGCCGGGCCTGACCCGGCCATCCACGCCGTGCGGCGCGGGACTAAGAACGTGGATGCCCGGGACAAGCCCGGGCATGACGACCTCTCGATAGCTTGCGGCCCTAACGAAAGCCTCCTGATGGACTCCCTCAATCCCGACCATCCGCCGTTGACCATGACGCCGGCGCCGCCGCGCGTCTGGAGGTTCTGGGGCACGGCGTTGTGGGGTTTCTTGCTCCTTGTGGCAATGTTCGTCGGACAGATCGGTGCGATCGTGTTGCTCGTGGTGCATCGCGGCCTGTCGCTCGATCTCGCATCGATGCAGCGCGTCGGCGCGGAGCCTCAGGCGCTCGCGCTGTCGGTCATCATGGGTCTGCCCGCGACGCTTCTCGTGGCGTGGCTCGCCATTCGTATCAAGAAGGCGTCCTTCGTCGATTATCTCGCGCTGCATTGGCCGTCATGGCGGCAAATCCTGTTGGGCGCGGCCGGTCTCATCCTGATCGTGCTCGCCTGGGAAGTTGTCTCGCGCTCGCTGGGCCGCGAGGCGACGCCGGGCTTCATGACCGATCTCCTCAAATCCGGCCGCGACAAGGGCGGCGCAGTGCTGCTGTTGCTGGCGTTCAGCCTGGCCGCGCCGATGTCGGAAGAGGTGCTCGCGCGCGGCTTTCTCTATCGCGGCTGGTCGGAGACCTTCCTGCGCGTGCCCGGGGCAATCGCGCTGTCGTCGCTGGTGTGGACGGCGGTGCACATCCAGTACGATCTCTACTTCCTGGCGGAGGTCTTCTCCATCGGCCTGTGGTTCGGCTACATGCGCTATCGCGCGGGCTCGCTGTGGCTGACCATCGTGCTGCATGCCCTGAACAACATGACGGCGGTGGTGCTGACGATGTGGCTGGGGGCGTAGCTGGTCGTCCCGGGCTCCATCATTGCGAGCGCAGCGAAGCAATCCAGAATCTCATCGCAGCGGCAGCCTGGATTGCTTCGTCGCAAGAGCTCCTCGCAATGACGAGGTTTGGCAACGTGCCTCAAACTTTGGGCCACGATCATTGCCGAAAAATCATTCTTGCGTATATTCGGTAGAGCCTCTGTTTGCATTCGCCGCGAAGTTGTCGCCGGGAGCCTATATGTCGGACCTCCAACGAGCAGATCCCTCGGCCACGGGCACACAGCTTAGAACCTGGGATTTTTGGGAAACGACGCTAGTCGCCTTGATCGCAGACGGCGCTTTCGTTCTGACGGGCTGGATGGTGCTTTACGTCGCCCTGGCCGTGAGCCTGGGACCGAAGACTTTGGCTCCCGGAGAATTCGAAGCGTTAGTGTCGCAAGGACGTTGGTATGGGGTCTTCCTTGTTTCAGGGACACCGGCGGCGATCGCAGTACTTTGGGTTGCGATCCGGATGACTGGGAGGGAGTTCGGTGAATATCTCGCTTTGAATTGGCCCGCCGGAGGCGAAATTGTTCGGGCTCTCGCCATCACGACGATCTTCATGTCAATCGAAGGATTCGTGCTGTCGAAGTTGAGCACGGGCGGATATCAATCGGACCCCTCGCTTGTCGTAGGAAGCGTAGGCGGTCTGCTCGTGTGGCTCATTGGAGGCTGTATCGCCGGACCTCTGATGGAAGAATTAGTTGTCCGTGGCTTCCTGTTCCGCGGTTGGTCGGAATCATTTCTTGGGCCGGTCGGCGCCATCATACTTACGTCGGCAGTATGGGCATTGAATCATTCACAGTACGATTGGTTCGGAAGATCGATTATTTTTGCCTTGGGGCTTGTTCTTGGTCACCTGCGATGGAGCAGCAAGTCCACCTGGACGACGGTGGTGGCTCATTCGGCCTGCAACACGCTCGTCCTCTTTACGTCAGGGCGCTACGTCTAGCGCCTCATGCCACCAGTGCGATGGCGATCGGCATCGTGATCGCCGCCAGGATCGTCTGCAGCGTGATGATCTGCGCCAGCAGCGGAGCATCGCCGCCCATCTGGCGGGCCAGTACGTAAGCGCTCGGCGAGGTCGGGACCGCGCCGCAGATCGCGACGATCGCGAGGTTGGTGCCCGTGAGCCCGAACCCGATGGCGAGCACCACCGCGAGCACGGGCATCAAGACCAGCTTGAACGCCACGCCGAGCGTCGCACCGAGGCTTGGGCGCAGCAGGCCCTTGAGCTGAAGGCCGGCGCCGGTGACGAGCAGGCCGATGGCGAGTGAGGAGCGGCCGAGCGCGTCTGCCACCTCGTGCCAGATCTTTGGCAGCGGCAAATGGACGACATTGATGACGAGGCCGATGGCGCAGGCCCAGATCAGTGGATTGCGGATCACCGTCATGACGATCGCCCGAACCGATTGCTTTTCGGGAGATGCGTAGTGGGCGAGTACAGCGACGCTGAAGACATTGACCAGCGGAATGATTGCGACCATGGCGACCGAGGCCAATGCCAGTCCGACATCACCGTACAGATTGGCGGAGACCGACAGCGCCACATAGGTCTGCCAGCGCGTCGCGCCCTGGAAGATCGAGGTGAAGGCGGGGCCGTCGATGTCGAGCCGCGACAGGGCCGGGCGGAGCGCAAGGCACAGCAGCGACATCGCGAGCGCGGACAGCAGCAGCGCGCCGCCGACGCCGGCGACCGGCACTTTTGAAAGGTCGGCCTTCACCAGCGTCTGGATCAGCAGCATCGGAAACAGCACGAAATAGGTCAGCCGCTCCAGCCCGTGCCATTGCGTGTCGAGCCGCATCAGGCTGTGGCGGAGCACCACGCCGAGCACGATGAGGATGAAGACCGGCAGCAGCGCCGCGATCACGACGGCCATGGATCAGCCATTCCCCGATGCCGTGCGCAGATTGGCGAGCCGGTCGAGCGCGCCTTGCAGGATGAAGATGGCGGCGTGCTCGTCGATCACCTCAGCACGCTTGGCGCGGCTGACGTCCATGCCGATCAGCTCGCGCTCGACAGCTGCGGTCGAGAGGCGTTCGTCCCAGAGCCCGATGGGAAGTGTGGTCAGATTGGCGAGATTGCGGGCGAAGGCGCGGGTCGATTGTGCGCGCGGGCCCTCGCTGCCGTCCATGTTGATGGGCAGGCCGAGGACGAAGCCGACCACCTTGCGCTCGGCGGCGATGGCGAGGAGCCGGGCGGCGTCCTGCTTGAACTGCTTGCGCTGGATGGTCTCGACGCCGGTCGCCAACCGTCGGTCCGGGTTGGACACGGCAACGCCGATGGTCTTGGTGCCGAGGTCAAGGCCGATCAACCCGCCGCGGTCGGGCCAGTGGGTTGCAGCATCGACGAGGGGCAGGATAAGAGCAGGCATGGACTAGCGCATATCATGCGTTGCGCCGCGGAGTGAACCCGTCACGATGGATCCACTGACCCTATTCGGCCTGTTTGCCGTCACCGCGATGCTGGTCTGCTATGCGATGGAGGATCGCAGCCACTGGTTCGTGCTGCTGTTCGCTGCATCCTGCGGGCTCGGCTCGGCCTACGGCTTCATGCAAGGCGCCTGGCCGTTTGGCCTTGTCGAGGCGATCTGGGCCTTCGTTGCGCTGCGGCGATGGTGGATCAGGCCGCGATGATCTCGTCGTCTCCAGACAGGCAGGACAGGAAGCCTTGAAGCGCGCTGGTTTGATGTCCGGCTCGGCGCTGGATGAAGAGCGTCTCGACGCGCCCATGCGACGGGCTCAGCCCGTGCATCGTCACACTGCCGTTCATCGCGCTGCGCTCGACCACCGCGCGAGGCAAGAGCGTGACGCCCATGTCGGCGGCGACGCAGCCGATCATCCCGTCGAGCGTACCGAGCTCGAAGCGCGCGGCCGAGGGCCAGCCGAACTCGACGAAGATCTGTTCGAGGCGCTGGCGGTAGGTGCAGCCGGTCCGGAACACTAACGCGGTCGGGCCTGACTCGGGCGTGCCGGCGCGCAGCTCGGCGAGCGAGCCCCAGCGCCGCGCGCTGACCAGCACCAGCTCTTCGCGGAATGCGCTGGTCGCGGCAAGGTCATCGTGCGTGATGGTCCCGGCGACGAAGGCGCCATCGAGCGCGCCGTCGAGCACGCCGGCTACGAGATCGGCGGTCGGTGACGTGCGCAGGCTCAACCGCACGGCCGGGAAGCGGCGGTGGAAATCGGCGAGCAGCGGCGGCAGCCGTACCGCGGCCGTCGTCTCCATCGAACCGATCGACAGCGGCCCCTTCGGCTCGCCATCGTCACGTGCCGCCAGCACAGCCTCGCGCGATAGCGCAGCCATCCGCTGGGCGTAGGGCAAGAGGCGCTTGCCGGCGCCGGTCAGCGCCATGCCGCGGCTGTGGCGCTCGAACAGCGGCGTGCCGATCTCGGCTTCCAGGGCCTTGATGCGCTGGGTGACATTGGACTGCACCGTGTTGAGCTCTTCGGCGGCGCGGGTGATGCCGCCGGTGCGGGCGACCGCGGCGAAGGTCTGGATATCGCTCAGTTCCATGGCGTCGTTTCGCTTTTGTGATGGCTACGTTCGCTACAATTCATTTTTCGAGAATGCTATTCGCGCCTAATGTTCCTGTCCAGAGCGGGAGTCCCCATGTCGATCACCACGCCGCTGACGGAGCTTCTCGGAATCAGGCATCCGATCCTGTCGGCGCCGATGGACACGATCGCGGGTATCAGGCTGACGCGCGCCGTCAGCGAGGCCGGCGGTTTTGGCATTCTGGGTGGCGGCTATGGTGACCGCGCCCGACTTCAGGTCGAGGCCGCGGAGCTGAAGGGTTTTGCACCGTTCGGCATCGGCTTCATCACCTGGAGCCTCGCAAAGCAGCCCGAGCTTCTCGACATCGCGCTCGAAGCGCGCCCGCAGGCGGTGATGCTGTCGTTCGGCGATCCCGCGCCGTTCGCGCCGCGGATCAAAGCGAGCGGCGCGCGCTTGATCTGTCAGGTGCAGAGCGAGGACATGGCCAAGCAAGCACTCGATGCCGGCGCGGAGATATTGATCGCGCAGGGGACGGAGGCGGGCGGCCATGGTGCTTCGCGCACCACGGTCGACATCGTGCCCGCGATCGTCGATCTCGCGGCCGGGCGTGTGCCCGTCGTCGCGGCCGGTGGCATCGCCGACGGGCGCGGTCTCGCGGCGATGATGATGCTGGGCGCATCCGGCGTGCTGGTCGGCACGCGCTTCTATGCGAGCGTCGAGGCCAATGGTGCGGAGGAGGCCAAGCAGCGCATTCGCAACGCCGATGCCAACGACACCGTGCGCGGCGTCGTTCCCGACTGGTCGCGAAAGCTGTTCTGGCCGGCGCCGTTCACCGCACGCACGCTGGTCAACACCCTTATCAAGACCTGGACCGGCCGCGAGATCGAGCTGCTGCAGCGCGCGGACGAGATTGCGAAGGACTATGCCGCGGCAAAACTGGCGGGCGATTTTGAAATCGCGGCCGTGTTTGCAGGAGAAGCGGTCGGCCTGATCCATGATATTCCACCGGCGGCCGAAATCGTCGAACGAATTGCGTCCGAAGCCGAGCAGCTTCTTGCTGGCCGGCGGAACTCGATTTCTTCTTTTCCTTCTCCCCTTGTGGGAGAAGGTGGCGCGGATGCAATCCGCGCCCGATGAGGGGTCTGTCTCCGCGGACGCAAACCCCTCACCAGTCTCGCCGCTATCGCGGCAATCCACCCTCTCCCACAAGGGGAGAGGGGAAGAGCGAATACGAGGCAAGAACCATGTGGCCTGACCGTCGACTGATCGATCTGTTCAAGACCGAATTCCCGATCGTGCTGGCGCCGATGGCCGGCGTGATGGATGCCGAACTGGTGATCGCCGTCGCGGAAGGCGGCGGACTTGGCTCGTTGCCGAGCGCGATGCTGTCGCCGGAGAAGGCGCGCGAGCAGGTCAACATCATTCGCCAGCGTGTGAAAGCGCCTGTCAACATGAACTTCTTCTGCCACACGCCGATTGAGCTCACGGCCGAGGCCGAGGCGCGCTGGAAGCAGCGTCTCGCGGGCTACTACACCGAGCATGGCCTCGATCCGGCAGCACCGATCAGTGCGGCGAACCGCGCGCCGTTCGATGCGGCCTTCTGCGAGGTGGTCGAGGAGCTGAAGCCGGAGATCGTCAGCTTCCATTTCGGCCTGCCGGAGCCGGCATTGCTCAAGCGCGTCAAGGCGGCGGGCTGTCTCGTCATCTCGTCGGCGACGACGGTGAAGGAAGCGGTCTGGCTCGAACAGCGTGGTGCCGACGCCGTCATCGCACAGGGCGCCGAAGCCGGCGGCCATCGCGGCATGTTCCTGACCGACAAGATCGCGGAGCAGCCCGGCACCTTTGCCCTGGTGCCGCAGGTTGCGGATGCCGTGAACGTGCCTGTCATCGCGGCGGGCGGTATCGCTGACGGGCGCGGCATCGCCGCGGCCTTTGCGCTCGGTGCTTCCGGCGTGCAGATCGGCAGCGCCTATCTGCGCTGTCCGGAGTCCAAGGTCAGTGCGGGCGGCCGCAAGGCGCTTGCCGAGGCGCGGGACGATTCCACCGTCATCACCAATGTCATGACCGGCCGTCCGGCGCGTGGCGTGCAGAACCGCCTGATGCGCGAGGCCGGTCCGATCTCGCCGGATGCGCCGCCGTTTCCCCATGCGGCGACCGCACTGGGGCCGCTCAAGGCGGCTGCCGAAAAGCAGGGCAGGGTGGACTTCACCAATCTCTGGGCCGGGCAGGCGATCGGCATGGGCCGGGAGCTTCCGGCCGCCGAATTGACCCGGGATTTTGCCAAATCGGCGCTGGCCCGCCTGAAAGCGCTGGCCGGCTAAGCCGGCCGCGCCGGTTGCGGCGCAAAACCGGCCTCTGCTATACGGCACCTAGGTTTTACCGTGCTGGGTTTTGCCGTGAGAGGCCTTATATAATGTCCGTCGACGCTGCTACCGTCCGCCGCATCGCGCATCTGGCGCGCATTGCGGTTTCCGAGGACGAAGTTCCGCACCTTCAGGGCGAGCTCAACGCCATGCTCGCCTTTGTCGAGCAGCTCTCGGAGGTCAATGTCGAGGGCGTGGAACCGATGACCTCGGTGACCCCGATGCAGATGAAGAAGCGGCAGGACGTGGTCAATGACGGCGAGATCGCCGACGATATCGTTGCCAACGCGCCTGCGACCGAAGGGCACTTCTTCCTGGTGCCGAAGGTCGTCGAGTAATTTTTGGGACCTGGTCCGATGTGCATGCTTTGCGACGACGAGAAGGCCTATCAGGCCTACATGAACTACCTCGACAAGATGGAACGGCAGGGCAAGGCTGCCGATCCCAATGTCGCCGTCAATGCCGTGCTCGACGAGCTCCAGGCCGCCGCGAATGCGGCCGACAAGAAAGACGACCCGGCCAACGACAAGACCCTGTCTCCGTTCTTCTGCAGCCCGATCAATAAATGACCGATTTGACATCGCTGACGCTCGCCGAGGCCCGCAAGGGTCTCGCCGACAAGACTTTCACGTCGCTCGAGCTGACCGACGCGCATCTGAGTGCGATCGAGAAAGCGCGCGTGCTCAATGCCTTTGTGATGGAGACGCCCGACCAGGCGCGCAGCATGGCCCGCGAGGCAGATGCTAAGATCGCCAAGGGTGATGCAGGCCCGCTCGCCGGCATCCCGCTCGGCATCAAGGACCTCTTCGCGACCAAGGGCGTGCGCACCACGGCGTGCTCAAAGATCCTCGGCAATTTCGTGCCGACCTACGAGTCGACCATCACCTCGCAGCTCTGGCGCGACGGCGCCGTGATGCTCGGCAAGCTCAACAATGACGAGTTCGCGATGGGCTCGGCCAACGAGACCTCGTGCTTCGGTCCCGTCGGCAATCCCTGGCGTCGCGAGGGAAGCAACACCACGCTGGTGCCGGGCGGCTCGTCCGGCGGCTCGGCCTCGGCGGTGGCGGCGCTGCTCTGCATGGGCGCGACCGCGACCGACACCGGCGGCTCGATCCGTCAGCCGGCAGCGTTCACCGCCACCGTGGGCATCAAGCCGACCTACGGCCGCTGCTCGCGCTGGGGCATCGTCGCCTTTGCGTCCTCGCTCGATCAGGCCGGTCCGATCGCGCGCAGCGTGCGCGACAGCGCAATGCTGCTGCGTTCGATGGCCGGCCATGACCCAAAGGACACCACCTCGGTCGACATTGCCGTGCCTGACTACGAGGCTTCGATCGGCAAGTCCGTGAAGGGCATGAAGATCGGCATTCCCAAGGAATACCGTCTCGACGGCATGCCGGCCGAGATCGAGAAGCTCTGGAGCGAAGGGGCAGCGTGGTTGAAGGCGGCGGGCGCCGAGCTCGTCGAGGTGTCGCTGCCCCACACGAAGTATGCACTGCCGGCCTATTACATCGTGGCGCCGGCGGAAGCCTCGTCGAACCTCGCGCGCTACGACGGCGTTCGCTACGGCCTGCGCGAGCAGGGCAAGACCATCATCGAGCAGTATGAAAACACCCGCGCTAGAGGCTTCGGTGCGGAGGTGCGGCGCCGCGTCATGATCGGCACCTATGTGCTCTCGGCCGGCTATTACGACGCCTATTACCTGCGCGCGCAGAAGGTGCGCACGCTGATCAAGAAGGACTTCGAGGATTGCTTCGCCAAGGGCGTCAACGCGATCCTCACCCCGGCAACGCCCTCGGCAGCCTTCGGCATCGGCGAGAAGGGCGGTGCCGATCCCGTCGAGATGTATCTCAACGACATCTTCACGGTGACGGTGAACATGGCGGGCCTGCCCGGTATCGCCGTGCCATCAGGCAAGGACGCGCAAGGTTTGCCGCTCGGCCTGCAATTGATCGGCCGTCCGTTCGAGGAGGAGACGCTGTTCTCGCTCGGCGAGGTGATCGAGCAGGCGGCCGGCCGCTTCACGCCCGCGAGGTGGTGGTGAATGTCGCCGATTTCATCGCAAGCCTCGACGGCGCGGCGCCGGCGCCTGGTCTGACCGCGCCGCTCGCCGGCCTCTGGTGGGCTGCGAAGGGCGACTGGGACGAGGCGCACAGGATCGTTCAGGACGATAACGGCCGCGACGCCGCCTGGGTACACGCCTATCTGCATCGTGTCGAAGGCGACCTCGGCAACGCCGGCTACTGGTACCGCCAGGCCGGAAAGGGCGCGGCAAAGGATTCATTGGAAGCGGAGTGGCAGCGGATCGCTGCCACGCTGCTTGGGAGCACGACATGAGCACGGCCACGCACAAGCTTCTCAAAGGCGCCACCGGTGAGTGGGAGATGGTCATCGGCATGGAGATCCATGCCCAGGTGACCTCGAACTCAAAGCTGTTCTCGGGCGCATCGACCGCGTTCGGCGGTGAGCCGAACAGCCACGTGTCGCTGGTCGACGCGGCAATGCCGGGCATGCTGCCCGTGATCAACGAGGAGTGCGTCAGGCAGGCTGTCCGGACCGGCCTCGGGCTCAACGCAAGGATCAACCTGCGTTCCGTGTTCGACCGGAAGAACTATTTCTATCCTGACCTGCCGCAGGGCTACCAGATCAGCCAGTACAAATCGCCCGTGGTGGGCGAGGGCGAGGTGCTGGTCGAGCTCGACGGCGGCCGCAGCGTCTCCGTCGGCATCGAGCGGCTGCATCTGGAGCAGGATGCCGGCAAGTTGCTGCACGACCGGTCGCCGACGATGACCAATGTCGATCTCAACCGCTCCGGCGTGGCGCTGATGGAGATCGTCTCCAAGCCTGACATTCGCGATGCGGAGCAAGCCAAGGCTTACGTCACCAAGCTGCGCTCGATCCTGCGCTATCTCGGCACCTGCGACGGCGACATGGAGAAGGGATCCTTGCGCGCCGACGTCAACGTCTCCGTGCGCAAGCCCGGCGCGCCGCTCGGCACCCGCTGCGAGATCAAGAACATGAACTCGATCAACTTCATCGGCCAGGCGATCGAGTTCGAGGCGCGCCGCCAGATCGAAATCCTCGAGGATGGCGGGGTGATCGACCAGGAGACGCGGCTCTACGACCCCAACAAGGGCGAGACGCGCTCGATGCGATCAAAGGAAGAGGCGCACGACTATCGCTACTTCCCCGATCCGGATCTGCTGCCGCTGGAGTTCAGCCAGAGCTTCGTCGACGAGCTGAAGGCTGAGCTGCCGGAGCTTCCGGACCAGAAGAAGGCGCGCTTTGTCGCAGACTTCGGCCTGTCCGCCTACGATGCGAGCGTGCTGGTGGCCGAGCGCGAGAGCGCGGTGTTCTACGAGACCGTGCTCGACAAGCTCGCCAACCGCGCCCGCGACGGCAAGATGGCGGCGAACTGGGTGATCAACGAGCTGTTCGGCCGTCTCAACAAGGAAGGCCGTGATATTACGGGCTCTCCGGTGTCTTCCGAGCAGCTCGCGGCGATCATCGACCTGATCGGTGAGGGCACGATCTCCGGAAAGATCGCAAAGGATCTGTTCGAGATCGTCTGGCAGGAGGGCGGCGATCCGCGCGCGCTGGTCGAAAGCCGCGGCATGAAGCAGGTGACGGATCTTTCGGCGATCGAAAAGGTTGTCGACGACATCATCGCGGCCAACCCCGACAAGGCCGCGCAGGTGAAGGACAAGCCGCAGTCGCTCGGCTGGTTCGTCGGCCAGGTGATGAAGTCGTCGGGCGGCAAGGCCAACCCGCAGGCGGTCAACGAGCTGCTCAAGTCCAAGCTCGGCATCTAACCTCGCGCGTTCGAACGAGGTGACGACACGCGTCGTCACCTCGCATCATCTCGCGATGCGACGCATGCGAGCGTCGTCGACAGCGAACTTCATCCCGTCCGAGTGCGATGCTGCGACCGAATCGCAGTCCGCGCGATTCGCTCAAAACGGCGACTTGCACGCGCTCGAACGAGCGCTTCCGCCGTTAAGCATGAAAATAATTTCGTTGCCAAAAATCGCGACTCAGAGTCCGCGACTAGGCCTCGCGAGCCGATCGCGCCCATCGTCGCGCGCTTCATCGCATTGATCGCGTGTGATGTGCGCGCGCAGAATCGTACTTGCTGCATAGTGTTTTCGTGCAATCGCTGCGCTTGCAGGCGTCGTTGTTGCGCCGTGCATTTGCGATCGCAAGCGCGTGTCTCTGCCGATAGGCAAATCAAGCGCGGCTGGCGCACGCGCGCTGCGTCGTCAACACTTCCTTAAGTGAGAAGATGTTTTTTTCGTCGTGTTGGTGTATTCGGAATGAGTGTGCACTCGATCCCCGAATGCATGCAGCGATTAAAGCCATCTCACACATCGGAGGGCAACATGGCCAAGAAAGCGAAGAAGGCGAAGAAGGCGAAGAGCGCAGTGAAGAAGACTGCGAAGAAGACCCGCAAGGTCGCGAAGAAGAAGAAGTAACTTCGCTTCTGAAGTTGCCGGCTCTTGAGAGCCGGCACGTCATCAGCGCCTCCTAGAGGTTCTGGTCGACGATAGAGGGTGTCGGCGAGACATCAGGTCAACGGTCGGATCGTTCGACTTTACGGTCCGGCAGAAGAAACAGAGTTTTCTTCGTTCGGTGCGGGTCTCCTTCAAAAGGGCTCCGCAATTCCACAAGCGCCTTCGGGCTCATTTGGAATCTGGTCCTGACGTGTTCGCCGACGCCCTCGTTCCCTGAGGCCGGGGTATTGCCGGCAATCCCTTTCCCCACATTGTTGATCTGACCGCGGCGCCGTCGCCTTGCGCGGCTCGTCGAGGCTTGGCCCGCGGGCATGATGGCCCGTGCGCGCGCCGGCCGCAGCGCGAGGCGGGCCTTTCGGCGTTTCCCGCGGCGTCATCTCCCACAGGATGTAACCACAGCACTGATGTCACCGTGCGCGATGGTTATCGATGTCCTGAAATCGCAGGGTAAACCAAATCTGACGAATCGCAGAAGTACCTGCAAATCAGGGACTTCTCGAAGTTCCCGCGCTGTTGGCGCGGCCTTCCGTTTACGTCTACTTCATCGCGATACTTAAACTGCCATTCAAATTTGCCCGCCATCATCGCCTCCAACAAGCCGGCAAACGGCAATGGGCAAGACGCCCAAGGCAAGAAGACTCGGGGATGAGTTGAACAGCGCGCGGTCCAGAAGGATCACGCGCATCAGAGTTGGACGGGAGCCGCGCTCGGGGGACGAGGCGGCATAAGAAAAAAGGGGATGCGTTATGTTTCAGGGTACTTTCGATCTCGATACGGCGACGCCGATCGATGCAACCGCGCTGTCGGACGTTCTGTTCGAGCGCGGGATCTACTGGGCGAGCGGCCGCTCGGGCCTGGTCGACCTCGTCGCCGCGCACAAATGGTTCAACCTCGCCGCCCTGAAGGGCCGCAAGGACGCCGTGGCGCTGCGCCAGGAAGTGGCCGGCCAGATGTCGGAGGCCGAGATCTCGGCCGCGCAGCGCGACGCAAGGGCCTGGGTGTCCGCGCATTGATCCATCTCCGTCCTGGAGAACGGGGACGGCGCCCTGGACCTTGTTACTGACGGCGAGCCGCAACGAGACCGCCCATTCGCGCTCCATCAGTGGAGTGCACGCCTGAGACGCGCGAGCAACCAGCCGACGGCTTTCGGCAGTCCATTGGCGTCGCGGCTCATTTGAATTGGGTGGCGGAGAGAGAGGGATTCGAACCCTCGATACAGCTTGAGACCGTATGACGCTTTAGCAAAGCGTTGCCTTCAGCCACTCGGCCACCTCTCCGGTGCGAGCCTTATGCATCTATTTGCTTGGGCTGGTCAATTTCGAAGCGCGTGTTTGTGCCCGAATTTTCCCAGCGATTTTTGCAGGCGGCGCATCTGGAGCGAAGCCATACCCGTTCCGCCTCCAGGAAGAGCTCGGGAGCGAGCCGGCGCCAGTCCAGAAAACTAAACTAAAACAATGCAATAGCCGCGCCTCGGTGGCGCTTGTGCTGTTTGTGCAACACTGGCCAAAATCGGTTTCCCGACAGCACCGATATCTACCGATATCTTCCGAGACGGCCCGGAAGAGGTCGCTACTCCACGCTGCCGGCGCCGCGGCGCAAATCGGCCTCGATCTGCAAGCGCGTGCCGCCGCCGAAGCGGGCACGGTAGACCTGAAGATTCTCCATGATCCGCTGCACGTAATTGCGCGTCTCGGAGAACGGGATCAGCTCGACCCAGTCGACGGCGTCGACCTTGGGGTCGCGCGGGTCGCCATAGCGGTCGATCCACTTCTTCACGCTGCCGCGGCCGGCATTGTAGGCCGCGAAGGTCATGATGTAGGAGCCGCGGTAATCCTCGAGCAGGCCGCCAAGCTCGGCAGCACCGAGCGTGGCGTTGTAGGACGAATCATTCTTCAGCCGCGACAGGTCGTAAGTTGCGCCATGCCGCTTGCAGACATAGCGCGCGGCATCCGGTGTCACCTGCATCAGGCCATAGGCCTGGGCCGGCGAGACCACCGCCGGATTGAACGCGCTTTCCTGCCGGGCGATCGCGTAGACGATGCTGCGCTCGACCTCGGGGCCGATCTGACTGAATTGCGGAATGCCGTTGACGGGGTAGGCGTAGAAGTCGAAAGGCAGGCCGCGGTTGAGCGCGGCCTTGCCGACCAGCAGCATGCCGCGCGCGTCGCTGTAGCGCTGGGTCAGCTCGCCGAGGCCGGTCAGTGCCTCGGGATCGCCGTTCTCGCCCATGTCGGCAAGCATCGGCACCGCCAGCTCGCGCTCGTCGAGCTCGTAGAGCAATTGCGCGGCGCGCACGATCTCGAGCCGCTCGGCGCCGCGGCCGCGCGGCTGGCTGTTCAGGTCGATCTGCGGCAGGCCGAGCTTGGCGCGCGCGAGCTGGCCGTAATAGCTGGTCGACTGCTCGGCGGCGCGGGCATAGGCATTGCGCGCTTCCTGCTGGCGGCCGGCGGCCTCGGCGGCGCGACCTTGCCAATAGCCGGCACGCGCCAGAGTGGTCGGATTGACGCTGCCGACGCCGATGCGAGCAAAATGCTGGGCGGCGGCCGCTGGATCGTTGAGAAAGCGAAGCGCGATCCAGCCGGCGGTGAACTCCTGCTCGGTCTTGTAGATGTCGCGCGAGGGCAGGGCCGCATCGCGCGCGATCAGATAGGCGCTGCGGAAGTCCTCGGTATCGATCATCTTGCGGGCCAGGAGGCGCCGCTCGATCCACCATTCATCGAGATTGTAGAGCCGGTTCGGATCCTTCGGGGCCGACAGCATCAACTGGGCTGCTTCGGGAAACTTCTCTTCGCGGCGCAGGAGCTGGATCTTGCTGAAGATGAAGCCGGGGTCGTTGTGCAGCTCGCGCGGCACCTCTTCGAGCAGCGCGCGCGTGTTCGGCGCCTTCTTGAAGGAGGCGATGCGCGCCTTGGCGAGCGCGACATAGCCGGCGCCGAGCCGCTTTGCAGCGCGCAGCGCCGCCTCGTGCTCGCTGCCATAGAGCAGCGTGTCCATCCGCGCCTTCTGGTCGCCGGGCGTCAGCAGCGCGCCGAATTGATCGAGCGCGTTGTTCTCGGTCTCCTCCGACATCGGGTCACTACGCCAGGCCTCGCGCACCAGCCGCTCGGCATTGGCGCGGTAGCCGCGTGCCAGCATCGCCTTGGCGAGCGTGAAGCGGCCCTTGGCCGAAACAGGGGATTCATTCTCGAACCACGACCACGCAACGGAATCGTCGCGCCGGTCGTCCCACATCGCAGCTTCAAGGCGACGGCGCAGGAAGGTCTGCGACGGCCAGCTCGGATTTGCGGAGAGGAAGGCGCGGTAGCGCTCGACGCTCGCGCCATTGTCTTCGCTGCGCAGGATGATCCATTCCGCGAGTTTTCGCGCAACCGGATCGGAAATCGAATCCGCGTAACTGGTGGCATCGCCCGCCTTGCGCTTGCGCACGAGCTCGATGACGTTCTCCAGCGTGTCCTTGTCGGCTTGCGACGTCGACGAGGTCGCGGCGACGGCGGCCGGCGTGACCGGCTTGCGCGGCGCGGCGTGCTGGCGGGTCGCTGGTGCGAGCACGGGCGTTGCGACAGGTCTGGTGGAGGCTGGAGCAGCGGCGCTGGGTCTCACAGTGGCCGTCACCGCGGGCGCGGCCTGAGGCGCCGACGTGCTCGCGGCTGGTCGTGATTTTGGCGCCGCCGCTGCCGCTGCCGCTGCGGGCTTCGGCTTGTCCTTCGCGGCGTTCTTGCCGGCAGGCTTCTTCGCTGCGTCCTTGGCCGTCGCGGGAGTTGTTCCCTTGCTAGCGCCCTTGGCGGTTTCCTTGGCAGCGTTCTTGGCAGCGTTCTTGGCGCTGTTCTTGGCGGTGTCCTTGCCTGCGCCCTTGGACGTCTCCTTGGCGGACCCCTTCGCCTCGCTCTTCGGGGGCTGCTTGGCGGCTGGCTTTGTGGTTCCCTTTGCCGTCGGCTTGGCCGGCTCCTTGTTGCCGTCCTCGGTGGTCTCGCTGGACTTTGCCAGAGCGACGCAGCCGATCGACAGGCCAGCCATCAGGCACAGCGCCAGACCGGCAGATCGCCATGCGGTACGGGATAAAGAGGTCACGGCGGTTCGTCGCCCCGAATCAGTCAATTGGCTCAAGACCTATCTGTACAAGATCTGGCTGTATTTGATTGAATATGCGGACAAAATACCAACAGCCGCTTACCGCCGCCCGGTTTGCACCACCACCGCGGCAAAATCGCGGCTTAAACGGTGCGTCACGCGGATGCAGGCCTTTTACGGGCGGGTGAGACCCGATATGAAAGGGGCTTGCTCTAAAAACTCGCCGCGTACGGAGGAAGTCCATGGCAGCCAAGACGAAATTCCGGGGGTCGTTCACCGCCTTGGTCACGCCGTTCAAAAACGGCTCGCTGGACGAGGCGGCGTTCCGCTCCCTGGTCAATTGGCAGATTTCGGAAGGCACCAACGGCCTGGTTCCGGTCGGCACCACCGGCGAGAGCCCGACGCTCAGCCATGACGAGCACAAGAAGGTCGTCGAATGGTGCATCGAGGAAGCCAAGGGCCGCGTGCCCGTGATCGCCGGCGCCGGCTCCAATTCGACCAAGGAAGCGGTGGAACTGGCCCAGCACGCCGAGAAGGCGGGCGCCAACGCCGTGCTGGTCGTGACGCCTTACTACAACAAGCCGACCCAGGAAGGCATGTACCAGCACTTCAAGGCGATCAACGATGCGATCGGCATTCCGATCATCATCTACAACATTCCGCCGCGCTCGGTGATCGACATGTCGGTCGACACCATGAAGCGGCTCTGGGAGCTGAAGAACATCGCCGGCGTCAAGGACGCCACTGCCAGCATGGTGCGCGTGTCGCAGCAGCGCGCCGCGATGGGTGAGGACTTCAACCAGCTCTCCGGCGAGGACGCCACCATCATCGGCTACATGGCCCATGGCGGCCATGGCTGCATTTCGGTGACCTCGAACGTCGCGCCGCGCCTGTGCGCCGAGTTCCACGCGGCCTGGGCGAAGGGCGACAGCAAGGCTGCGCTCGCGATCCACGACAAGCTGATGCCGCTGCACAACAACCTGTTCATCGAGAGCAATCCGGCGCCCGTCAAGTATGCGATGTCGCTGCTCGGCAAGTTCGATGAGACGCTGCGGCTGCCGATGGTTCCTGTCTCCGAGCCGACCCGCGTGGCCGTGCGTAGCGCCATGGTGCATGCCGGCCTGATCAATTGATGCGCTAGCCAACCGGGGAGCTGTTCATGAGCGTTGATGAAAAGGGCAGGCGGATGCTCACGGAGTTCCGCGAGTTTGCCATGAAGGGCAACGTCGTCGACCTCGCCGTCGGCGTCATCATAGGTGCGGCCTTCGGCGCCATCGTCACGTCGCTGGTCGGTGACATCATCATGCCGATCATCGGCGCTGCGACTGGTGGTCTCGACTTCTCGAACTATTACGTCCCCTTGTCGAAGGCAGTGACCGCCACCAACTTAGCGGATGCGAAAAAGCAAGGTGCGGTGCTCGCTTACGGTAGCTTCCTGACTCTGACGATCAACTTCATCATCGTCGCCTTCGTGCTGTTCCTGGTGATCCGTGCCATGAACACGCTGAAGCGCAAGGAAGAGACAAAGGCGGCGGAGCCGCCGAAGCCGTCGGCGGAGGTCGCGCTGCTGACCGAGATCCGTGATCTCCTCAAGAAGTGACGCGCGCGCTTCATCCAGTCTGTTAGCGTCGTCGCGTATCTCGATCAGGTTTTGAGTCCATGGCCGATAAGAACGAACGTCCGATCAAGGTCATGGCGGAAAATCGCAAGGCCCGCTTCAACTATGCCATCGAGGATACGATCGAGGCCGGCATTGCGCTGACCGGAACCGAGGTGAAGTCGATCCGCAACGGCAAGAGCACGATCGCGGAGTCCTACGCCGATTCCAAGGACGGCGAGATCTGGCTGATCAATGCCACCATTCCGGAATACCTCCAGGGCAACCGCTTCAACCACGAGCCCAAGCGGCCGCGAAAACTGCTGCTGCATCGCCGGCAGATCAACAAGCTGATGGGCGCGGTCGACCGCGAGGGCATGACGCTGATCCCGCTCAAGCTCTATTTCAACGAGCGCGGCCGGGCCAAGCTGCAGCTCGCGGTTGCAAAGGGCAAGAAGCTGCACGACAAGCGCGAGAGCGAGAAGAAGCGCGACTGGAGCCGCGAGAAGGGCCGGCTGATGCGGGCGAGGGGATAGGGCGGATGTCTCAGAAGAACCTGCTCGAGGTCGATTGGAGCCAGATTCCGGCGCCCACTGACGATGGCGGCGCTGCGCATCTGCAAGGCTTGAGGGTGCCTGCGATCAGCCTGCTCGCGACCGACGATACTTCGGTCAATCTCTCGGCGCTTTCAGGCCGCACCGTGGTGTTTGCCTATCCGCGGACCGGCGAGCCCGGCAAGATCGCCCTGGTCGACGATTGGGACATGATCCCGGGCGCGCGGGGCTGCACGCCGCAGACCTGTGCCTTCCGCGATCTGTTCGCCGAGCTGAAGGCGGCCGGTGCTTCGCACGTGTTCGGCCTCTCGACCCAGAGCAACGAATACCAGACGGAGATGGCCTCGCGACTGCATCTGCCCTTTCCGGTGCTCTCGGACGAGAAGCTGGCGTTCACGCGCGCGCTCAATCTGCCAACCATGGAGGTTGCCGGCCTGACGCTGATCAAGCGCCTGGCGCTTGTGATCGACGACGCCACGATCACGCATGTGTTCTACCCGGTGTTCCCGCCGGACCGGAACGCCGGCGATGTACTGGACTGGCTGAAGGCGAACCCCGTCAAGGATTCGGCCAAGGCCTAGTCGAGATCGGCCTTCACCTTCGCGAACACGCTGCGGAACATGTCAGCCGTCAGCACGCCGGTGTTCGTGTTGTAGCGGGAGCAGTGATAGCTGTCGTAGAGCTTGAACGCTCCCGCCTGGTGCACGGCGCCGTGACCGAAGGGGGCTTGGGACGCCTTCAGCTTCAGGGGCTTGAGCACGCTGTCGTGCGCAATCCGCCCGAGGGCAACGATCGCGCGCAGCTTCGGCATCGTTTCGAGATTCGCGATGAGGAACTGGCGGCAGGTGTTGATCTCGGCCGGCAGCGGCTTGTTCTGCGGCGGAACGCAATGCACCGCATTGGCGATCCGGCAGTCGACCAGCTTCAGGCCGTCATCCGGACGCGCCTGGTAACGACCCCTGGCGAAGCCGTATTCCAGCAGCGTCGCGTAGAGCAGATCACCGGCATAGTCGCCGGTGAAGGGCCGGCCGGTCCGGTTGGCGCCCTGCATCCCCGGCGCGAGGCCGACGATCAGGAGACGGGCCGTAATGTCGCCGAAAGGCGGGACCGGCGCGTTGTGCCAAAGCGGCTCGCGCGCGCGGTTCGCCTCGCGAAAGGCGACCAGGCGCGGACAGAGCGGACAGTCACGGTCGGGGACGAGGGTCGGGGCCTGGCTTGACCGGGCGGCCTCACTCCTCGAAGTCGTCATCGCCCCTCGGCGCCATCGTGGTTGCGCGCTGGAGGAATTGCGGGGCGTGGTGGCGTTCGCCACGTTCGCCGCGTTCACGCGGGGCGGGGCGTTCGGACGGATCGCGGCCGAGCTTGG